>NZ_AUFE01000262.1 GCF_000426345.1 Cupriavidus phytohabitans | reverse complement strand
TGTAATCCGCAAATCGGTCACGTGTGCTCATGCACTTCCACCTTTAATGAAGAAGTCCATATAATGCACTATTTTTTATGACACAGTAAGACTAACAGGCTGCTGAAGTACTCACCGCGCAATCGATGAGGCTTCCCCCCGCGAGGCCGGGGGGCGTCATTATTCACAATCCGGGAGTCGGGCGTCACTGCATCGAGTTTTTCCGCGTTTTGCTAAGCTGAATGCTGCCTACCGTCTGAGACGTTAAGCCAAGTGGCCTTCTGTAGGACTGCTTCTTTATGATGTACGTGCGCCCAATTCATTGTTTCCATTCCGGCGGTCATCGCATCAGCTAGGAAGCAAAAAAGTCATCCGGAGCCCCACCTTGCAGGAGAGAGGAATGAACCTCATTACCGATATCGAATTAGCCGAATTTTTTGGCAGCACTGCCACTCCCCCGGCCATGCAGTTGATTAATACAATTCCGGAGGGGGGAAATGACGATGCGGAAGTCATCTTATGGACGAAAGTTCTTTCCTTCCCCACTTGCTTGCCACCGTACTATATCCTGTATAAGTTACAAGCAAGCCGCGGCGAGCTTCGAAAAGCGCAGGAAGTCGCAGGCAAAGCCCTAGTGGCTGCTGCGCGCCAGGCGTCTATCAACATTGATTGGCGTGCAGTATGGCCCGGCGACGCTGACTTCACTATTTCAGGCCCTGCTCGCTTCTGGCTCTTTACCCTAAAAGCCCAGACGTTATTTAGTATACGGCTTGGCGAGCATGCCATGTCGCTCCAACTGATGAACAAACTTCGCTGCCTGGACGCCAACAACAGCATCGGTTTAGATATCGTTGATTCCTTGCTCGCTCGTTCGCCATTGAGATAACGCCAACCGATATGAGTCACCTTATCCTTTTTATATGTTCAGGTGCGTTGTTGCATAAATCCGGGGTCGGTTGGGCTGACGTTTACGCGCAACGGCTGAAACGCTGGCTCTGTTAACTTCTGACGAAGTTGCGTAGTGT
>NZ_AUFE01000261.1 GCF_000426345.1 Cupriavidus phytohabitans | reverse complement strand
TCCTGAAGCCCAACCACGTTTCCACGGCTGGACCGATTTTTCGTACATCTCAGAAAATGACCCTGTCGATTACCGAGTGCATCGATAAACAGCTGCTACATGCGGTGTTCCAGCCCATCGGCATCCTCTCTTCCGGAGACATCCTTGGCTATGAAGCATTGCTGCGTGGTCCGGCTGGATCGGCTCTGGAAAGCCCCTCGGCGCTCTTCGGCCAAGCTCAACGGGAGAACTGCATGGTTGAGCTTGAGCACTTCGCTGGCAAACTTAGCGTCAGCGCATTCGCGAAGACCCTGCTTCCTGGAAAACTTTTCCTGAACTTCAGTGCCGCAGCAATCCGGCAAATTGTCTGCTGCGAAGATGATGTGCGAGCCTTCCTAGGGACGCTGCAATTTCCCGTCGAGCGCATCGTCATCGAGCTAACGGAGCAATCAAGCCCCGATCCTGTTTCGTCCCTTGAAACCGCTATTCGACGCATGCGTGAGGCGGGCGCTCAGTTTGCAATGGATGACTTTGGGACGGGAAACTCCAATCTTGGCTTATGGATTGCATTGCAGCCCGACTACATTAAAATTGACCGCTCGATTGTTGCCGGTGTGTCTCGGTCAGCGTTTCATCTCGAAGCGATCCGTCATCTGCATGCACTTGCCAAGCACGGGCATGCGCAACTGATAGCAGAAGGCCTCGAAACGATGGAAGACCTGATGGTCTGTCGCGATATTGGTATCAACTATGCTCAAGGCTTTATCTTAGGCAAGCCGAATACTTTACCCAGCGTCGCTCTCCATGCACAAGCACTAGATGCCGTTCGTGCCCAATCTATCGCAGTATTTCCGGAAGCCGTAAAGCTGGCGCCGCGTGCGTTCTCCGCTAGCAGACTCCTGATTAGCGTGCCAAGCGTCCCCCCGGAAGCCCGTAACAATGATGTTCTCGACATCCTGGCACGAGATCCGAAGCTTCATGCGATCGCCGTGGTCAAGAACGGACGGCCCGTGGGTGTAATCAATCGACG
>NZ_AUFE01000260.1 GCF_000426345.1 Cupriavidus phytohabitans | reverse complement strand
ACCGCCTCTTCACGAAACTCTTTCGTGTAAGTCGCCTTGGGAATTCGATTCATGATGCTCTCCGTTTCGAGATTGTACGAAACGTTGGCATCCACCTTTTCCGACTGACCTCAGTCCGAAACGGATTGTCTATCCCCCGCAGCAAGCCCATCGAGAAGATCGGGCCATGATGTCGATTTGCTGCGCCGGGATCCATCTCACCGCCGCGTGCGCGCGAACGGCTTCCGCACGCGCGAGTACTCCTCGGCTGTCAGTGTTGATGTCCGACTGCCTCTTGGCACCCTTCAGATCTAAGAATGGCAGGCATTGCGGCGGCCCGGCTAGTACTCACCACAGGGCAGACGGTGGGCGTGCTGCGTCGGTACCCGCTCGAAGGCGCGTCGGGCTTACAGAGTCGCCGGCAAGGCGCTCCGAATCATCGTCCCCCCCCCCGGCTGAAGCCCCGCATGCTTGGCCTGGTCGGCGACAGCTATGCCGACTTGGGCCCGACCCTCGCCTGGGGAGAAGCTACGCGAGCGCCACGGTATAGCCATCTCGGCAGCATGCGTACGCCGCTTCATGATCGACGCCGGATTTTAGTTTCCCAGGAAGCTGCGCCCGCCCAAGCGCGCACCAGCCGCGCAACCCCCACACCTGCCGGGGCGAGCTGGTGCAGATCGATGGCTCCGATCCCGCTTGGTTCGAGGACCGGGCGCCGGCGTGCACCCTGCTGGTCTATGTCGATGACGCCACGGGCCAGCTGATGCAGTTGCTCTTCGTGCCGAGCGAATCGACGGCGGCGTACTTCACCGCCACGCGCGCCTATGTTGAGCGCCACGGCAAACCGATGGCGTTCTATTCGGACAAGGCCGGCATCTTCCGCGTCAACGCCCGGGACAATGCTGTAGGCCGCGGCTACACCCAGGGCGGGCGCGCGCTGTTCGTAACCGTCCGACGGTCAGCGTTCTTGACGAGGAGGTTACTTTCAGGCGGCGTTCGAGCGGATCTGCTCAGCCATGGCCCATGGCAGCAGTTCG
>NZ_AUFE01000259.1 GCF_000426345.1 Cupriavidus phytohabitans | reverse complement strand
TCTTTGCCACCCTGGAGCCGAGTGTCGTGGGAATGGAAGCTTGTGGCAGCGCGCATCATTGGGCTCGCAAGCTGGAAAGCTTTGGCCACACGGTGCGGTTGATGGCACCGCAGTTCGTCAAGCCGTATGTCAAGACCAACAAAAATGATGCGGCCGATGCCGAGGCGATCTGCGAAGCGGTGGCACGGCCGAACATGAGGTTTGTGCCGATCAAGAACGTCGAGCAGCAGGCGGTGCTGGCACTGCATCGTGCGCGGCAAGGCTTCGTAAAAGCGCGCACATCGCAGGCCAACCAGATTCGTGGTTTGCTGGCCGAGTTTGGGTTGGTTGTTCCCCAAGGCATTGCGAACATTGCCAGGCAGGTGCCGGAGCTGATCGAGGATGCCACCAATGAATTGCCCGGGCCGTTCCGTATGCTCATACAGAGCTTGCTGGAGCATCTGAAAGAGCTGGACCGTCAGGCCGACGAAATTGGCGCCCAGATTGAGGCTTGGCACCGGGACAACGAGTTGAGCCGCAAACTGGCCCGAGTGCCTGGCATCGGCCCGATTACCGCCAGCGCACTGGCGGCGACCGTAGGCAATGCTCGGAACTTCACTAGCGGTCGCCAATTGGCGGCGTGGCTCGGTCTTGTGCCTCGACAAAACTCCAGCGGAGGGAAAAACGTCTTGCTTGGCATCAGCAAGCGAGGGGATACGTATTTGCGAACGCTGCTTATCCATGGCGCTCGCGCGGTGATATACCGGGCCAAGCCCAAAGGCGCGACTAGCAGTTGGCTCCAAACATTGCTCATACGGCGCAACGTCAATGTGGCTGCCGTTGCGCTCGCGAACAAGAATGCGCGAATCGTCTGGGCGCTGCTTACACAGAACCGGGACTTCAGTCCTGATCACGTGTCCGCTGCCGGCAGGCCGGCTGCGCAGGCTTGAACTGAAAGATAGAAACGTACGCAAGAGAAATCTCCAGACCACCGATTGCTCAGGCGAGCAAACAGTGATGGCAAGACGGTCAGACCGTGGTCGGCAGAAGCCTGAT
>NZ_AUFE01000258.1 GCF_000426345.1 Cupriavidus phytohabitans | reverse complement strand
CAAGCAGGGCGGCGGCCCCTCGAACCTCGTCATCTGTCAAGGGTTCGCGGGGGGAATTGCGATTTTATTGGCGGCTTAACTTGGATGGATTGGGCGCACGACCCCTTCCAGACCAAGTCTCGCCAGCTCCGCATTGATCTCGATAGGCTGTATCTCCACGCGTACGGCAAAGAATCCGTAAGACGCAAGTTTTGCCGAAGGGTCGGTGCGAAATGGCTGCCATTTCGCGACGAGCTTCCGTCCGAAACCGCCCCAAGAGCGCGCAGGAAGCACCCCCTATGCGGTGAACGCAGTAGACCCAAAAACTACGTTATTTCAAGCACTTACGAGAGCAAGCAAAAATTCGGTCACGTTATGATTGAAGAAATACAAGTCCGGACACTAATTGCTTGTACGGCCCTCAAAAAGAAGCGCCTTAATACCTACATTCCCGCCAAATTTCGGCCGGAAATTGCTTGAAATCGCGGCCGCGATTCGGCGAATTTCCCAACAAAGCCGGAAGAAACCTTTCCGATAGCATAAAGAGCCGAAACTGCCACTTTATGGCGCACTTCCCAGGGTGCATGCCCCCGAGTGCTCCGCGCTTGTGCGCCCTCCTCTCATCGCACTCGATTTCAGTTGCGGGAAAAGCGGCAGAAATTGTCAATAAATGGGCAGGCTCGGGTAGTGGCGAACGACGCCCGCGGCGCTACGATCAGGAGACGTTCAGACCGCTGGCGGCCTACGCCAGCTTACTCAATGCATCTTTCATCGGCTTGGACGGCCGCGATGGCGTTTGGCACGCTATCCGTGCCGCGCTATTCAAGAGAGCCGATCCAGTTAACGCGCTCAGCGCGACATCTTGACGGGCGAAGCTGCGACGCGGCTCTACGGCCTCAACTCCAGCGAACCACATCTATATTCTCCAAACCCTTAAAGGCGTTCGACATGGCAATCAAGACAGTAGGCATCGTTGGTGCCGGCACCATGGGCAATGGCATCGCCCAGGCCTGCGCGGTAGTGGGACTGAACGTGGTGATGGTCGACATCAGCGACGCCGCCGTGCAGAA
>NZ_AUFE01000257.1 GCF_000426345.1 Cupriavidus phytohabitans | reverse complement strand
CCATCAACTTAGCTTCCACCTGATGCGCAGCCTTGGCATTTGCCCATGTTGCGCGTCCGGCTGATCGATCACATTTGTGACACAGTAAGACTAACCGTGTTGTGCCTGTGTGGAGCAGGAAAGTTGGGACGATTCATTCGTATGGCAACGACTTCCGCGAGGCCGAGGACCACGCGCCGCGAGACCGCGTCACCGTCGGCGCTCGAGCGCTATGAACAGAAGCGCGACTTCAGCATCACCCCTGAACCGGCCGTAGGGCGACAGCGTCGCAAGAAGCAAGCGCCCTTAAGCTTCGTCATCCAGAAGCACTGGGCTCGACGCCTGCACTACGATTTCCGGCTGGAACTCGATGGCGTGCTGCTCAGCTGGGCGGTGCCGAAGGGCCCGAGCTACGATCCCGCCGAAAAGCGTATTGCCGTCCATGTCGAGGACCACCCGCTGGACTATGCCAGCTTCGAGGGCGACATCCCGCCCAAGCAATACGGCGCCGGATCGGTGATTGTGTGGGATCGCGGCACCTGGGTGCCGATTGGGGACCCCCGCGAAGGCATGGCCGCGGGCAAACTTCTTTTCGATCTCCATGGCGAAAAGCTCGCCGGCCGCTGGGAGCTGGTGCGCATTGCCAAGCCGGGCGACAAATCCGAGCAGTGGATCCTGTTCAAGAAGCGTGACGCATGGGCACGCCCGCTGTCGGAATTCGATGTGCTGGCGGCGCTGCCGGACAGCGTCATCGCCAAGCCGTTGGGCGCGCTGAACGCGGAAGATGGGGCCAAGAATTCTGTCGCGGTCCTCGACGAGGATCCCGCCGCCGCCGTCAAGCGCGCGCCGCGCGCCGTACTGCCGGCCAAGCTCGCACCGCAGCTGGCCACGCTGTCGCCAACGTTACCCAGCGGCTCCGGCTGGATCATCGAAACCAAGTTCGACGGCTACCGCATCCTGGCCAGGATCGCCGACGCACGGGTGACACTCTTTAGTCCGGCCTGCAGAATGTTGAAGGGTAAGGCGCAGCAAGGCGTCGGAAGAATTGTGCTGCGTGCAGAACTCCCAGATCGAATAGGAATCTG
>NZ_AUFE01000256.1 GCF_000426345.1 Cupriavidus phytohabitans | reverse complement strand
GCACGCGATGGGTACGCGTTGCGATCAAGGCCAAGGTCTCATTCAGCGCAGCCTTGGCCCAGCGCAGTCCTAGAAGCGCCGCTGGCAGGACAGGTTTGAGCGCGGTGATGGCGTAGGTTCGGATGATCCGATAGTCCGAGTCGATCTCATGTTCCCGCGCAGCGCTGAGACAGCATAGAGCGTGGAGGTTGTCGCTCAGGACTTTGGCGCGTTCTCTACCAGAGGCGGTTGTCGAAAGATTCCGTCCAGATTCAAACGGCACCGGGCATCCAACCGGGAGATGTCGTGGAGTGGTCATTGAAACCCGTACAACTGGTACTGGCTTGTAGATGCGTTGATGAAGGATGGCTACCGGATGCATTTGGCCAACCTCCGGCGATCCGGCTATGACGGCCTGAAATATACAACTGGTTGCGCGTTTCGAGCAGGCTCGGCGCGCGCGGTTGGACAAGCCGATGGGATCGGAAGAAGCGCGGGTACCGGGCGTACGATGCCAGGATGTGTATCGTTGTGCGAATGGTTTTGCCCATGACTCGGGCGAGCCTTACCACGGCGTGATGGCCAGTGATGAAAAAAGGTTTCGAAGCGATTGATCAGCTTAGGCAGTAATGCCGTAGATTGATCAACGTAGAGATAAAGTCAAATCTGGTGTACGAAGGTTGATCGTCGCCGGTCGTCAGGCGGCGAGTTGTTGCTGAACCGGCGGATTGTCTTGTGCCGGCGTTGCGTCCTTGAAGGGAACGCCCTTCAAGAGCAGTTCGATGTGTTCGGCGCCGTTGCTGCGGCGCCGGGTTTTCTCGGCTTCCTCGATTAGCCTGAAGGCCCGGTCAAGGAAGGTCGCTCGGGATACACAATTGCGCTTGCGAGTTGTGCGCATCTCTTTATACAAAAGTCATGGCTCTTCCCTCAGTGCTTGAATGGTGAGCGCGACGTCCATGTTTCGCTGCATGCCGATCCAGATTGTCTTGGCGCCAGGCTCGCCATCGCTCTTGCGCCCAAGGAACCCACCCAGGGAAGCAGCCAACCGAATTATCTGATTGAGTGTGACCGGTGTCCCTTTGGGC
>NZ_AUFE01000255.1 GCF_000426345.1 Cupriavidus phytohabitans | reverse complement strand
CTTGTCCCAGCCGGCTCGACCGGAGCCACCTTACCCCCTCAGCGCTCCGCAGTCACCCGTACTACTCGTCGGTCTGAGGCAGAGCCTCGTTAGCCATTCCTCGGTCCACGCTCGCGCAATGGGTCGGCATGTGCGGCGTGCAACTGCAACCACTGGTGGACGCGCTCAAGAAGCAGATTCTGCAACATCGCGTGCTACATGCCGACGAGACGCCAGTGGCCATGCTCAGTCCCGGCAAGGGCAAGACACAGCGCGCCTATCTATGGACGTATTGCCCTGGGGCATTCGAGGATCTGCGCGCAGTGGTGTACGACTTTGCCGACAGTCGCGCGGGCGAGCATGCGAGGAACTTCCTTGGTAACTGGAAAGGTCAGCTCGTCTGCGACGACTTCACCGGCTATAAGGCGCTGTTTGCCCAAGGCATTACCGAGTTGGGTTGTATGGCTCACTCGAGGCGTAAGTTTTACGACCTCCACGCGGCGAACAAAAGCCACATTGCACAGGATGCCCTGCAGTACATAGGTGAGCTCTACGAGATCGAGCGAGAAGTGCAGCAGGTTTCTGCACAATTGCGGCTGGAAATCCGGCAACAACGTGCGCGGCCGATTGCCAATGCACTAAATGCGTGGATGACCGGACAACGCACTCGTGTGAGCGACCGATCTGCTACCGCCAAGGCACTGGACTACAGTCTAAGGCGATGGGCTGCCCTGACGCGGTACCTCGACGATCCGCAGGTCCCCATTGATAACAACTGGTGCGAAAACCAGATACGTCCGATTGCCCTCGGCCGCGCCAACTGGCTGTTCGCGGGCTCGCTTCGGGCAGGGCGTCGAGCCGCGGCGGTCATGAGCCTGATGCAGTCAGCCAAGTTGAACGGCCACGACTCCTACGCCTATCTCAAGGACGTGCTCGCCCGGCTGCCGATGCAGCCCGCCAGTCGCCTCGAAGACCTTCTGCCACATCGCTGGCAACTCACGGCACAGTAACGCGGCGCTGTCGTCAAGACGGGATCACCGCGCGCTTACGGATGAATGGCAAGCGGCGTACATTCTCAACAGGAAGGA
>NZ_AUFE01000254.1 GCF_000426345.1 Cupriavidus phytohabitans | reverse complement strand
TCGCTGGTTGATGCCCTCATTGAATGCTGCAATGCAAGGGGCCAACAAATCGGAAACACGATTTCGCAGGCGGGTCGGCTGTCCCAGTTCGACCCAAAGCCGCCGCTGGTACTAGCACTAGGCCGACGTCGGCTTTCGAGGAGGGCAAGCAATTCCCGGTTGTCATTGCATCGTAGTGCCTGTGCAGGGTATCTCGGCTTTCGGCCTCCAAAAGCACGATCGAGACCTCAGTCATCCGAACGCAGGCCACCGCTACCGGCGCACGCGCGCCTGCTACGCCGGAACCCCTCGGAAGAGGGCTTTTCGAAGACGCGAACAGAGCTTATTGAGAAGGGTTAGTTTTTTCATATTTGACATATGCAGGCAGCGGCTAGGTATGGGGCTGCCTAGAAAACCTATTGTCTGTAGCGGTGTTCAAAGGGAATGGCTAGATGAAGGTGCGACTTGCCGCGGTGTATTCGGTCAGCAAGAAAATAGAAAAAAGCTGGATTCGTCAGCTGGCTTGGCCGGAACAGGAAATCGATGCTGAGGTAGTTCGGTTCGTGACGGACCGAGCGGAAGGTTTCGAGGTTACGTCTGGCATTCTTCCGATGCCGGTTCGCATCCTTAAGAGTGCCCCTCCTCAAATTCCGGACTCAACCGAGGCAGCTGTGCTGAAATCGCCGAACGCTGCCATCGTGGATGACGCGCTTGATGTCTCCGCAGGGACTTGGTTGCAGCATCCATCATTGCAGGCCGATGACCGTTCAGTGGACAACAGAAGCGCGAAAGACGCCACCGCTTCCTGGCGAGACGGATTCGCCTATGTAGAAGAGGACAGGTCGACGGGCGTCATCGGCTTCCGCCCCCCGCAAACCGGCGCTTTGCACGCTGTACACGCACACTGGACGGTGAGCAACGAAGTCGCATCGATAGTCCTGCCAACTGGCACCGGAAAAACCGAGACCATGCTCGGTGTTCTGACATCGGCTTGCTGTGAGCGAGTTATCGTAGTTGTGCCCACGGACGCTTTGCGTACCCAGATTGCGAACAAGTTTTTGACGCTAGGCCTGCTGAAAGCGCCAGGATGCAGAATTCTCGCGGAAAGCGCACGCTACCCGGTAGTGGGTGTTCTTGAGCAC
>NZ_AUFE01000253.1 GCF_000426345.1 Cupriavidus phytohabitans | reverse complement strand
CAAAGAGAACGGCGGCGACCCATTCGAGGCGATCGAAGCTGTGATGCCTTGGCACGTTTTCACGAAGAGCGTCTCGGAGGCAGAACAGCTTGCGCAGCCAGAAACCTTCGATTTCCTGCATCTGGTTGGCGACTACTTCTCCACGCTGCGTCGCTATGTACCGGAGTTCCTCGACATATTGAAACTGCGTGCAGCGCCGGCAGCCAAGGACTTACTGGCGGCAATCGAAACGATCCGGACAATGAACGCCAACGACGCCCGTAAGGTCCCGGCCGACGCACCGACCTCCTTTATCAAGAAACGTTGGGAGCCTCTGGTACAGACCAAGAACGGCATCGACCGACGGTTCTATGAAATGTGCGCACTGTCCGAACTGAGGAACCGCCTGCGTTCCGGTGATATCTGGGTTGAAGGATCGCGGCAATTCAAGGACTTCGAGGAATATCTGCTGCCGACCGAAAAGTTCGGTGCGCTTAGGGAGAACCGCTTGCTGCCACTGACGGTAACTACCGATTGCGACCGTTTCCTGGAAGAGCGGCGCCGGCTACTGGAAATGAAGCTGACCACCGTTAACCGGCTTGCCGCCGCAAAAAAGCTGCCGGATGCGATCATCACTGAGTCTGGCTTGAAGATCTCGCCGCTCGACGCCTCTGTCCCGATGGAGGCACAGACATTGATCGACCAGACGTCCCTCATGCTGCCACGCGTCAAGATTACCGAACTCCTGATGGAGGTGGATGCATGGACCGGATTCACTCACCATTTCACGCACCTGAAAACCGACGAGCCAGCCTCCGATAAAACGTTGCTGTTGACGACGATTCTTGCCGATGCCATCAATCTCGGACTGACCAAGATGGCAGAATCCTGTCCCGGTACCACGTATGCCAAGCTGGCGTGGCTGCAAGCCTGGCATATCCGGGACGACACATATTCGCAAAGCTTGGCAGAGCTGATCAACGCGCAGTCGGCGCATTCATTTGCCGCGCATTGGGGTGATGGCACGACCTCGTCCTCAGACGGTCAGCGTTTCAAGGCCGGCGGGCGGGCCGAGAGCACTGGCCACGTCAACCCGAAGTATGGCTCGGAGCCCGGCCGGATGATCTACACCCATATCTCGGAC
>NZ_AUFE01000252.1 GCF_000426345.1 Cupriavidus phytohabitans | reverse complement strand
ATCAGAGCCATTTTTCAAAGCGAATAGGCTCCGCGTCGAACCGCTCCACAAAAAAATCAGCAGCTTATTCAGCGTAGCCTTAGTGCGGCCCACTGATTCAATGCGTAATTGATGGCCTTCGCGGTATCGCTTCTGTGCGACACCGTGCTGAGTGTCGAGCGCAACCACGTTACAAAGGCATCCAGTAAGGGCCGCGCCCGTTCCCGTCGGACGCGTCTTCGCTCGTCTGGTGGCTTGCAGCGGATCTCGGTCTCGATCGCGTACAGTTCGCCGATCCAGCGCAATGCCTCGGTGTTGACCTCGTTCCTGCGAGCCAGGTACAGGTCATGGAATTTGCGTCTTGCGTGAGCGACGCATCCGGCCTCTCGCACGTCACCTCTCTCATAGATGGCGTTGTAGCCCGCGAACGCATCAGCCTGCAGGACTCCCCTGAAGCCCTTCAAGTGGGCTTGCGGATATTCTCCCGAGCGACTGGGGCTGTATGCGAACCAGGCGGCCGGCGCGTCCGTCGAGCCGGCCGGCCGGTCATCACGCACATAGGTCCAGAGCCGGCCTGTCTTGGTCTTGCCATTGCCGGGTTCGAGCACCGGGACCGGCGTGTCGTCGGCATGGATCTTCGAGGCCGCCATCACGTACTGTCGAATGGCATTGACCAGAGGGCGCAGCAGTGCGCTGGCCTGGCCGACCCAATCGGCCAGCGTCGATCGGCTCAACTCGACACAATCTCGTGCGTATATCACTGACTGACGGTACAGCGGGAGATGGTCGCAGAACTTGCTAACCAGGACATGGGCGAGCAGGCCGGGACCCGGCATACCGCGATCAATGGGACGGCTGGGCGCGGCCGCCTGGACGATGCAGTCACAGCAAGCGCAAGCCTTTTTCGGTCGACGATGACGAATCACTCGCCAATGCCCGGGCACGTACTCGAGCTGCTCGGCGATGTCCTCGCCAAGATCGCTGAGTGTCCCACCGCACTGCGGACAGCACGCATCATCGGGTTGATGGACGATATCTTCGCGCGGTAGATGATCTGTTGACGGCGGTGTAAAAGCGACAGTAAATGGCGGCGTATGGTTGGGTAACCAAGGGGCCGCATGCGGCCCCTTGCAGTTTGGGTTGGACGGTG
>NZ_AUFE01000248.1 GCF_000426345.1 Cupriavidus phytohabitans | reverse complement strand
ACTGGAGAGAAACATCCTATGTTTGGCAAAGGACATCTTATGCCTCGTCTTACTGGAGAGAAGAATCCGATGTTTGGTCGGACTGGAGAAAAGGCCCCAATGTTTGGCAAAGGTTATCTTATAGCGGGGGAAAAAAATCCCATGTTCGGCAAAGGGTATCTAATAGCCGGAGAAAAACATGGAATGTATGGTAGGGAACATTCGGATGGGGCTAAAAGGTTAATAAAGGTTATGGCTATATTCCAACAAGCTGTTATCAGACTTTACGCCGACCTTTCTGGCTTCACAGGCAATCGCAGTACCATCAAGAAAGCCACCGCCATCGAATGGCTCCAAGTCCATGCGTCTGAAGCGCTTGCCGCGCTCCAACGTCGCCATGCGGTCGAAAGAGTCTTGCTTGAAGACGAGCTTGCTGCCGCTGCATAGAAACGCGTCAGAGCGCTTGAAGCCGCTGCGCCAATGCATCCATAGGCTAATGCTAGAACGTGGCTCTAGCGGCCGCTATTAAGGACTGATGGAATAGGCATTACACTCCAAGCCTTCATTCCATTATTCTCTTTTAGAGTAAATGTCTTACAGTTGGCTCTAACAGCTCCGAAGCCAGTGCGCTTTCTCGGAGCGCCTTGAGTTCAAGGAGCCTAGCCAAATGCCCGCTTTTCCCTCCCCCTCCTAGCGACACCTCCGGCAAAACTGTGCCGTTCCCCTGGCCGGGCTTATGACCTCAACCAGCCGGTCAGGGATTTCTTTTTGCCTTCATCAATGGAGTAACCCATGGATGAAATCCTTGCGCCTGAAGCTGCGGAAGCCAAAGCGGTCGCCATTACCCGCGCGGCGATTACTACCATGACGGCACGCATCGAATGCTGTTTCCGTCAATCGAGCCTGACCGATACATCCTCGCCGGGGGATGTCTTGATGGTCGCATCGGCGATGCCCGTCCAAAACATCCACACCATTGCCCGGTCCGTGTCAGCAGCAAAGCAGGACTTCAATCAGGTGGTCAAAGAGGCTCGCGCACTGCTGACGGCTACAGAGCAATATGGACGTAACCGTCCGACGGTCAGCGTTCTTGACGAGGAGGTTACTTTCAGGCGGCGTTCGAGCGGATCTGCTCAGCCATGGCCCATGGCAGCAGTTCG
>NZ_AUFE01000251.1 GCF_000426345.1 Cupriavidus phytohabitans | reverse complement strand
GTCCTCGCTCAGGTCCTGGCCAACCCAACTGACCGGCTCCCTGTTCAATAACCCGCAGGGTGTGGCACTTCGCTCTTGAAACCGCCCAGTTCCATGGGTGATGGTGAGGTTCCGTGTCGAAGCGGCTGATCGGCTACACTCAGAGGTCACAGGCTGCTTCGCACGCCAGTGCATTTTCTCAAAAAAGAATGTGAGGACTCAGCGCCATCATTCGTTCAAGCCGGTGACGCCCAATCTCGATGAGATACTCATTGCCACATCGCGTACAGGTTTCGCAAAGGTTTCCGAATAGCGAGACGTGGGCATTGTAAGTGTGACGGCGCCAGCGAGTTCTCTTGCAGCATTGAAAACAGGAGCTGATATGCCGCTGAGCTCCGATACGCGATCTCCGACTAGCATAGCAATGCCATCTTTACGAATCCGATCGTAGATTTCCCCTTGCTCACCGGAATAGGCCAGCAGTACGCGGCCGCCAGCGCCGCGATCAATAGGGAGGATCTCACCCGCCCGTATGTGATCGCGAACCAGCTGTGGGGAGTCAACTCGATAGAGGCAGAGACGGAACTCCTTTTGTCGTACATAAAATGCAGCGCTCTCCTTGGTTTGTTCTGTGAGTTCACGCAGCGCCGGCATAACGATCTCTTCGAGCGAAAATGACGACGCGTAGATTGCATAAAGACGCGCGATTTGTGGGCCGAGGCAGTAGGTCCCATCTGTTCTACGTTGAACATAGCCCTTGTGTTGCAAGGAGGCTAGCAACCTCAGTACGGTGCTTTTATAAAGCCTTGTCTGTTTCGCTATCTCAGTCAGTGAGAGCGAAGCAGATTGTGGTGTGAACACGTCAAGCAAGGACAAAGCGCGGTCCACACTTGAGGCACCTCCGGGCGCCGAATTTTCGTCATAAATTGATGTGTTTTGTGGCTTGCGTGGCATCGTTGGATAAAGAGAGATGCAGCTGTTGACCTCGTAAAGGCGGTACCTTAAACTGAATCAAATTGTCGTCATTACATGCGGAAATCCTTGCCGTGTCAACAAAATGACGCTCTTTTTTAGGGAACCGCTGATCAATGGGGTCGGGGAGCAGCTATGCAGGTAAGCGCGACCTTGGTTTTCGTAATGTGAGAGAAGAAGGCCAATTCAGGACGATATTTGCCT
>NZ_AUFE01000250.1 GCF_000426345.1 Cupriavidus phytohabitans | reverse complement strand
AGAGGTGGCGCCGTTATTTCGGACAGAGATCCGGAGTTTTTAAGTGGAAGCGCTGGGGCAGTCAGGCTGCCGATTTGATCGCTGGCAGCGTGGCGAAGTATGCCTCATCCGTGGTCTGGTCCGCCAGACTGGAATGGGGCTGTCGTTGGTTGTACCAAGTTAGGTCGTTAGCGATAGAGCGGCGCGCATGGCTGACCGAGTCGTAGGCTTTCAGGTAGACCTCCTCGTATTTGACGCTGCGCCAAAGGCGTTCGACGAACACGTTGTCGCGCCAACTGCCCTTGCCGTCCATCGACAGTTGGATGCCGCGGTCGAGCACAGCGTCTGTGAACTCCGTCGCGGTGAACTGGCTGCCCTGGTCGGTGTTGACGATCTCCGGCGTGCCGTATTTCGCAAAGGCCTCCTCCAGCGCCTCGACAGCATGGCAGCTCTCCAGAGTGATCGCCACCCGGTGGGCCAGTACTTTGCGGCTCGCCCAGTCCACCACCGCCGTCAGATACACGAAGCCCCGCGCCATCGGAATGTAGCTCGTGTCCAGCGCCCACACCTGGTTGGCGCGATCGATCGTCCGGTCGCGCAGTAGGTATGGCCAGATCTTGTGCGCCGCATGCTTGCGGCTCGTGTTCGGGCGACCGTACAGCGCCTCGATGCCCATGCGCTTCATCAGCGTGCGCACGTGCCGGCGGCCGACCGGGATGCTCTCCCGTCGCAACAGGCGGGCCAGCATGCGTGCGCCCGCGAAGGGATGCTCCAGATGCAGTTCGTCGATCCGGCGCATCAGCCTCAGATCCGCGTCGCTGATTGGACGCGGCTGGTAGTAGACGCTCGATCGGGAAATGCCGACCAGCTTGACCTAGCGGCTCACCGGCAGCGGGTGATCGCGGTCAATCATCGCTTTCCGCTCAGCAATCCCGCCTTGCCGAGCGCGTGCTCTAAAAAATCGTTCTCCAGTGTCAATTGGCCGATCTTTGCATGCAGCACCTTCACGTCCACCGGCGGCTCGGCCGCAGTCTTGGTTTTGCCGCCGCCGAACACGTCCGCGGCGTGCTCCGCCAACTGCTGCTTCCACTCCGTGATCTGCTCGGGTGCACGTCATACTGCTGGGCCAATTCCGCCAGCGTCTTGTCGCCCTTGAGCGCGGCCATGGCCACCTTGGCCTTGAAGGTTGCCGAGTGGGT
>NZ_AUFE01000249.1 GCF_000426345.1 Cupriavidus phytohabitans | reverse complement strand
ACTACGCAACTTCGTCAGAAGTTAACAGAGCCAGCGTTTCAGCCGTTGCGCGTAAACGTCAGCCCAACCGACCCCGGATTTATGCAACAACGCCGGTGAAACTCACAAACGATATGGAAATGGCAGGCATCTGTAAAACTCAATCACTCCGTTCATGGGAAACGAAGCCGATGGGCTGACGGCCAGTCAAGATGAAATCACGGTCATGGGGCGCAGGAATAACGCACGAGGAGAACTTGACTGCTCTAGCACTACCCCCCTCTCTGCGGGGAGCTTTTTCATATATCAAACGCCCAATGGCATGGACAAGGTAAACATCGCACAGACTCTGCCTTACATCTCATTTGAGCTTTTTTTTGGAGCCATTGGATGTTAGCCTTCTATAAAAACTGAAAATTTTAACCTAAATGTCAATAATAACCACATCCCTGGATGGCCGACATGAACAATACTATTGCTGATTGGCATAACGATCATTTGTACTTCGCTCACTTACTAGACCTACTCCAAAATCAAATCGGGGCTTTTTTCGATGGAAAACAGCCTAATTATCGATTGATAGCTAAAATCGTCGAGTACATGTGTGATTATGGCGATCGCATTCATCACCCTCGAGAGGATGTTGCTTTTTCTTTACTGGTGAAGCGAGATCCCGATATACAGCTTGTGGTGAATCGACTTCTACAGGAACATCTAGTGATCGCGGAAACCAGTGCCCAACTACTTGACCACTTCAAGGGCGCCGAATGGGACGTTATAACGCCTAGAGACGTGTTAGTGGCACAAGCGGCAGTATATCTTGCTTACTATCGCAATCATCTATCTTCCGAGGAAAACCTAGTCATGCCACGAACAGTGGAGATGCTGACTGCAGAGGATTGGGCCAAAATCGATGCCGTCGTTCCGGAGAGCGTTCATCCGTTATGTGGGATAAGTCTTCAGGAGCATTTCGCGACGTTGCGCAAGCAAATACATGATGAGGAGCAGTTGGATTGGTGAACTGGATACTGGCGACCCTTTTTCCCAGTCACAAGCGGCATACAGGTTGACACCTTTGACCTCTAATGAGCGATGCGTTGTGAAAGCGTTTCGATCTATTAGACCAAGTCGGTCAACGACATCCTTCGCGACAAGGGATTGATTCTGCGCGCGGGCACGGTGGTGGACGCGACACTGATCAGCGCACCGAGCTCGACCAAGAATG
>NZ_AUFE01000247.1 GCF_000426345.1 Cupriavidus phytohabitans | reverse complement strand
CTGTCTACACGCGGATTTGCTGAAGCAACTCCAGAGCCTGCTTCTGTTTCGCGTTGGCGGTGGTGACGAGCTCGAACGTCGGCGCCTCAGCGTCGGCGCTGGGTGTGCGGCAGGTGTTGCGCACGATCGTGGCGAGTTCGGCCATCAGGCTCGAGAAGCTGTGCACGGGTGTGCCGTCGTCAAGCGTGTGGCGCGCCGCCTTGGCCAGCGCTGCCGCAGAGCGCACGGCAGGCGCCACAGGATCACGCGTGGCCTTGGCGGCCTGATCGGTGTCGGCGAACATCAGTTCGCGCCAGGCCTCGCGCATGTGCCACTCGACGTAGTAGGCCAGCATGCACAGCAGGATATGCGCACGCACCCGATCGGCCGTGCGGTGATGGATCGGCCGTATCTTCAGGTCCACTGTCTTGAGCGAGCGGAACGCGCGCTCCACGTTGGCCAGCGCTTTGTAGTTGCGCACGCACTCGGCCGAGTCCATCTGTGCCGCACTCACCGAAGTGCGGATGATGTAGAGGCCGTCCAGCGCCGCCTCGCGGGCGATGCCCTCGCTGTTGCGGCTGAACGTGAAGGACGCTTCGTCGATGCTCAGCGCAAAGTGCTTGGCCACCTTGTACTTGTCGATCACCTTGCCCACGCGCAGGCCGATCTGATCGCGCCCGGCGAGCTTGCCCGCCTGCACGCACGCCTCGGTGGCCGCCAGCAACTCTTCTCGCTTGTGGGCACGCAGCTTGGCCAGTTCCGGATTACGACACGCCACCAGCCGCTCGCCCGGATAATCCGGTGAACTCAGCTCCAGCAGATTGCGCTCGTCGAACAGGCCAAGCTGCAGTTGTCCTTGCTCGAGCAGCGGGCGGATCGAGGCGCTCTTGAGCGCCGTGATCCAGCCCAGATCACCGCCTTCGCGCATCTGCTCGATGGCCTTGCTGGAGATCATGCCGCGATCGCCCACCATGACCAACCGGGAGAGGCCAAACTCCTCTTGCAGGCGCCGCACCTCGGGCATGAAGGTCTGGCTGTCGGCCACGTTGTCCTCATGCACCGACACCGCCACCGGGCAGCCGCGCGCATCGGTGAGCAAGCCGTAGTTGACCTGCAGCAGCCCCTTCTTACCATCGCGGCTGTAGCCGAGTTTGGCCAGCGGGCAGGTGCTGCCCTCGAAGTAGCTGGAGCTCAGGTCGTACAGCACCAAGCCACCGTCGCTCAAGTGCCGCGCGGCTAG
>NZ_AUFE01000246.1 GCF_000426345.1 Cupriavidus phytohabitans | reverse complement strand
CGTGCACGCTCCCTGAGGGAACCCCTCCAGCGTCCATCACCGTTCTTGCTCAAATCCCCGCGCTTTCGGCATCACGAAAGCTGCTTATGCACACCAGTCGTATATGCCCGGACGTCCCAGCCGTCGTCACCAAACAGCGAAGCAGCGTTTCCAGCCTTGTCGTGCGTGACCACCATATCGTCCTCGACCCGGTACCAGTCGGGGCGCCCAGCGAGGGGTGCGATCAACGAGTTCTTCATGCCACTCCCAGTTCGTAAAGCTGGTCGAGCCTGGCCGACCAGAAAGCGTCCAGATTCCCTTCAATATCGACATCGTGCTCGATCTGATCGACCAGCGCGGCATCGCGTCTGCGCAGTTCATTGAGGAGGAAGTCAACGCGTCGCAGCACCGTGCCGAACGAGCTGTCGTACTGCTCGATCGAGTCAGCACGTCCGCTCACGAGCCTGACGCAGTGACGGCAGCCCACCCATCTCAGCCTTGTGCGCGGCATCGGTGCCGTTCGAGTACGAGCGCAGCGCCGTGGCCAGCGAGTGCCCCATCAGCCTGGCTGCGACGACAGGGCCGTGGTTGCTCACCGCCCAATCCTGCCTGGCCGCCGGCCACTGACGTGCGCTCACGCGCGGCAGCACGATCCCGAGTGTGTCGAGTCGACGGTAAAGCTGAACTAGAAAATGGGGTGGAAGACCTACTAACTGTCGTTGCTGTGCAGAACGCCCGATTACGAGGAACAACGCGTCGCAGTCTGCGTCTTGCACCAGATACTCGCACAACGCCAGATACCTCTTGAGCTTTGGCATGAAGCCCAGCGAGACGGTGAACGTAACCTCCTTCCCGCCTGCCCGGTACTTGACCTCACGAAACTTCTGACGCGCGACCGGCGCATCCTGCAGGCTCGCGGCAAGCTCCGGGCTCCACTTCATGGCCAGCAGTTGCGCGAGGCTGATGCCCGTCTCGGCCAGAAACAGCGCGGCGAAGCAGGAGGCCGCCATCGAAGCGTGCGAGCGCCGGATCGGTGATTGCGCGTCCTCGTTCGCCGCCGCAAGATGTTTAGCCGCACGCCTGGCGATGGCCCCCGAGCGAGTCGTCTCCTTCACGACGGCCATTTGGGTGCGGAACAAGGCAACGAGCCGAACGCGGCATCGCGGTGGGCCATTCCACCGTGCATCGCTGGGTGATCAAACTGCTGCCGCTGTTCGAGAAGGCGTTTCGCCGGCATCAGCG
>NZ_AUFE01000245.1 GCF_000426345.1 Cupriavidus phytohabitans | reverse complement strand
CCGCATGCCGAATCCGCGGTGAAGCTTTCCAGATACGGGTCGCGCAGGCCGGTCCACTCCGAGGCGGCGGCGGTGTCGTCCCATTCCTCGCCCACGTACAGGAAGCGCGCCTCTGGCACCGCTGTCTGGCTGACCAGTGGCAAGTTCGGAATCTCGTACCGGATGCCCCGCATGCGGATGTCCCGCCAGTCCGCCCACGCCGCGAATGGCCGGGCCAGGCCATTGAGGGACTGGAGCGCGTCCACGGCAATCAGCAGATCCAACGGCAAGAGCTCAAACTTCGGCCGCTCGCCCGCTCGTTCCGCACGACACTGCTCATCGTAGTCGAGTTGCAACATGTACCGTACCAGCGCGCGAACCATGGCCGGGTGGTAGGTGTCCGGCTGGATCTTGATGAAGCCGCGCCGAATCGTGCGCCCTACCCAATGCCGGCGGTGCCAGTCAAAGCGGGTGTGCCGGATAAAACGGTTCAACCGCTGCAGGCCGGCCGCATACGCATAGCGACCGTCGTACTCGACCATGTTGGCCAGGCTCTTGTCCTCCGCCATCTGGCAGACATGGCAGCCAAGCCGCGCACCGCATTTTCCCTGCCTGCGCGAACCACTGCCGGCCAGGATCGCATCGGCCACCACCGCGCACGATGTGCCCACTGCGTGCGCGTAGATACGGCGCATGTCCTCGAAATCGGAATAGCCCGGACGTGCACCGCTGCCGTAGAGCGCAATTCCCTCCCAGATATCGTCATCCTGCCGGCAGACCGGGCTCAGCACCAGGTCACCGTCCTGATTCCGCGCCGGCGCGTCAGCCGACTCGCGGCGCTGGTGCATGGCGACGTTGCGTCGCGCGCTCTCCCCGTAGCGGGTGCCCAGCAAGGTCACCGGTTCGGCACGCCCCTGCTCTGCCAACTGCCGGAAAAGGGAGCGCCGGAATGCGCGCTGCGGGAGTATTTTGAGGTCGGTGGAGCAGTCGCCATGCGTGCCGGGGAAGCTCGGAAGCGCCCGGCCTGACAGCACCTTTACCTGGAATGTCGCCGCCGTTGTTGGTTGGACGACACGCGTGACGACTTTGATGCCGTGCCTCTTGCCAAAGACACGCATGCGGCCCAGCTCACAGCGGTAGTGCTCCGTCACCTCTGGCGACTCCACCAGCGTATCGCTCGTTGTGACGACCACCAGCGGATGGCCCCCAGCCGCGCGGTGAAGCGTGGCGGCGTGCAGCGCGAGGGCTGC
>NZ_AUFE01000244.1 GCF_000426345.1 Cupriavidus phytohabitans | reverse complement strand
CCGCATGCCGAATCCGCGGTGAAGCTTTCCAGATACGGGTCGCGCAGGCCGGTCCACTCCGAGGCGGCGGCGGTGTCGTCCCATTCCTCGCCCACATACAGGAAGCGCGCCTCTGGCACCGCTGTCTGGCTGACCAGCGGCAAGTTCGGAATATCGTACCGGATGCCCCGCATGCGGATGTCCCGCCAGTCCGCCCACGCCGCGAAAGGCCGGGCCAGGCCATTGAGGGACTGGAGCGCGTCCACGGCAACAAGTAGATCCAGCGGCAAGATCTCAAACTTTGGCCTCTCTCCCGCTCGTTCCGCCCGGCATTGCTCGTCGTAGTCGAGTTGCAGCATGTACCGGACCAGCTCCCGAATCATGGCCGGGTGGTAGGTGTCCGGCTGGATCTTAATGAAGCCACGGCGAATCGTGCGCCCTACCCAGTGCCGGCGGTGCCAGTCGAAGCGGGTATGACGCAGGAAGCGGTTTAGGCGCTGCAGGCCAGCCGCATACGCATAGCGCTCGTCATACTCGACCATGTTGGCAAGGCTTTTGTCCTCAGCCATCTGACAGACGTGGCAGCCAAGCCGTGCGCCGCATTTGCCCTGTCGGCGCGAGCCGTTGCCGGCCAGGATCGCATCGGCCACCACCGCGCAGGAAGTGCCCACGGCGTGCGCGTAGATACGGCGCATGTCATCGAAATCGGAATATCCGGGACGTGCACCGCTGCCGTAGAGCGCAATACCCTCCCAGATATCGTCATCCTGCCAATGGCAGACCGGGCTCAGCACCAGGTCGCCGTCCTGATTCCGCGCCGGCGCGTCAGCCGACTCGCGGCGCTGATGCATGGCGATGTTGCGTCGCGCGCTCTCCCCGTAGCGGGTCCCCAGCAAGGTCACCGGTTCAGCATGCCCCTGCTCTGCCAGCTGCCGGAAAAGGGTGCGCCGGAATGCGCGCTGCGGGAGAACTTTGAGGTCCGTGCTGCAGTCGCCATGCGTGCCGGGGAAGCTGGGAAGCGCCCGGCCAGACAGCACCTTTACCTGAAATGTCGCCGCCATCGCGGGTTGAACGATACGCGTGACCACTTTAATGCCGTGCCGCTTACCGAAGGCACGCATGCGGCCCAGTTCGAAGCGATAGTGCTCCGTCACCTCCGGCGACTCCACCAGCGTATCGCTCGTTGTGACGACCACCAGCGGATGGCCCCCAGCCGCGCGGTGAAGCGTGGCGGCGTGCAGCGCGAGGGCTGC
>NZ_AUFE01000243.1 GCF_000426345.1 Cupriavidus phytohabitans | reverse complement strand
ATGCTTGGAATTCTCGTGTGCCGTGTGACAAGAATTTCGCGAAGCGGTTCGCCGCCTGCTCTCCGCTGATGTGTGCGAGCGGGGGCTGATGATGAAGGAGGGCACAATGAGTCGGATGTGTCGCAAGCGCATGCTTTGCTGCATGGCCACGAGGAGCATGCGTGTCCTTGACTTGTGCAATATCTAGCGCCAGCGCTCATTAGCGCCTCCCTAGGCGAGCTCGCGGATAACGAACGCGGCACGCCACCGGCGTGAGCGCCAGCACGAAGCACTGTTCGCCACCGAGGGTGGCATTTCTTAACCGAGAAGGAGAAACTGTTATGAGTGGTGTATCAAAGGGCTCTGGGACTGCTGGAGGGAGCACAATAACGGACGCGGGTAATGCATCGGATGAAATCGAAAAATTGACTAAAACCACTCAAGAGACGGCCATACTCACGGCAAAACAAAGCGCCAAGATCTCGATCACCAATGCGGTGGCGAGCTTTATGAAAGCCCTCGGTGATAGCGTTAAGCAGGCCGCTCCCCACTAAAGTCTAAAGCGCGCTGGTCGGCAGCTATATCTGTCCGGCCACTCGTTTTGTTATGGCTGGCATGCGATCTGACGAGTGCCAGCCCGTGAGAAACACGAACGAGGAGTTCACAAAATGAGTGCAGTGAAGAATGCTTTTGAAAAGATTGGCGATGGCATTAAGGAAGTTGCCGATGGCATTAAGGATGTCGCCGAAGGCGCCTTGAAAACGGTTGGCGGTGTTCTGACCATCAATCCAGCCTTAATAAAGGCAGGCGCTAACGAGTTCGATAATGGCTGCAAGGAGTGCGTCAACGGTGTCGCCGACACTGCGGGTGCGGCAGTCGGCATCACTCCCATTGGCGCTGCGCTGAATTCGATCACGGATGGCGCTGCCAGCAGACTCGCATCCGGAGTGTTCGATAGTCTTGCTTCGACGGTCAACGGCGGCTTCACCGGCGTTGAAGAGATTATCGACGGGGTGGTTGACGGTGACCCGACCGAAATGGTCAAGGGGGCGTTCGGGGTCGGACAAATTGCTTTGCTGGCACTTCCCGGCGTAGGCGAGGCAGACATGGCGTTGTCGTTGGCGTTGAACACGGGAAAGGATATGCTCACGGACGCAGTGACCTAAGGGACATGCTGATCAATGAGGTTTGCGCTTGATGTCGCAC
>NZ_AUFE01000242.1 GCF_000426345.1 Cupriavidus phytohabitans | reverse complement strand
AGCACGATACCTCCGGTATCCGTATCGAGTCCGAGTTGCGCCTGGTCCTGCGCGTAGATCATCAGGTTGGCCTCGAGCATCAGCCGGAATACAATGAGCGTACGACCGGCCGTCACTGTGCCGTAATGAAAATTCGCGTACAGCGCGTCGAGATCATTTTCGAAGTGTTCGAGCCGCACGTCAAAGCCTTCGACCTCGATCGAGCGGGTGCTCAGCACATGCTCGGCATCCGCGAGGCCGACCGTCGCACACAGGTCATGCACCAATGCTGCGTAGCGCTCCGAACTATTTTTGGTGTCCAAGTAAAAGGCCCGCGCAACCCAGAAAAAGTCCTACCGACCCCGCAAAATGAAAGCTCCCGGCACACCGCGAGCTAAACGGAACATGGTGCAGCCTTTGCAACGCGTGGTCAGGCCGGTCCTTGCAGATGTGCACCGACCGAACCACTAAGTTCGCCGCGCAGCGTTGATCCGCAGTATTCACGATGTTGGCCACAGCGCCAGCCAGCGACCTCTGCTGCATGGCCCGCGCCGCGGAGAGACAGGTGGTTCCCTGACGAACCTGCGGTGTCGTTGCGCCACCGATAGGTATAAGAGGCCCCTCGTTTTTGGGGTGACGCAGAAGCGGTGCCCCGGTGTAACAGCCAGCCACCGCCATGTGGCGAGCCTCGCGCCATTAGGCCGCGCCGCGTGTGTCCGCGAGCTGACCGATGATGCGTCCCGCAGCGAACAGGCCGCGGCAGAGCTTCGCGAGATCGTCGCGGTGGAGTTCGGTCGCGCCGTGCGCGCGCCCCAAGTTTATCGCGGTTGCCTCAAGCGCCTCACGTATCGCTGCGAGACGCGCGCCTCCGGTGGGACCGGTAAGCGCCTTCTGCAGATCGTTGAAGTCGGCGGCGCACGCTTCGAGCGGTGCGTAGATGTCCGATGTCTGTGTCATGGGAACCTCACTTCGGTAGCGGAAGATAAGCGGTAGAGTTGGCCGCGCGCTGCGACGCGGGAATGTCCTCGACAGTCTGCACCACGCCCCGCGCCGCTGCAGGCACTTCATCGACGCTTCCTGTCGCGCTCGGTTTGCCTTTTGCATTCCCATCCGCAGGACCATTTCTTGCGGCGACTGCTGGTGCATTTTCCTGCAACGTATAGATATGCTTAACGCCGTCGGGTGTCTGTCCATAGCGTATATCGTCGGAAGACATCAGGAATGAGAACGGGGGTGCTGGGGTCAATGCGTCTTCCGCTTGCG
>NZ_AUFE01000241.1 GCF_000426345.1 Cupriavidus phytohabitans | reverse complement strand
GCCCTTTCGCAGTTGCGCTTCGCTTCGTTCGCTGTGATCAACTTACGGTGGGACTTGCACCCACAAGAGTGCGCCCATGCTGGGCGCACAAAAAATGCCGGCCACCTTTGGCCGGCATTATCGGACGACGGCCCGAAGCGACTTACTTCGGCGCAACGACCGGGCTGGCGTTTTTCATGGCTTCGGGCGTTATGATTTCCGTCGAGACGATTGTCAAGGATTGCGCTGAACCAGCGACGGCCTTCTCCGAAACATTCAACGTCGCGCTGACGGAATCCGGGAACGAATACATAGCACCGGTAGCGGGGTCAACGGCCAGCATGCCAATTACGCCGCCAAAGAGAATGTTCCCGATGTACCAGCCGTTGACGGTGCTGACAATGTCCAAATGTCTCGGCTCGTAGCCTTCCTTCTTAACCTCGACCTTATAAGTTTCCGACTTGAAGTAACCGGCGCCCCGGTTGAGTGTCAACGTTACCGGGGTAGTGCCATTATGAATTTTTTCGCCAGCACGGTTAGTGACTGTGACTGAAGCCCCCTCCGGTACGCTCTTGATGGTCACTGGCTGCGTGCCGCCACTTATGATGCTGGCACAACCGCTCAGTGCCAATGCTACTACGCCGGCTGCAAGCGTCCTTCTCATCTATTCCCCCTGCTGTGGTTGTTGGCGCGCGCATATTACCTGTAACAAAGGGTAACAATCAAGTTGGGGGGGGTGAAAAATAGGACGATTGAACCAGTGCGGGCGCGTTTGATGGCAATTGCGAAAATCTTGGCGCTGCCTAGCGCACCGACGCGAAGGGCCGGCAGAGCTAGCTCCCAACTGCTTCAAATTTCTTTACCACTTTGGGGTGACCCGGCGGCGCTTCTGTATACAGGCCGGACGTTTCGACTTAATTCAAACTCAGGCCGGCACACGTTTCTAGATGAGCCAGAAATCCTTGAGAAGAAAGGGAAGAGGGGGCAGAAAGTATGAACCTCGCGAAAAATCTCGCAGATCGCTCCGTCTGCCCCAACTACCAAACATGGGCGTCGATTTCCGCGAACTAAGCAGGCTTATCTGGGACATCAGCCGGCTCGCGTTCAGGCGTGCGCCAAGCGCTTCGGCTTGCCCGCTTTGTCTGCGTAGGCGAATAACGTGATGACGCTGGCTAGTCTTACTGTGTCATAAAAAATAGTGCATTATATGGACTTCTTCATTAAAGGTGGAAGTGCATGAGCACACGTGACCGATTTGCGGATTAC
>NZ_AUFE01000240.1 GCF_000426345.1 Cupriavidus phytohabitans | reverse complement strand
CAATCTGGCAGGGCTTGCAACGCGTCATGGATTTCGCCGCCGGCATCAAGTACGCCAGGGAAATTGGTCACGAGTGACTTGTGTGTAATGCAATGGGTCTAAAGACGGTTCAGAAAGTCGAGGAGCTCGTCTGTCGGCTTGAAGCGTCCAGGCTTGCCGCGTCGCGGAGTTGCCTTCTCAAGGGCCTGTTCCTTCATCGCAAGGGTCGCTTCGACATAGATCTCCGTGGTTTCCACCGATTCATGCCCGAGCCACAACGCGATAACCGAGCGACGAACGCCTTGTTGCAGAAGGTCCATGGCCATTGTGTGTCTCAAACAGTGGACAGTGACGCGCTTCTGTTTCAATGACGGGCAAACCTCACACGCGGTCTTGCGCTGCTTGTTCAGCAGGTACTGCACACCGTGGACGCTGAGGCGTTCACCCCGCTCGCTGGGAAACAGGACCGTGCCATCGCCGCGTTGTGGTTCTCGCAACCACGCTTTCAGTACGGCGCGTGTGGATCTGGCGATAGGTGTACAGCGCTCTTTTCGACCTTTCCCGATCACGCGCACGTGAGCACCGGCGCCAAGGATCAGGTCCTCACGATTGAGCCCGGTCATCTCGGACAGGCGAAGGCCGGTCTGTACTGCAACCAATAGAAAGGCGTGATCGCGCCGGCCAGACCACGTGCCTTGATCAGGCGCGGCTAGCAAGGCGTCGACTTCAGGACGCGTCAGGAAGTGGACCAGCGTACGGGTGAAGCGTTTGCTAGGGATGGCAAGCACCCGCTGGATCTGGGCGGAATGGGCCGGTGTTTCGAGAGCTGAGTAGTGAAAGAAGGAATGAATTGCCGCGAGGCGCAGATTGCGAGTGCGAACGCTAACGCCCTGGTGCTTCTCAAGCTCATCGAGAAACGCGACAATCAGAGGAGCATCGATGTCCTCGAAGTTCAGCTGACACGGTGGCTTATGCAGGCGCTGCTGCACGAATTTAAGAAATTGCCGAAAGGTATCGCGATAGGAACTGATGGTGTGAGGACTCGCCTGACGCTGCTGCATCAGGCGCTGCGTGAAAAAACGCTCCAGTAGTGGAGCAAAGGTGGCCGAAGTAGTCATGGCCGGTCCCCCCAGCGCTGTTCGAGTCGGCGCATCGCCTCACGCATCAGTTCGGGCGAGCCGCTTACTCATGAGTCAGAAATATAGCGGACACATGGATGCCTGAAGAACGACCGCACGAGCTTCGGGTTGCGTCCAATTTGGGCAAGCTGCTCGT
>NZ_AUFE01000239.1 GCF_000426345.1 Cupriavidus phytohabitans | reverse complement strand
CGTGCACGCTCCCTGAGGGAACCCCTCCAGCGTCCATCACCGTTCTTGCTCAAATCCCCGCGCTTTCGGCATCACGAAAGCTGCTTATGCACAATGTACTTGCTCGAGAACCGGCCCGAGCACCGACGCCTGATCCACCGCTATGTCGAGGTGGCCGAGTATCCGGACGGGCGGATCGAGCTGTGGGCCGACGGCGCGTCCCTGCCCTACACCACCTATAACCGGCTCGGCGAGATCGCCCAGGGCGCGATCGTCGACAACAAGCGGCTGGGGCACGTGCTGGCGATCACGGCTCAGGTGCAGGCGCAGCGCGACAGTCGCCAGCAGGCGGGGCCGTCGCGCACGCTGCAGGGCGAACCCGTTCGGCCCCATCGCGCGCCGCTGAACGTCAAGCGGCAGAGTCTGATCAACCGGCTCAATCTGGAGATGCGATCGCGACAACCCCAATCCCACAGATAGCGGACTTTTTAACTTTGCCCACCGCCAATCAGCCGCCCTACCCTTGGCCAGACGGCCGTGACTTCGCCGCGTCGATCAGATTGTGCCTAGCCAGTACAGTACTGGCGGCTATTCGGTTCTCCTGAGCGGCCACGCTTGAGTGCCATAGCAGACGCCAGTTTGCAAGTCCGGCTAGAAGTTGTGTTGCGTTCCTAGACGTGGCCGAACGCCGATCCCGCCTGCAGGCAGGCATCTACTGTAAAGGGCGGGTTGGAGGCACTCCCGGAAGATGGAAGCACGAACCCCGCGCGCCCCTTGGCCTCACTACCACCCCGAGCAATACGTGCTCCAATGTTGCCATCGATGATCATTCTGACCAACGCATTCAGTTTTTTCACGAACATCTCGAGCATCAAGAATATCTCGATCGGAATATGCAAAGTACATGCCACGCCCCCTCAGGAGTCGGCCAAAAAGCTGCATATTGATAGACATCAACACACAGTGGGGAGGCCACCTGTACACAGGTCGCTATGTCCGATCCTCGGACAACATGGCGCCAGCTAGCCCGAGCGCACTGAATAGCGCAAGACGTTGGTGACCTCGCTCCATATACATTCCTACGGCGGCCTCGCAGGACCGGTTTAGCAGCATGAAACTTCGGCTTCCGATAAAAATCCCGTGTACTGCTGACTCTCGGGCTATAGGCAGACAATAGAATTGTCTATTTTTAGATGCGAAACCTTAGTCCGCCCTGCGAGGTGGACAATGGAGCTAAAGTCGAAACTGGTGTACAGGCGGGGAATTTGAGGCGCGGAGTAGAGGGCGG
>NZ_AUFE01000238.1 GCF_000426345.1 Cupriavidus phytohabitans | reverse complement strand
GGCTCGGCGCTGGTGGGCCAGGCCGGCAAGACCATGGACGAGATCGTGCAGGCGGTGAAGTCCGTGACCGACATCATGGGCGAGATCAGCGCGGCGTCAGCCGAGCAGAGTGCCGGCATCGAGCAGGTCAACCAGGCCGTGGCGCAGATGGACGAAGGCACGCAGCAGAACGCCGC
This sequence comes from Cupriavidus phytohabitans, assembly GCF_000426345.1. Taxonomy (GTDB): domain Bacteria; phylum Pseudomonadota; class Gammaproteobacteria; order Burkholderiales; family Burkholderiaceae; genus Cupriavidus. The sequence continues at coordinate 1,158 of NZ_AUFE01000238.1, read as the reverse complement.
GCTGGTTGAACAGGCGGCAGCGGCGGCGGGCTCGCTGGAAGAGCAGGCGCTGCGGCTGCGCGATGCCGTCGCCACCTTCCGCGTCAGCATGCAGGCCGAAGTCCGTCCGCAACGCCTGCCGGCCGCGCAGCGCGAAGCGGCGGCACGGTCCCGGGCACAGGCTTAGTACGAAGCTATCAGTAACAAGGGGGAGTTGCTATGCAGTGGTTCAATCAATTGCGCGTCACGACCAGGCTCGTTGCCGGATTCCTGGTTGTCGCGGTGATCGGCGCCGTCATGGGCCTGTTGGGCGTCGTCAACATGGGGCGCATGGCCGACTGGACCGGCAAGATCTATCACGGCGACCTGCAGGCCCTGAAAGCCGTGCAGGATGCCAACATCAACCTGGTCTACGCCAGCCGCGCGCAGATCGGCCTGCTCTCGGCGTCGACCATGGGCGAGCGCGCCACCGAGAAGGAGGTGATCGCCAAGTCGCTGGGCGTGATGGACGAGCGCATCCGCCAGGTGTCCAAGGCCTTCGAGCAGGCGGAAGGCAAGGCGCTGGTCAAGCAGTACCACGACCTGGCGCCGGCCTTCCGCGCGCGCATGGAAAAGTACGTCGAGCTGGTCAGCAAGCAGCCGCTGGATACCTCGCAGTTCGAGAGCCAGGTGTTCACCGAGAGCGCCGACCTGCTCAAGGACAGCCATGCGCTGGAGGCCGTGATGGCCAGGATGGTCAAGCGCCGCGACGACCGCGCCCGCGGCAACATGGAAGAGGCGCAAGGCGTGTATGACGCGACGCGGCTGTGGATGCTGGGCCTGGTGCTGGGCGGCCTGGCGCTGTCGGTGCTGCTGGGCGTTCTCCTGGCGCGCGGGCTGTCGCGCCAGCTCGGCGGCGAGCCGGGCTACGCGGCCGAGATCGCGAAGCGCATCGCCGACGGCAACTTCTCCGTGCCGGTGGCCACGCGCGCCGGCGACAAGAGCAGCCTGGTCTATGCCATGCAGCAGATGCAGCAGCAGCTGTCGCACATGGTCCGCGACTTCAAGGAATCGGCCGAATCGATCGGCACCGCCTCGCGCGAAATCGCGGCCGGCAACAACGACCTGTCGCAGCGCACCGAGCAGCAGGCGGCGTCGCTGGAAGAGACTGCTTCCAGCATGGAAGAGCTGACCAGCACG
>NZ_AUFE01000237.1 GCF_000426345.1 Cupriavidus phytohabitans | reverse complement strand
GTCCGAGGTCAGTTTGTTTCATGCGCTACATGCTCGCCGGCTCGACGATTCATTGCAAGCACATCCGCCGGCTAATTATGCAGAGCATCCCTAGCGCATCGGTGGCGTTCATATAATCTATTCTGCCGTGAGGGTCTTCGTAAAGTAAACCGGGTCGACGTGGGTCATAACGTTGAGTACGCGATGGTGCTCCAGCGTGCGGCGCCGGGCATCGACGGCAATCGCATGGCTTTGTGCCACTGTCAGCGTGGCCTCGATTTCAAGATGGACATCAACGAGCACCTGGTCGCCCATCTTGCGGGTGCGCAGGTCGTGCAAGCCGAGCACGCCGGGCGTGCCCAGCATGGTGGCGCGAATGTCGGCGACGGTTTCTTTGTCGGCGGCGCGGTCCATCAGGTCATTGAGCGCGTCCCAACTGAAGCGCAGCCCCATGCGCGCGACCATCAGCCCCACTACCATTGCCGCGATCAGGTCGAGGCTGAGATAGCCGAGCAGGTTGCCGGCGATGCCAAGCGCCACCACCAACGACGAAGCCGCATCCGAGCGCGCATGCCAGGCATTGGCTACCAGCATGCTCGAACGGACCCGCCGCGCCACGGCCAGCATGTAGCGGAACAGCAACTCCTTGGATGCCAGCGCGACCACTGCCACCCAAAGTGCCATTGGTTGAACCGGCTGTGGCCCGGCGGGATGCTGCAGCTTGCCCAGTGCTGCCCACAGCATGCCCGCCGCCACCGTCAGCAGCAGCACACCCAGGACCAGCGACGCTGCTGTCTCGAAGCGCAGGTGGCCATACTGGTGATCGGCATCCGGATCCTTGCAGCTTTGCGATCCGGCGGCCAGCACGACAAAGTCTGAAAGCAGGTCGGACAGCGAATGTGCGGCGTCGGCAATCAGCGCCTGCGAGCCGGAGATGATGCCGGCCGCCCCCTGGGCGATGGTCAGGCCGATATTGACCGCCACGCTGACAAGCGTGCTGCGCCAACCGGCGCTGCGGCGCGCCTGTGCGTCAGTCGGCCTTCCGGCGTCGTTTTCGGGTAGTTCGGGACGCATCTGGTGAATTTCGATTTGATCCTGCGACTATAGCTCAAAGCGACAGGAAGTAGATCATCACGTCTATGTGGTGACGAAAAAAGTCCTGCATTGGGTGGGCTACGCCTCTGCTTTTAGAAGATTGTCCTTGAAGCGATTTCCAAATTCTAGTCTTTTCATTTTAAGGCTTCTTTGAACACGCGAAAGCACCGAGCAGCACTAGCAAAGAAAATACGAATCAGTACACCATCCACAAGGGCGTTGTTGCATAAATCCGGGGTCGGTTGGGCTGACGTTTACGCGCAACGGCTGAAACGCTGGCTCTGTTAACTTCTGACGAAGTTGCGTAGT
>NZ_AUFE01000236.1 GCF_000426345.1 Cupriavidus phytohabitans | reverse complement strand
CACCCGACGACCTGCAACATTGGCGATGGACCAGACCGCAGCCACCCATCATTTACCGTGCCCGCGCGCCCATCGAATCCCGTGCTCACGCACAAACGGTCTCTCGGGAACTGACGCGTAACGCTGCAACTCGTGGCGGCCAGCTTGAGTATCGGGCTTCAGTTGCGCAGTGGAAGGCGGAACGGGTTGCCAAAAGACCCAAACCGCCGAAAGTGGTGACTAACCCACGGCTGCTCCACTATGCGCAAGATCGTTTGGAGGGCAAGGTTCGCGACGCTGATGGCCGTGAAATTTCTGGGCCTCGGCAAGCGCCGTTCAAAGGAAGAAACAAACCGCATCGCGGTGACCGCAAATGGGTCCGATCTGCAGCCGATTGGAAATCTGTACGGGCGACCAGCCATTGCGACTTCCCGGATGATGAATCCATGCGAATATCTCACGAAGCCATTGTTACCGAGGATGTGATGATCTGTAGCCGGCCTGCAGAAGCGCAGGATCGTGCTGTGCCAGGGCATTGGGAGGGTGACCTGATCATCGGTCTGAACCGATCTGCTATTGGGACGCTGGTGGAGAGATCAAGCCGTTTCACCATGCTCGTCCACCTGCCTCGGGAGAAAGGCTATGGGTCGACTACGACTCCGGTTGCAGTCTTCTGCCAGACGGAGAGCCAGGGCCAGCGTGCCGCATCCCATGTCAGCTCGAGATTGTTCCCACGCACACGATTGGTACCCCACGATCTGACAATCGCATTGGGTGGGGCGGACATCGCGCGTAGCATTGGCGGTTTGGGTCCCTGGGCAGCCGTCACAGTCTGCAGGGCAGAGAGACCACAAAGCACGCGCAGAGACTGAATGCCGTCGACCGCCGGAATGGTGACTTCGAAGCCAAATCGCGGGGTGTCCGCATCGCCGGCCTCTTGCAGTTGCAACGGATAGCGCAGCCGCGCCCCGCCGGCTGTCGTGACTTCCAGCACAAAGTCCTTCTCGGACTGCAGCATGCTGGTCGCGAGTGTGTCGGGGGCACCCTTCATTCGCACGGGGGCCTTGAGTGTTACTTGACCCGTCCCGTCGATGGCCGCCACTCACCCGTCAGATACAGCACATCGGAGGTCGTGTTCGCACCCTGTGGCTGAATCTGCCGTGCCATGATGCATGGCAACGCTCTCCGGCCATATGACCAGGCATGGTTTGTTAGCCGCTCCAAAGCGGCTCGACACCCCTGAGAAAATTCAGAAAAGTTCAGAATTTTCAGCGCAATTTTAGAAATGTTTAATGTATTCTGATCACAAATAGGCGTTGTTGCATAAATCGAGATTGAAAACAGGGACTCCTCGGTGATGCTGAACTCAGGCGATACGGACGGATTGCGGGCGAGCAAGCGCGACCA
>NZ_AUFE01000235.1 GCF_000426345.1 Cupriavidus phytohabitans | reverse complement strand
TACCTCGCAGGCTGTTGAAATAGCTTCCGCCGTTGTCATCGGATCGGGCGGTAGACGTTGAAACAAGAGGCTATGTCGGGATAGTGGGATTATTGAGATTTACCTAATCATGACAACGGATTTAGGGCTGGCGCGTTTTGTGGCTAATGGGTTGATTGGAGATACGCGCCGTGTCAAAGAAGCCGTTAGACGATGCAACGAAGAAGCGCTTGCGAGCTGGTCGGATGCTGTTGGCTCGACCAGCCGACGTGGCCTTGGCCGTGGGGGTAGCCCGACAAACTGTGTACACGTGGAAAGCTCTGCTCGATGAAGGCGGAATTGATGGGCTACGGGCTATGCCAGGTCGAGGCCGCCCTGCCAAGCTCGAGCCGGAGCAATTGGCCGAGTTACGCGGGACGCTGCTGCAAAGCCCGACTGCGCATGGTTTTGGTACCGAGCTATGGACACTCAAGAGAGTCGGTTCGCTCATCAAGCGGACGTATTGCGTCGGGCATGGGTGGACGAGGAATGCGAGAGTCTGGATCTTGGTGATCCGCGGCGCAATCGGCGCGCCAAGGAACTGCTCAAGCGGTTTGCAGCTCTTCCGACGGCGAGTATTCCCGGTGCGTGCGATGACTGTTCGCAAACCATTAAGGCGTCTCGGTTTGTCAGCAATGAGCAGATCGATTGGCCAGACGTGATGCGACCGCATTGGGAGCGCACGACAGCAATGGCAGGTAAGTTTCCAGTGGGGCTGTGCCACCGAGTTGAACCTCAATGGCCAGGAAATGGAGGGGCTGGGGCCGTTGAGCTACGAAACCCAGCGGGGGATGTATCTCCATCGGACCTATGCGGTGACGCCCGATCGCGAGCCACTGGGGGTGATCGATGCCTGGATGTGGACTCGAGAGCCGAAGGATGCCGACGGCAATCGTAACGGGACCAAGGAAAGCGTACGCTGGATTGAGGGGTACCAACGGGTTGCGGAGCAAGCCGCGCTGCTGCCCCCAGACACGGCTAGTGTATGTGACGGACCGCGAGCGTGACATCGCCGAGCTGATGGCGCGCGCCCAGAAACTTGGCCAACCGGCCGACTGGTTGATCCGCAGCCAACACAACCGCAATCTGGCCGATGGCGGCAATTTGTGGGATAGTGTCGGAGCTAGCCCGGTGCTTGGGGAAATCACCTTTGTCTTGCCGGGGCGTGCAGGCCAGAAGGCGCGCGAGGTCCAACAGGAGCTACGCGCCCAACGTGTGAAGTTGCCGGGTCTGGTCGGGGCGGAGTTCACCTGTGTAGAGGCAACGGAGATCGGAGCGCCCGCAGGCGTCAAGCCAGTGGTTTGGCGGTTGTTGACGAACCG
>NZ_AUFE01000234.1 GCF_000426345.1 Cupriavidus phytohabitans | reverse complement strand
AGCCCACATGCCGCAGTCGTTTGATGAGGGCCCAGAATCCTCCGCCTTTCAGTCACGCTGAGCTCTCAGACTGAATTTTTCAGGTCCGACTATCTCCTCTGTTGGGGTGATCGCCGGGATACGGCGGATGAGTCGATGATCGTTGCAGCAGCGAGTCAGGACAAACGGGAAATTTTGGTCTTACCGATCAGTTTTTCTTGTGGCGCCGGCACCGAATCCCTGAGCCTTGTGCAGAAAATTCGCCGTCTTCGCAGGGGTCGCCTCGATCCGCGAGGCGAGTGCCAGGCGGATCGAGACCGGGCTGCCAACGATGTCCTTGTAGACAACGCCCTCGACCTGAATCTGGCAAACCGAGGCGGGAACGAGTGAAACGCCGAACTCCGCTGCCACCAGATTCACGACCGAAGAGAGTTGCGGGGCTTCCTGCCCGGCGATGAGATCAAAACCGGCCTGCTTGCAAGCGCCGACAATGACGTCATGCAAGGTCGGACTCGCTTCGCGGGGCAGCAGCACAAAATGGTCTTGCGCCAGGGCGTCGAGGGATATCCGCCGCCGCTTCGCAAGAGGATGCGTTGCGGGTAGCACGACCTTCATCGGCTCCACCGCAATGTGCTGCAGTTGAACGCCCGCCGGCGACTGCCCGCTCAATCGGACAAAGGCCACATCGACCCGGTCATCATTGAGATAGGCGAGGAGTTGTGAGGTATTGCCTTCCGCCAGGGTGAGGACAACATTGGGGTAATCCTGCCGATAGGCCCGGATCAGCCTTGAGACCACGGGGTTGAACGCGGCCGAGCCGGTAAATCCGATGTTGAGCCGTCCGATTTCGCCCCGTCCGGCGCTTTGCGCTTTCTCCACGGCTGTGCGCGTGTCATGGAGGATGCGCCTGGCATCCGTTGCGAACGCCTCGCCCGCTTCGGTCAGGACCACGCCATGCCCGGTACGGCGAAACAGCTTGACCCCCAGCTCCTCCTCCAGCGCGTGAATCTGCTGGCTGAGCGGCGGCTGCCCGATGCCGAGCCTTTCCGCGGCCCGCGTGACGTTGCGCTCGTCGGCGACGGCGAGGAAGTAGCGAATATGCCGCAGCTCCATGCGATATCTGCCGTTATATATATCAGAAAGATGCGATAGATATTGGACAGTATATCAGCGGGAGGCCAAAATACGCGCGTATCACCCCTTGCCCGGGTTCCACGGTGTCGAAGACTTACGTCAGATCGTGATGCCCGAGGCCAAGGCGGCGGATCATCCCACGACAAGAATCAGCGCCCCCATGGAAAAGCAACTATCCACCAGGCCCGAGTTCCGGAATATCGGTATCTCGCAGATCGCGAAATACCGGTTGCCCTGGGCCGGCAAGGTATCCATCCTGCATCGCGTGAGCGGTGCCTTGAT
>NZ_AUFE01000233.1 GCF_000426345.1 Cupriavidus phytohabitans | reverse complement strand
GCAATGTCCGCATACAGTCAGCCCCTGCAGCAGGCGCAGCGGCGCATTATCCCGTCGCTGACGTGCCCGCTTGCGGTTCTCTGCAAGCTGCTCCTGGACGGTATGGAACAGCGCTTCACTGATGATGGCCGGCACCGGAATTTCGATCCACTGCTGCGGATCCGCACGTATCGTTGAATACGGTTTCTTGGGCACATCGGCACTGTGGCGTTGGGCACGCACACGTACATGCAGATGATCGCGCACCTGCGTTTTGCCGAACGCGGCCCGTCCCATGTAAGCCGGATTGCGCAATATGCCCCACACCACGCTACGATCCCAGAACGGCTTCCCCGAAGCCGTTTCGGTACCAGCCTCGGCAAGCCGGCGTACCACTTCTCCGATGCTCAGGCGCTCCAGACCTACCCATTGGAACATCGCTCTTACCGTTGCGGCTTGGGGCAGTTCGATGACGTAGTGGGCCGGTGTCCCGTCGAGCTGCCTGCGGATATAGCGGTAGCCGTAAGGCGCCCCAGATAGCACATTGACATTGCCACGTTTGGCACCGTGAAGCTTGCCACGGCGGTTGCGCTCAGCGATCTTGGCTCGTTCGTATTCCGCGATCATGCCCTGCATCTGCAAGAGCAGTGACTCTTCCGGCGTCGTGCCAATTGCGTGGTTGAGGAACACTACCTGTACACCGCACGCGGACAGCTCTTCCATCAGCAGCGCCTGATGCGCGTATTTGCGTGCCAGTCGGTCCGGCGCCAGGATGTACAGCCGATCGATCGTCCCGAGTGCGGCGGCGTCCCGTAGGCGCTCAAGTTGCGGCCTAACCAGCGTTGCACCGCTCACCCCGGCATCAATGAAGCACATGTCCTCCACAATCTGCGCACCGTCGACCTGAATCCGCTCCTTCAATGCTGCGATCTGGCTGTCAATGGTGCCGCGTTTGCTTTGTTGCTCTGATGACACGCGCGCATAAAGCGCGACCATGGCAGCGTTGCTCATCGCTTCCCTCGCTTCATAGCCAGTTGTGCCACCACTTCGGGCTTGGCATCCGATGGTCGCGCAGTGCTGCGCGCGTCCACTGGACTGAGCTGTTCGTAGGCCTTCTGCAATTGTTCGCCGGAGTATCGGCTAGGCTCGAAAGCGAGACGCACTCGCCAGTGCTTGCGTCGTCCCCGTGTCATCGATGCGGCTCCCAGTCAGCGGGAGCAACGGCCTCAAGCACGAGAACCGTATCAATGGCAAGACATCCTCTGGACCATGGCGCCAGGCACTCCCTTGATATGCGAAGGCCACATCTTACCCGCGAGTTTGCTATGTTGTTGCCGGAGCAAGGACGACATCACCCAGCAGTATCTGCAGCAGTTCGACGCCGACGAAGGGGTTCTGTATGTCGGCCGCGCCCAGGAGAAGGCGCGCGTGGTGCGC
>NZ_AUFE01000232.1 GCF_000426345.1 Cupriavidus phytohabitans | reverse complement strand
CAGCGCAACGTGCGCGCCAAGACCCACTTCTTCGTCGAATGGATGGCGCTGGACCTGATCCGCGACCAGGATGGCGACGTGCTGGGCGTGACCGCGCTGGAAATGGAAACCGGCGAGGTCTACATCCTCGAGGCCAAGACCACGCTGTTCGCGACCGGCGGTGCCGGCCGCATCTATGCCGCTTCCACCAACGCCTTCATCAACACCGGTGACGGCCTGGGCATGGCCGCGCGCGCCGGCGTGCCGCTGGAAGACATGGAGTTCTGGCAGTTCCACCCGACCGGCGTGGCCGGCGCGGGCGTGCTGATCACCGAAGGCGTGCGCGGCGAAGGCGGTATCCTGCGCAACAAGGACGGCGAGCGCTTCATGGAGCGCTATGCGCCGACGCTGAAGGACCTGGCGCCGCGTGACTTCGTCTCGCGCTCGATGGACCAGGAGATCAAGGAAGGCCGCGGCTGCGGCCCGAACGGCGACTACGTGCTGCTCGACCTGACCCACGTCGGTGCCGAGACCATCATGAAGCGCCTGCCGTCGATCCGCGAAATCGGCATGAAGTTCGCCAACGTCGACGCGATCAAGGAACCGATCCCGGTGGTCCCGACCATCCACTACCAGATGGGCGGCATCCCGACCAACTACCACGGCCAGGTCGTGGTGCCGAAGAACGGCAACCCGAACGAAATCGTGAACGGTTTCTACGCGATCGGCGAATGCTCGTGCGTGTCGGTGCACGGCGCCAACCGCCTGGGCACCAACTCGCTGCTGGATCTGGTGGTGTTCGGCCGTGCCGCCGGCAACCACATCGTCGCGCAGAACCTGAAGCAGAAGGAACACAAGCCGCTGCCGGCCGACGCCGCCGACCGCGCGCTGTCGCGCCTGGCCAAGCTGCAGAACTCGTCGTCGGGTGAGTACACCCAGGACGTGGCCAACGACATCCGCCGCAACATGCAGTCGCATGCCGGCGTGTTCCGTACGCAGAAGCTGATGGACGAAGGCGTCGAGCGCATCCTGGAAGTGTCCGAGCGCGCCGACAACATCCACCTGAAGGACAAGTCCAAGGTCTTCAACACCGCGCTGGTGGAAGCCCTGGAAGTGGCCAACCTGGTGGAAGTGGCCAAGGCCACCATGATCTCGGCGGCGGCCCGCAAGGAATCGCGCGGCGCCCACGCGCACAGCGACTTCCCCAACCGCGACGACGAGAACTGGCTCAAGCACACGCTGTTCTACAGCGAAGGCAACCGCCTCGACTACAAGCCGGTGAAGATGCAGCCGCTGACGGCTGAAAGCGTGCCGCCGAAGGCCCGTACCTTCTGAGCACCGCATCGTAGAGAAAACAGGACCCACAGAAATGAAGCGTATTTTCGAAGTCTACCGCTACGATCCGGACAAGGATGCGGCGCCGCGCATGCAGACCTACGAGGTCGAGCT
>NZ_AUFE01000231.1 GCF_000426345.1 Cupriavidus phytohabitans | reverse complement strand
CAAGCAGGGCGGCGGCCCCTCGAACCTCGTCATCTGTCAAGGGTTCGCGGGGGGAATTGCGATTTTATTGGCGGCTTAACTTGGATGGATTGGGTCTATTGGGGGCGATACTGCTCGAACGAGCAGCGTCTAGGAGGCGTCAATATGGGCTTCCCGCGGGGCAGAAAATCTGACTTTGATTGTCCGATTGACCGAACTGAGCCTATTGCTGTCGCTCTGCTCTAACGAATCTGGTTCGAGGGGACTAGCGCAGGCGAGTCAACTTCATCGAGTTGACGAGGTCATTTGATGGACGGTCGCATTGGACGACCAGTGCGGAGGTGGGAGCGATCGTACAGGCGGCGGCGACGTCACTGCAGCATGCCAGCGCAACGCTCCAGCGTGCTCTCGATGGAATGACAAACACGGCTCCAATGAATGCAATCCCGACGGGGTGAACGCCGTGGCGGACGCATGATCCACTAATAGCCGGCTCAACAGTCCAGGACGCAGTTATTTCCCTTGAAATGTCGGATTTCGCTTCTCGAGGAAGGCTCGTAGTCCCTCCCGAGCATCCTGAGATTCATAGCAGACATTCTGTGCTGCGGTCTCCCGCGCCAGTGCCTCGCACAGGCCTCCCTGATGGTGCTGTTGGACAGCTCGCTTCGCCAAGCGGATTGGAATAGGGGCGTTGCGTGCAATAGTTTGAGCCATCGAGTGGGCGCGGTCCATGAGGTTGGATGGTTCGACCACTTGGCTTACCAAGCCAAGCCGTAACGCCTCCTCCGCATCCAAAGTGGCACCTGTACATATGAGCTCGTATGCCTTCGAACTTCCCAGGATTGCTGGCAGCAAGTACGTGCCTCCATAGTCCGGCATCATTCCCCGCATAGTGTGGGCTTGGGAGAACCGGGCGTGGGTGGACGCAATACGAATATCTGCAGCCAATGCCAGGTTCATTCCCGCCCCCATGGCCGGGCCATTCACTGCTGCTATCACTGGCTTTCTTGCCTCATAGACGGCGAGTAATGTGCGGTCACGAATCGGTTCTGTTTTCTCCGTGATTGTCTGGCCGTGGGCAGCGCGTTGGTAAAGTTCTCTCAAATCCCCGCCAGCGCAGAAAGCGCTACCGGCACCCGTGAGAATGATGGCTCGGACGTTGTCGTCTCCATCTGCGGCTGCCATCGCTTCAATGATGTCTTCTCGGATGGTTCCACCCAAAGCGTTACGACATTCGGGGCGATTCAAAGTCACGACTGCTATATTGCCGTCTATTGAACAGAGCGCGCTGCCATACTGTAAGGTCATTTTTCAGTCCATGTAATAGCGCCGAGAACGAACGCTGGGTACGACGAACGGAGATGGAGTTGTCTAGCGCCTTCGAGGGTGC
>NZ_AUFE01000230.1 GCF_000426345.1 Cupriavidus phytohabitans | reverse complement strand
AATCTGGCAAGGCCTGCAGCGCGTAATGGACTTCGCCGCCGGTATCAAGTACGCCCGGGAAATTGGTCACGAGTGACTTGTGTGTAATGCAATGGGCTTGAGCGTGCCGGGCCATCGCAATCCGGTTTGCATACCATTGCGGCGCCTGCAAGACCGCAGCGCCAGCCGGCCATGCAGGGCGATTAGCGAGCCAGGGCTCCAGCGCCTTGATGCGAGACATGCAGATAGGGGGCAGCTTCAGTCCATGGCTGTCGTCGCTCGGCCAAAAGGCACTCGCCTCCCATTCCATGCCTTCGAGCAGCGTGTGGACGATCTCCTCCAACACCTCGATTTCACTGGTGGCTGTCGCCAGACTCATGGTGATCTGGTGTTCCTGCGCCCTGGCCTGCTCGGCGGACTTGCGCTGGCTGATATCCTGCGCGGTTCCATGCAGGACGGCGCTGTCCGCCCCCCCAAGCACGTGGCCAATCAGATGCAGCCAGCCTCTGCGCCCGCGCCGCGACTGGTAGGGGCACTCGAACTTGAACGGCTGACGATCCTGCACGGCTGCCCGCATCGTTTCGCGCAGCGCGGCGCGATGGCCGGCGTCAATCGCCTCGAACAGCGTTTCCGGGGTCGGCTTGTCGCCGCGCCAGCCGAGCAGGCGGGCCATTTCGCGGGAAAAATGCGCGCTGTCCTTGCCTAGGTCAATGCGCCAATCGCCGAGATGAGCGATCTGCTGAGCCTGGGCAAGCGCGGCCTGGCTTTTGCGAAGGCTGTGCGTCATCTGGTCGGCCACCGCGATGGCACGGGCCCGCGAACTCGACAACGCGTAAGCCAACCACCCCAACAGCACGCTGAAAATTAGCCCGGAAAAAACTACCAGCGCCGGCAGGTAACGCTGTGGACCACCGATAACTTTGGCATCGGCCGCAAAGGCGATCACCCAACGCCGCCCACCGAAATCCCGTTCGACGCTCTTGACCAGGTCATGCTGCCCTTCACCCGGGGCCGTCTCGCCTCCCGCCCCCGCTGTCGCAACGTGCGAGACCGCCGCGTGGATGGCGCTGAAGCCTGCGCCCCGGCTGCGTCCCAGTCCGGTGACACTGTCATAAAGCAGGTTAGCAGCGGACGGAGGAATCGCGGGCCCCGTGAAGTCTCCGCCGTCATACACGCGAAACCGGATCCTGCGCAGATTCTCGTTGCTGACAAGGTCCTTCATCAGGTCATCGACCCGGATTCCTGCGCCCACCGACCCGACATATGCACGTCGGCGCGCTTCTACCGAGTCTAGGTTCTGCACCTTGTGGTACACCGGTAGTCGCAGGGCGATCCCTACATGCGGGTTCTTTGCCTCGCTGAAGATCAGGCGCCCACTGCTGACCGACTGCCCGGTATCGCGTGCCCTTTCGAGGGCAGCCAGACGGCGAGGGTCCTCGCCCATGTCGATGCCA
>NZ_AUFE01000229.1 GCF_000426345.1 Cupriavidus phytohabitans | reverse complement strand
GATTTTTCTTGGCGGCTTATCTTGGGTGGATTGGGTCGGCAAGGGGTCAAGCTTGCCAACGTGGATTATTGGATCGCGTCTTACCCTACCTTGGTAGGCCACACCCTTAGGTGGGGAAAGCAGCGGCGATTGTCCGATACTGCGGTTAATAATGGTCCGGAAAGCAGCGTCATTCTCCGTAATTGTCTGTCTGGTTATGCAAAACGTTGCAGATTTCCGTAAAACTTCGGTTCCTCAGTTCGAGATACGAAGATCAAATTGATCTGCATTCTTGCAGCGATACGAAACGCGCATGCGCATAGGCGTGTTCCGTGAACCCGGCCGCCTGGACTGGTTCGGCGAGTCCGAATACCGGCACCGCTCCGCGGACGAAGTCATGCCACCGGGAAAGTGTCAGGAGATCGCCGCCACCCTGGAGATTTGCTGGTCATGCCTCCAGGAACATGGCATCGGGTGCAGGCGAGTGGTTGAACATTTGCCTGCGCATTCCACTTTCTAGCCCGGCCGGTTCGCATGCGAACCCATAGGCGAAGCCAACCGGACAGAAGGGGGTCTAGCGGGCAGGTCTGCTTTTTGACGCCTTTGCGGCGGCCGACTTGCGCGCGTGCTCCTCTGTGGACCGAAGCACGAGCGGTCGGTGTTGATTCGACCCAGGCAATCCTCATGCGCTTGGCGCAGGCAGGTTTTTTGCGCGTCTCGTCTGCAGACCCGCGGCCGGACTCATGATGGATATGCCCTCCCAGCGATATCATGGCGCCGATGCCGCCGGCGCACTTCGTGCGCGAGGTCTATGGCTTCCGGCGCGCGCGCCTGAGACTGCGGCAGGAGCCCGTGTGTTCGGCGTTGATGAATTCGAACGCCTTCTGTGGAGCCACGAAGGTCTACTTTCGGAGCACCTGTGCGTTCACGATACGTCAGGAGCAGTCCCACCTTCCCAGGCGGCGCGACGGCAAGGATCTCTTCCGTTGGGCCGTCGAGCAGGGACGAAGGGGTTCCGTGCTCAGGTTTGCATCCGCGGAGCGGGTGCTTCCCTGGGCTGCCCGCCTTGCGGGAGACTGCGCCCATCACCTTATCGCTAGCGTTGAGATAGATGCGCTGCTCGTTCCTCGTTGCGATGCGGCTGGCGCAAGCGGTCTTCTGGTGGACCGTCCCGACCTGATCGGGCGTCTGGCGAAGCTGTTGGCGGGTCGAGGCGGAGGCGGCCGGCATAGGCCCGTCCCGGGAGGGACATGATCCGAGTCGGGTTGAGTTGATTCCCGGGGACGTCCTCTACCTACCTAAGGCCCAATCCACCCAAGTTACTGTAAGCATCAACAAGCCTTATAAGCGGCATGTCGATGAGGCTTTGGGCGAGGCGGACGAGGTTTGTTGCGATCC
>NZ_AUFE01000228.1 GCF_000426345.1 Cupriavidus phytohabitans | reverse complement strand
CCCGGCGCAAGACAATCCGCCGGATCAGCAGAAACTCGCCGCCTGAGAACCGGCCACGATCAACCTTCGTACACCAGATTTGACTTTATCTCGCATTCAAAGGGCGAGGACTCATAGTAATCTGCTGCTGGCATGGCTATTGCTTAAGTCATGCGGTCTGCCGCTCGCTAAAAGCTCGAAGAGACTGGCGACGCATTGGTATATCGATCGTCATATCGGCGGTGCATGACCGCCAAAGTGCCCCATGCGCGCGCCGTTTCTTTACATTCCGTTTCGTCGCTTGCGAAGCATAACCAAATTTTTAAGTCACTTGCTGTGCAAGCAAAGACGACGCCCGTGCGGAAAGAGCCGCGCTGGTCATGTAGACGGGAAGCTTCTTTCGCCTCGGGAGTACAGCGAAGCTGCCGTTAGACTTGCGCGCACCTACTGGTGATCAAAGCTTCCATCGGCACAAGACGGCGCCCGAACATAGGGTACGAATACGCGTCGTTAGAGTTCACCCCCGGCGCGGCGAGGGGATGGCCTCTATCGATGTATCCCATATCCGAACACCAGGGATATGGCGTACCATGTTCCTTCCGCACCTAGCAACGGATGTCGGTGTTGATAATAGGGTTTTGAAAGACCATGTATCGACAAGTGATCGCAGTGCTGTTGCGGGCGCGTCAATTTATAGCCCCCAATCCCTGTCAAGCATGATTCGAGTTCTTATTGCTGAAGACCACGCGATCGTCCGCAGTGGTCTAAAGCAAATTGTGGCGACAACGACAGATATCGTCGTCTCAGGCGAGGCCGCGGATGGCGCCGCTGCGTTGGAGCAATTGCGCACCGGAGAGTTTAACCTTCTCCTCTTGGACATGACTATGCCCGGTATCAGTGGCATCGACTTGATTCGGAGGGTTCGTCTCGAATGGCCGAGTCTCGTCATCCTGGTTCTCAGCATGCATAACGAAGCACAAGTCGCTTCAAGGGCCTTACGTGCCGGAGCATCCGGATATGTGACAAAGGATAGTGACCCGGAGATCCTCCTTGGGGCAATACGCAAGCTTGCCGCAGGGGGCAAGTTCATCGATCCGGCGTTGGTTGACGCCATGGTGTTTCACCAGAGGGGCGCTGACGCGCCAGCACATGAAGTGCTTTCTAATCGGGAATTCCAAGTGTTGCAGCGGCTTGCCACAGGGCAAACCGTCAACGAGATCGCCGAGTCACTATCGCTAAGCGCCAAGACGATCAGCACCCACAAGATGCGGCTGATGCAAAAGCTAGGTCTTCAGAACAATGCCGAGCTTATTCGCTATGCAATTCGACATGGATTCACGCAGGAAGGAGGTCTCTAAGACCATTGCATTTACACACAAGTCACTCGTGACCAATTTCCCGGGCGTACTTGATACCGGCGGCGAAGTCCATTACGCGCTGCAGGCCTTGCCAGATTGTCTTGAC
>NZ_AUFE01000227.1 GCF_000426345.1 Cupriavidus phytohabitans | reverse complement strand
GCCTCGAAGGCAGTCGGAACATGGCTGCATGTTCAATTGGTTGGCGTATTGCTACGCAAAAAGATCGTCGGTTAGCCACTCCATCTGCGGCGCTGCTGCAGGGGTCAAGCCCAGTGGTTCGGCACGCGTAGTTGGTACATCATCGCCGGGCGTCGCGAACGGGCTGGCTCCGGATGAGAAATCCTCCGACCAGGCGGGCGATTCCGCGGGTTCCGGCGCCGGCATGCCGCGCAACTGCTCAAGCACGCCGTCGGCGGTCGACTGCGCGTCGAGCGATTCCAGCAGCGCCAGCCGCTCCGTGAGGGGACCAGTCGCAACACCGGTCAGTTCACCCCACCGCGAGAGCTTTTCGGGCAGGCTGGCCGCACGGCTGATGCCTTCGGCACGGCTGCGCACGGCAGGCAGGATGCGGGCTTCGATCTTCAGCTCGGCGCTCTTGGCAAATAACGCCACGATGGCGTCGCGATCGACCAACTGCCGATGTTCTTCGTTGACCGTCCAGCGCACGCGCACGAACTTGTCGGCAGCCTCGGCCGCAAGGGCAGCCAACGCGTTCATGTCCGGCGGGCCATCGAAGTCCACGCAGACCGTCTCGCGCGCGGGCGTCTCCACCAGCTCTGCGGTCGCCCTGCCCGGAACGATGTCCCATTGCAGGTATCCTTTCGCGCCGATCTCTCCGTAGTGGAAGCGCCCGATGGAGCCCGGATAGGCAACGACCCTGCCCTCCCGCTTCCATTGCTGGGCACGGTGGATGTGGCCGAGTAGGAAGCCATCACACTCCGCGTCGAACAGGGCGCCGATCCCGAACTCATGATCGAAGCCTGCCATGGGTACACCGTGCTCGGTCTGGCAGCCGTTGACCGTGCCGTGCGAGACGCCGACCGTGGCGATCCCCCAACTGCGCAAACGCGCGTTCATCGTGCCAGCGGCGGCCAGGTAGGCAGCCAGATGGTCACCCACTGCGGTTGCCGCATTGGCCACTCCTGCCGCCGCGGCCAGCACCGCCTTGTTGACAGTCGGCACGCAGGTGAAGACGACCTTGGGCATGCCGTGCTGGGCCAGCAAAACGTCAAACTCAGCCTCGGTGAAGATGGGGCCATCCGACGGATAAAACGCGCCGTCACATAGCGCCACCTGGTGGATGCGATCAGCGACATAGACTGGATACTGCGCACCGATGAGCCGGAACACGTCCAGCGTGCCGGGCGGTTCGTGGCTGAATGTCCCTTGCAGCATCAAAACCGGGCAGTAGCCCGAGAGTCGATGGATGCGCCGTGCGAGCGATCCAAGCGCCGGCGTGTGCGCATGGAGACCGTGGTCCGTCGAGTCACCGGACACCACGGCGACATGGCAGCCGGAAACGATGGCATTCTCTACCGCGAAGCCGAAACACCGGTCGGCCTCGGCCAGGTTGCCAGGCGAGTAATGCAGGTCAGAAAAGTGGGCAAGCCACAAGGGTTCGCTCT
>NZ_AUFE01000226.1 GCF_000426345.1 Cupriavidus phytohabitans | reverse complement strand
CCGCATGGTCGCGCTTGCTCGCCCGCAATCCGTCCGTATCGCCTGAGTTCAGCATCACCGAGGAGTCCCTGTTTTCAATCTCGATTTATGCAACATAGCCTGTTTCACCTGGGATATTGGCCTATGGTATGAGCGGGGCCGTTTGAAGCCGAGCTCAGGGGCGATATTCGTCACGGCAGGCTCTCAAGAAACATCCAAACGCAATATATATGCCAATGGCATAGGCGCTTTGGCAAGGCGCAATGGAATTAAACACCGAATGTCATGGGTGCGACTATTTTGTCATAAATCAAACAGCAGGCGGGTGTTTGACAATTGCGAAAGGCAGAACCATTTACGGCCTGCTCCGACAGGCGGAATTGTGTGTAGAGCTCTCAACCCTATTGTGGGAATGGGTTGCTGTGCTGCTTTTCACGCTATTGCAAGCAGGACGCCGTGGTATATCTTCGACCGGGCCTCGCTACGATCAAGTATCTGTCGCCCACTGCCAAAACCTAATCACAGGTAGTCTTGGGTGGTGAACCGCCCCGGGTGCGTATTTCGGGGCACGTGATCAGCGATTTCGGGGGAACGTGATCACCTGTTTCGGCGGGAAGCTGATCGCTGGTTTCGGCGGAACGTGATCACTTCGGCGACGCTGCCGAAATCGGTGATCACGATTCCGAAACGAGTGATCACGTTGCCGAAATAGGTGATCAAGCAGCCGAAACGGGTGATCACGCACCGTAATGGGGCCGGGCAAGGGCTGGGGGTGGGACTGCGCATGGACTAGAACGCCGGCGATACGCTGCTTCCTTTTTGCAAGGAAGCAAGCTGATGCCGGCCAACCGGATGACCATGCGCAAGATCAAGGAAGTGCTTCGCCTGAAATGGGCGTGTGGCCTTTCGCACCGGCAGATCGCTAGGGCGACGGGTGTGAGTGTTGGTGCCGTTTAGCAGTACGCGGCGATGGCGAAGGCAGCGGGGCTGGATTGGGCGCAGGCGGACAGCCTGAACGAGGATACGCTGGAGCAGCGGCTGTTCGGCGCACAGAAGCCGGCCAACAGCCCGGGCGGACGGGTGACGCCGGACTTCCCCTACCTGCACCGCGAGCTGCGCCGCAAGGGCGTGACACTGCAGTTGCTGTGGGAGGAATACCTGGATGCGAATCCCGGCAGCCACAGCACGGTCAAGGAACACATGCCGGTCGCCCACCGCGCGCACCTCGAATGGACGCCCGGCCGGCTGCTCAACTGGGCAGCCTCGATTGGGCCCAACGCCGCCGTCATCGTCGAATACCAGTTCACCCACAAGAGCCATCCCGAGATGGGCTATCGCGCCTGCCTGGGTCTGCTGAGTCAAGGAGCGGCTCGAAGCCGCTTGCGCTCGCGCCGTCGCCATTGGCTCGCTCACGCGTAAGTCGTCGGACCTGAAAAATTCAGTCTGAGAGCTCAGCGTGACTGAAAGGCGGAGGATTCTGGGCCCTCATCAAACGACTGCGGCATGTGGGCTGAGTC
>NZ_AUFE01000225.1 GCF_000426345.1 Cupriavidus phytohabitans | reverse complement strand
CTCGCTCGACGAGATGGCCCACTTGGTCGTCACGCTCCTGCAGCCGTATCTGCAACCCGATAATTATTAAACCTATTTAGGGGATGTCGTACTAGCGCTAACATGGACAACAGAGCAGTGGCTTCCAGTATCGAATATCTACGACGAGCAACTAACGAATGCACTGGTGGCAACGGGCCGAAGATTCAAGAAGCCATTGCCGCTCAGGTTGGATGAAAATTCGTTGCCGCCGACGTCTGTGTTGATAGATGTCCCGGAGCCGATCCCACTTTACTTACATACGCCCACGGCTGAAAAGGAAGCTGGCCGACGGAAGCGGGCTGCATTGGCTGCACTACGCAAGGTCAATCCGAACGCCTGGGTATGGGAAGTGGTCAATGGGAAGACCTCGGAGTGGCCGGCGATCCCCGCAAGAACGAAGACTAGGAGTGACGAATGACGACTAAGGACATGCTCAGTGCCGCGGCGACGTCCGACGAGTACTACGATACTCTGGACATTAACCTAGTTATTCCAGACCCGGATCAGCCTCGAAAGACGATTGAAGATGGCTCTTTGGCTGAGATCGCCGAGAGCATCAAGGCAAATGGCATCACCCAGCCGATTGTTGTGCGTCCGAAGGATGAGAACGGTCAGTATCGAATCGTGACGGGTGAGCGCCGGTGGCGCGCTTGCTTGCTGCTGGAGAAGGAGCGCATTCCCGCGATCGTTCGCCCTCTCACGCAAGCCCAAGCCTTCGCCGAGCAGGTAATCGACAGCATTTCGAACGTCACCGCCCGTCTATCGCCGGTTGAGCGGGCGCAGGCACTGCAGCGGTACGTGCAAGGCTTTGAGTCTCAGGCCGTCGCAGCCGGGAGCCTAGGCAAATCCAAGGCGTGGCTGTCCGAAATGCTCGCCATATCCGAACTTCCGGGGCCTGTTGAAGACCTCTGCGAAAGCGGCATCGTCAAGGACCAAACGACACTGCTTGCCTTAAAGAAGCTTAGTGAGCGCTGCCCGGACGAAGCAAGGGCGCTCATCGAGGAGGCGAAGTCCAACGGGAAGGTTGAGCGCGAAGCCGTAAAGAGCCTTCTCTCAACGGTGCCCAAGCGCCAACGTAAGCCTAAGGACGATTCCACCCCACCCGCCGCGCCACCCGCCGCTCCGCCCACCGGCCCCTCCGCTGTCCCGTCGGCCGCGCCCGCCGATGTGCCATTCGAGCCGACGCCGGAATCTCAACACGACGTCGGGCACGACTCCCATCCTAAAGACGCGCCTAACGATGATGAGCGGCGCCCCCTTGTTGCCGCACCGGACCTTGAGCACGAAGGCCGCAAAGCTCAGCCACGGCGGACAAGAAAGGAGAAGGCGGTGAAGGCCGCCGCGTTACTAGGCCTGCCAGATGGTGTCAGCGAGGACGAACTTCTGGACCGGCTTCTGGATGCGTATCTGGAAACACACCCCCAGGAAGTGGCCACATAGGCACCGTTGCAAAAATACAACTCGTGCATGCTAGGGAAACGCTTATGTGGACGCCTCCCGGA
>NZ_AUFE01000224.1 GCF_000426345.1 Cupriavidus phytohabitans | reverse complement strand
TCCACCAGCGTATCGCTCGTTGTGACGACCACCAGCGGATGGCCCCCAGCCGCGCGGTGAAGCGTGGCGGCGTGCAGCGCGAGGGCTGCCACCATGCTGCTGTCCTTGCCACCGCTGTACGCCACCACAAGCGGATGGCCCGCTTCGAGCAGTCGGCGGATGGCCGCGATCGCCCGATCCGCCCGGTCCTCGACAGGGTCGAGGGCTCCGACGGGAAAAAGAGAAATGGATTGCATGGGTGCCCCCTATTGCTGGGGCACAACCCCATAGGGGCGTGCCCCTATGGGTTGAAGAAATGAATCGTTGCCTACAGCTCTACGAGATAGGCGATACAGCTGCAATCGTCTTGCGAGCCTGCGATTCGCTGGCCTTCGCGGCAGGCAGAAAAGTCCGGGACGTTGGTCTCGATCTCGCTCGCCAGTTCTCGAAGCCGACGCGCCGCTTCGGCAGGGCCACCAGTGCCCGCGAACTCCGGGTCACGCAGCAGCAGATGGATAATCAGGTTCATGGCGGTGCTCCTCGCTCAGGCTCACTGCCAGCCAGGCCGAACGAGTTTCATGAGCTTTCTCGTGTTGCGCAGGGCTCGCACGCGAAGCACCATGTACAGCGCCGCTACGGCTGCAACAGCGCCGAAGCAACACTGCAATTGCCATCCGGAGTTGGAAGTCGTGACGCGAAAGTAAAGTGCCAGCGACAGCATCGCCACCACAGCGAGGACAGCCGTGCCAGAGACGCGAGAGTGGAAAAACATGGACAAGCTCCTGAAATGGACGGAGCCTGCCCATAGGGAAGGCCCCTATGGGTGACAGAAATTTGCTGACTGGTGTCAGCGAGGTCGATGCGTCGACGACGCGGGTAGTAGGCCGATTCTAGCGAGAACCACTCTCGGCGACAATCCGTCAACGCGAGGCGCGCCTACGCCGATTCATTCGTCGTCCGGGGACGTGAGCATCCCGATCTCACAGAGAACATAGCGGGAGAACATCGCGTCGAAATCCTCTTTCTGCGTGCCTGAGAAAAAGACACCGGCCACATCGCCGTAGTCAATCTTTAGGCGCTCCTGCACCGCCAGACAGGCTGCATGCAGGGCATCTTCCACCAGGCTGGAAATGAGTATGCTTGCCTTTTCCATCCCGCTCGCCAGCCATGTATCCAGCGCCTGCTGGACCTGGTTCGCCGCCTCGCAGAATGCTTCAGCATCGCTCTCGGTGATGCGGGGAAAGAGCCGCGGCAAGTCGCCCTCGTCCGCACACAGTCCCCCGAATTCGTTGGCGTCGACGAAGTCGTGAAGCTCGCTGAAGGTCTTTACTGTCGGCGGTATGCGGCCCGAAGCGATCTCCTGTTGGATTTGCGCCTTCCCCAACTCGATCGCGTTGGCAACGAAAACCTCCTGCTCGGCGGTCAGCTTCGTTGCCGTTGCAGTCATGGTGTCGAAATTTGTCATCTCGGGGGCGGCTTCAGAATTCGGAAAATATTGCCCTCTAAGACCTCGCTCGCGAGTTAGCGCTCGGCTAGACGCCGCAAGGGGCGGAACTTTCCTGCT
>NZ_AUFE01000223.1 GCF_000426345.1 Cupriavidus phytohabitans | reverse complement strand
TCACGCATCGCCTTGATCCTGCCGCGTTTGACGGCCACCTGCCACTTCACGGTCTTGCCTTGCATCTCGTCGCGCTTGTCCACGCCCGTGTAGCCCGCGTCGCCAAACGCGTGCTCCTCGTGGCCATGCAGCAAGGCATGCGCCTGCGACACGACCGACTCGTTCGCTGCGGTGCCCACCACGCTGTGTACCAGTCCAGACGCCGCATCCACGCCGAGATGGGCTTTCATGCCAAAGTGCCATTCGTTGCCCTTCTTGGTCTGGTGCATCTCCGGGTCGCGGCTCTTCTCCTTGTTCTTGGTCGACGGTGGCGCCTCGATGATGGTGGCATCCACAATGGTGCCTTCCTTCATCATCAGCCCCCGCTCGCATAGCATGATGCCGATCTCGTCGAACAGCTTTCGGGTCAGTTCATGCGCGACGAGCAAGCGGCGACACTTGAGCAGCGTCGTGGCGTCAGGCACCGCTTCGACGGCCAAGTCGATCCCGGCGAACGCGCGCAGTGCCATGCTGTCGTAGAGCGCATCTTCCAGCGCCTCGTCCGACAGTCCATACCACTGCTGAAGGAAATAGATCCGCAGCATCCGCTCCAGTCCGATCGGAGGCCGCCCACGTCTGCCCTTGGGGTAGTACGGCTCGACCACCGCTATCAGGCGCGCCCACGGCACAACGCGTTCCATCTCTGCCAGGAAGCGCTGGCGTCGCGTTACCCGCTTGTGACCGTGGCCTTCGGCTTCTGCAAAACTGATCTGACGCTTCATCTCGACTCATCTTTTGAGGCACATACAGGACAACGCTCACAACCCATTCAACGATGACGGCCGCACTGAATAAATCAGTCTTTCCCTAGCTGGGGAAAGGAACGGCGGTTTTGATGGCGGGCCGGGAACCATGAGGGCCGGCAGTCAGCTTTCCTCGTCCTCTTCATCGGCCGTCGCCTGGAGCATGCGCGCCCAGTACTCGGGGTCGGCGTAATAGGAGGCGAGTGCGTCGATGTCGACGGGCGTGGTCGCAGCACCGAAATCCATGGCGCCGAACAGGTTGACGTATCGCCAGGCGACCGGCGACATGCCTGCGATAAACGTCATGGCGGCCTCGTCACCCGCAGCCCGCTTCTGCTCGTGGACGCGCGAGAGCAAGGCTGTGTTGTAGTGAATGATGGCGTTGGCGATCAGGCGTGCGCACTCGTTCCACAGTTGCTGCTCGGCTTCGGTGTGCACGCGCAGCCTGCCGCCATTGACAAAGGCGACCGCACGACGCAGCCGGTGATACGCTTCACCACGATTGAGGGCCTTCTGTATGGACCGGCGCAGGTCGACATCGTTGATGAAGCGCAGGATATGGCGCGTGCGGCAGAGGCTGTCGAGCTCCCAGAGCGCCTTCTTCGTCTGGTTCTGACGCTTGTAGCTCGAGAGCTTGCGCACGATGGTGGCTTGCGAGACCTGCTTCTGGCCGAGCGAGGCCATGATGCGCTGGATGGCGGGCCATTCGCGGATGATCAGCTCATCATTGGATTTGCGCGATGGC
>NZ_AUFE01000222.1 GCF_000426345.1 Cupriavidus phytohabitans | reverse complement strand
ATCAGTCCTGTCCTGATGAACCTGTTCATGCACTATGTGTTCGATAGCTGGATGCAACGAGTGCACCCGGCATGCGTGTTCGCACGCTATGCCGATGATGCGGTGGTGCATTGCCGCACTGAGGCGCAGGCACAGGTCGTGATGCGAGCGATTGCGACACGGCTGGCAGCCTGCGGGCTGACGATGCATCCGGAGAAGTCGAAGATCGTGTACTGCAAGGACAGTAACCGTACCAATGCGTATCCGAACGTGCAGTTTACGTTCCTGGGCTTTACGTTCCGACCCAGAGAAGCGCAGAGTCATCAAAACCGGCGCTTTACCAGTTTCCTGCCGGCGGTGAGCAGCGCTGCGCTCAAGCGGATGCGTGAGGTGGTGCGGGGCTGGCAATGGTCGCGCCGAAGTACGGCGACGCTGGACGAGCTTGCGGAGCAATGTAATGCAGTCATTCGTGGTTGGTGGAATTACTATGGTGCTTTCTATCGTCGGGCGATGCGCGGTCTGTTCCGCTACATCGACCGCAGGCTGCAACACTGGGCTCGGCGCAAGTACAAGGCGCTCGCGCGGCGAAAGCGGCGCAGCGCGCAGTGGCTGTGCATGATGAAGGAAGCCCAGCCATGGCAGTTCAACCACTGGGGACAGGCTGACTGGAAGGCTGGATAACGGGAGCCGTATGAGGCGAGAGTCTCACGTACGGTTCTGGGAGAGGTTCGGGGTGAAACTCCCCGGGCCTACTCGCCTTGCGAAGGAGTCGCGGTGAAATACGCCCTGGTCAGCCAAATGCGACCCCAGTATCCGGTCCCTACCTTGTGCCGCCTGCTCGGCGTTTCTGTCAGTGGTTACTACGCCTGGTGCAAGCGTGCAGCTTCGTCTCGCCGGCAAGCCGAGCCACGCCTGGAGGCAGAGATACAGGCTGCGCATGTTCGCACTCGCGAGACCTTTGGCCCTGAGCGCTTGCAAAAAGAGCTTGCCGGGCGCGGGGTCGAGGTGGGTGTGCACCGCATCAAACGATTGCGGCGCAAACTTGGACTGCGCTGCAGGCAGAAACGCAAGTTCAAGGCGACGACGAATTCGCGCCACAATCTGCCGGTGGCCCCGAATCGACTCGACCAGTCCTTCAGCGTTGACTCGCCGAACCGGGCCTGGTGCGGTGACATCACGTATGTGGCCACCGACGAAGGCTGGCTTTATCTGGCGGGATTGAAAGACTTGTATAGCGGCGAGATCGTGGGCTATGCGATGAGCGAACGCATGACCAAACACCTGGTTATGCAAGCCTTGTTCCGGGCGGTGAGCGCGCATCGACCCGCGCCCGGGCTAATCCAGCATACCGACCGTGGCAGTCAATATTGCGCCCACGATTACCAGGCGCTGCTCAAACAGTTCCAGATGCGGGCCTCAATGAGCCGGCGCGGCAATTGCTACGACAACGCTCCGATCGAATCCTTCTGGGGCACCCTGAAAACAGAACTGGTGTACACCCGCCGCTTTGCCACACGCGCGCAAGCCCAGCAAGCGATCACCGAATACATCGAACTGTTCTACAATCGCCAACGCACCCAGGCACGTCTCGGCTATCTATCG
>NZ_AUFE01000221.1 GCF_000426345.1 Cupriavidus phytohabitans | reverse complement strand
AAAGTGTTTGCGGACGCAAGCCTGCCAAGACTCACCCTATAAAACTAGGACGCTGTTTCTCGGTCGCTTACATCGCAGCGATCCCAAGACGTCGCATCTCGACGGGTTGAACCTGTCGCGCGCGTGGTGCTGGCGCCTGCTGGAGCCGGCGTTGCCGGAACCGCTGCGCCCGCTGGCCGTGCGCGCCTGGTCCGACCATATCGAGGCATCGCTGCCCTATGCCGTTGCCGGCGACTATGTCTCGACACACTGGCTGGCCTCGTTCGCGCTGCTGGCGATGGCCGAGCCGGTCGGCGGCTGACGCCGCCACCTTGCCTTCAGTCCAGCGCGATATCCCCGTACCAGGATTCCGCCTTGCTCCTGGTGTTGTCGGAATCGGTCATGATGCCGACCGCAACCACTCGCCCGGGATCGGTGCCGAACGCCTTGCGGTAGTCCGCGCGCAGGTCGCGTTCGTGGCATCGCCACTCATTGGCATGCTTCGTGCCGCTATCGACCACGATCATGCGCACACGGTCGGTATGCGGATTGGCCACCACCGAGCCTTCGGCGCGCTTGCCGCCCCAGATGTACATCAACGTGGCGTAAGGCATTTCGCGGCCGGTGGTGAGCCGTGCCATCTCGTACATCAACTGGTCTTTCAGCGGCAGGCTGCCCTTGTCGCCGTCGAAGGCGACGAACAGGCGCAGCGGAGAATCCTCGCGCGGACCGTGGCTGTTGTCGGCATTGCGGATGATCCCGCTGGTCTTCCAGCTCCAGCGGACCATGCCGGCATCGCGATCGTGCAGCGGTACATAGAGGCCGGATGCCGAGCTATCGGCCTGTGCATGGACGACCACGCGCTGGTCGACTTCGGTCATCGCATAGCGGGTGGGGATCTTGTTGCGGTTGATGGTCCATGGCTGCCAGCCGACCGGCAGATGTCCTGCGCGTTGCGCCACCGAGAACAGTGGAAGCGTAGGCAGCGTCGTCGGCGCGGCGTCGGTCTCCTCTCCGTCTTCGCCTGCATCGGCCTCCACAGCGCGGCCGTTAGCCGCTGTGAAGGAATTAGCCGGCGTGGCCGAAAGCAGCTCGCCCTGCTCGGTAGCGCGCTGCGTCTGCGCGTACGCCGCCATGCGCTTGGCAAAAGCCTGGCAGTCGACCGCGGAAATGCTGCCCGCCTGTGCCGAATCAGTTTCGGCGGTGGATAAGCCTGCGGAACCGGGGGGATTGGATGCGCATCCTGCCAGCATCAGCGCGCTGGCGGCGCCAGTAAGAACCAGCCGAAACGCCTTGGCCGTCATGTAACCCCTCGAATCCCGGAACTGGCCCTGCTTCCTTGGCAAGGGCCTGTCTATTGCTCACTGCTTGCTGCTTGATGCAAACGGCTTCGTGCCGCTCGTGGGCACTTGGGAGTTGAACATAGCAGAAGGTGTGTGGAGCAGGAATGCTGGGGTACCCGGAATGCAGCGGGAAAACAACGGGGATTGGGAGCGGGTGCCGTTGATGACGACGAAAAAACCAAAGCAAAAACCCCTCGCAGCACACGCTGTCGAGGGGTTTTGCACAATAAGAGCCTGGCGATGACCTACTTTCACACGGG
>NZ_AUFE01000220.1 GCF_000426345.1 Cupriavidus phytohabitans | reverse complement strand
TAAACCAAACAGCCTCCTCGATACCCGGGGCGATTCAGTAGTGTTCGCTCCAACCCGTCGAGAGTCATGTTCATCAACGTAGGTGAAACGATACCGCCCTGCGGCGTACCAGCCTCCGTTGCGTGAAGAACCCGTTCATGAAGATAGCCAGACTTCAACCATCTTCGCAATGTCGCCTTGTCCATAGGGATGTTGGCGACCAGCCAGTCATGCGAGATTTCGTCGAAGCAGCTGCGGATATCGGCCTCCAAAATCCACTGCGAACTGCTGGATTTAGAGAGGTCCCGGAAGCATTGCTCTATGGCGTCGGCGGTTGACCGAGCAGACCTGAATCCATAGGAATTTGGGTCCGCCGTGGTTTCCGCTACGGGCTCCAGAGCAAGCAGATGCAGTGCCTGCTGCGCCCGGTCGACCATGCAGGGAATTCCGAGGGGCCGCATCTTTTTCCCATCGGCTTTGGGAATGTATATCCGCCTCAGTGGGCGTGGCTGGTAGCCTCGCCGTTTGAGAGACAGCACCGCTTCGAGTCGGGACTTCGGAGCGGACCATGTGATGCCATCCACCCCTGGCGTCCGTTTACCGCAATTCTCAGTCACCCGTTTGACGGCGAGTGCCTTGCCGCTGAACGAGTGGGTCAGCAGCCATTGCAGGGCTTTCACCTTGCCGTGTCTGCCTTCCCATGTCGCCTTCACGATACGGGCCTGAAGCCTCCTGACCTCGCGATGACATCTGACCCAATCGATGTCGTGCCAGCGCGTCGCGTGATCGGAGGACGCACCTATGCCCGATTGCTGCACAGTCATCTGCCTCTCCTCCTTTGAAGGTTGGTCAAACTCTCTCGTGATGAAAGACCATGTGGAAGTCTGCCCGCTTTCGCGTGGGATGATGTTGCCTTGCGGCGCAATCCCTATCTGTCCCATTACAGGACGGCTTTCGCTTTTTCCACACTCCCATGCCCGCACCGCCAACAGCCTTCCTTGCGGTCGGCCTGCCCGGTGGGCGGCGATACGGGTTTACCGTGTTCCGCGTCGTTCGCACGAATGGTTTAGGTTCCGCCTTTCCACCGGTGGCTTTCCGTCCGTGCTGCCCGAGTACTTAACGAGCAGACCTGCCACAGTCCCGTTTGGGTAAGGCCTGTCAGTGTCTTTGGCCCCTTGGTAATGACGATGTTTATCGGCGATTCAGATACCTTAACCTTGCCATCCAGTCTAGCGCCCCCTCCACATTGACACTCGCAGAGGCGCCACGGTCTCGCAACCTTAGCGTGGCTTGCGCCGGGCTACATTGTCTCAGTGGCTCCACACGCAGCCGTTGCCAGCTCCGCATGCACCGATAGACTACGGGCGACGGAACGCCCGGTTTCCTTCCGCCCAACAACGACGGTAAAACAACGAACTACGCGACTTTCACGTCGCACAAGCACGATCACCCCATAAAGCACCACGAGGGTCGCGAATGCTGCTTCGTACAGCCCTGCGCCCATGCCCACCCCCAGGACCAACCAGGCGGCAAAGAGACTAACGGC
>NZ_AUFE01000219.1 GCF_000426345.1 Cupriavidus phytohabitans | reverse complement strand
ACCGGCCACGATCAACCTTCGTACACCAGATTTGACTTTATCTCGTGCCACTGCATACAAATGGCAGTGAACGGGACATTCGCGATCAAGTGAAAAAGCGGAAGTTCAGTGGCGGCACACGCAGCGAACTCGGTCGTCAATGCCGTGACACCTTCTCGAGCCTGAAGAAGACCTGTCGGAAGCTGAAGCAAGGACACGGCGGCTGTGGCGCAAGAGTTACTGGACCCGGTGCAGGTTGACAGCAGCGAGATCCAGATCTTGTGCACTATAGTGCGCTGCCAATGACCGGAGGAGTCCATGCACTTGGTCGGGCGCCGCTCCGTATTCTCCGTAGTTCGGATCGAACAACTTCGTGCGATTTCCACTGGTCGCAACGGCGATGGCATGTCCTTCCCCGTTCTGGAATCGCAGACTGACGAGATATCTGGTGTTGCTTTTCGCCAGAGGTTCAGCAACTGCACCCAAGCCTCGGTAGGGAGAGCAATAAATCGTTGTCGATTGGCCAATCTTTCGCAAACCTGCGTCCCTCAAGATCGCTTGCGCACCTTCGGTAATCGGCTCCTCGGCCCCGCTGCGGTGTGCGTGGGCGATAGCGTGGTGATATCGCTCATGCCTCATAGCTGCTGTGTCGTACGCGGCGTTCCCTGGCGCCAGGGTGTCCAGCCGGCTGCTCGCGGTTCCAGCCCCCTTCAAGCGCAGCCATTCCGTAGACAAACCTGCACAGATATTCGCTCTATTGAGGTCAGCTGATGCGACCTGATAGTCCGAAAGGTCGTGGTGAGTACTGTCGCCCAGGGAGTCAGACACTGAAGCAGCAGAATGTCGCGCAGACGTCGTGGAAGACGTCGTGGATGCCTGGTACCTGTCCGAGGGCGTTCGGCTCAATGAAGAACTGATACAGCCGTTGTCCGAGGCCTTTTTGAGGTCCAGCGGTGTTCTCCGGGCCAGTGGACTCGTTGAACGGGGAACGAGAAGAGGCGACGGCTCTATGCTGACCTTCGTGGAAGAAGATGGGCTACGGGGCGGCAAATCAGGCAATTGCCCAGCAGCTCGACGCGGCGTGGCTGCCCGTGTGGATTTTACCGAAACTACCGGCTCGGTACTCCCAGACACAGCTGAGCTGTGAGGCTCGATATGAGTAGTCCTTCTGTTGACCTGCATTGTATTTCCTAAATTTCATTGTTGAGCCGAGATGTTTCTTTGGAGACGTACCGTATGTCGAATACCTGCACGAAATCTGGGGGCGTTTTGCGAAAAGCAAGGGCTACGCCTTTCCACGCTGCAGCGCCTCATGCGACCGCCTTCGAGCGGTCACTGATCTCTGTCCCTAACCCGATTACGTTGCGCCAGCGAGGAACCACTGCAGCACCCCAGCCGTTGCTGACCTTGCGTAGGCAGTCTTGCCGACTGAGCCAGCGCGAGTTAGGACTGCGCCGGCGTCAGATTCCAAGGCAGCAGTGTCTCGTAGTCGTCAGCAGTCTGCGCTTTTGGCAGGAGCTTGAGCGCAGCAACGAGATACCGGTACGGATCAACGCCGTTGGCCTTGGCCGTCTCCACCTGGAGCTAAAGTCGAAACTGGTGTACAGGCGGGGAAT
>NZ_AUFE01000218.1 GCF_000426345.1 Cupriavidus phytohabitans | reverse complement strand
AGATTCCTATTCGATCTGGGAGTTCTGCACGCAGCACAATTCTTCCGACGCCTTGCTGCGCCTTACCCTTCAACATTCTGCAGGCCGGACTAAATAGATCTGATGGGTCTCTGGCTTTCCATGTACAGATATTAATGTTGCTTGCTTAGGCGTGAGGCTTCTGATCTTCACTAGCACTGGATAGTCTTCATACTTGACATGCTTATATGACCAAAAACCAATAGGCTTGTATTCGCGATTCAGGATGGCATAACGACCATCTTCTTGCCGTTGGATGCAATACGGAAGGAATGTGGCGCAGATATTCATTAGTGGCATGATTCCTTTCTCCTTTTAAAGGTTATGCCTGCGTTCGAACTCAAGAATATCCGCGCCGGCAATGGTTCCTCTGAAGACTTCTCTGAAGGTGGAAATTTTTAGCAACTCACGTCGCAGCACATAGGGACAAGCGCCTTGATACGTGAGCGCCAGGAATGCATCGACGCCTAGCAGCACGCTTAAGGCGGCATGTTCACTAAGTCCACGCTTTGCATGAATCAAGCGGTCTAGCTTCTGTGCAGCCCTAAGGCCTTCAGTGTCCTTCACAGAGCAAATGATGATTTCCCTATTCGGGGTGGGCGCTTCATTAAAAGCGAGAATTGCCTGGTTGGCGGAAAAGTTTTTCATGTTTGATCTCCCTTTATCAAATCCCAAATGGGCTTTGGTTCATGCCCCTGCCTCCTCATCATCCGCGGGCAACCCTTCCCAAATGACTTTTTTCTTTTTGTCAAGACGCTCTAATTGCCTCCGGTTATCATTATCGTCTGGTTGTTTCTGGGGGATGGACAGAGTTCTCCGGTGCTCATGCTCATGGAGAATCGGAATCGGATCATCTTGGGGGAACGACAAGTTTACGGAGTTTCCCATGGCTGCCTCCATGCGTGGGTAGAACAAAAAGGTCCGGACCTCTTACTAAGGCAATTCCGCCCGTTAATGAACGGTCTTGCAATGGAAGAGGTTAACCCCCGACCGGCAAAATGCGACCGGGGGCAATTTCTATAATACCGAAGGGAAAATAAATTACCGGTCTATTTCACGAGCAAATAGAGAGTCGTTATACAGTGCGACAGTCATGCTATATAACGACTCAATCCTCATCCTCGTCAATCACGTGCTTCTGCTTGTAGCTCGTTTTTATGTTAGAGAGCGCCACTAGCAATTGACCTCTGGCTTCACGCGCCCGGTTCAGCTGACCTTGATGGTAGACCTGTTGGGTCGCCGACAGGCTTTTATCTAGGTAATCGAGCTCAATGCACTCAAGGTAATTTCCGACATGCTGAATGCCGGTCATTGCTCGAATGAAAAGCTTGTCCGATTCAGGCAATTCATCTTCTGGCTCAGGCACATCCGCAGACACATAAGGACGAGGCACAATCTTGAGCATGGCTATCTCCAGGTGGTGGAGAATTCACTCTATACCTCGGCCGGCAAAGGGGATAACCCTCACACGCTTCTCTTCCGTCTAGCGTTATTGACCCTGGCAGTCCACGGAAATCGTTCTTCGACTTCCTTCAACCATAATAAAAGGTTCTCGCGTCGAATTTTCCTGCGCCTGCCCATGAGGAAAATCCTGGCGGGTACTTAGTCCGGCCTGCAGAATGTTGAAGGGTAAGGCGCAGCAAGGCGTCGGAAGAATTGTGCTGCGTGCAGAACTCCCAGATCGAATAG
>NZ_AUFE01000217.1 GCF_000426345.1 Cupriavidus phytohabitans | reverse complement strand
GGCCATCCGTGCGGGTGTGCTCAACCGCATGGTCGCGCTTGCTCGCCCGCAATCCGTCCGTATCGCCTGAGTTCAGCATCACCGAGGAGTCCCTGTTTTCAATTTCGATTTATGCAACATCGCCTCACGCACACTCCTTCTGAGGCAGCTACGAGAAGTCAAAAAAATCTACCAGGAGCAGCCCGCTCCTCCCCCCGCTTGCGGGCGTCCGCACAGAGAACCTCGATCCGGCCATCCACATTTTGGATATCCTCCAGCAACTACTCTACCGTATCCGGGCCGAACTCTTCATTTTCATCTACATGGTGGCTGGGCCAAAGAGCCACGACGCGAACGCGCTCAGGGTCAAAGTCCGCGATAAACTGCCCCACGGTCGCAGCAGCGTCAGGCATCTGCTTGAAGGCACCAGGATGAAGGGGACCGGCAAAACACCAGCGGCCGTCCGTCATCTTTCCCCTCGTCTTGCCGATGAAATCGTTCAAGCTCTCGCCAGCTTCGTGCGGAGACGTCAAACGGAGGTAAAGGCGTCGGTCCGCGCCCAGGCGGAAATCATCGGTGAGCTTTGCGACCGTTGGGATGTCACCCTTGGTTCCAAGGCGCGGATCTCGAAACATTGAGCGAAGTACGGCGCTCTTTCCGAAATTCCGCGGCGCCACAATGCGGATTTCGGAGAAGGTGATCAGCGGTTTCGGCGAACGTGATCAGGGAAGGAAGGTGGTACTGCGCGGTCAGGAGATTGTAGCGTAGGTGATCACGATGCCCGTTTCTTGGCGTCGGTTGCCGTGCGCTTGCGCATGGATTCGCCTTTGAGCGCCACCTTGTGCGCCTGGTGGACCAGCCGGTCCAGGATGGCGTCAGCCAGCGTCGGATCATTCAACCACTGGTGCCAATGCTCGATCGGGAGCTGGCTTGTCACGCTGGTCGAGCGGGTACCGACGCGGTCGTCCAGAACTTCCAGCAGATCGCCGCGAGCGCTTTCAGAAGGCTCCTGTAGGCCCCAGTCGTCCAGCACCAGAACATCGATGCGTGCGAGTTGCGCCAGGCGGCGCGTAGAGCTCCCGTCGCCGTGGGCGATCTGCAGCTCCTCGAACAGTCGAGGCACCCGCAGATAGAGAGCAGAGAATCCCTGTCGACAGGCCTGCTGAGCAAACGCACAGGCCAACCAGGACTTGCCGGCACCGGTCGCCCCGGTCAGGATGAGGCTCTGAGCGTTGCGGATCCAGTCGCAACTGGCCAGGGTAGCGACCAGCCGCTGATCAAGGCCGCGACTGCCGTCATAGACCACATCCTCGAGGCATGCCTGGGTGTGCTTGAGCTTGGCCGAGCGCAGCAGCCGCTCCAGGCGCCTGGTGTCGCGCCAAGCAATCTCCCGGTCGACCAGCATGGAGAAGCGTTCTTCGAACGGCAGGCTGGAACTGGCGGTCAGGGCAGACTGTTCCTCGAAGGCCCGCGCCATCCCGTCGAGCTTGAGGGCCTTGAGCTGGCCGACGGTGTGTTGCATCAGCATAGTTTTCCTAATGGTAGTAGTCGGGTCCGCGCACGTTGTCGTGCATGGGGAATGCCACTCGGTTACCGATACCGGCAGAGTGGCTTGCCGGTCCAGATGGTTTTCAAGGATGGAAACCACAGACTTAGTCCGGCCTGCAGAATGTTGAAGGGTAAGGCGCAGCAAGGCGTCGGAAGAATTGTGCTGCGTGCAGAACTCCCAGATCGAATAGGAATCT
>NZ_AUFE01000216.1 GCF_000426345.1 Cupriavidus phytohabitans | reverse complement strand
ACTCAGCCCACATGCCGCAGTCGTTTGATGAGGGCCCAGAATCCTCCGCCTTTCAGTCACGCTGAGCTCTCAGACTGAATTTTTCAGGTCCGACTGAAAAGCCCCCTACTAATTAGAGGGATGTGAAAAAGTCAGCGCGCATGTGAGTATTGCCTCGCCGGCACTGCGAGCACCCGGCACCGCTCCAAGCCCTCGACCACCCCGGCCGAGGGCTTTTTTCTTTTCGGACAGTGCCTGACCGACAACGGTTCGGTCGTAGAGCACGCCGGTGGAGTAACCGGAAGACCTGTCCCAGCTGGGAAGAGGCGATCTGCGCAGGCGCCGATCAGGCCAAGCGGGAAAGGTCGAACTGCTGATCCACGGCAGGGACGGGTAGATCCGAGAGCGAAACTCCTACGGAAACCGTCCGCGCGACATCCCGGGTGGATGGCATGGCCAGCCGGCTGTCGGCGGCCCCGTGAAGCCGATCTGCTGTGCGAACGAAAGACCATCCCGGGCGACGCCGGCTGCCACGACGAGAACAGCGATCCCCTCATAAAGGGGATATGAATGTCTATACATTCCCAAGAGAATCACTCGCGTCGTGAATTGACCCCTCGCGACGTCTCTTACCCGCAGCCCGCCGTTGTGCGGGCTCTTTTTATCGGGCCAGCCTGTTTTACCTTCGGTCACCTCCGAATGGGGGGATGCGTGCATATGACACCCATGTGTCGATATCAGCGACAGGTCTGCGAATACTGTGAGCGCCACAGCCCCTCGACCAATCGGCTAGGGCTCTTATTATTTGTCGGACGGCGTCTGATACCGGCGCGATTCCTTCTGGACTATCAAAAGAACATAAGCTCTGCAAGGAGTCCATCATGCAACCGGGGATTGAAGCGCCACGCAGCATTGGGGAAGATCTCCAAGACCTAGACGAGACAGAACTGGCTATCGAACGCTTGGAGAGGCGCATTGAAGCCCAAGAAGTGCGGATTGCCCAATTGAAGAGGGATGGCATCGACTGTTCAACCGCCCAACAGATCCGAGCCAACATGCACCAAAGTCTAAGCGAACTCCTCAAACACCGTTCACTTGTTCAGCATGCGCTCGCTTATCGCAAACGACGAAGTGCATGAAGCCTGCACGGGCGTCCGGATTACGCAGGACTACGAATACAAGCGGATCCAGGCAGTCTGCGAACCATACGGCACGTGCGGCCACGATGACGAAGATCGGACCTGAACTGGCACAACGAAATGTGCGCATATGAGCGCCTGCACGGTAATCCAACCAGCATGTCCTCAGCGCAGTCCGGCCAATTCCGGTTCCTTACACTCCCGCCAGGAGAGTCGATACTGTATAAATATACAGTACACTGTTGGGAGGAGTTCGCCATGCTATCCGTTGCCCCAGAAACCATCCATCCCTCGCTCTGGCTCGCCTCGCAGCTAGCCCGCGGCTACGAGCGCGCCGTGTCGACTGGACATCCCTCGCTGGACCGCGAATTGCCCGGCGGCGGCTGGCCGATTGGCGGCCTGACGGAACTGCTCCAGTGCCAGCCGGGGATCGGTGAACTGCGCCTGCTCCGCCCTGCCCTGGCAGCCCGGTGCGGACGCCCGATCGCGCTGCTGACGCCCCCGCATGCCCCGCAAACGCTGGCGCTGGCCAACTGGGGCATCTGGCCAATGGCTGGCAACCGGCGACCGAGAAGCCCGTGCGGTCGCCACTGCCGGCGGCCCTGCCCCGTCCGACCTGGCTGCTCGGCAAGCCGGTACCGCTGCTTGAGCGCGACCACCGGCCGTTCTATGG
>NZ_AUFE01000215.1 GCF_000426345.1 Cupriavidus phytohabitans | reverse complement strand
GCTTATAAGGCTTGTTGATGCTTACAGTAACTTGGGTGGATTGATATTGACCCTCCCCTTGTTGGCCTTCACATACGCAACCAACTCCTGAAAGTTTTTGGGTGGCAGGTTGACATTGCCCACCAGCATCGCGCCCATGCTTCCCAGTTCCACCAGCGGCCGAATCGCTGTGAACGGATCGTACTTAGGCTTGAACGTGTAGGGTAGCTCCGAAACCAGACTGCTAATGGACAGCAGGTAGGTGTGTCCGTCTGCGGGCGCTCTCAAAAAGGATTCCATGGCCACGGCACCACCCGCACCTGGCTTGGGTTCCACGACGACGGGCTGCCCCAAACTCTTGGTCAAGGAGTCGGCCACTACTCGCGCCAGAATATCCGCCGTCGCTCCCGGCGTGCCAACGGCAATGATGCGAATCGGGCGATCGCCCAGAGGCTGGCCCATAGCGATCGACGTCGAAGCCGCAAACAATCCGGCCACCGCGGCGCGCACAAGACTACGGCGTACAGTATTCAGTGTCATTTTGTCAGGCAGAGTCATCTTTTCCTTTCAAATATGCAGTGAGGCAACTCAGTAACCGCTCCACGAGGCCGCGTTACACTCCCCGCGCTTCCCTGCCACTGGCCGAACTCGTTGGCGGTACGCGCGAGTTGTTCAATCTGTTGGAGCTAGTTCATACGGCTCCCCTGCTGGTCGATGCGGGTGTTGCTCATGGCTTTTCAAGGCAGGCTCCTGAGAGCGGAGAACGAGGTTCATGCCGGATCGGTGGCCGTGGCCTGGCGCTCGCGCAGTTCCTGCTGTAGCAGGGGCGCTGCCAGGCTCATGGTATGCAGTCCCAGCGTTGCGGTGAGCTGCAGCACGGCCATGATCTCGTCGGCACTCACGCCGAGATCGAGCGCTCGCCGAATGTGGCGTCGCGTGCCGGGCGCGAACATGTGGGTCACAGACGCGTCGATCGCAATGCAGACCAGTTCGAAGGTCCGCGAGTCGAGCGCGGAGGAGTTCAGCGGGATGCTGACCATGCGCATAAACTCTTCGGTCCAGCCCGGCGCCAGAGACGCCATGGCGTCCCAATCTGGGTTCCAGTGGCCTTGCGCGCGCAAGGCGTCACAAGTGGGTGTTTGGCTTTGGCTCATGCGAGGACTCCCGACACGTCTTGGCGTTGGGCCAGCCTGCGGATCAGCGCGCCTGCTGCGGGCCATGGCCCATAGCCCGACGCTGGGTTCAGATGCCCGACCTCGCCAAGGTCGACCAGCTCCGCGCCCCAGCCGGACGCCATGTCCTTCACCCTTGCAAACTCACCCAGCGGATCGTTGCGGCTCGCCGCCACGATGCAGTGGAAAGGTAGCCGCCCCTTCGGCATAGGTGTCCAGCCTGCTTCGGCGAAAGCCGACAGCGCAGGGAACTCAGGCGGCAGAGGCTTCTCGAGGTCCGGCGGTGTCGCCAGCAGGGCGCCGAGGATCTTCCGGCCGCCGGTGCGGCGCGCCCAGTGCGCTGTCGCAATGCATCCGCCACTGTGCGCCAAGATGATGACCGGCGCCGGCGCAGCCAGTACGGCGGCATCGATCGCCGCGACCCGCGCATTCAGGTCGATGTTGGTGCGCCCCAACGCAGGGAGCGAGCGAACGTTGGGCAGTTCGTGGGCCAGCAGCGTCTGCCAGTGCGCCGGCGTTTCCTCTCGCAGCCCCGGTACCGTAACAACGGTCACTTCATGATGGTCTTTCATCGCGCCACCTTGCGTTCTGCCAGCGCCGGCCTGATCGGACGGCGTGCGGTGGGATAGCGCAACTCGGCGAGCGTCTGCTCGGTGGTCTGGT
>NZ_AUFE01000214.1 GCF_000426345.1 Cupriavidus phytohabitans | reverse complement strand
AAGCAGGGCGGCGGCCCCTCGAACCTCGTCATCTGTCAAGGGTTCGCGGGGGGAATTGCGATTTTATTGGCGGCTTAACTTGGATGGATTGCCGCATGCGGCCCCTTGGTTACCCAACCATACGCCGCCATTTACTGTCGCTTTTACACCGCCGTCAACACCACTCGACCAGCCGTCCAGTCGCGAAGCTATGCCAGGAAGTCCTGGAGGCGTGGGCCGTAACCATCGCGCCCATCCTCTGTCGCCGATCGCAGACCGACAGCGCGCGACATTCTGACGAACATACTTCGTGCGGTGCCGGCCTTCAATCGCTTGCCGCTCTCACTAACCAGGAACGCCTCGCTCAATCGTAAAGGACAGAGTTGATCGCGTTTCTGGACGTAGTGTTCGAGTGCCACCCGGGTCGACTCTGCTACAGGAACACACCGCGATTTGCCGAGCTTCGATTCCCGGATGGAGAGTATCCCGCTGACGAGGTCAACGTCGGACCGGTCGAGCCGAAACGCTTCGCCTGGCCTGAGGCCCGTCGCTACAAGAAGCCCTATGAGCGTCGAATAGGTCAGTGCTCGCATGCCGGTTCGGGATCGCAGTTGAACTGCTCGGGTCATAAGCAGATCAATTTCCTGCTCAGTGTAAATGTGCGGGGCATTGCGCCGTCTGCGGGCACTCAGGAGCCCTGCCGGAGGAATCTGGTTTCGACCGTCAATGACGTTCATCCATCGGGCGAATTCTCTCACTTGAGAGAGGCGCCGCCCCCAGGTGGCGCGTTCGACGAGTGTGGACGTCATCGCCCAGCGCAGAGCCAGATCGGTAGTAATAAACTCTGCATCTTCATGTTCCAGAAGATCAACGAAATGGCCGAGTGCCAATGCCGGTTCGTAGAATGACGCCCGCGAGAGCGCGGCGGACCGCCACGTACCGAGCGAGAGAATCGCGGATCGCAGTCATATCGAACCTCCAGCGGTGGGCCACGAGCGCGCGACCTCGCGCAGGTCCTCAAACGCGACCTTTGCATAGATCGCGGTACTATCCAGTGAGCGGTGCCGCAAGACCTCGGCTATTTCTGCCATCGAGGCCCCGTGGCGAATCATCGTCGTTGCCAGCCCGTGACGGAACAGATGTGCGGCGCCCCGGCACGCGGGGCGGAAACCGGCACGTGCGAAGGCCTGACAAACAATCTTGCCAATCGCCGCCGGCCCCGCCAAACCAACCCGAGGTGCCAATCTGCGAAGGAAGACGCGCCGCGATGCACTTGCTCCGCGACCATCGCGGAGATATGTTGCGATTGCTTCTCCGACCTCCGATGGCAGGGGGACGTGCTCGACCATTTGCCCCTTGCCATGAACGACGAGTTCTCCCGAACGCCAGTGAATGTCGTCGAGTTCGATGGCAACGATTTCTCCGGCACGTAGACCGAGCCGCGCCAACAACAGCAGGATTGCGTAGGTCACGACGCCCAGTCGGGGTCGACCGGTCTGCAGATGCAATGAGAGCTTCTTGCTGCTCAGGCGTGAGGAACCTTGGCACAGTTCACTGTCGGCATTTACGAACTGAAGGCACTGACTCATACAGGTCTCGGGCCGTATCGCAGCGCAGAAAGAGGAAATGGCAGAACGAGCGAAGCGCAACTGCCATCAGCCGCGTGTACTCTGCCGATCGGCCTTTGCTGCGGGCAAGAAGATGATTCCGGATCGTTACCGCGTCGAATGCATCTGGCAATAAACTTCCGTCGCTGGCCGAGTGGCTGTCGAGAAAGTCGCGAATGAACGGGCGGCGTTGTTGCATAAATCGAGATTGAAAATAGGGGCTCCTCGGTGAGGCTGAACTCAGGGGATACGGACGGATTGCGGGCGAGCGAGCGCGACC
>NZ_AUFE01000213.1 GCF_000426345.1 Cupriavidus phytohabitans | reverse complement strand
CATGTAATCCGCAAATCGGTCACGTGTGCTCATGCACTTCCACCTTTAATGAAGAAGTCCATATAATGCACTATTTTTTATGACACAGTAAGATTGGGGTTCTGTTGGAAATCGCTGGTGCGGCGGACACCACGGGAAGCAATTCCGCTCTCGGTCCCTTGTCTGCCGCTCTGCTATCCCTTGATGTCGCGGGGATCGTTGCCGAACGGGTTGCGCTCCCGGATCTGCCCGTCGCGGCCGTGGATGAACAATTCGACCTTTTTCTGCTGGGCACGCTCCCTGCTTGCCGCGATCGCTTCGTCCTGGGTGTCGAATGTCTCGCGGGCGTGGCCGCCCTCAGTCTCAACGGCCCAGCGGTCGTCGGCGGGGACCACGTGGATGTCTTGTCCGGGCATGGCTGTCTCCTGAAGTGATGGAGTCAGTCTCGGCCCGGCGACTACGCGTCGGTATCAGGCGCTGTCCGACAAAAGAAAAAGAAAAGCCCTTAGCCTGCCTGCCAAGGGCTCCAATGTCGACAGGCAGTTCGCAGTCCTGTCGCGGGGAATCGTCACATACACAAGCGCTCGTTTGCATCCCCTCCTTCGGGGGTGACCGAAAAGCGCATCGACTGGCTCCGGTGCCGTCCGACAAGCCGCGTGCAAGAGACGCCGCTTCTTGCCCCTTTCACTTTACCGGAGGGCGAAGCCGAACAGCGGGCCTGAGCACGTGGCAACCTTGTTGCAACCCGACGCCAGTAACTTGGCCGCAGTCGACGCCATCCTCGATGACCGCAACCAGCCGTACTAGAGCGCCGTCTGGCCGCTTAACGTCGACCCCATCCCGTAGAATCCCTTATTACTCAACTTGTGCTGCGAAGGTCCGTCAATGCGCGTTGGCCGCCCGATTCCTGCGCTTCCCCAGCCCGTCTGCGATGACTGCGGCGCCAAGGCGAGTCTGGCCCGCGCCGGCGAGGAAACGTATCCCTATCTCGAAGACCATGGGCCGGTGTGGATTTGCGCCGCGTGTCAGGCCTGGATCGGCGTGCGGGCCCGCAGCAAGCACAACACGCCACTCGGTCGGCTGGCCAACGCGGCGTTACGCGAGCGCAAAAGCCAGCTGCACGATGCGCTCGAGCCGTTGATCGCGGCCAAGATGCGGCGCGACGGTGTCAATGCTTTCGAGGCGCGCGGCAAGGCGATGAAATGGATCATTGCATCGCTTGGCATGGATGTCGCGACACCGAGCATCCACGCCTTGTCGCTGGAACAGTGCGAGCAGGCGATTCGATACGTTGAGAAATTTCAGGCTTCCCGGCGACCGGATCGGCCTGCTTGAGCCCAAGGCAAGTTAAGCGCCGTCACAGCAGGGCAATAGCAGCGATGCGGTTCGTTGCACGGACCCAGTTAGCAGAAGTTCCGGCTCCGCGTGTCGAGCTGGCCCAGCATCCACGACAAGTCCACGACGCGTTGCGCGATCAGGTGGCGTACCTCGCCCTCGCACTGCCATTGCCCATAGACGCCGACCAACGACGCGCTCAGGATTTCCTTGCGGAAGCGCTCCAGCACGGTGGGCCAGATGATCACGTTGACGACCCCGGTCTCATCCTCCAGCGTCATGAAGACGACGCGATTGGAGGTGCCCGGCCGCTGGCGCACCGTCACGATGCCGGCGCCACGCGCGACCTGACGGCTTTGGTAAGTGGCCAGGGTCGATGCCGGCACGAAGCGCCGCGTGGCGAGTATCGGGCGGAGCAGGGCGAGCGGGTGGCGGCGCAGCGTCAGGCCCAAGGCGCGGTAGTCGCTGACGATCTCTTCGCCTTCCGTGGGCGCCGACAGGACGGGCGCATCTTCTGGAAGATCTGCCGGGCGCAGCAGATCCTTGTCGGGCACGGCGGCGGC
>NZ_AUFE01000212.1 GCF_000426345.1 Cupriavidus phytohabitans | reverse complement strand
TGCCAACGTCATCTGCTTCATGTTCTTCTCTTTGCGCTCTTGATCCCTCACATAACGCTCTTCCTCATGAAGCGGAGGACTTAATCAGCATTGCCCTAACGCTGTATGTCGACCATGGTCACGTCGAGATCGACAATAATGCGGCGAAGCGCGCACTGCGAGGAGTCGCTCTCGGCCGGAAGAACTTCCTGCACTTCGGCTCCGACAGTGGCGGTGAGCGCGGCGCCGCAATCTATGCACTTGTTGCGACAGCCAAACTGAACGGTCTCGATCCCGAGGCTTACCTCCGACACGTCATTGCTCGCATTGCCGAGCACCCCGTCAATCGCGTCAGCGAACTACTGCCATGGGCTGTGGCGGATCAGGTTCGCCAGAGCGCAGCCTGAAAGTATTCCCTCGTCAAGAACGCTGACGGTCGGACGGTTACCTACTTCAACTGCGCGTGCGGATAACTGTCGATGCGCTCGTCATCCTGCATGCGCAGTTGGCACGTTCCTTGAACCCCGCTCGTGAATGATGTTTTGCGTTCAACACATATGTTTGTGCCGGCGCGCTGGGATGAACATTGGCGTGCCGCAGTTGCTAGGGACTTCTTCTTCGTCATTCACAACACCTTACAAAATGGCAAGGTGTTGCACTTCAGAATTTGAGGCCGCCTTAGAATTACTCAGCGGTGACGGCGAAGTTCTTAGACACAAAGCTCAGCCCACCGACCGATGATGTAATTTCAAAACCGTACTGGATCTCGCCGACAACCACGTCATCAATATAGTTCAGCGACTTTAAGTAATTCATAATCTCCAGCACGTCGATCGTAGTTTGGTTGGTCTTCGCTGTGCGTAAGAAAGAATAGACGGCGTTCTTGCCGTTGCTACCGACATAGACATTCCAAGTGCTACCGGACAGCGGAACGTTACTGTAGAGCGGAATCGCGCAACCTTCAGAAGTCCAGTTGTACGAGATCGGCT
Organism: Cupriavidus phytohabitans; assembly: GCF_000426345.1. Lineage (GTDB taxonomy): Bacteria > Pseudomonadota > Gammaproteobacteria > Burkholderiales > Burkholderiaceae > Cupriavidus. The sequence goes on along the minus strand of NZ_AUFE01000212.1, from coordinate 936 downwards.
TGACATTACCGCATCCATTCGAGGTGCCCGTGTAGTTCAGCCAGACCATGATCTCGTGCTGTTTTGCGTCGGCCCAGATATCCAACGTAGATTCCCATGCACCAGCAGCGGGCGTGGTAGCTGAGATAGTGGCAGTGAGCTTCCTCAGCGAACTGACAGGCTTGTTGACAAAATATTCGACGTGCGGATAGGACTTGATGCCGTTCGTGTCAGGCTGGTCTGACGTGACACCCCAGTCGAAACTTGAATTAGCCCAGAAGGACTGCGGACCAACTGCGACTGGAGGAACGCTGCAAGGCCCCCATACGTCATTGCTTAAGGTATACCCCTCGTAGCTCCAACGCGCGAAAAGAGTATGCTCATAGCAGGATGAAGTTGAAGGCGAAGTTGCAGACCATGTTGCAGCCTGCGCGACGGTGGATCCAAGCATCAGCATCAGGGAGGTAAGGCATCCCAATATGGCTAGAAATTTTGGCATATCTTCTTAATTCCTGTCGATGTAAATATTTGGAATCGGTAAGGCGTTCTAGTTTGCCGAAGATGGGCTGTGTGTCGTATGAGTTCAGCTGAAGCGGAAATGCAACTGCCTAACGATTCCGCGCGGGAAATACCGACGTGGCTGCCTGGTTCTCCATTAGCAGAGCCCCTACGGCACTGGCGTGTCCGTGATGCTATCGTATACGGCACCATACACCCGCACACAGACGTTAAATCGGCATAGGGGTGCATCCCATCAGGGCTGCATCCCCTGCCACACCACCCGGCATGCGGGTCCGCACCGGGCGGTTCGAGAGGTTGAGGTCAGTTGAGTCGGGGCAACCCCAGGCTGTCGAAGTAGGCGGTGGTCAACACTTGGTGGATCGCCGATAGGCTGTTGTGCCACCAGCGACGGCTTAGCGCCGCCACTGACTGCGCCACCTGTGGCAAGGCCCCTAA
>NZ_AUFE01000211.1 GCF_000426345.1 Cupriavidus phytohabitans | reverse complement strand
GCTGAGGCAAACTACTACCGGCAACTCAGCTACACCGCTGCCGCGCCGGCATCAACTTAAACCAAACAGCCTCCTCGATACCCGGGGCGATTCAAGCTTCCAATGCAGCTGGGGTCGCCTCCCGAACGGCGCGTACATAGCTTCAAGCATGCTCTGACAGATTGCCTCCCCAACTCGAATCGAGCCGTTGCTTATGGGCAATTGCCAATCACATAGTATCCGGCGGCTGTCTCAGCCAGAGTGTTGATATAGAAAAGATTATTCAATCCCATGCTTTGGTTTGAGCCATTCGCGTAAGCAAACCCGCCGACATCGTGTGCCCGACCGGCTTGCACGTGCGCATAGTTTGTGCCGGTGGTCACCGTACAAGTAAAACTGGTCTTTGTTGTTGCCGAGATAGCAGCAGATTGCTGGCTTTCCCCTGCTGTGCCGTCGATCGCCGTCACAGTGTAGCGGTACGTAGTACCCGCTATCAGGTCCGAATCGGTGTGGCTCGTCGACGTGCTTGAGCCCACCTTCGTGCCATTGCGGTAAAGGTTGTAGCTGTTGGCGTTTGTCACGGCATTCCACGACAGCGATATTGTGTTGAGGGTCGTCCCGGCGACCGCCAGCCCAGTCGGCGCCGAACCCGCCTGTCCAGACCCGCTCCCGGCACGCAGATTGTTCTTAACCCAGAAGTCCATCACGAAGTCAGGGTAGTTGATATGCGTGGCATCGACATAGTTGGTATTGTTGCCGCCAGTTCCAGCGGGCCATGCGTGTGCCATGCCGGCGACCGATATTTCGTGGGTGCGCACTTTGCCATTGCTATCGATATAAGGGGTGTTTGTGCCGCCCCCTGCTATCGATACCTTAGATCCCTGGGTGAAGCTGCCGCCGTAGAGCTGGCGGAAGGCCGAGGCTGCAATCGGGCCATATGCCGGCGCCACCGTGTAGTCCGAGGTTCCCCATACGGCGCCGGCAATCTGGCTGGAGAACTTACCGACGTTGGATCCGGCCCATTGCTTACATTTATTGCCTGCCGTCGTCGCGGTATAGCCACCAGGTACGAAGCCGATCTGGGCCGTCGTGGTTCCCGGCGTCGGACCGGCATTGATGCCAACGCCGGCAAAAATGTCCGGAGCGATGCAGCCGAGGACCATGCTCATGCCGCCTCCAGAGGATAGGCCTGCCACGTATACCTGGTTGGGATCGATCGCATACTGGGCATTGGTAACAAAGCGGTTGACCAGATCCAGCAGTACGCCCACGTGTCCAGCGGTTCGGCTTGGCGACGCATTCGCATAGTCCCAGCAATGCTTGAAGTACACGTTGCCGCTTGCGTTAGGCGCAAGAACGACAGCGCCGTATTGATCGCCAATCGATTTCCAGTTGAAACCGCTCCCACTAGCATTATTGATCACGTCGCCGGAGGCAGTCTGCAAGCATCCGTGTAGCACTAGAACTAGAGCTCGCTTGCCATTGGGCGTGGAAGGCTGGCTCGCCGGCCAATAGAAATAGCCGGTCAGGTTTCCACCATTGACGGCATCCGATGCCCACGTCTGCTCGCTACTCCACGTTCCGGGACCCGCCGTCGCTGCATGCAGCGAAAACGCTCCCAGCATCGTCGCAAGCGTGAGTAACCCGGTCGCGAAGTATCGCCAACGCTGTCTCAGCATAGAGTCTCCTTTTTTCTGATTTCTTCGAGTCACGGCAATGCCCTGACCCAAGGCGTCTGCAACAAGCCGGTTCGCACTTTAACGACAACTGCTTAGTTTATGACAGACCGGCGCATTCAAGAGAAGCCAGCCAGTCACTTGGGCAAGGCCGCCACTTCTTTCGCGTCGTCTTTAACATGATATATGATTCATGTTTCATACTATGAAGCGCATCGAAACAAAGTCAACCACTCGTTTACACTTAGTTCAATGGTCCGCAGCCCCGACCGACGATGGACACCAGAGCGTGAATCGCACCCACCATTGAATCAGACGACATCCATGGCGGAGTAATC
>NZ_AUFE01000210.1 GCF_000426345.1 Cupriavidus phytohabitans | reverse complement strand
TGTAATCCGCAAATCGGTCACGTGTGCTCATGCACTTCCACCTTTAATGAAGAAGTCCATATAATGCACTATTTTTTATGACACAGTAAGATTAAAGGTCTACGAGATAGGCGATGCAGCCGCAATCGTCTTGCGACCCAGCAATCCGCTGCCCTTCGCGGCAGGCCGCAAAGTCCGGGACATTAATCTCGATCTCGCTCGCCAGTTGTCGAAGCCGACGCGCCGCTTCGGCAGGGCCACCAGTGCCAGCGAACTCCCGGTCACAAAGCAGGTTACTGATAACAAGGTTCATAGCAGCGCTCCTGGTTCAGCAACAGCGACTTTCGGATGCAGTCTGCGAAGCGCCCTCGGGTTGGTGTCGATGTATGTCCGCATACCATCCAGCTCGACAACCAGGTGGTGGTGGAGGCAAGCGGCATCCGGCGATATCTCGACCTCTTTGGGCGATTCGAATGCCGCCAGGACCTTCGTACGGTCAACGTCGGCCCCCATCCAAGCAAACACCCGGATGAACGTATGGACCTTCTTGCCGCGCGGCAGCAGCTTTGCGGCCTGCTCCGCCGAAATCATCATCTTGCTCATTTACTCACTCCCAGCCAGGACGAACGAGCTTCATGAGCTTTCGTGTCTTGCGCAGCGTCCGCACGCGAAACACCACATACCGCGCTGCTACGGCTGCCATAACGCCGAAACAACACTGCAACTGCCATCGGAGAAGATCGGCGTTGGAAGTCGTGACGCAAAAATAAAGGGCCAACGATAGCATCGCCACCACAGCGAGGACAGTCGTGCCAGAGACGCGAGAGTGGAAAAACATGGAAGGCTCCTGAAATGGACGGAGCCTTGCCCATAGGGAAGGCCCCTATGGGTGAAAGAAATTTGCTGACTGGTGCCAGCGAGGTCGATGCGTCGATGACGCGGGTAATGAGCCGATTCTAGCGAGAACCGCTCGCGGCGACAATCCGTCAACGCGAGGCGCGCCTACGCCGATTCATTCGTCGCCCGGGGTTGTGAGCATCCCGATCTCACAGAGAGCGTAGCGGGAGAACATCGCAGCGAATTCCTCCTTCTGCTTGCCTGAGAAAAAGACACCGGCCAGGTCGCCGTAGTCAATCTTCAGACGCTCCTGCACCGCCAGACAGGCTGCATGCAGGGCATCTTCCAGCAGCCCGGAAATGAGCATGCTTGCCTTTTCCATCCCGCTCGCCAGCCATGTTTCCAGCGCCTGCTGGACCCGGTTCGCCGCCTCGCAGAACACTTCAGCGTCGCGCTCGGTGGCGCGAGGAAAGAGGTGCGGTAGGTCGCCATCGTCCGCACACAGTCCCCCGAACTCGTTGGCGTCAACGTAGTCGTGAAGCGCGCTGTAGGTCTTTACTGTCAGCGGTATGCGGCCCGAAGCGATCTCCTGTTGGATTTGGGCCTTTCCCAATTCGATCGCTTTGGCAACGAACTCCTCCTGCTCCGCGGTCAGCTTCGTTGCCGTTGCATTCATGGTGTCGAGACTTGTCATCTTGGAAGTCATAGAAAAAAAGGGCCCGCACCCCTTTCGGGAATACGGGCTTGTTAGAAAGAAACGACGGAGTCGCGGCGCTACTGAGCCGCGAGCGCCACCACGTCGATGACGGCATCGGCTTCATCCACGAGATCGGGCGTCTGGCTGATGAAGAACTCCCGCTCGTAGCCGCCAAGCCGGAGCACCTCCCGCTTCATCTGCATGAAGGCACGCTTTCGCTCCGGATCGAGCGGGCCGTCGGCTTCGTCGGTGAACAGGGTCTGGAACGGCTGCTGCGTGTCTTGCGCCCGATACAGGGCGATGCCACGCGTCAGGCATTCGTTGATCCACACCTTCTGGCCGCCACTCAGCACGGAGAAATCCTTCGTCGTGCCGTTGTCCGCGTCCAGCACGCTGATGGCGAAGCCCTCCCGGGCGTCACCATTGGCCAGCTTCGTCTGCGTCTGGATGGCGACCGTGAAGCGCCGTCCGTAGCACGCCAG
>NZ_AUFE01000209.1 GCF_000426345.1 Cupriavidus phytohabitans | reverse complement strand
AATCTGGCAAGGCCTGCAGCGCGTAATGGACTTCGCCGCCGGTATCAAGTACGCCCGGGAAATTGGTCACGAGTGACTTGTGTGTAATGCAATGCTTTTAAGGGCGTCCCTTGCGGCAGCCGGCTGTATCCGCTAGACGGTTGAGGGCTTGAGCCTCCAGGGCAGCAGAGCCTCGTAGTCGTCGGCTGTCTGTGCGTGTGGCAACGCCTTGAACAAGGCAACGAGATACTGATACGGATTGACGTCGTTGGCCTTGCAGGTTTCCACCAGCGAGTAAAGACTTGCGCTGGCGTTGGCACCGGCCACGGTGTCGCAGAAGAGGAAGTTTCTCCGTCCAATCACGAATGGCCTAAACGCGTTCTCGCAGGGATTGTTCGAGATCGGCCAGGTTCCGTTCTCGATGTAGCGCACGAGCTTTGGCCACTGCCCATGCAGGTAGTGCAGCGCCTTGCCGAACAGGCTTTGCGGCAGCACGGTATGCAGGTGTTGCAGCAGCATCGTTTCGATCTTGGTCAGCAGCGGCTGACTTTGTTCGGCGCGAACCTGCTGCCGTTGTTCTGGCTTCATCTTGAGCGTGCGGCTTTCGACGGCAAACAGCTTGCCGATGCGCTGCAGGAATCCCGTGACTGGGTGGTCGGCACGCTTATCCTTGGGCAAGGCTTGCTCTGCCTCGACCAGGTAGCGGCGCCCGTGTGCCCAGCATCCGAGGTGCACCAACTGATAGGAGTTTGCGACGTCGTCGTATGGTGCATAGCCGTCGGTGATCAACACCGCTCCAGGCTTGATGCCGGCATAGAGAGTCATAGCCTGCTTTGTCTCGCGTGTTGGGCTATAGGCAAACAACCGTACCGGCGGGCCAGTGCCATTCATCTGCGCCCATAGGAAACTCTTTCTCTGGGCAGGCCTGCCGGGCTCCTTGAGCACCTGGACGGTAGTTTCGTCGCCGTACACAAGGTCATCGTCCAGCAGATGGTCGCGCATCAGGTTGATGATAGGCTGCACCGCTTGGCCTACTCGCACTATGCTTGCGGCCAAGGTGCCTCGAGAGAGGTCCCCGCCAAAGCGATGCAGCAGCGCTGCCTGGCGGTACAGCGGCAGGCCATCTTGATACTTCGAGGTGATGCACCAGGCCAGCGCCGATTCGGTAAGGAGTCCCTTGGGAATAATGCGCGCCGGTGCCGGCGTCGTCTTGATGCCGCCGTCGCAGCATGGACAGGCGTACTTGACCCGCTGGTGCTGGATTACGCGGACCTGCTGCGGCACGATGTCGAGCTGTTCGCTGACCTCGACGCCAATCTCGACCAGAGTCTGGCCATCGAGGGGGCAGACGCGTTCCGATTCGGGTAGTTCGTGACGAACCTCGACACGGGGCAGCGCTGGGTCGAGCGGCTTGCGGCCGCGCTTCTTGCGTTTGTGTCCGGCCACTTCGGTCTCGGGCGTACCTTCTTCTTCTTCCTGCGCTGGTTGCGCGGCCGCCGTCGCCAAGGCCTCGGCCTCATTGAGGAACAAGTCCTTCTGCTCCGAGCCTCGCGCCTCGCTCTTGGCGGCGAACAGCTTACGCTGGAACGCCTTGAGCTGTTCCAAGAGCAGGTCTCGCTGGACCGTCATCACACGCAACTCGCCCTTGATTGCCTCGCGTTCCGCGAGTATTGCCTTGAACTCGCGTTCGGCGTCGCGCAACAGTTGCAGCTCGGCGGCGGTAACGGTGACGGGCGTGGATGGCATGGCCGGTTAGACCGCCGCCGCCAAGCAGCGTTCACGCAGCGCGATGGTATTCTCGGTGCGGGTGCCGGCGCATCGCCTCGATGTCGATTCCCTCGAGCAGCCAGTGCAACTGTTCGACCGTCAGCGTAGCCACTGCCGCCTCGCGTGGCCAGGCAAACCGGTCCGCCTCCAATCGTTTCAACAATAGCCAGAAGCCGTTGCGATCCCACCGTAAGCGACCGAGAAACGGCGTCCTAGTACAACATCCCCTAAATAGGTTTAATAATTATCGGGTTGCAGATACGGCTGCAGGAGCGTGACGACCAAGTGGGCCATCTCGTCGAGCGAG
>NZ_AUFE01000208.1 GCF_000426345.1 Cupriavidus phytohabitans | reverse complement strand
AACGTCATCTGCTTCATGTTCTTCTCTTTGCGCTCTTGATCCCTCACATAACGCTCTTCCTCATGAAGCGGAGGACTTAATCAGCATTGCCTTAAGCCAACCAGCCTCCACGGTTCCTGGGGCGGTTCAGCCTGACTGCCCCAGCGCTTCCACTTAAAAACTCCGGATCTCTGTCCGAACAAACGGCGCCACCTCTAATCGCCCGCAGTGTTGGTGTTTCCGAATCCACTGTAGCCGGTGCTCGCGCGCGCTAGCCTGTCCAGGCTCGTCGATCTGCAGCCACGCGAGCCCGTCATGCGCTTTGAACACGCCGCTCCGGGTGACCTGCTGCACATCGATACCAAGCTCGGTCGCATTTGAGCGGCCCAGCCACCGCGTGAGCGGCAACTCCACGATTTGGTTGGCAGCAACACAAGTGCGGCACGCCTTCAATGAGGTGTTCACCGCACTTAATCGATAACCTCAACCTTCCGTACGCCACTTCCGACCGTCGCTTTACGCCAGCGGCGTTGGTCAAAAGGAAACATAAGGTAATCGCGCACCGTGATCGGTTCAGACTGGTTTGTGAGGCCAACTTCCGGCCACTCGTCCTTTGTCGGCCAGTACGCCGTACGGAAAATCGTGTCCCAGAGCGTCGTAAATGTCCCGAAGTTTCGGTCCCTGTGACGCGCTTCTATTGAATGGTGAATACGGTGGAACTTGCCATCCCCGACTATGTATCGTAGTAGCCCAAGATTAATTCGCGTGCTCGAGTGAGACAAGTGGACCTGAAAGGCAATCAGCGTCAGGGCAACAGTTGGCACGACGCCAGATTCGAAGCGGATCAGAGCGAGCGGCATTGCGACGAAAAAAGCATAAATAAGCGGCTCAGATAAGTGATGAGCACAATTCCAAGCCGTCAGTTCGCGGATAGAATGATGGGTGGCGTGCATGCGCCACAGGAATGGAATAGCATGCTGTGCACGGTGCATCCAGTAGCGGAAGAAATCAGCGGCAATTGCGACTAGAACGCCTGAAAGAACGCCGAAGCCCGCGCTAATAATTGCGTTGTCAGAGTGAAACAACGTCCCGAAATTCACCGTCAGGAGCGGCTTGACCCCTAACCATTCCAGACCCACAGCGTAGACGTGCCAGACAACTGCAGCAAACCCAAGGCGAATGATCCAATTTCGTACCCCGCGAACATATGACGCAAAACTGTATCGATACGCCGGAAACATCAGCTCGAGCGCGACACAGACGGTAGCGAATATCGCTACGAACTTGAACGAGTTTACAAAAAACCCGGCCATCTGATTTACATCAAAAAGGTGCAATTTCTACTCCGTCAACGAGGCTGCATGTTTTCTGGTGGGGCGATTTTAGGCCAATGGAAACGCGGTATGTCGCGCAAGTCATTTTCGCTCGGATCGCGCGCGCAAAAACCAAGCAGTCTTGACATTCCATTCCATGGCGCATTCACACAGAGATCTGCCGTCACTGGAATCTATCACGGATAGGTCGACGTTTTTCGAAATTTGGCAATCGATTGTTTGGATGGGACTCATTCGAATCCCAAATGGCTTTCACGCCTCCGCAGTTCTGATCTACGCCGGAATCTCAGAAAATCCCGCCATAACGTCAAACGGGTTATGACGCAGGGCCGCTGTTCAAGGATTGTTGAACAGGTCGGGGCGATCCTGACAGTGTTGAGAGACCCAATGTAGCATCGGCTGGACCTGATCCAGATGGTCGCTGAAGGCCGCCAGCGCCACATCGTACTGGGCATCGGTGTTGGTCGAGCGCATGATGCGTTCAAGATTGGAAACGAGCCCTATTTAGGGGATGTTGTACTAGGGCAGCAGTCTCCATTGGAGGAGACCACGTTGCAAAAGCCCATCGTATGCTACCAGAATGAGTGTATGGTACGTTTGGGAGTTGCCAGCGATTTCACCGGCAGTGAAGGTCGAGCAGATGGGGCTCGAAATCCCAAAAAAGGCGGCGGCGTATTGTGTGTCACGAACGTAAGCGAAAGCTTGCGGTGCTGTACTGAAGATGGGAGATGGCCTCCCGAAGCCGGTCTGCAGGGACGGGCT
>NZ_AUFE01000207.1 GCF_000426345.1 Cupriavidus phytohabitans | reverse complement strand
CGCATGGTCGCGCTTGCTCGCCCGCAATCCGTCCGTATCGCCTGAGTTCAGCATCACCGAGGAGTCCCTGTTTTCAATCTCGATTTATGCAACAGCGCCTCTACGTGGATAACAGGTTATTAGGCTGTCCGTACTGGATTGATCTGTCTGCGTAGTTTGGGCAGTGAGCTGATCACAAAGTTACGTTCCTTCAATGCCGAAATTAGCCGAGGAAGCGCCCTCACGGTTTGCTCTCGTGATGCTGTGTACGGGCGTGATACCAATTCGTTCGGTGGACTGCCATCGTGCAATAGCACGATTGCCCCTGGCTCTACGGTCGCCAACACGGTATCGATAATCAAATCAACCCCCGGGCGGGCCCAATCTTGAGGGTCTACCGACCAGTGAAGCGGTGTAAGACCCGCATTCTTTCCTTCGACGCATACTTCAGGAGTCCATAATCCATACGGCGCGCGCAAGAAACGCACAGCTAGGCCAGGGGAGGCCTTGGTGATGATCGCGTTCGTATCGAGTATTTCGCGTCGCAACACATCGCGGCTGCATTGGGACAGATCGAGATGCGTCATCGTGTGGTTGGCAACTTCGTGTCCATCGGAGATCATTCGCCGAATTAGCTCCGGATGTTCCGCTGCGTATGCGCCGAGAACGAAGAACGTGCCTGGGACATGAAAGTGGCCCAATATGTCCAAGATCTTCGGTGTCCATATCGGATTCGGTCCGTCATCGAATGTAAGGAAAACCTTACGTTGTTTGACTTTGGCATCACGTTCTCGAATTTCTGACGGCCAAGACAAACGTTCGGATGTTTCGCTGTGCACCTTTTCAGCCATGATTCGTTACGTTACCTTTGTGGTTTGTCCGTTATGCCTTCGGTCTCAAAGTGCGCCGTCCGCAATGCGACACGGAGATCTGCTAATTGGTAGCCGCCGCAACTTTGCGTCAGCGGCGATAATTTGTACAATCGATTGTTTCGATATCAATCATCGATGATGTGGATGGCTCCATATGCGCTTCAAAGGCCTTGACCTCAACCTTCTCGTCGCACTTGACGCACTAATGACGCAGCGGAATCTGACAGCCGCGGCGCATAGCATCAACCTAAGCCAGCCCGCTATGAGCGCAGCTGTCGCGAGGCTGCGAGACTATTTCAGTGACAGTCTTTTTGTGATGCGTGGGCGGGAGTTCGTTCCGACTGCTCGTGCGATGGAACTCGCCGGTCCCGTCCGTGAAGCACTATCGCACGTCCAGCTCTCGATCATTTCGCGTGACGTATTCCAGCCATCTAAGTCGAAACGACGTTTCAGAATTTGTCTTTCGGACTTCATGACACTTGTCTACTTTAAGAAGGTCATGAAGCGCGTCGCATGCGAGGCGCCTTCCGTCAGCTTCGAGCTATTCTTCCCTGACGATGAACCTGGCGAATTGCTCCGACGAGGCGATGTCGATTTCCTGATACTACCGGAGTTGTTGTTGAGTGATACACATCCCAAGGCGCGTCTTTTTGAAGAGAAGCTTGTGTGCGTAGGTTGTCCGACAAATAAGCAGCTGTCCCGACGATTCGCTTTGGAGAAGTACATCTCGATGGGGCATGTGACTGTAAGGTTCGGACGGTCACGCCGGCCCTCGATAGAGGAGTTTTTTCTCCTCGAGCTGGGATTCAAGAGACGAGAAGAGATTGTTGTTCCAACCTTTGACCTGATCCCACCGATGCTGTCCCGTACCGATCGCATCGCAACGCTGCCACTACGACTAGCTCAGTATTTTGGCGAAGTGGTTCCTTTGAGGATTGTCGATGTACCGCTGCCACTTTCGTCGTTCACGGAGGCTATCCAATGGCCTGCGTTACATACCGGCGATCCAGCAAGCATTTGGATGCGCCAGGTGCTGTTGGAGGAGGCAAAAAGTTTGGCTAGTGTTGACGCGAAAAAGTCTGACTGATAAACGATGTCCGGGAAGTCACAAGAGGCTCCAATTGCATTCACTGTCATAGGGGGCGGTTTCAAGAGCGAAGTGCCACACCCTGCGGGTTATTGAACAGGGAGCCGGTCAGTTGGGTTGGCCAGGACCTGAGCGAGGACTTGCAAAG
>NZ_AUFE01000206.1 GCF_000426345.1 Cupriavidus phytohabitans | reverse complement strand
ATGCACGTCGACTTCATCGATCCAGCCGCGGCGCAACTCGGGGACCGAGCGCGCCAGCAGGGCGTAGTAAGGATGATGCGGTCCCCGGTCATAGTCCGCGTGCGCCACCTGGGTCAGCTTGCGGCCGTGCTGCATCACCACGATCTCGTCGCAGATCGCGCGCACGGTGTGCAGGTCGTGGCTGATGAAGAGGTACGAGACCCCCAGTTCCCTGCGCAGCTCGGCCATCAGGTCGAGGATGGCGGCGCCGACCACGGTGTCCAGCGCCGAGGTGATCTCGTCGCACAGGATCAGCTCGGGATCGGCGGCAAGCGCGCGGGCCAGGTTCACCCGCTGCTTCTGCCCGCCGGAGAGGCCGCCCGGCGTGCGCTGCGCCACGCCCGCCGGCAGCCGCACCAGGTCCAGCAGCTGGCGGATCCGCGCGCGCAGCGCTTCGCCGCGCAGGCCGTGGTAGAACTGCAGCGGGCGGGCCAGGATCTCCTGGATGGTGCGCGCGGGATTGAGCGCGGTATCGGCCATCTGGAACACGATCTGGATGCGGCGCAGCTCATCGCGGCTGCGCTCGGCCACGGTCGGCTTCAGCGGGCGGCCGTTGAAGGCGATGCTGCCGCGGCACGGCGCCACCAGCCCGGCGACGGCCCGCGCCAGCGTGGTCTTGCCGGAACCCGACTCGCCGATCACGCCGATGGCCTGGCCCCGGTACAGCTTCAGGTCGACCCCCTCCAGGATCTTCGCCGCGGGCTGCCCGTGCGCATCGAGCGGGCCGTAGCCGGCCGACAGGTCGCGCACCTCGAGCAGTAGCGGGCTCTTGTCCGGGTCTACCGGCGCGCCGGGGCGCTCGGCCGGGCGCGCCGCGGCCAGCAGGCAGCGGGTGTAGTCGTCGGCCGGCTGGTACAGGATCTGGTCGGTCTCGCCCAGCTCGCGCATCTTGCCATCGCGCAGCACCAGGATATGGTCGGCCACCTGGGCCACCACGGCCAGGTCGTGGCTCACATAGACCGCGGTGGTGCGGCGCTCGCGCACCGCGCGGCGGAACACGCGCAGCACTTCGACCTGCGTGGTCACGTCCAGTGCCGTGGTCGGCTCGTCCAGGATCACCAGGTCGGGATCGGTGATCAGCGCCATGGCCGCCATCAGGCGCTGCAGCTGCCCACCGGACACCTGGTGGGGATAGCGCTGGCCGATGGACTCGGGATCGGGCAGCGCCAGCTCCCGGTACAGCGCGATCGCCTTCTGCTCGGCCGCCTTGCGGTCCATCAGGCGGTGGATCAGCGCCGGCTCGACGACCTGGTCCATGATGGTGCGCGACGGGTTGAACGAGGCCGCGGCGCTTTGCGCGATATACGTGATGTTGCGGCCGCGCAGCCGGCGCTGCTCGCCCGGCGGCAGGTGCAGCACGTCGGTGGCGCCCACCCGGATGCTGCCGGCGATCTCGCAACCGTCGCGCGCGAAGCCCATCAGGGCGAGCGCGGTGGTGGTCTTGCCCGAGCCGGATTCGCCGATCAGGGCCAGCACCTTGCCCGGCTCGATCTCGAAGTCGACGCCGTCGACCAGGGTCGCCGGGCCGGCGGTGATGCGCAGATTGCTGACTTTTACGGACGTGCCCATTATTTCCCCCCACGTGCCGAGCGGCCCGGCAGATTGTCGATGACCAGGTTGACCGCCATGGTCAGGCTGGCGATGGCCAGCGCCGGCGCCACCACGGCCATGCTGCCCTCGGAGAGGGCGCCGATGTTCTCGCGCACCAGCGAACCCCAGTCGGCCTCGGGCGGCTGGATGCCCAGGCCGAGGAAGCTGAGGCTGGCGAGCAGCAGCACGACGTAGACGAAGCGCAGGCCCAGGTCGGCCAGCATGGGGCCGACGATGTTGGGCAGGATCTCCTGGCGCATGATGTAGGCGGTGCCTTCGCCGCGCGTGCGGGCGACGGTCACGTAGTCCATCGCGTTGATGTTGACCGCCAGCGAGCGCGCGATGCGATACGCGCCGGGAACGTAGATGATGGCCGCGGTGATGGCGAGCATCCACACCGAGGAGCCGAAGGCGGCGACCATGATCAGCGCGAACATCTTGCTCGGGATCGCGGTGAGCGTATCGAGGCCGCGGCTCAGGCAGGCATCGATCCAGCGGCCGCTGACGGTGGC
>NZ_AUFE01000205.1 GCF_000426345.1 Cupriavidus phytohabitans | reverse complement strand
TCACTGTGAAATCGCAACGGTTATCGTCAGACATATGATGTTCAATGACGACCGATTGTCCAAGCGCTTCAAGTTGAGCGGTAAGTCGTTCAACTATTCGATTGCGCGCGGTATTCTCGTTCACCCGCTTGCCACTAGGCCAGAACATCTCCCGAGGGTTGGTCTCTGCGCCATCGATCCAACGTTGGAAAGCCTCAAGCTGCTCCTTCAACAGAGCCCGCATGTCCTCCACCGAAGCAATCCTTCCGTCTTCTAGCATCGCCGAGATGTCGGGCAAATGAGGCGGGTGGAATGCTTCGAGCGCGCGCCGTCGGCGCCCAGCAACGCGGATACTCTTGAGGTCTCTCTCGAAATGCTGGAAGCGATCGTCCTCCAGTAGCTGATCTATCACCGGCAGGCTTCGGTCCGTGTGGTCACGGTCAATCAGCCACACTAGGTCCCGGAGGTAGCGGTAAGCGGTCTCTTTTCGCGGCGATGACGTGCCCCAATGGCTCGGCAGGGGCACGGCCGGCCAGTTGGTCACCTGCGCGTCGAGTACCCGAAAGGCCTTTACTGCGTCCAATTGGGGCCACCCGGCGTGGCGGCTGCGATGGAGCGCACCCGTTCGATGCTCCAACGCCAGCACGATCATCTTGTCTCGTAACAACAGGTCCCAGATCCCGTCCTGGTCCGACGGGGCAAAGAAGAAATGGCGCAAGAACCAGAATGTTGCGCGTTCGGATATTGGTGCGTCAGTACTCGGCTGGGCGGAAAGCGCTGCATCGCAGCGCTCTGCGACAAAGCGAACGACCCATTCGCGCGGCGCGAAGCGAACTGCGAGCTCGAAGAGCGAATCCAGCTTTTGCAGCGGTAGATCGGGGTGGCCTGACAGCCACTCGACCGCGAGTTGGCCTGCCAGGCAGTGAAAGATCGCTTCAGCAGAAAGCCACCACAATTGATCAGGGCATTCAGAATTCAGCGAAGCACCGATAAACTGGCGGGCAAACGCTTCCGCTTCGAGTGGCGACGACATGACGAGCGTGTCGATGGCAGCCTCAAAGCGCTCCCGCTCGCCTTCGCCGTATTCATTTGAAAACCTGGCCTGCGTCTTGACAGCACACAAGATGCTCTTGTCGACGCCATTAAGGGAGATTCCTCGTCGGAACATCACGAGGCATCCGGCGTGAAGCACCATCGCGATGTGCGTCTTCTCGCCTCGACCTAGCTCTTCGAGAGTGGGCGTATATTTCTCGAGCTCGCTAATGCTATTGGCCAGCGCATCTTCTGCCAACTGGCGGTCCGAGGGAAGCTGCTCTGGGCTGCGCAGATAGTGATAGGCAAATTCCTGGTTCCACCCAAAGAATTCTCCTCGCTGGATGCGCAAGCGATGCGCATGCAAATGGCGTAACCGATCGTCTTCGCGTTGCTGCCTGCGTCGGGCGCTTCGATTAATCAATCGCCGCATCCGAACATCGCTTGGCGTCTGTCGGCGCCAGAAATAGTTCTGCCGGCTCCATGCCGCCATGAACGCCGTGTTCTGGTTTGCATGGCGACGCATAGTGCTCCGCAGCGCATCGACCGACCTGGATTCGCCATGCCTCGCATGTGGCCGAATGAAGCCCGACCACGCCTCTACATTGCCAGCTTGGAACGCGACATCGACCAGATGGTGAATGTCCTCTTCCGACATCAAGAGGCCAGGGTGCAGGAGACCTTGACGCAGCAGCGCGAAGCGCCCTGCCGACGTGTTTCCGCCGTCGGCCATGCACAATTCCTGCACTTGGCGTCGCAAGGTCGTGTCTGATTCCAGCGCACGCAGCGCTGCCCCGTCCCGCGGGCGTGATCCTGTTCCGAGGTGTAGTTTGCGGAGCCAACTCCAGACCAAATTGGGATCAAAGGGGCCTTCGGCAAGTTCAAAGTATCGGTCCATCAAAATACCAGCGATCCGGCTGGGCGCCTCGCGGCACCGGCACGCGAAGACCTGCCCCGGCGCACAGTCACAATGGATCAACCCGACAAAGGTGGATAGCGCCTCACCCAGCGCTTGCGCCTTCGTGACATTCGAAAGCGTACGCCTCGCTAGATTCCTTGACTGAATTGATTGCGTAGTGATTGAGTCAAGTTTTTCTACGCGGCGATTTTGACCTGATCGCACCATGTGTTGACGGCC
>NZ_AUFE01000204.1 GCF_000426345.1 Cupriavidus phytohabitans | reverse complement strand
CAGGAAATTGGGGGAACTACATGCAACTGTGAAACTGAATCAAACCAATCTCGATTGACACGGGGAGTCATATCAGCTGGACTGGCGTGCAATCCCGTGACGCTGAGCCAGGACCTGACGGTTCCGGTTGACCGGCGCCCTCTGGTTGACGTAAGCAGTGAGTGGGTCAAGAAATCGGGGAGGTGGCCGTCAATAACCGGGCAACTCCATTTCCCGTCTGAGACATGCGTTACACCTCGATCCGCGACCAGCACCTCACTATCCTCGCCCGCAACCGCGATCCCTGGCGGACTCGGGCGGAACAGCGCTTTGACGTCGACGATCTCATTCGGGCATGCGTTCCGGATGCCACCACTTGCGATCCAAGCGTTGTGGCCGACGCGAGCCGGGAGTGGTTCGATAGTTTCGACGACGGCATTCCGGCATGGCGGATGTCGTCGCAAGATCGATAACCGCGACAGCATGACTGCCGCCCAAGGTCGGTAACCGGCCATTTTGCTCCGTTCACGGTTGCAGAGTCTGGCGTAGCGGGCTACGAGGTCGTGAGCTGGGGCGGCGTCTTTGTGCCTGCGAGCCCGTCGCCAGCACTCATCATGCGCCTCAACCAGGCGATCAAAAAGGCTAGGTCAGCAGACGACACACGCGACAAACTTGCCACGCTCGGACTTCTCCCCCGGACGGGCACGCCCGATGAACTCGGAACGTTCTTGTTGAGCCGCCTTTTGACATCTTCTGGTCGAAATGGCGGCATGGGTGTTGTTGGACCAGCGCGGACTCATCTCGCTACCCTTTCGCATTCAGAAGCCGGACGGATGGTGCCATGAGTCGGAGCTACTAGGCGCCCAGCGGAAGGCACACTGCCATTGAGGTGAGGCCGTCGTCCGATTTTGCTTGAATGGTCCCATTGTGCGACGCAACGATGGAACGGCATATGGCCAACCCCAGGCCCATCCCGTCAGATTTTGTACTGAAGAACGGTTCGAATATCCTCGAAAGCTGTTCGGGCGGAATTCCTGCACCGTTATCCTCCACCTCGAGCGTTATCGTACTATCCCCGCGGTTGCGAGTCCGTACCAATATGGTCGGGGACTCGCACCGCCGCCGTTTCAGCGCGTCGACTGCGTTCAACAACAGGTTGAGCACTAGTTGCTGGATTTGCACGCAATCCCCGTGCAAATCTGGCAAGGCGGAATCCAGGTCGAGTCTGAGCACCGCTTCGGCCTGCTTGATATCGGCCTCCACCAATGGGAGTAGTTCCTCAATCGCCTTACTTAGTTGGAAGCGTTGCCGAGCTGTAGGTGCCGGTCGCATCAACGACCATAGCGAACGGACCACCTGCTCAGCCCGCTCGGACTGATCCTTTATTCGGCAAAGCCCCTCGGATATCTCTGCGACATTTGACTCACTTCTGTTGATCCAACGCTGGATCGCGCCGGCCTCCAATCGGATGGCCGTCAAAGGCTGGCGAATCTCATGCGCGATCGATGCCGCCAGTACTCCGAGGGTCGCCAAGCGGTTCACATGGACGAGCGGGATATCAAGCCCGACTCCCTCGGAACAATGGAACTTGTGCGCCGTCATCCTGCCCTCCGTTGTAAGGTAGAAGAAGGAAGTCTTGCTCGGGCAAGCCGATACGGCGTTCCACCGGGGCAAGCTGCTAATTGAAGTGTGAGATGCAGGTGCGGCGCGCCGCGCAGTCAGTGGGAAGGGCGTCTCGCTAACTCCGGAGTATCAGCTCGGAGTAGCGAGAGTGTGCCACTCACCGGAGTGCAAATTGAGCCCCGAATCAGCGAATTACTTTTGAGGAAAAATCAACAATGGAACGTCGGTGCGCAGTCGGAGGCAAATGTCATGTCACCCCGTCGCTTGCTCCCCGTCCAGAGGATATCGTCCCCACTGCACAGACTCATCGCAGCGTCGGTCACTAATTGCACACCGTGATGCCCTCGCACTCTCTGTGTGTCTGCGATGGGTCCGGCAAGAGCCAGTGCAGGGCAGGAGCACCTAGACCGGGTCGCACTTCGAGGTTGGATGAAGGGCCACGAAACGTGCAACAAGGGGCGCCTGCGGAGCAGTCCAGCTGATATGACTCCCCGTGTCAATCGAGATTGGTTTGATTCAGTTTCACAGTTGCATGTAGTTCCCCCAATTTCCTG
>NZ_AUFE01000203.1 GCF_000426345.1 Cupriavidus phytohabitans | reverse complement strand
AGCCCACATGCCGCAGTCGTTTGATGAGGGCCCAGAATCCTCCGCCTTTCAGTCACGCTGAGCTCTCAGACTGAATTTTTCAGGTCCGACTACTTCATCCAAGATTTCCGCAAGCGTGGACTCAGGAACGCCAATGACAATGCAGACTTCAGAAATGCTAAGGACGGGCTTCGCCATCAGTTGGTGGATGTCTGTGGATTCGTCGCTCATTTTTAATGTCCTCCGCTTGGAAGGAATCTTAATGAATGAGCTGGAGAACTGTGCGCCGGCTTAGATTGGAGCAGGCCATGCCCGGTAAGAGCATGACCTGTGAACTACTTATTCTTCAGTGGGTACATCATCAAAGCCACGGACCAGCCATTGGTCACTCAGGATCTTGTCAAGGTAAGACCTGCTCGGCGCTTGGACACCATGTGGCCAGCGCTTGATGAGGTTCGCTGCATTGCACAGCTCGTCGTGCTTGACTACCTCTCGCGCTGCCAACACAAAGTTCTGCCTAGTGATGTGGCTCACTGGATGCTTGGACTCCCTGAGCTTGGTTACCCGCCGGTCTGCCTTGGCCAGTTCTTGTTCGAGGTCCGCTCTAAGCTTGACGGCTTCTGGGTCGCCTGCTGCCACGGCCCGCAATAGGGCATCAAGCCTTTGTACTAATGATTCTTTCGAGCTCATGAGATAATTTTTTGCTGGCATCCACACGCTCGGTGTCATACGCATATACGTTGTACACCTTGAGCAACCCCTGCAGGCTGTGTCCAAGCATCTTCTCCACCACTATTGGCTCGACTCCAAGGCGGTGCATCATGCTCGACGCCGTTCTTCTCGCGTCATGATAAGTCCAACCCCAGCCTTGCTTTCTCAACCATAATTGTGTTTGGAACGCCGTAGGAAAGGGTCCAAGGTTCTGCCGCGCCACATCAGAAAGGTAGACCCAGTGACTACGCTTGCTTTTAGTATGGTCCACCCGGAATATATCGCCATCAACATACCCCGAAGTTGCCTCATTGATTCTGAGCCCGGTCGAGAGGCAAAATCTTGCGAGCTTTGCGCGTGGATCATCGATAGCGAAGAGCGCTCTGATCTCACCCTCGGATAGCACACGAGAGCGCGGGACCTCAGGCTTTCCAAGAGCCGAACGAGTCACTCGGGCCAAAGGGTTCACATCAAGAATACCCCGCATGCAAGCCCAGTCAAAACAGATCTTCCACTGTGTGAGGCAGCGGTTGGCAGACACGGGCGAAACGGTGCTGTATTCAGCAAGCGCCTTGACCAGCATGCTCGTGGTGATGGATGCCACCTTCTTGCTACCTAGCGTCTGTTGCCCAAATCTAATGTAGATCCCAGGGACGTTAGGCCTCCTCTCGGCAAACTCCGAAAGCAAGGCAGAGAAAGTCATGGCGGACAACGGCTCACTGGACTGGTTGAGCGCTAGTGCTTTCTGACGGGCATCGGACAAGCTAGAAGCGGGGAAGGTGCCCAAGGTGTGCACGCGCCATGCACCCCCTTTTTTGCTGCGGTGTACGAAGACAAGCCGCCCTGTAGGGGAGTGCTTGATGTACAAGTTGGGAGTGATCGAGTCCTTTATCAAGACCTGTTTCTGAGGGGCCTTCAGTTGCTTCAGGTAGGTCTCTGTGATTTTGGGTTTCAAGGTATTCCCTCGGGTATGCTTGCCCCAGGTTTTACGGGGCTTAACTGGGTTTTATCTTCATGTAAGTCCTTGATTCATAAGGAAATGATACCCGCTCTGGCGCATGAAAGCTTGCCCGAGCGACAAAAAGTAACCAAAAAGCGCGTTTACTGCCCTGGGCGGGCGGCCACTCTTATCGTAGTGTGCCCGGGATTTCGTACGGGGCTTTGCTTCGTTGCAGGGCAGGACTGCCTGACGCCGTGGTGCGCCACGGTGGCTTGGGATTGATGCGGTGATTGAATGAGCCCAGAGCTGTGGGTGGCCCCCGCTGCTGGCGTCACCATAGGAACGCCTTCGGCTGCGCTGCGCGCCAGCCCTAAGGGCAGGGCTGCGCCCACGTCCTCTGCTTCGGGGCCGGCGTCATTCACGACGGCGCTGTGCGAGCACAGCGACGCACTCCGCGCCCGAGCCCCCGACCTACGATACTGAGCGCGCGCAGCGCAGCCGTAGGCGTCCTCGCGTTGACGCCGGCAGCAGGCGGCCTACGCCCGGCATGGGGAT
>NZ_AUFE01000202.1 GCF_000426345.1 Cupriavidus phytohabitans | reverse complement strand
TCGTTCTTCTTATGACTGGCATTTGACTCTCATTCGTGAAATTGGTTTACTCAGAACACTTAGCCGTTTGTCACGATGGATCTCAGTGTACTGCCTAATTCATGTGGGAAATGTCGGTCCGAGTATGTCGTCGGGGATATTAGGGACGTTCGTTAAATGTAATCGGACGAACCTGGGGCCATTTATCGCCCCAAAGGACGGCGGTTGGATCGTGCGCTTCGCCTGTAGTGGCATTACGAAAGCACAGAATGCGTTCGATATTGCTATCAACTATCCGTCAATGGAGGAAGCATGGGAGCAGAGAAGTCGTTACGTTCAATGGTTGAAAAATGGCTTGCACCGTCCGTAGGGGAGCCGCCCCGCGTTATCGGTACGGGCCGCCTGCGAGACTGCCGCAGCCGTTTTGTTTGTGTGGAGTGCAACCGCGCTACTGGTACGCTGTCGATCATGTTCTTCCGGCACTGCGACGGTGGCTGGTATGTGTTTCCACCTGTGACAAGCAGAGCTGGAGGGGCTAGATAGGTTCGCACTCATGTTGTTGACTTGCTGGCTAGTACAACATCCCGTAAATAGGTTGAATAATTAATCGCC
The DNA here is from genome assembly GCF_000426345.1 of Cupriavidus phytohabitans. Classification (GTDB taxonomy): domain Bacteria; phylum Pseudomonadota; class Gammaproteobacteria; order Burkholderiales; family Burkholderiaceae; genus Cupriavidus. Next base: position 1,606 of record NZ_AUFE01000202.1, on the reverse strand, counting down.
TCGGATATCATGGCGGGATGAGCCGAGGCCGCCAAGCAACGCCAGTGAAACTGGCGAAGAAAGAACAACAGGAATTGCTATCGCTGATCGAACGCAGGACGGCTGCGCAGCGAGATGTCATGCGCGCACGAATCGCGTTGTGGGCCCACGAGGGTCACTCCAATACCGTCATTGCGCGGGAATTGGATGTATCGGTTGTGGCGTAAGCGCATTGCCAAGCACGGTGCCAAGGTATTCGCGAGGGCGAGCGTAGTGGCCGTCCGCCACGCATCACGCACGAGGCGCGGCTACAGTTGATCGCGCTGGCGCGTGAAACGCGGGAACCTGAGGGGCGGGTTACGCCTACACTCGACGAGATTGTGGCGCGCGCCGTGGAACGCGGTGTCGTCGGGCAGATCAGCCGCAGCCAGGTGCAGCGCATACTGCAGGCCGGCGACGTGCGCCCGCACCGGGTCCAGCAATGGCTACACAGCCCAGATCCGGCCTTTCGCGAGAAGGTCAACGGTATTTGCAAGCTGTACCGTAAGGCGCCTCGCAACGCGGTGGTGCTCAGTATCGACGAGAAGACCGGCATTCAGGCCATCGAGCGCAAGTACCCGGGACGCGCGCCCGTGTGCGCTGGACGTCCATACCGGACAGGTGCTGGCAGAATGCCGCGACCGGCGCACCCAGGATGATCTGGTCGCCTTCATGGAGCGCGTCGTGCAAGCGCGTACCCGGACAAGCAGGTGCACGTGGTGTGGGATAACCTCAACACGCATCGCGCCCACGCCGTCTGGCAGGCGTTCAACGCGCGGCACGATGGGCGGTTTCACTTCCACTTCACGCCATTGCACGCGAGTTGGGTCAATCAGATCGAGCTCTGGTTTGCCTGCTACACGTGCCGAGTGCTGCGCCATGCGAGCCACACCAGCATCGCGCACCTGCGCGAACGCACCGAGCAGTTTGTCGGCGCGCACAATCAGGTGGCCCGCCCGTTCAAATGGAGCTTCCGGGGCTATCCGCTACAAACCGGCGCATCGTAATCGAGAATCGACATGCCAGCCGTACCCGCCAAACCTGCCGAATTGCAGCGGCAACTGCGCAGCCTGCTCGGCCACGAGCAGATCATCACGCACGCCTACGGACGTCACCTGCTGATCAAACGTCTGGACGACGAGGAGCCGACGGTGGTGGCCCGGCTGACCGAGCTCGGCCGCCAACGCTATGGAGCCGCCTTTCGTACCCACAGTGGGCGTTGGGAGCCACTGCCTGGCACCGGCACACTCGACGAGATGGCCCAGTTGATCATCACGCTCCTGGAGCCCTATTTACAGCCCGATAATTATTAAAGGGCTTTGCGGGATGTTGTACTAGGTTCAAGGAATTGCCCGGCGGCGGCTGGCCCATCGGCTGCCTGACAGAACTGCTACATCCAACGCAGCCACTTGCGTCACATGAAGCCGTAGATTTTTGCGCTACTCTCACCAACGCCGCGCCTGGCCAGCCAGTGATCGAGCGCACGATCAGCATCCTTGTGCGCCCAGCATGGGCGTACTCCTGCGGGTGCAAGTCCCGCCGTAAGCTGGTCATAGCGAACGAAGTGAAGCGCAACTGCATGAGGGTG
>NZ_AUFE01000201.1 GCF_000426345.1 Cupriavidus phytohabitans | reverse complement strand
GAACGCTTTGCTGCCAAGCTGAAGCCCGACGACCACGTGGTACTCGAGGCGACCGGCAACACGATCGCCATCGCGAACGTGCTGACAGGTCATGTCGGCAAGGTGATTGTCGCCAACCCCTGCAAGTCCGCCTCATGGCGACAACCGAAGTCATGGGCTTGGTCATCGAGTAGATCCGGAAGATGCTGTCCTTGCTCATGGGCGTGCCATGCACCGGATCCTGCTGCCCCACAGCTTCGAAGTAGGCGACCTGGCCGTTCCGCACGATCAGCATCACTGCCCCTGGCACGCATTTGAATTCCACCTGGGATCGCATCCAGCGAGAAGCGACAGCGCAACGCTGAGTCTTGCGAATGTTGGAGGAATGAGCATTATGGGAGTCTCCGTTGGTGAATTGGGGGCAGGACACGGCCACCGGCCGGTGGCCAGCAGGATCTAGGGCGTGCTCTTGAGCGAGGAAAGTTTGCTCGTGCTTATCTCCGTTGCGTTGGTCGCTCACGAGTTCACTGGAGGCTGCGCCGTGCCTGCTAGGCGTTCCGGCACCAATCCAAACAAAGATATCCCGAAACGCCGGCGTGAACATATCTCAAGCTGGTCGCAATTCGTAGAAAACCGCCACATCGCCGTCGAGCAGCTAATGGGATAGGAATTCAATCGTTGGCCTCGCGGCGGTGCCCGTCTGTGGAGGTGCAGCAGGTAGTCCCCAAGCTGGTTGATATGTTCGCGCCGGTAAGGCAAACGCACCTTCAGCACCTCGGCATCAACGGGGTGCCTTTTCCTTTTTCCTGCAATGCCTTGAGCATGCGATTCGATTGCGGATATCCTGCGTAGTTCTGTCTTCACGCATTTGTGCCCCTATTGCGCATTCGAGCCGACGACATCACACCGAGTGGCGAATACAGATCTTTCCGAAATGCTTGCCTGAAGCGAGGTAATGCATTGCTGAATGAAGCGCCTCGAATGGGAATATGCGATCGACCACGGGTCGCAATCTGGTCGCTTCGAAATGGGTTAGCATTGCTTCCAAGTCGGCACGGCTGCCGACAGTGATTCCTTGCAACCTGATGTGCCGCGTTACAACCTGGCCAAGTGGAATTTTTGGATCAGAACCGGAAAGGACACCGATCAAGCTGATTGCTCCTCCTGTCCGGACAGCGCGCACGGACTGGGCTAGCGTATCTGCCCCCCCGACTTCAACAATGTGATCGACGCCGACGCCCCGCGTATGCTCTCTCACCGTGCGCCACCATTGTGGCTCCTTCTCGTAATTAATCAGGTAGTCCGCTCCAAGCGACTTCGCGCTGGCAAGTTTCTTGTCGCTGGAAGACGTAATGATCACGACCGCGCCCAGTGACTTCGCAATCTGGAGCGCAAACAGAGAGACTCCGCCAGTCCCTTGCACGAGGACGGTTTCCCCTTGCTTCAGTCGCCCCTCGGTGATCAGGGCTCGCCACGCCGTTACACCCGCAGTAGGCAACGTTGCGGCTTCAAAATCAGAGAGGTAGGCGGGCACACGGCATACCCCTTCCTCGGGTATCACCAAATGGGTCGCCATGGTTCCATCCTGCTCGCAACCCAAGCTAGATTGCATTCGTTCGGCGTTTGGTGCACCGTCCACCCACGTTTGATAAAAGATCGGGCATACACGCTCACCTACCTGAAACCGAGTTACCCCAGCGCCTACGGCATCAATGACACCCACACCATCGCTGAGTACGATGAGTGGCAGATCTTTCATTCGCTTCCCGTAACCGTGGCTAGGAATAATGAGATCGCGATAATTTAAAGCCGCAGCCCGCATCTTGAGACGCACCTCCCCTGCGGCTGGCTGAGGCATCGGTTTCGACGCCATCTGGAGATGCTCGATGGACCAGTCCTGGTCAACTTGAAATACACGCATCGTATGTTCCTCTCTACGCTTTGGTACTCGCACCTACCGTGCGATAGCCCTTCAGAAAATCTCAGCAGCGGCAACTACCTCGTGTTGACCGGCTTATGAGCCAAGTGAACCGCGCCAGAAACCGTGGAGGCTGGTTGGCTTAAGTTAATAGCGGTTCGGTGGCAGGCTTTTTAAGCTGCCGGTAGTAGTTTGCCTCAGCTTCGGCGGGCGGGATATAGCCTAGATACTATGAATGAAGGCAGGTCGGTAACGCACGCGAAGCGATCCTAAAGTAAAGGTGCCACCCATTCACCTTGGAGTACGTCATGCAACCG
>NZ_AUFE01000200.1 GCF_000426345.1 Cupriavidus phytohabitans | reverse complement strand
CTTGAGCACAAGTTTGAAACTGCTGAAGCCTTAACCGCCTTCTTCGAGCCTTGTAATGTGGTCGTTACCACCAGCCACATTGCCGGACAGTTTCCGACCCACTTGCAGGAACGCATTTCCGATCTCTGCACCCATCTATTCATTGACGAAGCCCATCACGCCGAGGCGCCAACGTGGAAACGCTTCAAAGCCCACTTTGGCAAGCGCCGAATTCTCCAGTTCACGGCCACGCCTTTTCGAGACGACGACCAACTTATCGATGGAAAAATTATCTACCGCTATCCCCTGCGCCAAGCGCAGAAAGACGGGTACTTCCAGCCAATCACGTTCCGGTCGGTTTTCGAGTTTAACGACGACAAGGCGGATGTAGCCATCGCCAAGGCCACAATCCAAGAACTGGAGAATGACCAGACCGGCCTCCATGTGGCAATGGCGCGCGCCTACGACATCCCACGCGCGAAGCGAGTTTTCGAAACCTATGAGGGACTCGGTCGGTACAACCCGATACTTCTTCACAGCCAGCTCAAAGTGGGGGAGCGGAGGGAGGCGCTCCAGAAGTTGATGTCGGGGAAATCGAGAATAGTGGTGTGCGTTGATATGCTCGGTGAGGGCTTCGACATGCCGGAGCTGAAAATCGCAGCGTTTCATGACGTACGAAAGAGCCTTCCCGTTACGCTGCAGCTTGCAGGTAGATTCACACGCAGCAGATCGGACCTGGGGAGCCCGACATTCATCGCCAATGTCGCTAACGTTGACGTCAGGGATGAGCTCCAGAAGCTCTACAGTCAAGATCCGGACTGGAACGAACTGCTGCAAGAACTGAGCGATACCCAGATAGACAAGCAAGTAGAGGCTCGAGACTTCCTGGGGGGGTTCGAACCGTTTGAAGGCGAAATCCCATTGCAGGAGATACGGCCAGCAACCAGCATGGTGGTCTATCGCACTCGTTGCAGCGCTTGGAAGCCCGGGAACTATCGTAAAGGATTGACTGGTCTGTCCCCCACGGATAAGGTCCGAGATACGCTGAACGCCAAGGAAAACATGCTCATTGTCGTGCTTGGTACGAGCAAGTCCGTCCCTTGGACTGATATTGAGGCTGTGAAGGACTGGGAGTGGGAGTTGCTCGTTTCAATTTGGGACAAGGAGAAGGACCTTCTCTACATCCATGGCTCCTCGAAGAGTGGCGAGTATCGAACGATGGCCAAGGTGCTCTGCGGCGAAGATGTGGAGCTTATCCAAGACCCCGAACTTTATAGATGCTTCCATGGAGTCAAGCGCCTACTGCTTACGAATCTGGGAATGAACGAGCAATTTGGTCGGCAGATTCGCTACATCGCTCGCATGGGCGCAGATGTTGCCGCCCGCTTGTCAGAGGCGTCCAAGAAAACCGCACGCCGTGCAGTGATTTCCGGGGTTGGTTATGAAAATGGAGCGATTGCGACTGTCGGCGCAGCGAAGCGGGGTCGCGTGTGGTCATTCCAACGGCTGCGCTTAGACTCTTTCGCACGTTGGTGCAAGCACGTCGGCTCGAAAGTCATCGACGAGAACATCGACCCGGAAGCAGTGCTCAAGGGAACCCTTGTCCCTAAACTTGTAAAGGCGCGTCCAACTGCCATGCCAATTGCCGTAGATTGGCCAGACAGCATCTATCAGGAACTGGAAAGCGTGTATTCGGTCACGCTCGGTGACGCGCAAAAGACAGAGTTCTGGAATCTCGGTATCGAGTTGGTCAGCCCGGCCGAGACGGGAGACATCATGTTCCGGGTGTTCAGCGATTCCGCTGAAGTGGTACTCCGGCTCGAGATAATGCCGATCGATGATGACTCCGTCTCAACCTACCGCTTCGTTCCAGTGGGGGCCGCCGGCACATTGACGAAACGGCTGCAATCTTGGCCGCTCTCTCAATTTTTCGATGAAAACCCTCCAGTCATTACCTTCGCTGATGGTTCCTACCTGGAAGGTAGTTTGCTTGTCGCGTTGCCTGACATCTATGCGCCGTATGATCGAGACCGCATTGAGGTCTGGGACTGGTCCGACGTCAATCTGAAAAAGGAAGCGCAGGGGGTAACTTGTGAGAAGGATTCCATCCAGTACAGGGTTATCGAAGAGCTTAAGAGGGCAGGAGGGTATGACGTCATCTACGATGACGACGGCTCGGGCGAGTCCGCAGACGTCGTAGGCATCAAGGTCACAGAAGGGCATTCCGGCGCGACCATCTCTGTAGA
>NZ_AUFE01000199.1 GCF_000426345.1 Cupriavidus phytohabitans | reverse complement strand
TTCGATGGTGCACTTCATCGGCGATGCCAGCTCGTTCTTCTTATGACTGGCATTTGACTCTCATTCGTGAAATTGGTTTACTCAGAACACTTAGCAAGCCAGCCTTTCGCGGTGGCACTTGACGGCAAGACCGGCGAAGGAAAGCTTCAACGCTACGCGCAGAACGCACGCCATTGATTTCCTCGGCGTCGATGACCGCTTCCCATTTCCCGTGCTGCAAATATAAGGGACGACAGTTTCATACCTCTCCGACCTGTTCGTATCGGCAGCGGACGGTGAAGTCGCAATTGACGCCAAGGTGTCATCCTTCACATTGTTCTGCGGCCGGATCCGACGCTCCACTCTATGCGAGTGCGGGCAAGGAAACGACAAATGTTGTCATTTCTCCCGGAATACTCGCCACGCTCACCTCACCGCCATGCCTTGTAACCGCCGCATGCACGTAGGCAAGCCCCAGACCAAAGCCCGGAGTGCAATTGTAATTTCCGGCACGTTTGTATTTTTCGAAAATTCCCTCAATATGCTGTGGCTCTATCCCCTCGCCGCAATTCCGCACGGAAATAGCCCACACGTCGCCCGATGACTTCAGCTCCAGCACGATGTCACTTTCTGAAAATCCAAATTTGACGGCATTCTCCACCAAGTTCGACACGACCCGGCATAACATCGAGTGGTCGCCAAGAACGTAGGCGCCGTCGTTGGGCACTGCGGACCTGATTTGCATTCGCTTTCGGACCGCTATGTCACGAACATCCTCCATCACGTCCGCGACAACGAACCGCAAGTCGATCTCGTCGAACTGCGAATCGACGGCCTGCGTCTGCGCCAGCTCGATGAACCGATCCAGCAAGTCAAGTGTCCGGTCCGCGTGCGTCGCCACTCTGGCTCTGAATGTTGCTTCATCGACTGCCACGTCCTGATGACCCTGGTTCTCGACTAGCGACAGAATCGCGGTTAACGGCGATCTCATGTCATGAGAGATGAAATTCATCGCATCGCTTTTGTCCTTCTCCAGCATCAAATTCATCACCTTATTCGCACGAAGAACATGCGATGCATGCTTTAGTCTATCGGCGTCTCCCAGTTTTGTCACACCCGGATGGTGATTCGCTTCTGATTCCAGTTGCCGTGCCGCCTCGGAGACGGGATTGATAATATTCCGCCAAAACACGAGCGACACCGCAATGACCATTATGATAAGGCACATCGACGATGTTGCGCCAATAACCAATATCCATCTGGATTTCTGAAGTTTTGCCTCGATATTATTTTGTGCGGCCAAGAGTTGAGCGTCCCTGGTTTCGATTATGGCGAGCATAGATGGGACATAGCGTTTAGCAAACTCCGCTGCAGACTGGATCACTCCATCGTACTCGCGAACCCCCTCGACAAGTGACAGACCGTACGTCATGTACCGTTTCTCTATTTCAGAGATGCCCCGAGCAAGTCCACTTTCCGGTTCATTGTTATTGACATGTGAAATGACAAGTTCGTAGAGCTGCTCTACCCTACCCTGATGGGCGTCCACACGCGTCACCTCCTTGGGGAGAAGTGGCCTGCCCTGCATCAGTGCCGGAGTAAGCTCCGAGCCGAGCCGGCCAGCCTGTTCCCGGAATTCAGCTAACAGCCGTGCCGTGATAACCTGGGTGCCGGCATCCGGCGCGATTCGTATGATTTCCGATTGGATGCTAGCAATGACTGGCTTTAGTAAGTCCACCGCCAAGTACAGGCTCGTCACAGCCGCAACCAGCTCGCGGCTCTCACGGCTTGCCTTTGGCTTTTTCAGGAGCGCGTCGACGGACCCGCGTGCCGACGATAATTGAGCGATCGCCCTTTCGATTTGTCTGGCAACAGATTGTGCCGAAGACCCTGCCTCACTGGAGCGATCCAACAGCTCTTTAAGAACATTATCGGATTTCAGGCGTGCATCGTGAAGACCCGATTGCAGCGCATCAGGCGTAGGAAAATCTGCTCCCATTGCGCTATTCGCTGGCCCCCGCTCTTTCGAAACGATCTCTGCAGCATAGAGCGCGCTCTGATATAGCTTCAGTGCAGCGGAACCGCTCGCGAGCGACGAATGCTCACGCCATTGATTTGCCATGACCAGTGACGAAGCAACGACAGTGACAAGGCAAATTGCCAGCAACAAGCCCAGAAAAAGACTGCGGAGCTGCATGAACTGTTTAATTAATGTACGAACAAATACAGAAGATTATTTTTCGCAAGATTATGGCAAGTCCACTATGTTCTGCAGCCCATCGACGGCATTGCATTACACACAAGTCACTCGTGACCAATTTCCCGGGCGTACTTGATACCGGCGGCGAAGTCCATTACGCGCTGCAGGCCTTGCCAGAT
>NZ_AUFE01000198.1 GCF_000426345.1 Cupriavidus phytohabitans | reverse complement strand
CGTGCACGCTCCCTGAGGGAACCCCTCCAGCGTCCATCACCGTTCTTGCTCAAATCCCCGCGCTTTCGGCATCACGAAAGCTGCTTATGCACAATACCAAAAAGCCGCTCTCGACGGTGTCGAGGCGCTATCAGGTCGTTCAACCCGCGGAGATCCTGGAGTTTTACCGCGATCTGACCGAAGTCGGCGGTTACCAGCTGGAAACCGCTGGTGTGCTCAAGGAAGGTCGCAAGCTCTGGGCGCTTGCGCGCACGGGGCAATCGACCAGTATCGCCGGCGTCGACGAGGTCCGGGGCTATCTGCTGCTGGCGACCGCATGTGATGGCACGCTGGCCACCACCGCGCAGTTCACGTCCGTGCGGGTAGTCTGCAACAACACCCTGCAGATCGCGCTTGGTCGCAATCGGGGCGCCGTCAAGGTGCCGCACCGCAGCCAGTTCGACCCGCGCGCCGTCAAGGAAGAGCTGGGCATCGCCATCTCGTCGTGGGATGGTTTCATGGTCCGCATGCATGAGTTGGCCGCCCGCAAGGTGAGCCAGGCGGAATCGGAACGCTTCTTCCAGCGTTTGTTCACGTACTCGTGGGCGACACCGGAATCCGAGGGTCCTACCAAGGTGAACGAGCGCGGCCTGAAGGCGGTGCTCAATCTCTTCGAGGGCAACGGCCGCGGCGCCACACTGGAATCGGCGGCCGGCACTGCCTGGGGACTGGTGAACAGCGTCACAGAGTATGTCGATCACCGGCAGCGTGCGCGCAATCCGGGCAACCGGCTGGATTCGGCGTGGTTCGGTGCCGGTGCGGTACTCAAGCAGCGGGCCTGGGACGCAGCGCTCGAACTCGTTGCTTGACAACCTTCCTGCGGCATTCAGAAGTTCATCCCATTGACCAGCCCTCAAGCGAACTACGTTCGATGCCGATGCTTGGCATGGAAGTAGTCGTTTTTGGTCTCCAAAGCCCCGGCACAGTCCGGGGGTTTTTTTCGCTCGTTGCTCATGATTCTGATTGATTTCTATTCTCGATACCCCCGCTGGTTGTTCCGGACCTCGCAAACGCCTGCGTTTCAAGGCCGCCACGCCTGCCGCAACACGATCAGGGCTGAAGGGCAACACGTCGCGGAGCGACTTATGCTGCGACAGGCCATCGATGTGGCAAGCTTTCCGAAGGACAGAATTCTCGTACTCTTTTTCGAATGGCAGGCTCATGTCAGGCAGCATGCAGTGCCGATGGGGTATGACGCCTGGCTGGACCAGCGATATCTGCAGGGCCCCGCGGCCGCTGTGACGCTCAAGCAGAAACGTGTTGTCTTCGAACTAATGCATGGAGCCGTGTTCGAAGTGCGGGGCAAGGACGGACGCCGGCGCCTCTTCCGGGTGCAGTTGGAAAACGACTTTCCCTATGTGTCATTCCGAGACCCAGCGAACGCTGTGAACTATCCGTGGGTGGCTTTCCCTGGTGTCTTCACGCAGGCAGAGCTGATGACCCTGAGACGGGTTTACTGAAGACAAACGCCCGGCATTGCCGGGCGTTTGTCTTTGAAAGAGGGGGTGCGGAAGGGTGCTTTCGGTGTCTTTGGAAGGAACATGTTCCTCAGCAAGGTGTGGGAATCTGCGCCTCGGTTGCTGGGCTGTCGATCGCTACACCCTCCTTGTGTGGGGGGACGTAGCCGACCGACTGGATGCGGGCAATGGTGCCATCCAGGGCGGCATTCGGGCCCAACCGGATGGTGCCGGCATACAAGATCCGACCCTTCACGCGTCCATTGATCAGCAGCGAGGCGCGCCCAACGACATCGCCTTCGACCACGCCGTCCACAATGACATGCTCGCCATCGACGTTGCCATGCACCACGCCGCCCGCCGCGATATGGAGCAGCCCACGGGAGGCGCCAACATTGCCGGTGACCAGCGCCAGGCAGGTGAAGCCATGATCCGAGACAAGGTCACCGTGAACGCTCATCCCCGCACGGAGCAGGCTGAAAATTGGAGGATTATCCATGGGTCAGAACATCTTGATGTCGGTAGGGGAGCTTGCATGCTGCGTCGCAGAATTCCGTGTCTGCGCGCCGGATGGCGATTGCGGTATCGTCTTGGCAGTCGCCGCTACCGTCGCGGTCCTGATAGGGGTGGTCGCTGCCGCAGGTAATGCGGCGGGGGCGGGTCGCGTCACGGCCACCGCCTTCGGCTGTTCTGCCTGGGTACGCTCCAGCTTAGGCTGTACCGGCTCCGAGGTGGCGGAGGGCCCAGATGCGGGTCCATCCACGGGCACGGCTGGCGATGGCGCGACTGTCGACTTGTTCGCCTCGAAATCGGAAACGGCGTCACGCTTTCGCGGCCATTCACGGTCACTGGATTCGGCAGTCGCGCGCGCAGGGGCTTCGGAAGCTGCCTGAAC
>NZ_AUFE01000197.1 GCF_000426345.1 Cupriavidus phytohabitans | reverse complement strand
GTTTGATGAGGGCCCAGAATCCTCCGCCTTTCAGTCACGCTGAGCTCTCAGACTGAATTTTTCAGGTCCGACTATCTACCCTTCCGGATTATGTCTTGTAATCGCGTGATGGCACGTTTTTCAAGGCAAACGGGCGACGCCAGATAGAGATAATCTTGACTCCTTCCACCCGCTCCCCACGCCGGGGAAGGAGGTCATCGTGAAGTACATCATCCATGATCAGGTCACACTTGCTAAAGCGCCAGAAGGTCCGCTTGCAGCCCATTTGGCATCCTTTGCGAATGAGCTAAGCGCGCAGGGATACAGCGGGCAGTTGCTGAAGCTGCAGGTCCGAATCGCGGCACATTTTAGCCGATGGCTAAAGCAGAGAGGCGTCGGTGCGCGGGACATCTGCCTCGAGCACGCGACGTGGTATTTACGTTATCGCGCCCGGCATGTCCGATCATACCTTGACGATCGGGCTGCGCTCGGACATCTCATCGCCTTTCTCGATCGTGAGAGGCTGATTTCGGCGCAGAGGATGCCCGCGCGTCGGCTGACCCCGATAGAGTCCTGTACCCTGGCTTATATTGAGTATCTGCACGAGGCGCGCGCCCTGTCCAAAGCGACGATCGTCTACTACGTGCCGTTCATCAGGGAGTTTCTCGAACATTGCTTTGATGACGGGCCCATCAGGCTTTCGCGTTTGCGTGCCGGCGATGTCGTGAGCTTTGTGCAATGTCAGGCACTGCGTCTACATCTGAAGCGCGCGAAGCTCATGACTACAGCGCTGCGATCTTTTCTACGTTATGCGCGCTATCGCGGCGATACTACGTTGGACCTGGCTGCCGCCGTTCCAGTCGTCGCCAACTGGTCAATGCCGTCCATTCCTCGTGCGATTTCTGCTGACCAGACGCGGCAACTGCTGGCTAGCATCAATCGACAGACTGCGGTCGGTCGCCGCAACTATGCCATCTTGCTACTGCTCGCGCGACTAGGGTTGCGCGCTGGTGAGATAGCCTTTCTTGAGCTCGATGATATCGACTGGGGCGCGGGCCAATTGAGCGTGCACGGCAGGAGTGGACAACGCAACGAGCTACCGTTACCCGCGGACGTCGGCAAGGCCATCGCCGCCTACTTGCAACACGGGCGGCCGAAGAGCGCCAGTCGCCGCGTATTTTTACGTGCAAGGGCGCCGATCACAGGCTTTGGGCGAAGTGGCGTCGGCTCCCTCGTCCGGCATTCGCTTCAGTGCGCAGGCATCGACGCGCCCACGAGGGGTGCCCATCAGTTCCGCCACGGCCTGGCCACCCAGATGTTGAACCATGGAGCTTCGCTCAGCGAGATCGGCGAGCTGTTGGGTCATCGTCATCCACAGACCACGAAGATCTATACCATGGTCGACATCAAAGCATTGCGCACACTCGCTTTGCCCTGGCCCGGAGGTGTACGATGAATACGCTTCGGCAGGCCGTTCAGGATTACCTCAGTCTGAGACGCAGCCTGGGATTCAAGCTGAAGGAGGCAGGCAAGGCTTTGCAGGACTTCGTCGCGTTCATGGAGCGGCATCGTGCGTCATACGTGACCCAGGCGCTGGCATTAACCTGGGCTCAGCAATCATCAAATGTCCAACCCGCGCAATGGGCGCGACGACTGGGCTTTGTACGCGATTTTGCGCGATATCGCAGTGCCACCGATCGCCGCACAGAGATACCGGCGCGGGCCTTGTTGCCGTTTCAACCGAGGCGGGCTCGGCCGTACCTATACTCGGCCAACGAGATCCGCGCACTATTGCGGGCTTCGCTTAAGATGCCACACCGCTATGAACGAGGTGCACTGCTGCCCTGGACCTATCATTGCTTGTTCGGGTTGTTAAGCGTGTCGGGCATGCGTCTGGGTGAAGCGCTCAATCTCGAGATTCAGGACGTGGATCTGACGGAGGCGATATTAACGATCCGCGGCGCGAAGCTCGGCAAGTCCAGACTCCTTCCTTTGCATGCCTCGACCTGCAAGGTGCTCGCGGACTATATCGCACGACGCGAACGTCATTGGGCGGGGCGACCGGTATCTTCCTACCTATTTGTCTCCAGCCGGGGCAATAGGATGGACACCGGTGCCATTCATCGCACTTTTTACGCGTTATCGCGGCAGATTGGCTTGCGTGGGGCATCCGACAGTCACGGGCCGCGTCTGCATGACATGAGACACGTGTTTGCGACGAACACGCTTGTACACTGGTACCAGTCCGGACAGGATCCCGAGCGCCGTCTGCCGATTCTGTCGGCTTACCTCGGCCATGTCCACGTTGAGGATACGCATTGGTATTTACTCATAAGTCAGGAATTTAGCGGACAAATGTTCTATGCTTGAGCGATAGTCATTGAGGAGTGCGCTCATGAAACGGGACGGCCGCAGCCTGG
>NZ_AUFE01000196.1 GCF_000426345.1 Cupriavidus phytohabitans | reverse complement strand
CTCAGCCCACATGCCGCAGTCGTTTGATGAGGGCCCAGAATCCTCCGCCTTTCAGTCACGCTGAGCTCTCAGACTGAATTTTTCAGGTCCGACTCTTTACCCGCAATGGGCATGACTGGACGCAGAAGTTGCGTTCGCTGGCGGCGGAAATCGAGAAGCTCGACATCTCGGAAGGCTGGCTGGACGGCGAGATCGTCGTGCTTCGCGACGGGATGCCCGATTTCAACGCCCTGCAGAACGCGATTGACGGCCATCGCAATGAGGCCATCGTCTACTTTGCGTTCGACCTGCCCTACTGGGAAGGGCGCGACCTGCGCAATTTGCCGCTGGTACAGCGCCGGGCCAAGCTGGCCACGCTGGTCGCGGACCGCACGGAGCGCGTGCGCTTCAGTGAGGCCTTTGAGGCGCCGCCCACACAGATGTTCCAGGCGGCCTGCCAGCTCGGTCTGGAAGGCTTGATGTTCAAGCGGGCAGACTCCCCCTATGTGTCGGCGCGAACCGAGAGCTGGCTGAAGGCGAAGTGCAAGCTGCGCCAGGAGTTCGTCATCGGCGGCTTCTCCGACCGCGAAGGCTCCCGCACCGAGATCGGCAGACTTTACCTGGGCGTCTACGCCGACGGCGAGTTGCGCTACACCGGGGGCGTCGGCACGGGCTGGGACAGCGCGGCGGCGACCGACCTGCGCAAGCGGCTCGCCAAACTGCAAGTGGACAAGAGCCCGTTCTCGACGGAAGCTCGGGCCAGCAGTCGCTGGGGCGGCCGCCGCGATGCGGCGGTGCAATGGGTCAAGCCGACGCTGGTCGCCGAAGTCGAATTCTCTGAGTGGACACCGGAAGGCCAGGTTCGCCACGCTTCCTTTAAGGGCCTGCGCACCGACCATGCCGCGAAGTCGATCCGGCGCGAGGCGGTCCAGACCGCCGTGACACCTCACGGCATGGTGGCCATCAAGGTCACCAACCCAGAACGTGTCATCGACAAGTCCCAAGGCATCACGAAGGTAGAACTGGTGCGCTATTACGAGAGCATCGCCAGCCGGATGCTGCCGCACCTGAAAGACCGTCCGCTGTCGCTGGTGCGCGCGCCCGACGGCATCGATGCGACGACGTTCTTCCAGAAGCATGCGGAGACCGCGATGCCGGGTCTAACCGAGCGGCCGCCCTCACTTTGGCCGCATCATGCGGCGCTGCTGACAGCCGATTCACCTGAAGCAATTGTCGCCGCCGCCCAGATGAATGTGGTCGAGTTCCATACCTGGAATTCCACCGCGCGCGACATCAATCATCCGGACCGGGTCATCTTCGACCTCGATCCCGGCGCTGGTGTCGCCTGGGAGACGATGATCGAAGCCGCCATGCTGGTGCACGCGCTGCTGGACGAACTGGGCCTGCAGGCGTGGCTGAAGACGAGCGGCGGCAAGGGCCTGCACATTGTCGTGCCGCTGGCGCCGCAGCGTTCCTACGACGAGGTGAAGGCATTTTCGCGGGCAGCAGTCCTGCACCTGGCCGCTGCCCTGCCCCAGCGCTTCACGGCGCGTTCGGGCGCCGCCAACCGCAAGGGAAAGATCTTCGTCGACTACCTGCGCAACGGCTTCTCGCAAACCACGGCCGCAGCGTTCTCGGCGCGGGCCCGTCCCGGCCTGGGGGTCTCGATGCCGGTGTGGGAGCAGTTGCCGAAGCTCAAGCGTGGCGACCAATGGACCATCCGGGACGCCCGCGAATACCTGAGTTTCCAGGTCGCGGACCCATGGGCCGCGTATTGGGGAACCGCCCAGACCTTAACTGACGCCATCCAACGATTAAGTTGACCCGTGGTGCCAACGCATTGTGGAGTATTCCATGGCCGCCCGATCCCTCGCCTCCCTGTCCCTGTCGTTCGGTCTGGTCTCGATCCCGGTTAAGCTGTACACCGCCACCGAGTCCAGCGCCGCGGTGCGCTTCAACCTGCTGAGCAAGGAAGGCGCGCGGCTGAAGCAGCAGTACATCTCGGAGCAGACTCAGAAGGTGGTCGAGTGCGCGGACATGGTCAAGGGCTACGAATTCGAGAAGGGCCACTTCGTCATCTTCTCGCCCGACGAACTGAAGGCGCTGGAAGAATGCGCCAGCCACATGGTCGATATCGTCACCGCCCGCGGTGCCCTCTGGCCTGC
Organism: Cupriavidus phytohabitans; assembly: GCF_000426345.1. Classification (GTDB taxonomy): domain Bacteria; phylum Pseudomonadota; class Gammaproteobacteria; order Burkholderiales; family Burkholderiaceae; genus Cupriavidus. Next base: position 316 of record NZ_AUFE01000196.1, on the reverse strand, counting down.
TGGCTATTTTTCTGAGAGGCCGCGCGGGGGCGATTGCGTACGGAGCAAGCTTGGACGGATACTAACGATGGGCAACTCACATGGTTGCCCGATTTCTTCGTGGACGTTCTGGGGGCTCTCTTCTTACCGGGTTGAGAGCCCATTTTTTGTGCTGGGTCGGGGCCACTGTGCGCCTTGGTTGGCGGTTGAGGGCGCACTTGCCGATAGGCATGCGCGCTTAGGGCAATGCTGATCAAGTCCTCCGATTCGTAAGAAGGCGCGTTATTTGAAGAATCACGAGCGCAAAGAGAAGAACATGAAGCAGATGACGTTGGCA
>NZ_AUFE01000195.1 GCF_000426345.1 Cupriavidus phytohabitans | reverse complement strand
AAGCAGGGCGGCGGCCCCTCGAACCTCGTCATCTGTCAAGGGTTCGCGGGGGGAATTGCGATTTTATTGGCGGCTTAACTTGGATGGATTGCCCGAGTGGCCCCCAGCGCGCATTTAGCCGCAAGGCCTGGCCGCGCCGCGGCCGGGCCCATTGGGCAGATCAGCCGTGACTGGCTACGTGGATTTCAGGCGAAAAGCGCGCCAGTACGTGCCCGCTCATGCCCTTGGCAAGCTCCTCCTCCCCGAAAAAGACGGTACCGACTCCCTCCTTGCGTAGCATCAGCGACTCATCCTCGCTATGCGTACGCAATACCACTTCAATGTCTGGGTTGAGCGTGCGTGCCGCAACAACCATTTGCCGCACATTCAGCGGATCGGGTGTGGCCACAACCAACATCGCCGCATCAGCGATGTGTGCCTGGATTAGGACGGCGGGATCGGCTGCATTGCCCGACACCGAAACCACGCCTTTTCTGCGGAGGCTCTCGACCAGCTCGCGATTCTGCTCTGCCACCACGAATGGGATGCCTCGCGCGTCCAGAGCGCTGGCGATGCGCCTGCCCACCCGGCCATAGCCCACCAGCACTACCTGGCCCTCCAGATTCTTGCGCTCGGTGCTCATGGGCAATTCGGCGTAGGGGTCAATGCGCAATTCCAGCCTGCGCGCCCCAGCCGAATGCTGAAACATCCACCGCCGCACCGGTTCGATGGCGGTGAATAGAACCGGATTCAGCGCAATGGAGATGAGCGCGCCGGCTAGCACTAGGCTCATGCCTTCAGGCGGCAGCAAGCCAAGCGACAAGCCGAGTCCGGCCAGGATGAATGAGAATTCCCCGATCTGCGCAAGACTGGCCGAGACCGTTAGCGCGGTATTGAGGGGATAGCGGAAGGCAAGCACAAGGGTCAAGGCTGCGATGGACTTGCCGACGATGATGATGGCCAGCACGCCCAGCACATGCACCGGCTGCTTTAGCAGGATGGACGGCTCGAATAGCATCCCCACTGACACGAAGAAGAGCACCGAAAAGGCATCACGCAGAGGCAAGGATTCTTGTGCCGCCCGGTGGCTGAACTCGGACTCACGCATGACCATTCCCGCGAAAAATGCGCCCAGTGCAAACGACACGTTGAACAGCTGGGATGCGCCGTAGGCGATGCCAATTGCAGTGGCAATCACTGATAGCGTGAACAGCTCACGCGATCCGGTTCGTGACACCTGCCACAATAGCCAGGGCAGTACCCGGCGGCCCCCGATTAGCATCAGGGCAATGAAGGCCGCGACTTGCAGCAGGGTCTTGCCGAGGGTAAGCCACAGGGGCTGTGCGGTCTCCGCATACGCAGATGACCCGCCCAGCACGCCGGCCAAGGGCGGCAGCAAAACCAGCACCAACACAGTGGCCAAGTCTTCCACCACCAGCCAGCCCACCGCAATGCGGCCGTTCATGCTTTCGAGCACGCCGCGGGCTTCCAGTGCCTTGAGCAGGACAACAGTACTGGCACAAGACAGTGACAATCCGAATACCAGGCCGCTACCCCAGCTCCATCCCCACCACCAAGCGGTCAGCATGCCCAAGACCGTGGCCAATCCCATTTGTGCCACCGCGCCAGGCAAGGCGATGCGTCTGACTGCTAGCAAGTCGTCGAGTGAGAAATGCAGGCCGACACCAAACATCAGGAGCATAACGCCCACCTCAGAGAGCTGGGACGCCAGCTGCACGTCGGCGACGAAACCCGGGGTGCCAGGACCGATGATGATGCCGGCCACCAGATAACCCACGAGTGCCGGCATCCGGATCCGCTCGGCGATAAAGCCAAGAAGCAACGCAATGCCGAAGCCTGCGGCAAGTGTGGTGATCAGCGATATGTTGTGTTCCATGCGTTGCAATAGGTTGAAAGCAGGCGCGCTGCGGTACGCCGAAGCAGTCACTCCAGGCTGAAGGCGGAAGAACCGGCGCGCAGATCCGGTGGCAAGAGCGATGTCCGCTGCTGGGCTGAAAGGCTACCATAGAGGGGAATCACCAATCCGACAGCGCACCGGTGGCGCCGGTGCCGACTGTTGACGTGCCTGGCCCTGTTGATTGTTCGCAGGCCGAAAGCTTGACATCGCGATTTATGTGGTAGAGATTTCAGCCAATAAGGGACATGGCGCAGCATTCGACGAGGTAAAGGAATGGAATTTCAGGAGCTGAGCTTCACGTCCAGATATACGATTTACGATTGGTTATCAATGAAAAGGACCAATCTTAGGGCTACGCTGAATAAGCTGGGTAAGTTCAGTTACGCAGGTTGATCAGGGGCCCGTTCGGCCGAAAAAATAGGTGTGGTGACGAGAATTGGCCCTCGCGCGCCCCATCGGGGTGTGTTGGCGGGGCGTCCGCCCCGAGCTAAAGCCCACCCACTCGTCTATACGGATGCGCTGATCCAGGGTCTGCTCGGTCTCAAGCAGGTGTTCCACCTGCCGCTGCGCGCGCTGCAAGG
>NZ_AUFE01000194.1 GCF_000426345.1 Cupriavidus phytohabitans | reverse complement strand
ACCCGACGACCTGCAACATTGGCGATGGACCAGACCGCAGCCACCCATCATTTACCGTGCCCGCGCGCCCATCGAATCCCGTGCTCACGCACACTCCTATGGATGATCTTTACGGTGCTGCGGGATTGATAACCTTCCCGACGAAGTTTTCCAGCGCAACACGAATAGCTTTCTCTGCCGCTGTGGTCAACGCTTGCGCACCCACGTCACACGTGCCTTCTTGGCTATCTTGGCCGAAACCTCGAACGGTCGTTCGAGCCATATCTTTACCGCTCGGCTCGATCGCAGCGGTCTTGAAAGCTATCTCGACGGTTGCATCCGCTGTGCCTGTCCAAAAACCTTGGGCGAACCGAAGGCGTGGCGTGAATTCGTCGAGTGAAAATGAATACAGAGGACCATCCTTGCCTGCAGCACCTACGGATGTGACTGGAATGACATCCTTGTATGCGGCCTCCATGGTCTTGATGATGGAGGACTTCAGAGCGGTGCCAGCCTCAAGGGGATACGAGTGCGCGCTGCAAATGAAGCCCGGCTTAACGGTCTTCTCCAGCGTTGCTACGTCTTGTGTGACGTAGACATACGCTTTGCCTTTGCTTACACGATCTGGCCGAACTTCATAGCCAGCAGAGGTTGAGGCTACATGACCTTGGTAAGCGCAACCCGAAAAAAGCGCGACAGTACCCAATGCAACAAAAATTGACTTCATTTCGACCGACCCGTTGTGTTCTATTTTGGATAGCCGATTCTGGACCACCTCCGTGAAGTCTGTCCCCCTACTTAAGTGGGGGGGCGCTTCGACTTCCAGATTGAGCGCTTGGCGCCCCAGCTATGTGACGGGGAGCCTGCAAATTTGCTCGATGTCCAATGGTGACGTGGTCACACTGGCCGGTCTGACTTGGCGCTAATGCCTCGGCAGCTCGGCCAGTGTCGGCGTGGGAGTGATCCGTTCGCCTCGGGCATGGGCTGCGTGCTGGTCATGACTTCAGCCGGGACGTCGCGCGGGGTCACACTGTTATGAAGGATCCGCACAACCGCTGGGAACGGTCTGACAGATTGGGCCGTTGAGGAAGGCTATGAATTATCGCAAGCCCCCTTAACTCTCACCGAACCATGGCTGCCAGAATTTTGATCGTTGACGCCCCATCCAATAACTCTGGAGGGATTCGGCAACTGCCTTGCCGATCTGGGCGAAATTCACCTGGCGTGCAGCGCCAAGGACGCGATGCTTGCGGCGCGCGGCTGTCCGTTTGATGTTGCGCTGGTGGATGTGCATTTGGCCAAGATGGGGGGCTTGTGCCTTGGAGCCTCGCTCCTGGGGCTCAAGCTGGCACGACGCGTGGTCATCATGGCGGCGAACAACCGCTTCGTTTATGCCGAGCGCGCGCTGAAAGTCGGTGCAAACGGGTTCATCGAAAAATCCATGACGAATGAGATGCTCCGGAGTACCGTCGCCCTTGTCCTGGCCGGAATGGTCGTGTTTCCCGAGATGACGCAGAGCAGTTCGTTGATCGGCGAAACCAATCTATCGGCGAAGCTATCGGACAAAGAGCTGGAGGTTTTGCGGCTGCTGACAATGGGGCATGGGTATGCGTATGTGGGGAGCGCAATGAACATCAGCCCGAGAACGGTCAGCTCCTATAAGCAACGGATCATGGCGAAGGCCGGAGCGCGGTCAATGGTCGAGTTGATCGACATCGCCAGAGCTGCTGGCCTCACCTTCGACCCCAACAGAGAGCTTGTATTCAGCCCTGGTAGATGCCTTCGAGACTGGCTTGCGCAGGAGTCGAAGGATCCAATACAGGTGCCGCCTTCTTACGCGGCGGCAGCGGAGCAGGCGCGCCAGCAAGACGTTCCGGTGGCTGCAGGCGCAAGAATGTCCGCGCGCGCTCTGGGTCGCGACACGCCAGCCAGTCGTCCCATTCTTCTGGCGGCAGTATCACCACGCTGCGCTTTTCGTCGCCAGGCTTATGAAACTGAGATAGGAAGGGGTGCCGGTCAGCATTCACGGTTGGCATGGTGAACGACACGGCCCCATTCGGCCACGCCCGCCACAAGCCGGCGATGGCGAAGGGCTCAGCGCCGGCCAGGCCGATGCGCCAGCGCGTGACCTTACCTGCTTCGTCATACCGCGGCTCGAAGAAGGCGGCCGCTGGTAACGGTAAGGTGCAGCCCATGGACGCGCACACCACAAGATACACCGTATGGACATGCGGGACTGGCCTAGACCTCCCCGACAGGCCGTTGCCGACCCTTTGCCGCCGTTTGACCCAACGCAGCCTCGACGGCAGCTTTCAAGGTACAACTGCCGTTCACTCGGTCAATTTGGCGCACGGGTGCTCGGCCTAAGCGGACGTCGTGCTCCCCGCTCGGGCAATCCATTTTGAACGTCTGTTTTGGCGTAGGGCACCACTTCCGTTGATCGGTAAGCGACCGAGAAACAGCGTCCTAGTTTTATAGGGTGAGTCTTGGCAGGCTT
>NZ_AUFE01000193.1 GCF_000426345.1 Cupriavidus phytohabitans | reverse complement strand
GTAACCGTCCGACGGTCAGCGTTCTTGACGAGGAGGTTACTTTCAGGCGGCGTTCGAGCGGATCTGCTCAGCCATGGCCCATGGCAGCAGTTCGCTGACGCGATTGACGGGGTGGTCGGGGATGCGAGCAATGACGTGTCGCAGGTAGGCCTCGGGGTCGAGACCGTTCAGCTTGGCTGAGGCCACCAGCGAATAGATAGCGGCGCCGCGTTCGCCGCCACTGTCGGAGCCGAAGTGCAAGTAGTTCTTTCGACCGAGAGCAACGGCCCGCAACGCCCGCTCCGCGGCGTTATTGTCGATCTCAACGCGACCATCGCTGGCATACAGCGTTAGTGCCTCCCACTGATTCAACGCGTAGCCAATGGCCTTCGCGGTTTCGCTTTTGGACGACACCTTGCTCAGCGTCGAGCGTAGCCAGATCTCGAAGGCTTCCAGCAATGGACGCGCCCGTTCCTGTCGGACGCGCCTTCGCTCGTCGGGAGGCTTCCCGCGGATATCAGCCTCGATTGCGTAAAGTTCACCGATCCGGCGCAGCGCCTCAGTGTTGACGTCGTTCCTGCGTGCCAGGTACAGATCGTGGAATTTTCGTCTAGCGTGCGCAACACATCCAGCCTCTTGCACATCGCCGTCTTTGTAAATGGAGTTGTAGCCTGCGAATGCGTCGGCTTGCAGGATTCCCCTGAAGCCTTTCAGGTGGGCTTGCGGATATTCGCCTGACCGACTCGGGCTGTACGCGAACCAGACGGCTGGCGCGTCCACCGAACCAGCGGGCCTGTCATCACGTACATAGGTCCAGAGTCGGCCTGTCTTGGTCTTGCCGTTTCCGGGTTCAAGTACCGGTACCGGCGTATCGTCGGCGTGGATCTTCGAGGCCGCCATCACGTACTGCCGAATTGCATCGACCAGCGGGCGTAATAGTGCGCTGGCCTGTCCGACCCAATCGGCAAGTGTCGATCGGCTCAACTCGACACCATCCCGCGCGTATATCGCCGACTGCCGGTACAGGGGAAGATGGTCGCAGAACTTTCCAACCAGGACATGGGCGAGCAGGCCAGGACCCGGCATACCGCGATCAATGGGCCGGCTGGGTGCAGCCGCTTGCACGATGCAGTCACAGCAAGCGCAGGCCTTCTTTGGTCGACGATGGCGAATCACTCGCCAATGCCCGGGCACGTACTCGAGCTGCTCGGCGATATCTTCGCCAAGCTCGTTGAGCGTTCCGCCGCACTGCGGACAGCACACATCATCAGGTTGATGGACGATCTCTTCGCGCGGTAAATGATCAGGGAGCGCTCTGCGTCCAGTCGGCTTGGTCGCATCCTTTGAGCGCTGCTTGCTTGTGTCGAGTGCCCCTGCGCCTTCGTCGGCCTGCAGATCTTCCAGGCGCAATTCCAGTTGTTCAATCTGGCGATCAAGCTTCTCGGATTTGCGCCCGAATTGCATTCGTTGGAGCTTTGCGATCCACAGCTTCAGGCTCTCGATTTCCAGCGCTCGATCTGAGAGCGTCCTCTGAAGCGTCGCGACCGTGTCACGTAGATTCTCCACGTCACTGTCGCGCTCACGAAGCTCCGCTTCCCGCGCCAGAAGAAGGGCCTTCAAGGCGTCGATGTCGTCGGGAAGCGAAGCATTGCTGGAGGTCATGCAGGCAGTCTAGGCGCCAACATCGCTCCACATGTGTGTTGTCACAGACGTTTACAAAGCACTGCACGGACTGGCGGCATCGATGGGCTGCCGCCAGTCGAACCCCTCCAACAGAAGGCCAAGTTGCGCGTTCGTCAGAGCTACCACGCCACCTTCAGCGCGCGGCCAGGCGAATCGACCTCGTTCCAACCGCTTGGCAAACAGGCACATTCCACCGTCGCGCCAATACAGGCACTTGAGGAGATCACCACGTTTGCCTCTGAAGAGGAACGCGTGGCCAGAGAATGGGTCTTTCTGCAGGACTGTCTGTACTTTGGCAGCCAAGCCATCGAAGCCGCATCGCATGTCCGTAAATCCTGCGGCAACCCAGATCCGGGTGTTCGCCGGCGGCGCCATCATTAGCTCAGGCACTGCACCACCATGCGAAGGACATCCGGATCGACTCGGCCTTCAATGCTCACCTGGCCCTTGGCCAGTTGCAACCGGATGACCCCGGTGGGCGACGCTTCCGACGACGCCTCGACTCCGGAGCCTCTGACTACAACGGGGAACAGCACTGGCGCGTCGCCAACATGGGGGTCGCCGAATTGGCCTGCTCGAAGCATGCGGCGCCAGCGAAAGACCATGTTCACGTTCAGACCGTGTTCCAACGCCAGCTTTGAAACCGACACGCCTGGCACGCACGCAGCTTCTGCAAGCCTTCGCTTCAGTTCGATCGGGTGATTGCGGCTGCCGCGCATGCGGCCACCACGCTTTGCCACAGTATCCAAAGTAGTCCCCGCCAGATTTTGATGGGAACTACTCTGGATAGGTTCGCCTCTCGCGTCTACACGGCCATTAGCGGACGGTTAC
>NZ_AUFE01000192.1 GCF_000426345.1 Cupriavidus phytohabitans | reverse complement strand
GCCGCCTGAGAACCGGCCACGATCAACCTTCGTACACCAGATTTGACTTTATCTCCGCGGAAAGTGCGTGAAGACGAAGTGCTGGCAGCGAAGGTCCGGGCCAGGCAAGAGCAGCAGCAAATTGCTACCCTTGTCGATAGGTACCGAGGCAAACGGGTTTCAGCGTCCGACGGAACGACCTATGTTAGCGGCGGTGTAAAACCGCTCATAAACGGCGGCGCAAGGTTGAGCGTAACGCTCAACAATAAAGGGGCCGCAGGCCCCTTTGGTTTCGAATCGATGTGATGCGCGCGGCGGACGTCAGAACGGGTCGTGCGGTTCGTCGTCCGGCGGATGGTGATGGGTCTGACGGTCTTGCCGAGTCAGGTCCTGGATCTGGCACGCGTAGTACGAACTGACGACTTCGCGCAGATCGTCAAGCAGTTCGAACACGGCGAGTGCCTGCTCGGGGGTCCAGTCATCAGGCACGATGAACGGCAAGCCGCGCCGGCGGCCCGAGGGGGGCAACGGGGTGTGGCTCATTCAGAGGCTCCTTTTTCCGTGATGACCTTCTTCGCTGCCCGCTGTCGAGAGCGGACCTCGGTGCGCTCGCGCGCTTCCTTCAGGCGATAGGACTCGCCCTCAATCGCGATGACCTCAGCGCGATGCACCAACCTGTCGACCAGCGAGACGACACAGGCGGCGTTTGGGAACACCTCCGACCATTGCCCAAACGGCTTGTTGGTGGTGACGATCGTACTGCGGGTCTCATAGCGGCGGCTGATCAGCTCGAACAGCAGGTCGGCATGACGGTTCGAGTACGAGAGGTAGCCGACTTCATCGATCAGCAGCACGTCTGGCGCGGCGTAGCGGTGCAGGCGTTTGCGCAAGGCGGAGTCGCTGTCGAGCGCCGCCAACTCACCGAGCATTTGCCCAGCGGAGGTGAACAGTACTGTGTGGCCATGGATGAGCGCCTGGTGTGCCACGTTCTGTGCCAGCGTCGACTTGCCCACACCGTTCGGGCCAATGAACACCACGTTGGTCGCCTCCTTGAGGAAGGCGAGTGACATCAGCTCCTCGATGGCCACGCGATCGATGCGTTCGGGCCATTTCCAGTCGAAGTCGCTCAAGGCCTTGAACCTGCCCAGCCGCGCGGCACGCACGCGCCGCTGCAGCGAGCGGTGGGCGCGCTCGTGTTCTTCCCACTGGATGAGCGGGGCGACCCAGTCGGCATCGCCCACCTCGGACCAGTGCTCCACTAGCCCGTTCAGGCGCAAGGCTTGCGCGCGTGCGCGCAGGGAGTCAGCGAGGTTCATGATCATTCATTTTCCTCTGGTCAGTTGATCGTAGGTATCGAGCCGGTGCGGCTGCACCGGCGTGTCCTTGCGCCGCACATGTTCGGGCAGGTCCATAGCGACCGGCGGCGGCGTGCCGCGCGCAGCGCGCCGGCGCTCCAGCGCGGCACGCACGGCGTTCGTGTGCGGCACGCCGGCGGCAAGCGCGTCTTCGACCGCAGCCTGTAACTCGGGCGCGCCGTAGCGATCGAGCAGGCGCAGCAATGCGTTAGTGAGCGCACCGAGGTTCGCGCCGCGCTCAGCCGCGCGCGTGAGCAGCAACTGGCTGGCCGGCACGGCCTTGGTCAGGCTGTTGACGCCACGATGCTGGCGGGCCTGTCGCTTGTAATCTTCGAGTTCGCGGATGTGCGCCGGTAGCTCGATCTGCGCATCGCGGTCATAGCTGCGGCGATGGCTGGCGATCACCTCAATGCCGTCGAGCACACGGACCTGCTCCAGATCGGCGCGCACCGTCAGCGTGCGGCGCACATGCGTGTGCGGGATCGAGTAGTCGTTCAAGTCGAAGCGCACGTACGGTGTCTTGCCGACCTTGACCGCGAGCTGCTCTTCCACGGGGTATGGGTTGTCCGGCAGCGGCAGCAGTAGCGGTTGCTCTTGGGCGAAGGCTTCGCGTACCGTCATAGTGCGATCCTCCGGACACGGCCGGTCGGCCGCCTGGTGGCGGCACCAATGCTCAGCCTGCGCGTTCAGATCGTCCAGATCGGTAAAGTGTCGTGCGGCGAAGAAGGCTTCCCGTATATGGCGAATCGCCCGTTCCACGCGGCCTTTCTCATTGCCCCGCGCCACCGCCACTGGACGGGGCTCGAACCGGTAATGCCCGGCAAACGAGAGCAGCGTCGGGTGGAAGCGAATTGCGTCGCCCTGGCGCTCGAGCACAGCGCTCTTGAGGTTGTCGTAGAGGATGACCTTGCCGAGCCCACCCCAATGCACGAAGGCGCCGACGTGGCCGCGCAGGAAGTTCTCCATGCGGGCATCGAGGAAGAAGCGCAGATACATGTCGCGCGAGTACGAGAGCACTATCACGAAGGCCATCAGCGGCCGCCATGCCCGGCCAATCTCCAGGTGGCCGAAGTGTCCCGTAACCGTCCGCTAATGGCCGTGTAGACGCGAGAGGCGAACCTATCCAGAGTAGTTCCCATCAAAATCTGGCGGGGACTACTTTGGATACTGTGG
>NZ_AUFE01000191.1 GCF_000426345.1 Cupriavidus phytohabitans | reverse complement strand
CTTAACGCCGTCGGGTGTCTGTCCATAGCGTATATCGTCGGAAGACATCAGGAATGAGAACGGGGGTGCTGGGGTCAATGCGTCTTCCGCTTGCGCGACGCGCAAGCGGACGTCTTTAACGTTGTCGCTCAGATCGTGGCGTATTCGTGCAACGGCCGACTCCACGTCGTGCGGATTGACGACGCTGCCGCTGATCTCGAAAGTTCCGCGCCCCGTGTAGACGACCCTGAGCCCCTGCATTGCGATGGAATCCGCCATACTGCTCACGTCCTTCTGCGCGACGTCGTAGTGCCGAACGATGCGATCCGGTGAAATCCGCATCAGCATCTTTCGCAATTGCGTGTCTTCGTCGGCGGTCGCGACCATGCCGCTGACGGTCACCGTCGAACCGTGTACCTCCGCATGCACTTCCTTCATGTTGTGCGCGGCCAGTTCGCGATTCACGCGCTGCGCGAGATCAACGGCGCTGCGCGGCAACGCAGCATGGCTGAAGACCGTCGTCAGCATGACCGAACCGATCACCAGCACGGCGCCGAGCATTGCGCACGCGGACACGATGTACGTCGTCCGGCGACGGCGCGAGCGTTCGGCAGCGCCCTGCGTTTCGTCCGGCTTCACGAGTAGCGTCGAGAGCAGCTCGAGATCGCTCGGCCATGCCGCGTCATCCAAGCCGATGCAGATGACGATCTCGCCGAACTGCATCGGCACGAAGTCGAGCAGGATGACGGTGCCCGGCTCGTCGTCGGTTTGCGAGGCGAGGGTGGCTCCCTGCGCGCTGTGGCTGCTTTCGTTCATGGCGGCGACGCCCTCGGCCGCCGCGACGAACGGATTCAGGCGGCATGCGCTCACCACGCCGCCTGAATCAACGACGAGCGAGACGTCGCCGCCGCGCCAGTCGGAGATGTGGATGTCGGCGTCATCGTCCGCGCCGATCCGGTGAACGCCGACGCTCAGACGCAGATCCGCGCCAGCGTGCACGCCGGTTAGGATACGCAGCAGCTTCGTCATGCAGAGCCCATTGAAGGAATGATGCGGCGCGCAGCGGCGAGCCTTCGACACTCATTCTAACCACTGCCGGTGACGTTCCAGCGCACAATGCGAAGCGGGCACTTGGAAAGCGAAAGTGCGCGGAAAGCACGACAGAAGCGGGGCAAAAACGCGACGCCTCAGCCGCGTTCGGCGACAAGAAGCGCAGCGCCGCGCTGTACGACGCGCACGTTCATCGCGCGCTCGCGCATGGGCTGCGTCGAGGGCCGGCCGTAGGCGAGCAGCAACAGCGGCATCAGCAGATTCAGCCGCCCGGCTCTGCTGATTTTTTTCGCCGATGCGTCCCCTTCCACGGACGCATCGCGGACAGCACCGCGTCCTGATCCGCACGCATCGATCAGGCGCTGCCGCCATGCGTCCATGCTAGCATCGCCGGGTGCACCGGTCTGCAACTGGACTGCAAGCAGATCGATGAAACTTTCGTGCAGCCGCGCCTCGAGCGGCGCCTGCGGATGTGCGGCCGCTTCGTCGCGCAATGCGAGCAGAGCGTCACACCACAGGCGCGGCAGCGTGTCCGTGAGGTCTGTACGTGGCGCCTGTGCAGCGACGAGTTTCTGCAGCGCGCCAGGCGCGCGCCGCGCGATCGACGCTTGTCCGCCGCGCATGCGAATCTGCGCGCGCGGCACGCAATCATCGCTGTTCGCGCCGTCGCGTTTGTCATGTGATTGGCTACCGCAACCTGTGTCGCACGTGGCGCGACCGGGGTTGACTAGGCCGGCCTCCGGTGCCTTGCCCACTCCGTCGCCTGCCGCGACGACGGACCGCCGCACGCCCGTGCGGCACGCGGAATTGCGCCTCCTTGCGTTGAGCGTGGCGAGCCTGCGCGCGAGCAGCGAACCTCGCATCGCCCTGTGTTGCGTGAGGGCATAGCTGAACATGATCGTGCCGCGATACAACACGGCGACGGCGGTCTGCTGCAAACGTTCGCGAGCCGCATTCGTGTGGGCTGCCGGAGGAATCGTGGTAAGCGGTGTGCAGACGCGCGTCATTGCGGCACTGCTATAAGCATTATCTCGTTAGCGAAGTGCAGCAGCGTGGCTGCCGAAAACGGCGCAGCGATCACAATCGCTATCGTGACCGCAATCAGCTTTACGCCGTGCGAGAGCGTCTGATCCTGCATCGACGTGATTGCCTGCAGAAACGATACGCCGAGCCCCACGACCGCCGCGACCACCACAACCGGCAGCGAAATGTACATGCACAGCAGCATGCCCCGAGTTGTGACGCGCATGAGCGTGTCGATATCCATGACTGCCTCCTGATTGTCCGCGGCCAGCCGCGCTAACGATAGGTCACCACAAAGCCACGGACGAGCCCCATCACGACGAACCGCAGCAGCTTGACGGAATGGGATCGTTTATCGAAACGTTGTGGGGCGTGGCGACCGGCGAATTGCCGATGATCGGTACATTCGCATCGCGCGCGAAGCGCAGAAATTACGCCGCGCTTTCGTCCATGCCACGCGCTGCGCGGGTGCCGCCGTCG
>NZ_AUFE01000190.1 GCF_000426345.1 Cupriavidus phytohabitans | reverse complement strand
TCCGTCCGCTGCCGAGCAGTTCTACTCCCTGGTGGCCTAACCGCAGCACCTTTCCGTCCCCCGCTCGCCCCTACCTCCTTATCGCGACGGAACCGCCACGCCATCGCTCCCGAAGCCCCGACATTCCCCATCGACTTTGCATGCCCGCTGGCATGTGTCCCAACACAAGGAGATTCCATGCGCACCTCTCGCACCCTGCCCCATCCCCTTACCATGGCCATGACGTTGCTGACCGCCACCGTGCTCGCCGCCTGTGGCGGCGGCGGCGACGATAGCACGCCACAATCCGTCAGCACCGGGACCCCGGTAACCGCGACACCGACGACAGGCACCACCACGACGGGCACTACCACGGCGACGAACAATCCGCTCACGCCTGCCTGCACCGGTTGTGGCACGGTCGACGCCAACACCTATGCCGGCCACGGTGTGGGGGTCTGGCAAGTCGCCAACGCCTCGGACGCGGCCGTCGAGGTGCCGCTCAGCATCGCCGGCCTGACTGGACAGGACGTCACGCTCGTCTTTACCAATCAGACCGCGTCGGCGCAGCCCATGCCGATGATTTCCCTGACCGCTGCGTCCTATCAATACCCAAATCTCGCTGCCAGCATGCTGCAACTGCAGAGCGCGACCGACAACGCCAAGGCACGGATCTCGCAGTTCAACCATGATGGCTGGGTTGCCCACGCCGGCACCCGGGGTAGCGGCGCCCGCTTCTCGATGCTCCGTGTCCCCAGCCAGTCGATCGTGAACGAGACCAAAACGTGGTATCACGAGGACAACACGGCCCGCCCCGCAACGTTGGTGCGCCAGACCACAGCCAGTGATGGTACGACGATCAACTTCTGGGTGGAGAACAGCGAAAACGATGGGACAAAAGTCAGTCCCGCGATCGTCGATGCACTGGTTTCGGCCTTTGTGCCCGCTGGGAAGATTTACGACATGCTGAAGTCGGTGGGCGGCCCGATGTGGGGTCCGCACAATTACTCCAAGTTGCTTGCACCCACCGCGCAGCCGATCGATATCGTCATCCTCAATTTCGACAACAACAACACGCCATTTGGTTTGCTCGGCTACTTCTATGCGCGCAACGCGCTCCTGCGGGATGCCACCAATCCGTACAGCAATCAGTCGGTCTCCCTATACCTTGACTCGGAAACCCTGTACCTAGGCGGCACCACCGGCTTGAAGTCCATGTTGATGGCCATGGCCCACGAAGGCATGCACATGCAGAACTACTATCGGCGCGGCGTCGTCGGGGGAGCTTCCTTCATGCTGGATACGTGGCTCGAAGAGGCGACCGCCATGATGATGGAGGACTTCGCCAGCGATGCCATCGATCCGAGCTTCAACAATGTCCGGGACGTTCGCTTCCCCCGCTATATTGCCTACCAGTCTGGTTCCTACAACTGCAGCCTGCTGGACTGGACGCCATTTGGCGCCGGTTGCGACAGCTATGCCGTGTCGGGCTCGTTTGGCGGCTTCCTCGATCGCCAACTCGGCCTCACCTTCTTCAAGAATTTGCTGGCGAATCGCAGCAGCACCGATACGGTCGCCGTGCTCGACGCTGCCATCAAATCCGTGGCCCCGAGCTCTGGCTTCACGGACCAGTTGTGCCGCTTTACCGCAACGGCCAGCGCCCTGATGCCGGCCGCTACCAGCCCGATGGGCTATGGGTTCCCGCCGCGAACTGAAGGCGACTTCCGGCTGCCCATGATCGATCCGCAGGCGCAAGCACCTTATCGGACGCTCACGCAGTCCGTTCCTACCACACTACAACCCTACGCGAGCTTGCCGGTGGTGCGTAAGGCCGTCAGCGGTGTCTACAGCGAAAGCGTGAAGCTACCGGCCGGGACCACTCTGTCGGTCGTGATCCAGTAAGCTAGCCGGGGGCGGCCAAGCTGCCCCCTTCGGATGGAGACGCGAAGTGAAAGAACTCATGGTGGCGGCCGTGGCCTTGGTCAGCGTGGCCGGCTGTGCGGCCGCGCCGGCTCCCGGCGCCCGCGTGGCGCTGACGGGTAGCCTGCACGTCAAGGGCAATGAGCCCTTCCCGATGGTGGTACTACAGACGGACGATCACGCCGACTGGGAGCTCATGGGGACCACCGTCGGGCAAGCGCGCGGCCTGACCGGACAGCGGGTCACCATTCAAGGTACGGTGTTGCGCGCGCCCGGTGCCAATACGTGGCTCCCGGCGTTGCGTGTCGACGTCCTGCGCATCGCCCCAGCTCCCTAGTCGCCCCACCGGAAGTTTGGCGAGATCTGGGGACCTGAGATACAGTGATGAAAAAGCAAGGAGCAATCCATGTTGAATGCACGTGATGCGATGGGCCTGCACGAAGATCTAGCGATCATCCGCAATGCTGCCCCGAGGACGCAGCCGCCGCTCCCCGCACCGGACGAGAGCGGGAATGCCGTCGCGGCGGCGGTGATCGCACTCCGGGCGCGACAGAATTCGCAGGAGCGGTTGCAACAGCAACTCAATGCGTCTGCCTCCGAGCGCAATGAGGTCGTGGTTTCCGCGAAGGCGGCGCGTGAGACCATCGACGTACTTGCGCGAGGGTTCCGTCGCGATAAGGAGGTAGGGGCGAGCGGGGGACGGAAAGGTGCTGCGGTTAGGCCAC
>NZ_AUFE01000189.1 GCF_000426345.1 Cupriavidus phytohabitans | reverse complement strand
GGGCGGAGAACGTGTACTGGGTGCGCCGGGAAGACCGGCAAGGAGTAGGTGGTGCAAGTCCACTGCAATGAAGGATTAGCGATCCGCATTGGCCCCGAGCCGTGCGCGGGCATCCGTGAGGAGGTCAGCGAAGCGTCGGTAGGGGTACGCGCAGGCCAGCCATTGAGCCACGATATCGTTCTTGTCTCGGATGCCGACACGTTCCAGTACGTGGAAGGCAACATCCTGCGGCGCGTCATCGCAAGCGACGCGGGAGTCCGGCGTGGTCGTAGAACCTGGCATGTACGCACGCTCCTTGCGCGGGAACCGGGAGTACGCGCAAGATAGAAAGAATGGACATCACACGGAGCCTTGAAAATACTGGAATTAGCAGGCTGCGGGGTGTCCATAAAATTTGCAGAAAAATGGACACAACGACCGTCGGAGTGTCCATCTTCAGTCGCAGGTCCGCAGCTGATTTCGAGCGGAGATGGCCGCCCCGATCTAGCGCGGCTTCAGGGGCAGGACGCAACCGCCACGCAGCGCGACCAGTTCCTTGCGCAAGCTGAACACCTGACGCAGCAGTGCGAGTTCACGAGCCAGCGATTCTTCAAGCTGTGCCTGCAGATCCTTCGCGTCGCCCTTCGCGCGGTTCAGACGCTCGGTGAGTTCGAGCTTCGGGCGCCCGGCCTCTACGTTGGCCGCGTCGATCGCTGCGATCAGTTCGGTGAACTGCGGGCGCGACTTCTTGATGCTGCCCTTCTTGCGGCCCGCCTCGATCGCCACGGTATCGTTGTTGATACGCGCACCTTTGCGCTTCTTCAGCCGCTCAAGGGCGGCGTAGTGGTCGGTCATGGCGTCGCTCATGCTGCCTCCGGTTTGATCAGTTTCTTCTGCGCGTCAAGCAATCGTTGCAGCGTTTGGACCTCGATACGGTATTCGACGCTCGCCTCATCGACCGCGCGCAGCTTCGCGACCGTAACCTGCTGCGCCTTGATCACGCGCTGAAGCTTCGACGGCACGACGACGAGATTACGGCAGTTCGATTCAAGGCAATCCAGACGCATCCAGTCGAGTGGCGTCGACTTGCACGGCTCGACGCTGACGCAGCCGCCCAACACCGTCTCGCGGTACGCCAGTTCGCCCTTCCCGAACATCCTCACCGTCTGCTCGCGTGAGTAAACCGACACAGGCGAGACCTGCACAGCACGGCTCTGCGTCCACGCTGCGTGCCCGCCGAACAGCCGCTCGTCAGAGAACAGCACCTGCTCGGCGTATGCGAGGTACGCGGACAGGTGTTGGGTCTCGGCCCATTCTTTCGCAAAGTGGGTTCTGTCGGTATCGATGAAGCCCTTCGCGAACGCCGAGCCGCGGGCGTAGTACCTGGCCATCTCCTGTGTGATGTGCTGCAGCTGACGCTTGAGCGTTGGCAGCGTGACGAGACCGCTGCGGTGCGCGTAGAGGGCCAGCGAGCGGCGAAGCTGGTGCCGTGTGAACGGCCACTGCTGCCCCAGCGCGTACTTCGGCTCGTCTTCCCACGCGCGGTGCATGTCGACACGCTTCAGTTCAGCGATGTCCTCGACCGTGATCGTCGGGAAGACACGCTCGCGAAAGGCTTCGATATCGTCATGTACGTTACTCGCCGCCTGGTTTGCCACGTACCCATAACGCAGACTTAAACCCATCCGGCAGAACAGGAGGTGCGAACCCTCCGTCGATTCGGCGTAGCCTTGCGCGCCGTGCGCACGGTGTGCCTCGCCCGACAGGCGTTGCGCGAGCCTGACGGCGCGGGCAGCAAGCGGACTGGTCACCCAGCATGCGCGCCTGGGACGACCGCCCGATAGCTTGGTCGTGATGCCCTCGATGGTGTAGTGGGTCACGCCATCCAGACGGGTCTCGCTCAGGCAATCGTACGGCAGGTTCTCCGCTTCCGTCGCACGCATGCCAGTGAATGAGAGGATGACAAGCTGGCATAACGCCCTGATCGACGCCACAAGCGACGACACGACGAAAGGGGAGTCCTTGCCCCCTAAATGTACTGCAGTCCTTATTAATTCTGCAGGGACGACCGGACTCTCACCGCCATAGACGCGTGCGAGGTAGTCAGACAGGATGTCAGCGATCCCCTCAGCGAGGCCGAGGTCATGCTCACACGCCGCCAGGAAGTGCTGGTAGATCCGCGTCGGGATAACAGGGTATTGTGCGTATCCAGCACGTTGCGCGAAACGTTCGAGCAGAGGCTTATGCAGTTGGGCCAGCGGCACGCGCAGCCCTGTGGTCTCGACACCCAGACGGTGAAGCTTCACCAGAATCGAATGAAGACGATGGGCCTTCCTCTCCTTCCCGGCTTGCGCCACATAGTGCAGAACAACGGCGACGCTGGATAGCCCCTCGTAGAGCGTAAGCTGACGTGCGGCGGCAAAGAATGTGAAGTCCTTCAGGCAAATTGAACTTGCCTTAAGCGTACTGGACGCCGGTACCGTATCGGTCGCTTCGTACATCAGAAAGTACATCACCTGCTTCCATTGACGCGTAGTCGCCTCTGAAAGGGCGCGGCTCACGCCGTCAGGCGTGTGACCCCTGAAATAGATATGGCTGCGGCGTGTTCCAGTGTGCGTGAGCACGGGATTCGATGGGCGCGCGGGCACGGTAAATGATGGGTGGCTGCGGTCTGGTCCATCGCCAATGTTGCAGGTCGTCGG
>NZ_AUFE01000188.1 GCF_000426345.1 Cupriavidus phytohabitans | reverse complement strand
GCAGGCCGTCAACACATGGTGCGATCAGGTCAAAATCGCCGCGTAGAAAAACTTGACTCAATCACTACGCAATCAATTCAGTCAAGGAATCTAGGCCTGCGCGCTCGAAGATGCGTTCCTGCCGATATAGCGGCAAGTGATCGTTGTATTTGGCCACCAGGACCTGCGCAAGCTATCCGGCGGTAGGAATTCCCTTGTCGATCACCTGTGCCGGCACCGGGGCCTGAGTCAGCGTTTCGCATTGCGCGCACACCCATTTGCCGCGCACATGACGCTCGACGGTGAACACGCCGGGCGTATAGTCCAGCTTCTCGCTCACATCCTCGCCAATGCGCTTGAGCTGACAGCCGCAACCACACGTGGTCGACGTCGGCTCATGGCGAATTTCGACACGCGGCAGATTCGGTGGCAGCGGCGCACGGCGCGGTTTGCTCGGCGGGGACTCGTCCTTCGGTTGGCTGGCGAGTTGTTCGAGCTCGTGTTCGATGGCGATCAGGTCTGCATCGATGGCTTCGTCCAGCAAGCTCTGTTGCTCGGCTGGAAGCTTCTCGCTACGGGCGGCAAACTTCCACCGTTTCAGCACAGCCATCTCATGCGTGAGCTGGGCGATGCGGGTATCTTTGAGGCGCAATTCGCTGTCCCGCGCCCGCACTTCCGACATCAACTCCATGGCCAGCGCCCGCAGTTGGTCTGCGTTCATGCCTTGGAGTTGTACGGTGTCGATCATGCCGGCCATTGTGCCGCACCCGGCATTCCACGGACATCGGCACGCGCACCGATTGCAATTGCGGACGTTACACGACTCGGATCACTCCATCCTGACCGATGCGCTGCCATGGCAATCCAAGGACCAGGCCGGCCAACTGTTCGTGCGTCAGCGGGTATTGCTTCGATTCACCGGAACGTGGCCATGCGAACTGCCCTTGATTTAACCGGCGTGCCGCCAACCAGATGCCGATGCCGTCGTGAACCAGGACCTTCATGCGATTGGCCCGGCGATTGGCAAACAGGTAGGCATGGTGCGGTTGCGCGGCGCCGAACACCGTGATCACCCGGGCGAGCGCCGTGTCGAAGCCGGCCCGCATGTCCAGCGGATCGACCGCCAGCCAAACCTCGTCAATGCGGATCACGCCAGCCACTCGCGCAGCCACGCAACGCATTGCGCCGCTTCTGATGTCGGCCAGCTTACGGTGATCGACTGGTCCGCGCGACGCACTTCAACGCGAATCTCGGTTGGACGCACGTTCCTCGTCTCGAGCGGCACTGGCACGAATGCCGGCGTCGCTGCCGGTTGGACCGCCACGTCGCCACGGACCATTAGGGCAGGCACATTTCCTTCGGCCTGATCAACCCAGCGCCTGAGCAGGTTCGCGTTGAGCTTGTGATGCAAGGCAATTGCTGCAATCGAAACTCCTGGTCCCTGGCATGCTGCAACCACCTGCGCCTTGAATTCTCTGCTGTAGCGGCGGCGACGACGACGGCCCGCCGGCCCTTCTTCTTCGATAGTGTCCACGTGTCCACCTATTCGTTAAGTGGACACGATGCTCCCAAGACCCTCACTGCAATTCAAGACGGTTTGCCCAGACGTACATGGACGCCCCCAGTTTGCCAAGCTCTCAGTTCATGACAACGAGAAGAGGAAGATTGCTCCCGTACATCCGGACTTTTGATGCGAGCATGGACATGCTCACAGTCCCTGATGGGATTTGCTGGTCGGCGCCTCGATCGCTTACACGCACTCTTGGTGCCTCGTCCGGGAAGGGCTTTGCCGACCACAGTCTTACCTGTCTTGCCATCACTTCGTGTTCGCTTGCGCAATCTGTGGTGTGATCCCTCTGAAGTCTGTTTTGACTGGCCGACTTGACTACGCGGCTGCGATAGCAGGCGTGTAGTCGGGTCGGAACTGACGGTCGTGGGCAAGCAAAGCCCAGACGATTCTAGCTGTCTTGTTAGCCAAGGCGACTGCCGCGACGTTAGCGTTTCGGCGCGTCGTCAGCTTGACCAGCCAACTGTTAGGGTCGTTCCTCTGCGTCGCTCGGTAGATTACCGACCGGGCCCCGTGGATGAGCAAGGTTCGAAGGTACGCATCACCTCTTTTACTCATGCCAAGCAACTTTGCCTTGCCGCCGCTGGAATGTTGTCGTGGCACAAGCCCCAACCACGCCGCAAGCTGCCTCCCGTTATCGAAGTTCTTTGCATTGCCGATCGTCGCAGCCAGCGCGCTGGCTGTGATCGGGCCGATTCCCGGCACCTGTTCGAGTCGGCGGCTGATTTCGTCGTCTCGATGCCAGGCCTTAATTTGTGCCTCAATCTCGTTGACCTGTCGATCGAGCAATTTGAGGTGCTCGAGCAGTCGGTCAATAAGTTGGCGGAATGTGCCGGGCAAATCGTTCGTCGCATCCTCGATGAGATCCGGCACACGCAGGGCGATGTAGGCAATGCCTTGTGGCACAACAAGACCGTACTCAGCCAGGAGGCCTCGGATTTTGTTGGCCTGAGCGGTGCGAGCCTTTATGAAGCCCTGGCGCACGCGATGGAGTGAGAGGACTGTCTGCTGTTCGATGTACAAACCGCATCGTGGGCCGCGTTACGGGGACCTGTCCGTATTTTTGTGTGCGAGGCGGTTTTGAATTTTGTTAGCCTCGGGCCGCGGTAAATCTCTCCCCATACAGGATAGCAAACTGGTTC
>NZ_AUFE01000187.1 GCF_000426345.1 Cupriavidus phytohabitans | reverse complement strand
CCATCAACTTAGCTTCCACCTGATGCGCAGCCTTGGCATTTGCCCATGTTGCGCGTCCGGCTGATCGATCACATTTGTGACACAGTAAGACTAGGTGAACCGCCATATAAATCCGTATATGAAGAGAAGACGGCCAAGAGCACGGTGGCGTGAGGATCGTTGCGTGGCTTCGCGAAAGGGAGCAGCCTCTCTGGCGTACGTGTCGGTCGTCCCCTCTTTCTTTCAGCTCCGGCGAAGGAGTTCCCGTTGTTCCTCCGCTGTGTAATTGCTGACATGTCCTTCCTTTGCCGCCTGCCGACGTGCGGCTGCGACGAGCGACTTGCTACGCAGGGGAGGGGACGGCGCAGAGACTTGCCTAGTCAGTGTCACGCTGCCACATTGCGGGCACACGGGCTTTTGGCTTGCGCGTACAAGCGTTTCGTAGCGTAGACCGCATTGGCAGCAAACATAGTCGTAGAGCGGCATAGGCCTCTTCTTCATAGAAAATTAGTATCCAACGGAATGGCCTCTGTTCGATGGTCGATGCAATTCCTCATTACGCAATCAGTCGTCATTTCCAGAGCGTTTCGCCCGTCGGGTGCAACGAGCCTTTCGTTTGCTCCTAGCGACATCAAAAATCTCATAACGTCAAGCCGGCCACTTGCAGCGGCCCGCATTAGACACGTGAGGTCATCTCCGTTTGTGTGATCGATATCGAGGCCGGCGTTGATTAACCTGAGGATAGTTTTTGGCGCACCGTTCAAACACGCATACCAGAGCGCACTATTCTCTTCGTCGTCTAGCATGGCGACGGGTACACCCTCATAGAGCAAAGTCGCGACAATGTGGTCATTCCCCTCTAGCGCGGCCTCCATCAGTGGCGTAATGCCATTTACGCCAAATGAAGCTGCGTCGGGGAAGCCATGGTTCGACAGCCATATCACAAGGGGCGCATGCCTACGGCTTTTCCACGATACTTCGATACTTCGGGGGCGTTCAGTATCTATGATCTCGTAGGGGGCAATCGTGTTCTCCAGTGACATCTGGCACTCCGGTTGTATCTGTGTATCCCGTTAGACGAATCGTCACACTTCAAGAGGCCGCAATGAAAACGTCAGACTGGTCGATTTTCGTGTGGATTGCGCACCGGCCCCATCACTTTGATTCCTTCTTCATAGCTGATAATGTCAAAGGGCAACTCGAATCGGCAACCGGCGTCGGCTATAGCATCCAACTTCGCTGCCGTACTTTGCTTTTTCAGCTCATTTTTTTCCAAGTACAGAAGCTCCAGCATCTCGTTGTACACAGTCGACTCAATGATCGGCAGTACATAGAACATTGCTCCCCTGTACGGTACTTGGTACCGCTTAGTCAGATCGATATTGTCGCAGAAGAGGAAGTACTTCCCGCGCGCGTGCAAGGCGTCACCCAACACTTCGGCGACGTCTCTTAAGTGCTCGAAACTCAAGAGCCAGCCGCAAAAGAATGGCAGCTGAGAATCACCCGCATGGGCCACAGCCATCACCTGCTCGCAGCACAGTTCGGGTGGCCGCGCCTCGTCGGCGAGCCGCGGGGCGAAGCGGAGCGCAAGTTCGCCCCGAAAACCAACGCGCCTTGGCTTCGTCGTTCGACCCTTGAAGACTGCATTGAGAAGACGCCCCTCGTGTTGGAGACGCGCGAACGGGGTGTCGTCGAGCTCATCACGAACAGGTGTAGCGGTCATACATATTCCTCCTTTCAAGCAAAGGCACCCCACACTAACCGAAACGTTGCGTATGGAGCGACGCGACGGCTAAGACCTCCGCAACATCCGTACCAGTAAAAAAATATGCTGAGATGGTATGCGGGCAGGCTTTCGAGGAGTAGCGAGGTGTCATTCGCGACAAAAGGAGCAGAGGTTTGTCTTAAAGGCCACTGAAAAAAAGTACATGGCACTACACGCTCACGCCAAAGTTGAGAAACCATTGATGCTGAGAAACGCGACGAGGAAACCGACTGAACTGGGAACTGGGCGGAACAACCGCTGTGCAGTGGCCGAAGAACGAAAGGCAAGCGCTCAGTTTCGGCAATAATGTTATGCGACGCGGGTAGGCCCCCGAGCTCAGGCGCTGCTAGTGGCTAAGGACGCCGCCGCCCTGTCCCCCGGAACCAAGCAGTACACGGCCGGCGTAGCTTTCTACAAGCCGACCTGTAGAGACGCTGAAATTTACCGTCAGTCGTTTCAAATCAAATCGGAATCTGGGTGCTCGATAGCACTTCCTTGAGCGTCATGAAGGAACGGAGTTGTCGTACACCGGGCAGGTATAGAAGTTGCTCGGAATGCAGTCTGTTAAAGCTCTCGCTATCCCGAGTCCGGACCAACATGAAATAATCGAACTCCCCAGCTACTACATGGCATTCCATGCAGCCTGTGACTTCTATCGCGGCCTCCTCAAACTTCGAAAAGGACTCGGGAGTGGCACGTTCCAGGACCACGCCAATCAATACAAGCATGCCAGCCCTTAGCTTCACCGGATTCAGCAGCGCCACGATGCCACGGATGAGGCCAGTCCTCTTGAGTCGTTCAAGGCGCCGAGAGCACGCCGGCGGGCTTAGATTGAGATGCGCTGCCAGCGCCAAGTTGAGATCGATGCATCTTGCTGCATGGCTCTCAAGATGGTCTTGTCGATACCATCTAGTGCATCAACGCTTACCTGGTTGGTTGGTCGTGTGAAATGTTGTGGTTCCCATGGGTTTCATGGGCGTTGTTGCATAAATCCGGGGTCGGTTGGGCTGACGTTT
>NZ_AUFE01000183.1 GCF_000426345.1 Cupriavidus phytohabitans | reverse complement strand
GCCGCCTGAGAACCGGCCACGATCAACCTTCGTACACCAGATTTGACTTTATCTCAACCAGGCTTCTACCGAAGCAATGAGCTCTTTAGAGAACTGGTCGGGTGGCGGCTCAAAAGGCGTGATTTCACCATCGTCGGCCTCGGGCTCGGCATCATCTGCGCGGCGCTCCAGCAGCAGCGAAAATGCAGTGTTCAGATCGTAGACCTTCGGCCATTCCGGAGGATAAAAGCTGGCAATGCAGTGGTCAGCGCTCTCCGTTAGTGTCCTAGTGGAAAGTGCCAGGATTTGCGGGAACAGCTTCGTTTCAAGGTCCGGAAGACCGGATGGGCGGCGCGCCCGGAAGACTGCACGCTGGGATTCGAGAAACTGCTCGGGAGCGACGGTAATGTCGTTCACCAATTTGGAACGGATGATGCCCGCGCTTTGCAGCGTCTTCAGTAATTGCGCTAGGTCCTGTCTCGTCTTGGATTCGTCGGCGTTGAGGAGTGCTTCCCGAACTGCCTCCTCCATCCGCTGGTCCTCGCTCTGCCGCCCGCGGACGTGAGTACGAGCCTCATCCAGCTTTCCAGCCATCTCTTTGGTCCAGTTGACCGAACCAGGTGCACGGTAGGCCTGGAGGAGACGGTCTCGTATGAGTTGCCGATGCTCAATGGATAGCTTGCGCGCACGCTTTGCAATTTCCAGCGCCGCTTCAAACCGACCGCGCTGGACCAGCAGGTCCAGCATCTTCTCCATTAACTCCTGCGAGTCTTCTGGAGAAAGGTCCAGCATACCCAGGTAGACCAAATACCCTTCGGCTGTGGGACGATAACGATAGACGTCTTCCAGATCGGGCTCGTAGGTCACCAAGCGGAAGCGAATCGACTTGGTTGCCATCTGACTGGCGTCGAAGAAATCGAAGCTGAATTCCCGGTATGCATTGGCCTTGTTATCGAGGGTGTCCAATATCACCTCAGCGACGCGACCGCATTGCCCTGGCGTGAGCCCTGGCTTCATCTCCTGCGCAACGTACGACGCGTGATGAAGTACCTCCGCCTGAGTGCAACCCATATTCATCGTTGTCCCCTCCATCATGAAGTCCAAGGTGGAGAGCGCTAGATAGTGGGTGTCGACGCCTGCGAACAGCGGGTTGTCTCCATTGGCATCGGTACCAATGCGCAGCTTGTTCAGCTCAAGCTGAAACAGGGGACGTAGGAGGAGGAGATTGCGCTGCTGCCTGGTTAAGTCGAGCAGGCTGGGGCTTAGGGCATCAAGATTTGCCTGCGCATCTGACTGTTCGAGCGTTTTCTCGAGCGCCGTATCAAGCACGTTGACGCCTATCTTTTCCCGACTTTCATCGGACAAGACCAAGGCTGCGGCCGGGAGAAAGGGTTCATGGGCGTTTAGCATATAATTAGTATACGCATAAAAACTAGACGCGTAAAGAAATTATGCGTGATATACACTTAGGGCTATGCGCCCTTCCCATACCCAAATCCCCGATGCCAGGCCGACCAGAGGGGCTCCCAAGTGGAGCCAGGAGCGCCGACTTGAGTTCATCGACTTTCGTCTGCGCTGGGACGGCAAGTTAAACCGCAGCGACTTGGTGGACTTCTTCGGGATCTCGACGCCTCAAGCGTCTCTCGATATCGCACGGTACACGGAGATAGCCCCAGAGAATCTCGAGTACGACCGCAGTGGCCGTATTTATCTTGCCGCGGGGACGTTCAAGCCAGTCTTCCCTGCGACGCAGCCGGCCCGCTATCTCAATGACTTGTTGGCTGCGACTTCCGGTCTGTTGGGGAGCGAGTCCAGTTTCATTGGCTGGAGCCCTTCGATTGCGACAACCCCTATTCCTGGGCGGATCATGTCCGCGGACACTTTGGCTGTCCTGCTGAGGGCGATACGGGGCGGATATGCCTTGCGTGTTACTTACCAGTCGATGACTCGACCGGAGCCGACCGAGAGAGTGCTATCCCCGCACGCGCTTGCCCACAACGGCTTTCGCTGGCATGTGAGAGCGTTCTGTCACTCCCGTGGCCAATTCCGCGACTTTGTCATTGCTCGAATCCTGAGCATAGGGGACATTGAGCCAACAGTGACGTCGCAATCCGATGACAAAGAGTGGCAAACGATAATAAAGCTTGTGCTGGCCCCCAATCCAGGCCTATCGGGCGCGCACCAACGGGTTATCGAGCTTGACTATGGAATGGAAAACGGTGAAGTCATACTCGTATGTCGACAGGCTTTACTGTTCTATCTACTGAGGAACCTTGGGCTCGATGAGAGGCGGGAGAAGAGGCCTCAAGCTCAGCAAATTGTCCTTAGGAACGCGGATGAGGTTGCCCGCTATCTTTCGGAATCTGCCGAGCCGTTGGCACCGAGTTGAGGTCTCCCCAGCGCCTTGAGCTTGCTGGAATGTTGGCGAACTTTCGGCGCAGAAATTGGTACGCCAGCTCAATTCTTAGTTCATGGCGACGCTGCAGCCTTGATCGAGAACACGGAAGCTCTTCGTAAAGACGAGGTGAACTCACAGCCGTGCGCACATGCATCAATTGCGGATTCCGGCTTTAGCGTTGAAGCGAAACCGTGGAATTAGGGGATCTATTCGTTGCACTCTCCGGGATAATGTACCATGCTGAAATTCCAACGAGACGGAGAAACAGGATGGCCACATACAAGCAACTGCTGGCAGAAAAGGAAAAGCTCGAAGCTCAATTGGCGGAAGTGCGAGCGACCGAAGGAGATAAAGTCAAATCTGGTGTACGAAGGTTGATCGTGGCCGGTTCTCAGGCGGC
>NZ_AUFE01000186.1 GCF_000426345.1 Cupriavidus phytohabitans | reverse complement strand
GCCGCCTGAGAACCGGCCACGATCAACCTTCGTACACCAGATTTGACTTTATCTCCGTTCCTGGGCCGGCAGTCTGGTACGACACACTGAGGCCGAAGGGAAAGAGTGTCAGCTCAACGGAAGTATCGGAAGCTTATTGGAAACTGTCAGACGGCGGTCGCAGTGTTGTATCGGGTGAGTCTCTTGCGCGTCATCTCGGCGTTTCACCAGCATATTTGTGGGAACGGCATCTGCCGGTTTGGGAGCAGTGCCAAAAGGGTAGAAATGACTATCGCCGAGCGCAAGCTCAGGTGCGGCAGGACGAACTTGATGCATTAGTCCGCCTGGCCTGCGACAAGGCTGTCAGCGAAGGATATTTTCCGACGCTCTACCGTATCCGCCAGCATTTGGTTCTTCCTTCCCGTTACGGTGGTCGGGAGGCTGACAGAGCAATCAAAAAGTGCTTTAAGGAGCTTTTTTCTTCCGCTCGGAAGGCATAGCGTGTCGTTTTTTGTGGCAAGGCATAGCGTGCCGTTTGCGACATCCTATGGCTTAGCTGCTCACATTTGTTGGGAAATTCGGCGATTCGTGGCCGCGATTGCAAGCAATTCCTGGCCAAGGACTGGCCAAAATATGCCTTATATGCCTCTTTTTTGGCGAGGGCGTTTAGCCAATTAGTGTCCGAACTTGCATTGGTTCAACGATAAAGTGACCGAACTTTTGATTCTTTCTGTAAGTTTTTGAATTTAAACGGTTTTTTGAGCGCAGATCTGACAGGTTTCAAGACGACTTCGACTGGAAGGCAACTGGTTACCTGAGTCTAGTCAGTTGGCACTAGCGGACATTCCCACGCACAGCCGACCGCTACCGACTACCACCGCGGAAACTTCTCGGCCACATCCTGCGACGCTGTCACCCCTTGGCGTGTTCCGACCCTCGCCGGGTGGTACAGCTTTGCCAAGGCATCTCTCAAGTGAATCGGCACGTATGCCTCCTTGCCGCATCGCTCATGCAGTAGCAGGTCGCCGAGACGCCGAATGAGCTAAACGAGCTCATTTTCTCCGGCGCGCTAAATGACACCGGCATACCTTGCCGGCGTCTGCGCATCTGGACCCCAATTTTCCACTTCGCTGGCGCCGGGCGAGGGCGCCTCTCCGCCAAGCAGCAGTTGCGCTTCTGATGACGCGCCAGCTCTGTCCGATTAACGCACAGATTGTTGTCTCCACGAGTATTCCAAAAACAACCTGCTCTCCCTTCCTCTTTTCGGCTCCTACCCTTGGTGCGCGCCGCTTGAAAACCTCAGAACTTGTCCTCCCGCCCAAATCATCCCCCCGTGTTGGAGATATACGTTCTTGCAACCAGTTAGGTGCTGCGCAGGTGGGTCATCCGTCCCGCTCGCACCTGAGATGTAGGGAACAGAAACAATGGGAATGCACGTGTACGAGGTGTGCAAGGGCTTGAAACTCTTGGCGGAGGGCGTCAATGGAATCGCATGGTGGATAGACCCGAAGACCGGGCACAGGCTGGAAAACGCGACGTATATACACGGCCATGAAGAGGCCCGTCGTGGTCACTCGCCGGACGAACTGAAGGGTTCATCCATCTACACGTACGAGCTACGCCTCGAATACTCGCTGGAACTTGGATGTCAGGGCAGGGGATTGGCACGACGTCTTAGCGGCCATGGTTGGCTTCGACCGGAACAAGCGGGACGCCTACCCCGCAGACGGTCCCTTCATTGAGTTGCTTCACAAGGACTACTCAATGGCGACGTTCGGCCCGAGTGCAGCCAGAAAGCTTGTTGCTGACTTCAATGCGTGGAACGACCGGGCATCAAAGGTTCTAGCGAAGGAGGAATTCTACGAGGAGGATTTTGACGCGCCATCGTGGTTGTACCACCGACCAAAAAAGCTAGTCGGTGAGCAGTATTTCTACGACGACGAGTTCTACTTGACCTACTGGTGGCTGCGCACGTGTTTTGCGCACGCGACTACGAATGGAGTGGTGAGGTCCTATTGGCAGATGCCTTGAGCTTGCCGCAGAGACACGCTCACACGCGAGTGAGCTTCGCGTTTTGAACTGACGAAATCTGGAATATCTATGCCCTGGACCTATCTTGTTGCGCTGACGGATGTGAAGAAACGCGAGCAACCTCGACATTCAAATCAGTATGGCCTCTGCCCGGTCACCAATGAGCCGCTGAATAATGTGGTTCTGGTGGTGGCTCCGCGTTCGTACCCTAGACTTGCTGAGGGGTTGGAAATCGGCGCCGTCTACGAACACGAAGGCGAGAAGGAATTGGCGTGTTGCGTCGAAGGACGATATGAGGACTTCTACTTTTTCGAATGGTGCAGGGTCCTCACAATCATCATCACGAGGAGCGGAAAGTTCATTAAGAACGGTACGCTAGATGAGTGGGTCGACCAAGTCGCTGGTGCGCTGGAGGACGAGCAGAAGTACCCTGAAACTGGTGGACGTGGACCCTTCTGGGAACTCGTTCGCTATGGCCTTAGAGGCGTGACTTTCGGGCCGGTAGTTTGCGCGAAGCTCGTTCGAGACTTCGACGAATGGGAGCATGTGGCCAAGGCACACGGTGATGAGCGATTTTATGCGTTGTATTGTCGGCTTCGCGAGTGCTTTGCCTATCCGAACGGAAGCGGGCTCGTTTATTACCCGGAGCCGCAGTATTTTCGGCAGAGCAAATCGGACGACCGCCCGTTGCTTGGGATTGACCTGGCGTAAGGCGAGAGCGAGCGAGGGCAGCACGTAGTAACTTTTCAGCGAGCGTTGATGAATTCAGCGCTCGCATTGCTTTGCCGGAACCCAGGGGGGCTTGATAGTAAGCGACCGAGAAACAGCGTCCTAGTTTTATAGGGTGAGTC
>NZ_AUFE01000185.1 GCF_000426345.1 Cupriavidus phytohabitans | reverse complement strand
CGTTCTCTTTGGCCTTCAGGAGGGCGCGGCCGATCTTCGAGTACTGGTGGATCTTGTCGTTGAGCGCCTTGCCTGACAGGTGAAACTGCTCGCGGTGCTTCTTCTTTGCCAGATTGAACAGCCGTCCGAGGATACGGTCATGGAGGTCGACGATTTCGTCGGTCACCGTTGCACGAGCCTCAACGACGATCGCGGTCAGCGTTGCGTGACGGCGTTGTTGCTCGAATTTCGCAAGGTCATAGGGTGTCATCTGGGCGCCCTCGCGGGCAATCTTGAGCAGCCGGTTCTGGTGAACCAGTCGTTCGATTCCATCTGGCAGGTTGATCGCTCGTAGCATCTTCAAGCGATTGATGTGCTGCAACATCTGGCGAGAACTGGCCTTGCCCGGAGGTAAGCGCAGCCAGGCAAGCCAGGTTAGGCGCCCATCGGGCCGGCGATGCAGAAGTTGATCCAGTTGATGTCGGTGGTGATCTGTGAGCGGTTCGGTCAAGACCTGGTATATGCGACGAGTTGCTCGCGTCACGGCTTCCGCACAGATGCGCTCCATTACGTTGACGCCGGGGAGCAGCAACGCCTGCTGCCTCAGGGAATCGATCAGTGCTGTGGCCAAGATGATTCCCTTGTCGGTCTGCTGCGCTAGCTCGACGAGTGCCTGCACTGCTGCGCGATAGTCGGCCATTGTGAAAGCGCGCATCTGGAGCACGGCTTGCAGTTCTGCCTGATGCTCTCTACGGGTCTTATCGCGCCTTCCGTAGTCTTCCCAATGCGATGGCGCGATGCGTAGCTGACGAGCTACCATCTCGAGCAATGTTTGGGGTGGTTCCTCGCCGGCGGACAGCATGATGCCGGGATAGCGCATGTAGCAGAGCTGCACGGCGAACCCGAGCCGGTTTTCAGCGCCGCGACGCTGCCGGATTAGTGCAAGGTCCGTTTCATTGAACGTGTAGTGGCGAATGAGCTCGTCCTCACTGTCCGGGAAAGAAAGCAGACTTTCTCGCTCGGTATTGGAGAGTACGGTACGACGTGGCATGCCATTCCTTGAAAAATCGGATTCCAGCGGGGGCGCTACGCCGATTTCCGGCGGTAAGGTTTGTGAAAATTCTGCAGTCTATATCGTTGTGCTGAGATAATGGGTATTATCGCGGCACGTGCTTTTATGAATGTAAGTGGAGCCGATGAAATCGCGCCAGACCCGACGCACCGCTTCCGCGCCTGCTGAGCCCAGCCTCCCGGATGCGGATGCGCTGGCTGCATTGCGCGGCTGGTATGCGGGGATCAGTTCCCGTGCGGCGGTAGCACACTACCTTTCTGGCCGCAAAGCATCGGGCCAGTCCGCACGCGGCATGCTGGGGGACATTCGCCGACAACTCGTCGCGTTCGCGGAGAGCCGCCACCGGCCGGATCTGGCCGCACTGTTCGAGCACACCCCCGCAGAACGGCAGGAGCGCGCCGGCGCGGTCGAACGTGCGATCGAGCTGCTGCCCTCGCTGCCGGTACCCCAGCCCCAGATCAGCGACACCATCGATCCATGGCTCGCGCCACGCACCGTCAGGGCGCTGCAGGCCCATGGCATCCGCACGCTGTCGGACCTGACCGTGCGTATCCCACGCCGGCGCGGCTGGTGGAAGGCGATCGAGGGGCTCGGCATCACCGGAGCCCGGCAGATCGAAGCGTTCTTTGCCGATCATCCGCAGCTTACTGAGCGCGCCCGGGCTCTGATAGCGGTCGCCCATCCCCGCGGCATCGTGCCGTGGGAGCAGTTGCGTGTGCCGCGCGAAGTCGATGGGTCGCAGGGCAGCTTCCGCGCACCGCGCGAGGCCTGCACGCTGAACGCCACGAACGATTACGAGGCGGTACGAGCCTGGCTTTCGCTCCACGAAACAGCCGCCACGCAGCGCGCGTATCGCAAGGAAGCCGAGCGGCTGATCCTTTGGGCAATTGTCGAGCGGGGTCGGGCGCTCTCGTCGCTGACGACCGATGATGCCATCGCGTACCGGGCTTTCGTCCGGCGCCCAACGCCGCGCGAGCGCTGGGTCGGGCCGCCGCGGCCGCGCGACTCGGTGGAGTGGCGCCCCTTCTCTGGTGGCCTGTCGGCGCGCTCGGCCGCCTATGCGCTCACGGTGTTGTCGGCCCTGTTCCGGTGGCTCATCGAGCAGCGCTACGTGCTGGCCAACCCGTTTGCCGGCATCAAGGTTCGCGGCCATGCCTCGCGACCGGCGCTGGATACGGCTCGAGGCTTTACCGAAGGGGAATGGCTACTGCTGCGGGCCATTGCGGACGGTCTGGAGTGGTCCTACGGCTGGTCCGAGCCGGCGGCGCAGCGCCTACGTTTTCTGCTCGACTTTGGGTACGCGACTGGTCTGCGCGCCAGCGAACTGGTCGGCGCCGCACTTGGCAACGTCCACCTCGACGGGCACGGTGACCGCTGGCTGCATCTTGTCGGAAAAGGCGGCAAGCCCGGAAAGGTAGCCTTGCCGCCACTCGCGTATACAGCGCTAGACCAGTACTTGGCACAGCGGCAGTTGCCGATCAGCCGGGAGAGATGGAATCCGAAAACACCCCTAGTGGGGAGTTTGGGCGAGGATGGCGCCGTCGGCATTTCCGGTGCTCATCTTTGGCGCTTGCTGCGGCGGTTCTTTGTGCAGGCCGCTGACGCCATCGAAGCCGATCACCCAGTGGCGGCGGAGAAGCTGCGCCGTGCAACGCCCCACTGGATGCGGCACAGTCACGCCAGCCACGCACTGGCCCGCGGGGCTGAGCTCACCGCCGTGCGCGACAACCTGCGCCACGCGTCGATCGCCACCACGTCCATGTACCTGCACGGCGACGAACTTGAGCGTGCTAGGCAGATGCGGCAGGCATTCGGCGCTCGCAGATAGGCGCCTCGTAGCTGAGAGATTTTCGGGTGCCCGCATTCGCTGGTTGATGCCCTCATTGAATGCTGCAATGCAAGGGGCCAACAAATCGGAAA
>NZ_AUFE01000184.1 GCF_000426345.1 Cupriavidus phytohabitans | reverse complement strand
GTCCAACCCAAACTGCAAGGGGCCGCATGCGGCCCCTTGGTTACCCAACCATACGCCGCCATTTACTGTCGCTTTTACACCGCCGTCAACACCTGGTGTTCATACAGCGTCGGATATCGCTGATAGAGGGTGCGCAGCGAGGCGATCGTCGGAGTTGGTAACCCCAGCTTTTCACCCACGTAGCGCAAGAGTTGACGGGGGAGTGTGTTCAGTTGGTCAAGGGTACAGCCACTTGCCCGCAGAAATGCCAGCTGGATGGCGGCTCCGGCACGGCCGGCACGCCGAAATTTCTGGTTGATTGCAGCAACATCGCTATCGGTCAGCGCGAAATAGTACTCGACATCGAATTCCGACAATCGAGAAGGCAAGCTGTCTTTCCCCACATAACGAAATTCCAAGCCCGGCATCTTCCGCCCCCCATCCAGGTGACACGATCCGAAATCGCGGGCGGACATCGTACTCCCGAAGTCACTTGAGGGGCAGAGCGTGGAGTTTTTCCGGTTCGGATAGCTTTGACCGCGCAGCCTGGGTCTGTCGTCTTGCGATAGTGGATCCAGCGTGCCCCGAAGCCTACGCCAGGCAGTCGAGACGGTGGCGATCAAGCAGGAGCCGCCAGCATTCCGTAGTGCCGCGCATTGGCATGGCTGTAGCGCTGGCGACATGGTTTTCCGCACAATTTTGAGGCCAGCCAGAGGTTGGTGCATGTCACTGTTGCGGATATGTCGCGACACACTTGTTTCGCCACACTGTCTTGAGCCTGCCTCGCTTGCGGTATTACCTGAACAGGTATAAAATGCCGCCATGGCAGCTGACAAAGAAAAACCGCTCGAATGGATCGCGAGCAGCTACAAGGATCTGATGGCGTTGCCGCTCGACGTACGTCGGCGTTTCGGTTACGCGCTGTCGCTGGCGCAGATGGGCGACCAGGATGACGCAGCGAAGGTACTCAAGGGCTTCGGCGGTGCCGGCGTGCTGGAGGTCGTCGAAGACGATGCCGGCGGCACCTATAGAGCAGTCTACACGGTCAAGTTTGCGGAAGCGGTGTTCGTCCTGCACTGCTTCCAGAAGAAGAGCAAGAGCGGGATCGCCACGCCGAAGGCAGACATGGACATCATCCGCGCTCGGCTGAAGGTGGCCGAAGCATTGGCACAGGAGCTACGAAATGCAAAAACGAATCATTGAAGGCGTCGAGGTTCAGCGCAGCTCGGGCAACGTCTTCGCCGACCTTGGGCTGCCCGACGCCGAAAAGCTCAAGATCAAAACCGGCCTGGTCGTCGAGATCAGGAAGGCGATGCGTGCCCTCGGGCTCACCCAACAAGCGGCGGCGAAGCGCATGGGCATTCCGCAACCGAAGGTGTCGGGCATGATGCGTGGCGACTTCACCAACCTGTCCGAACGCAAGCTAATGGACTGCCTGAATCGCCTCGGCTACGACATCGAAATCAAGGTGCGACCGGCATCCGAGCCGGTCGGGCACCTGACTCTCGCTACCGCCTGACCAGATGCCCCGATGAGCGCCCGCATTGCTGATGAAGAATGGGACATGCATGAGCATGAATGAATTTCGCCGACTGGCAGCGAAGGTCGATCAGCACATGCAACAGCTTGCCGCCCAGGGCGGCAGCGACACTCATGCATCATCAACCGCATTATGGGTTACGTGCCCAACCTGCACAAGATTTGGGTCGGCACCTCCGACCAGCAACTCATGGCGCTGTGCCACGAATTTCCCGGGTTCTACCGCTACGCCCTCATCATGGAGGAGGCGTCCGAAGCCGAGCGCAACAAGGCATCGCGGCCCTATGACGGCATGGCCGAGGTCTTCGAAGAGCACAAGCAACGGGCGGCTCAACTGCTGGTCACGGCGGCAACCCTTGAGCGCGGCTATCAAGCGTTTCGTGGAAGCGGCAACCTGCAAGGCTTCCAGCCGCAAGTCAACGAGTTGGGTCAGCTGCATCGGAAATGGCTGTCCGAACTGGACAGCTTCAAGAGCGCTCTACGCGCGCAGGGTGCTGAACCTAGAGCATTGGAGTACGTGAACGAAGCGTTCGGACACCTAGTCGATCGGATCAAGCAGTTTGCGGGTTGATGGTCGGGACGGGCGACGGAATTTTCGGCGGTTCCGGCTTACAACCCCCATTTTGGGTACGTGAATTTTCGGGGAACCCTCAACTTTCCGATCGACCGGTACGAGAAGTGCTACTCGACGCCGCGCCCTGGCGGAAGGTGGGCCGTTC
The DNA here is from genome assembly GCF_000426345.1 of Cupriavidus phytohabitans. Classification (GTDB taxonomy): domain Bacteria; phylum Pseudomonadota; class Gammaproteobacteria; order Burkholderiales; family Burkholderiaceae; genus Cupriavidus. The sequence goes on along the minus strand of NZ_AUFE01000184.1, from coordinate 734 downwards.
CTGAAACCATGAAACATAGGAGAAGCAGTTTGAAGCGTGCGATCACTCGCGACCTGGCAAAGATAATTCCGACCATTCGTTGCCACGGGGATTTCTGTGCCTCGGGCAGGTCCGAAATCGTCATGCCCAATCTGGAAGTAGATGGCGTTGGCCGCATCGCGCTGCCACTGCTTTCCGTGCAGGGCGAACAGCTTGTCGCCGTTGCGGAGCGGGCACCCTACGGTCGCGGAGAGGAAACGCTCGTAGATACCGAGGTTCGCCGGACTTGGCAGATTGATGCTGGCGGCGTCCACCTTGCCGGGCAAAGCTGGCCAAAACCTTGCATGCGATGATTGGCCAAGTGGCGGCAGGGCTGGGGGTGACCGAACCCGTAACGGCAGAACTGTACAAGCTGCTGATCTATGATACCGGCAGCTTTTTCGTCGAGCATCGCGACACGGAAAAAATTCCGGGGATGTTCGCCACCCTCGTGGTGGCGCTGCCCTCGGTCAGCAGCGGCGGGGAACTCATTGTCCGCCACCGGGGATGCGAAGTCTGCCTCGATCTGGGCGGGTCCGACTCGGCCACGGTGTCGTTCGCGGCGTTCTACGCGGACTGTGTGCATGAGGTGCGTCCGGTTACCTCGGGTTACCGGCTGGTCCTCATTAATCTTACTGTGTCACAAATGTGATCGATCAGCCGGACGCGCAACATGGGCAAATGCCAAGGCTGCGCATCAGGTGGAAGCTAAGTTG
>NZ_AUFE01000182.1 GCF_000426345.1 Cupriavidus phytohabitans | reverse complement strand
ACGATTTCGCAGGCGGGTCGGCTGTCCCAGTTCGACCCGTTGCTGCCGCTCGAGCGTCACCGGCCAACGCCTGCTTTCCAGCGGCTGCCGTCGCTCAAATCGTCGAACTTGTCGCCCGATAGCTCAACGTCCGAGATGAGCGGCAGCCAAGGGATGTTATTAGCCGTGCTGTAGATTTGACAATATGGTTAGCTCACTCGTTCTGGCTCGCCAATGCTCTTCAATAATGAATTGTATTGGTGAGGGTCTTTCTCATAGATCTTATCCAGTACATAGTTAGCCAGCTTTGGAAGCTCAGGAATTTCCACTGGCTTCATGCTCCTGTCAAAAATTGATTCCAAATGAGATAACTCGTTATTGAGGCGATTGGCAAGAGCGATAGCCGTATCGTCATCACCAAAAAATTTTTTCATCCTTTCAAGGCTGTCATTTTTGTCGTCATGGTGAGGGAACTTGTAGAACAAGAATGCCTCTAGAAACTTTCTCAGATTGTTCCCAAAAGAGTAGAACGGCTCGTGTGACACCTTCGCATACTCCGCATCGCGACACTTGTAGATCTGATGGAAGAGATAATTGAATTCGGTAATATACTCCTTGAGGTAGGCGGGCATTACAGAAATGGCGCTGGCTGCTCCGTTTCTCTCAATCAGAAAGTGCTGATTCCCACCATGGTTTTTCTCAGGTGGGAGTGATAACTTCTTGAGGTATTTCAAGAAGTCAAGATTGTGTGTGGAAATAAACAATTGCTTGTAGCGATACTTGTTCGTTCCGTCATTATTTTTTTGCGGCCTGGCAATAAGGCTCTCAATGAGGCTGAACACAAAAAAAATGTGATTTCCGTCCAAGCTTGATATAGGATCATCAATGTATATGATTAGGTCTTTACCTTTAGACTCTGGTTCTTCAAGCTTGGCAATAAAGTAGCAGAATGCGATAAGACTGCATTCACCTTCGCTCAGGTTGTAAGCCGATTTACCATCTCTGGTAATCTCAAACCTGACAGCAGTTTTATCGGTGTTGTCTTTGGCTTCCAGCTTGATGCCATCATGACCGAAAAAGTGAGTAAGCAGGGTGTTGATACGATCAGCACCTTTTCGCTCATCCTTTTCTTTTGCTCTCAATGCCGTGATATCGTCTTCGAGCTTTGTGATCTGCGTGCTGACATCATTGAAGGCGGTGTTGGCCGTCTCAGCCTTAGTCTTCAGATCAGCAATACGATTAAGCTCTGTGTCATGGCTAATCGCTTGAGCAAACGCATACACGTCTGTCAAGCGAAGTGCTTCTCTTGCAGTCGCTTTATCCTTGTCCAACGTCTTGGTTTTATCATTGTTGGTTAAGATAATCGCATTAATGGCGTCTACATGCCGCTGAATTTCATTGGCGTCATAAAGTGCTTCCTTCATAACTACAGTTTGGAAGAGGCTGGCTTTTCGGCTCTCTAAAGATTTCTTCAACGATTCAAGATCCTTTTTGTAGATCGCGAGAGCCTCTGCAAGTGCCTTGCTAATGAGGTAAAAGGCTGCGCGTTCCTCAGCGTAGAACTGCTCACGCTTGAAGCTGATAAAGCCAGCTATGGCTGCTATCTCTTCTTTCACTGAGGTGATCGCGTTATCCAAGGCAGCCTCAAGCTCACCCGACTCTTTGCTGAAATGCTCATCAAGGGTCTGCCATATGTTGTGCGGCAGGCTCTGGCGGCAGAAGGCACAGGTGTCTCGTTTATCACGGTGGTGGCCGAGACCTTGCTTAACCCAGAGTTGAAGAACGCTGTCATTGAGCAGTTCTTGGATTGGTGTGGTTGGCTTGATCTCTTTCGAAAGTAATGATTGCGCCGTACTTCGTAGCGAATCCATTGCGAGAGTGAAACTTATCGATCCCGAAATGTCTGCAAGGGCATCTTGTTTGAGCAAAGCAAGCTTAGCGGCCTGTTCCTCAACGCTCAGTGCGGTGAATCCTGTCTTTTTGGTCGCAAGGATGTCCTTTTTTATGCTATCAATGTTATAGACCGCTGGTCCATACTGGCGGTTTTGCTTGATGGTGTCATTGGCGTGAGAACGCAACTTGCCTTCGTGGTTATCGGCGGCAGTTTTATAGGTGCTCTTGGTGCGGTCACGTTCCGTCTTCTTACCCTCCAAGTCGAACCGAAGGCCAGTCTTTTCCTCCACTTTGCCAAGCTTCGCTTCAATAGCAGCTATGGCTTCTTCAATCTCCTTGTTCTTCTCCCCGACGATGGCGAAGGTCTTGATCTCTCCACCGATCTGCTGGTTGACGAGGAAACTGAGGTTGTCCGTTACGAAGTCGCGGTTGTAGACCCGCACGTCATAGGTGTGGGTGGCTAGAGTAGCCTGGCTGATAGAGCCTTTGTCCCCATGGATGGTGAACGAGGGGCCAAAGTAGTTGAGGGGGACCTTGCGTGTCTCCAGGGAACGGAACACGCGGGAGAGCGTCGTCTTGCCTGAGTAGTTGCGCCCGTACAGGATGTTCAGCCGTTTGAAATCCTGAACGTTTTTTCCGCTGTCCCGAACGGTTTTCTTCCAGTCCAAGCCTTGAAAGCTGCCAAAGCTCGCTATGTCTATCTGAGTGATCACCGGTCCTATCCTCCCCTCTTGGAATATTGGCTCGTTGAAACAGAATGTTGCACACAGTCTAAAAGGAGTTTGCCAAACAGGTCCAGTGCGAAATGTCAACGACGCCTTCAGTCGTCCCTATTGAGATCGCTGTATCGGTTGGAAGGCAGGAGGTTGTCTTTGATCGCTTTGGCTGTCGCCGGCCCTCGGACCTCACGTTGTGGAAGGTTAATAGCCCATCGGGCTTTTCGGGTTGAAATGCTTGGCGATCACCATGATCTACGCCCATGTGAGAGGGGCGGTGCGTAGCCCATTGGATTCACTGCCCAGTACTGAGGTGCCGCGAAGCGACCATCGGTGAACTTCGGCTCTCAGCCTGAAGCGGTCGTTTGACCTTGAATCCTGAAAGTCGGCTACTGGCCGTTCGGCGCCCTCCAACCGCCCGCGTCACACGATACGTTGCGCCGCACAAGACGAATTCAACCACGAAATACGGATACCCAGATCTTC
>NZ_AUFE01000181.1 GCF_000426345.1 Cupriavidus phytohabitans | reverse complement strand
TCTCGACAATCAGATTCTCAGCGGAAAGCTCCACCGCCCTCTACTCCGCGCCTCAAATTCCCCGCCTGTACACCAGTTTCGACTTTAGCTCCTGCCGGTTCGCGTGGAGCCCCATTGCGCGGGTCTGATCTATGTACGGATTAAGAATACTTGGGAGGCGGCTCACGTCAGAAAGCTCCAGCCGCATCGTAAATGTAGTCGCTATGAGGCTGCCGTGGCATACCGGGAATGGAAGAAGCTGGCCACGTCAGAGAGTCGGAAGTCCAAGACGAATGAGTATGCTTGTCACCTCCAGCAAAAGTTGCTACATCCGGAAAACTTCGACGATCGCCTCCTTGCTCTACAGTGCGGTGAGGAGCAAGCATTGCTTGACCACCGAGGGCTGAACGTTGATGTTGAAGACCGAAAGGTGCGTATTGGCGTGGTTAAGCCGCTGAGTAGCTCTAGAGGTCGTTCCGAGTATGCGGCGTCGGATCGCCTTCCCAGTAAGCAGCCATCGGCCCCGACAGCCGATATGTATTCAGTGCCACAACCAGCGCTCATTTGTACCACAGCGTCGGAGGAACCCCATGGTAGCAGCGAGTTAACTGAATCGGGCGCGGAACAGTCCGCTCCAAAAATCCCAACGATGCAGCCAAGAAGGAGAACGCGAATTGTGTCGGAGGACGTATGGAAACGTTCGAGCTTTTCATCATGACCGGTGCGGAAATATCGGCGCTGGAATCCATGCCCTCCGACAGTGTTTTTCGGCGTGCTCCCGGGAGGGAAATATGACAGATCACGACGTTCGACGTCAGGGGGGCGGCGGATGCTGGGGCGATTGTGCGAATCCATCAACAACCTCGCCCGTCTATCGATGTGTCAGTTCCTACTAGTGTGCGTCTTAGAGATGTAGGAATGCCTCGGCTGTGGTTACTGATGATTTCAACGTGACTTCGGGAGAGCAAGAATGGCAAGCCAAGAAGTTGAAAGCCCTGAGGAGGCTTTGGCAAGAAGGCTGGAGATCGTTTACGCGTTGCCGCTGCGAGAAAAGATCAGGCACCTTAGAGGGTTGCGCATCTGGCATCGCGACCTCGAGGACGTGGCAAATCGAATGTTGGAGCTGCTGTGTCCTTGCAACGATGTGTCGATCATTTCCCTCGCGGGAGTAAGCGGGGTCGGAAAGTCGACCCTCGTTTTTGAGCTCGTTGCAGAGCTTCTCGACGGTGCGGACTATGGGTTCCCTGGCGGGATCTTACCTGTGAGAATTCCCGCCTTGAAGGGGCAGAAGACTGAAGCCAGTGTGGTCTATGAGCTGGCCATGGATGCTATTGATGTGAGAATGAGAGAGCGTAACGTTGCTTTTGAGGTTGGAGACGGGAGAATCCGGATGCTTTCAAGAAGGGAGGCCAAGAAAGTAACTGCGAAGCAGATGCAAATGATCGATGAATTGAGACGTCGGCAGATTCTGGCGCTTGCGCTTGATGAATTCTTTCATCTTCTTCGATTTGGCGACAAGCATTCGACACTTGATTCGATCAAGACCTGTGCGGACGATTGTGGTCCAAAGATCATCATCATTGGCGGTTTTGAGATGCTCGAAGCGGTAGAAGGTTACGCCCAAATCCAACTACGAGGATCGGACCTGTATTTGGCGAGGTATGGAGCGAAGTCCGGATGCCCTGACAATGCAGACGAGGAGCAGGCTTGGCATCAAGAAGAAAAGGAGGCATATGTGGAAATTTTGGTAGGGATTCAGAAGCAATGGCCTTATCGGGATTGTCCGGAGCTGTCGGCGTACTTGGATCACTTCTATACGGAATGCCTAGGCAACATGAGGGCGACGAAGAAGCTGTGTGCCGCTTTGGCGCAAAAGCAGGGTGCAAATGAAGGTCGATGGGACGACGGATTCTGGGGAGACTGCAAGCTCCAGTCGGGAAAGCTCGCGCGAATGAAGGCAGAATTCGAAGAGCAAGAAGAGCGCATTCGAGGTTTTGACGACGGGTGGGTGGCGCGTGACATTGAAGTGCCAATTCCTGGAAGGACGCTTCCAGCCATGGGAGGTAGTAGAAAAGGTAAGCCGTCAACCAAGTCTCGATAAGAGACTCGCTGAGCTAGAAACGGAACAGTAGGGGGAGGAACAGCCATGTCCGGATTTCTTTACGATCCAAAGGAGCATCCTGAACTCCATGAGGTCCGGTGGAAGGGCGTGGGCACCGCAGACCTGGAGGCAACGCAAAGCCTGTTTCGGCGCCTCGCATTTTCTCATCATGTGACACCCGGAGTCTTGTTTAACACTTACTTCAAACCGACCTTGGAGAGGTCCGGATTAAAGGCGACCGGTGCACCCATCGCATTGGCGTCTAAGACGTTTTCGATTGCAGCCGACAGTTTGACTCTGAAAACAATCGTCGAACGACTTGAAGTACTCACGGGGGAAGCTTTAGCAGGCGCCGCCAGCTTGATCCAGCTTTGTGCGGTGCTGGCGCGCGGGGGGCTGGCGTGCCGCGTGCCCCAGTACTGCTTTAGGTGTTTTGAGGATGATATTGCCGTTTTTTTTTGTCTGGAGACCGCTATAAAGACGGATGCACTATTTGGCCGAGCTTTGTGGGCCTTCAGAGCAGTTAGAGCTTGTCCCGCTCATGGCTTGAGACTGGAGTCAGCGAGTTGTGGGGCACCAAGCGAACTTTGGGCAAAAGGGCCGCGGACTGTCCAACTGAGTGGAGTATGTCCGCGGTGTGGCTCAGTCGGAATGAGATGTCAACGGACTGAGCAGCAAGTTGCCTCAGAGCAGGAAATTTGGTTGGCAGCGCAGGTCGGCGCGTTGATCGCTTTTGTTTCCGAAGGCGGCGAGTTTTCTGCCGCTAGTCTACGGCATGGCATTCGGCAGTGTACGGAAAGGGTCGGGCAATGGAGCAGCAAGCGGGCAGTTGAAACTGGAATGACTGGCGACCTCATTAAAGGTTGGCGTGGAGGTCGTAACCGTCCTAGTCTGCAGGGATTGCTCGCGCTCGCGGCGTATGTCGAAACCACGCTCGTAAAAATCGTTTCCGGGGCGGTTGGCAGCGATGTCGTTCCTGGGAGCTAAAGTCGAAACTGGTGTACAGGCGGGGAATTTGAGGCGCGGAGTAGAGGGCGG
>NZ_AUFE01000180.1 GCF_000426345.1 Cupriavidus phytohabitans | reverse complement strand
CGGCTGTTTTGGCGTCCCCTAGGGGATTCGAACCCCTGTACTCACCGTGAAAGGGTGATGTCCTAGGCCTCTAGACGAAGGGGACAGAAACTTGTTTTGCAACGCGTTTTCTGTCTTGCGCTGGAAAGTCCGCCATTCTAACAGACCTTTTCACGCTTGGGAAGCATCTTTTTTTGACGCCTCCCGAATCCTTGGTGGAGCTAAGCGGGATCGAACCGCTGACCTCTTGCATGCCATGCAAGCGCTCTCCCAGCTGAGCTATAGCCCCATAGTACCGCTAACTTACTGCAACTTGCGTTATTTTCGCTTGATTTAACTACCGTTTCAAGCGAAGCCAAGATTATATATCAACCACTAATCTTTGCAAGCTCCCATTTTAACTTTTTCGCTTTTCTCTTTGCTTTCTAAGAAGCCTGGAGATCACGAAGATCCTTGCGGATCCGTCAGCCCGCTTGGTCGGCGACCGCGCTGCAGGGAGAACGAGATTATGAGCAACTCCGGCCCGGAGCGCAAGCCCCCGGCACGGACTTTTGCGAGATTTTTTACGCGGCGATACCGGCGCCCAGGCGGCGCAGCACCGTGTCGCGACCGAACAGCTCCAGCACCGCGTCAATGCTCGGCGTTTGCAGCTGGCCCGCCACCAGCAGGCGCACCGGCATGGCCAGCTTGGGCATCTTCAGGCCGAACTCGGCCAGCACCGCCTTGAACGTCGCGCTGATGGCTTCACGCTTCCACTCCGGCAGCGCGGCCAGCTGGCTGGACAGCGCGGCCAGCGCGGGCTGGATCTCCGGCGTCAGGTGCTCGGCCTTGAGCGCGGCATCCGCCTGCGGCTCGCCCCGATAGAACAGCAGCGCGGCCTGTGCGACTTCCTTCAGCGTGTTGGCGCGATCCTTCACCAGGGCCACCACGCCGACCAGATCGGCACCTTCCACCTTGCCACCCAGCGCTTCGATAAACGGCCGTGTCAATTCGGCCAGGCGCTGGTTATCGCCGACCTTGATGTAGTGGTTATTCAGCCAGGCCAGCTTTTCCGGGTTGTACTGCGCCGGCGACTTGCCCAGGTGTTCCAGGTCAAACCACTCGACGAACTGCTCGCGCGAGAAAATCTCGGCATCGCCGTGGGCCCAGCCCAGTCGGGCCAGGTAGTTCAGCACGGCTTCGGGCAGGTAGCCTTCGTCGCGGTAGCCGGTCACGGCCATGGCACCGTGGCGCTTGCTCATCTTCTCGCCCTGCTCGTTCAGCACGGTCGGCAGGTGCGCGTAGACCGGCGCGGTGCCACCGAGCGCGCGGATGATGTTGATCTGGCGCGGGGTGTTGTTGACGTGGTCGTCGCCGCGGATCACGTGCGTGATCTTCATGTCGAGGTCGTCCACCACCACGCAGAAATTGTACGTGGGCGTGCCGTCCGGGCGCGCGATCACCAGGTCATCGAGTTCGTCGTTGGAAATCTCGATGCGGCCCTTGACCGCGTCGTCCCACACCACGCTGCCGCCGATCGGGTTCCTGAAACGGATCACCGGATCCACGCCGGCGGGCGGCTCGGGCAGGACCTTGCCCTCTTCCGGGCGCCAGAAGCCGTTGTAGCGAGGCTTCTCGCCGCGCTCGCGCTGGGCCTCGCGCAGTGCGTCGAGTTCCGCGGTGCTCATGTAGCATCGGTAGGCCAGGCCGGCATCGACCATCTGCGCCACGACCTCGCGATAGCGGTCCATGCGCTGCATCTGGTAGAACGGGCCTTCGTCGATGTCCATGTCCAGCCAGGCCATGCTTTCCAGGATCACGTCGACCGCTTCCTGCGACGAACGCTCGACGTCGGTGTCTTCGATGCGCAGGATGAAGTCGCCCTTCATGCGGCGGGCGAAGGCCCAGGGATAGAGCGCGGAGCGGATGTTGCCGAGGTGGATGAAGCCGGTCGGGCTCGGCGCAAAGCGGGTGCGGACGCGTTGGGTCATGGTCAGGGGCAGAAACAAAAGCCCGCGCGCAGCGGCGCGCGCGGGCTGGTATATGCAGGCTTTGCATTATACAAGCACGTTCCGCCGCCCTCGGCATGGCGCCGGGCGTGCGCGGAATCATTTATGCTTGCGCCGGTCTGAGATCGTGCCGGTCGCCGGGCGAGCCGACGCCAAGCCGCACAAAGCAGCGCTTACGTCATATGTCACCCCCATTACCGGCAGGCCACACCTGATTTACTGATCCGCTTCATGCAACGACGTCATTTCCTTGGCCTCTCCGCGGCCGCCCTGCTGGCAGGCTGCGCATTCGGCCCGCGCACTGCGCCGCCGGTGGCAACCGCGCCCACCACCCCGCCCACTCCGCGCCCGGTCAGGATCGGCCTGGCGCTTGGCGGCGGCGCCGCGCGCGGCTTTGCCCATATCGGTGTGATCAAGGCGCTCGAGGCGCAGGGGATCCATGCCGACCTGGTGACCGGCACCAGCGCCGGCGCGGTTGTGGCCGCGCTGTACGCGAGCGGCCTGGACGGCTTCAAGCTGAACAAGCTGGCGCTGACCATGGACGAGGCGTCGATCGCCGACTGGGCCCTGCCCTTCGGCACCCGTTTCGGCGGCTGGCTCAAGGGCGAGGCGCTGCAGAACTACGTCAACCGCCAGGTGCAGAACCGGCCGATCGAAGCGATGAAACTGCCGCTGGGCATCGTCGCCACCGACCTGAAGACCGGCGAAAAGATCCTGTTCCGCCGCGGCAATACCGGGCAGGCGGTGCGAGCATCGAGCAGCGTGCCAGGCGTGTTCCAGCCGGTGTCGATCCAGGGGCATGACTACGTCGACGGCGGACTGGTCGAGCCGGTGCCGGTCGACTCGGCGCGCGCCATGGGCGCCGACTTCGTCATCGCGGTAAATATCTCCGCCGACCCGTCGGCACAGAAGAACGCCGGCCAGAGCGGCGTACTGCTGCAGACCACCGCGATCATGGGCCAGTCGATCAACAAGATGGCGCTGTCGCGCGCCGACGTGGTGATCCGCCCCGAACTGCCCGACATGGGAGGCAGTGACTTCAACGCCCGCAACCGCGCGGTGCTCGCGGGCGAACAGGCGACCGCCGCAGTGATGGCCACGCTGCGGCAGAGGCTGGAGCAGGCGCGGCTGCAACCAGCCAGCACGGTGGCGACGCAATAGCGACGCCGGGCGCGGGATCGGCATAGGGGGCAGCCGCACTGGCTGCGCCCCTGCCACACCACCCGGCATGCGGGTCCGCACCGGGCGGTTCGAGAGGTTGAGGTTAAGTGA
>NZ_AUFE01000179.1 GCF_000426345.1 Cupriavidus phytohabitans | reverse complement strand
TCCGTCCGCTGCCGAGCAGTTCTACTCCCTGGTGGCCTAACCGCAGCACCTTTCCGTCCCCCGCTCGCCCCTACCTCCTTATCGCGACGGAACCGGCGGACCAGGCTCGAATACTTCATGTCTACGACGACACAGGCACGCAGCTCGTGCTTTGCCACTGCATTAGCCGGTTCCGCTGGCATGTGCTCTGATGCCCTTCTGAAGGCACTGGGAGGATACTTATCTCATCCTCATTCCCTATGTATAGGCCAATTTGCTACTGCGCGTTTGCGCTGACTGTCTTAGCCGGCGTCCCTGCCTTAGTCGAAACCCAGACACTTTTGGTCTCGAGGAACTCGCTCACAGCTTCGATACCGTTCTCACGGCCAATACCGGATTGCTTCATGCCACCGAAAGGGAGGTTGAAGCTCGTCGCGCGATAGGTGTTAATCCACACTGTGCCGACCCTGAGCGCCTTTGATACACGAAGCGCCTTGGAGATATCAGCTGTCCATACTCCTGCGGCGAGCCCATAAATAACATCATTGGCGATCCTCACTGCGTCCGCTTCGTCATCGAAGCCCATGACCGAGAGCACGGGGCCGAACACCTCTTCTTGCGCGATGCGCATGTCGCTCTTTACGTCGACAAAAACCGTGGGCTGTACAAACTGCCCACCAGAGAGATCCCGTATAGCCTCGCCCCCTATTACACAGCGAGCGCCTTCTGACTTGGCGATGTCGATGTACCGCAAAACCTTTTTATACTGCTCCGGTGTTGCGAGAGGACCGAAGCTATTCTCCGGTGCGTTTGGATCACCGACTCGCGCCAATGCAACCATGCTGACAAGTTGATCGACGAAAAGGTCCTTGATGCTATTCTGCACCAGCAAGCGGGACCCTGCCACACACGCTTGACCGGTCGCTGCAAAGATCCCCGACACAGCTCCACTTACTGCCTGTGCGAAGTCGCAATCCTCGAACACAATATTGGGCGACTTACCACCTAATTCCATTGAAACCCGTTTCATAGACTTTGCAGCAGCGGCGTAGACCTTTGCCCCGGTGGCATCCGATCCAGTAAAACTCACCTTAGCGACGTCAGGGTGTTCCACCAACGCAGCCCCGGTCTCTGGACCAAATCCAGTGACAACGTTGAATACTCCCCTCGGGAAGCCGGCGTGCTGGGTTAACTCCATGAACTCCAGTGTGCTCGCCGAAGCAAATTCTGATGGCTTCAGGACCACGGTGCAGCCTGCTGCCAAGGCGGGCGCGCATTTCATCGCTACGAAAAGCAAAGGTGAGTTCCAGGCCGTCAAGGCAGCGACCACGCCAACTGGCTCGTGGGTGGTAAAAGCAAAGGCATCGGACCTGTCCAAAGGAACAACAGCGCCTTCTATCTTGTCAGCTAGGCCGCTGAAGTACCACCACCACTCCGACTGCGACCGAAGCTGGTTCAGCACCTCAGTCATCACCTTGCCATTGTCCCGTACCTCAGTTTCTGCCAGGCGCTGGGCGTTTTCAAGGACCAGATCACCGAGACGTCGCATTAGTTTTCCGCGCGCCGTGGCTGTCATCATCGCCCAAGGTCCCGCCTTCAGGGCACGCGAAGCTGCGGCTACCGCGATATCAACGTCTTCCTTTGTACCTCTAGGGATGCGTGCCCAAACCTCGCCGGTGTACGGGTTGACCGTATCGAACCACTCCAGTCTTACTGGATCGACGTAACGGCCGTCAATGAACAATTTATAGCGTTTCATTTGAATCTAAATTCCCCTTATCTAATGAGCATTTGGTCGGTATTGCATTTCATTCATTCGACAGCGCCTTGCTATGGTCCCCAGCACCGCAAGTGCGTCGACTCAATTCTTGCACTTGCTCGCATTCATGTGTCAAGCACATCACCCCGACGCGGAGGATCGGCATCCATTGTCGCTTATAACCTCGCTCCCATCTTTAATGGTTTTCTGGTCGGTCCCCGCACGAGCCTGTTAAACAATGCACCCCTGTCTGCAAAGGCTTTAGGAATCAACACCTCCAACGCCCGAACGGCTTGGCAAAGCTTGATCATGGAGCAATCGTAACCCTTTGAGGAAGCTACGTCAGTTCACGGTGTGATCCGAAGGGCCGTTCCAGTTTCCGACTCAGTCACAAAAAATTGACGGCGCCTCCGCCACCGCTGTCGGACAAAATGTGAGATTTGTCGTGGTCGCTCCAGTCTGGCTTACCAGAATCCGTTCCGGCTCTCCTTTGGTGCTAAGTACCGAAATGCAGCCTAAAGAGCCCTACAACCCTCCGCGCGTCCATAGTGAGGCCATCCAGCCCACTAGTGCCGCAGAAAAAAAAAGCCCCACCTTCGACACTTTCCCATCTGACACTACAGTGAATCCAGCCAAATGCTATTCCCGCGATTGGAGCCACGAGGCGGAGATGAGATAGCAAGATCGTTCAACCTTTGCATACCTGGGCATTCATTCCAATGCCAGGCATTGCTTTTCTTAACCTGATGCCTCTGGACTGGTACACAACGTGGTATGCACCGCGGCCAACGAGTCGGACGTGTCGCAGGCACATGCTTTCCTGCATGGCCACGAGGAGCATGCATTTGGCGGCGCGGGCTACACGGGCGTGGACAAGCGCGAGGAGATGAATGGCAAGACCGTGAAGTGGTAGATTGCCGTCAAACGCGCCAAGATCAAGTCGATGCGTAATGGAGTAGTCAAGGACCTGCTGATCGCCGTCGAACGAGCCAAAACCCAGATTTGAGCGCGGGTCGAGCATTCGTTCCATGTCGTCAAGAACTTGTTTGGACATCGCAAGGTTCGCTACCTGGGTCTGGTCAAGAACACGACGCAGTTGTTCAGCCTGTTTGGTCTGGCGAATCTGGTGTACGCCAGGAAACTGTTAGTGGCCTCAGAGGGAAGCAATCCGTCTTCAGCAAGAAAAGCCACGGCGTGTGCAACATCAACCGCAAACCTCATTGATCAGCGATTCCCTTCAAGATAGTTGCCCCACTTTTTCGTAGGTTGCTTTGCAACCTCGCTCCATAGCTTAGTTTCTTCGCTCATGAAGGTGAGCACGAAATTTGCTGGGTGCGTGTCGCTCGATAGATACCCTCTAGCCATAGCGCCACCACCTTCCTACCTAAGGAAACGCTGATTAAATCAGTGCGCGAGTCATCGCGGCATTGAGGAAGTGCGTTGTCATAGGCATCCCAAGATTCGCAGTCCGGTGATGAA
>NZ_AUFE01000178.1 GCF_000426345.1 Cupriavidus phytohabitans | reverse complement strand
TCACCCTCATGCAGTTGCGCTTCACTTCGTTCGCTATGACCAGCTTACGGCGGGACTTGCACCCGCAGGAGTACGCCCATGCTGGGCGCACAAGGCAACAAGGGCGATCCATCGGATCGCCCTTGTTCACGATTGCCAGCGCGGTCAGGCCACTACCACATGCCGCGGAACTGCCCGGGAGATCCACATGCAGGCAAAGCCGGCACCAATAAGCTCCTGAAAAATCAGGGACGATCCGCCCGGCAACGTGCCAGCGCCGTGCGCAGCAGAGAAGCCGACGCAGCCAACAGCACGAGGTCCTTCAGCAGGAACTGGCCGATCGGCGCCGAGATCGCGGGGAACCCGCCAGCAGTCGGCTCTGCAACGCCAGGGGTGGTGACAAAGAACGTCAGTGTGATGGCGTATGTCGCGCATGACATGGCTGCACCAAGTACCGACACCCTGTGATGGAATGCACCGACGGTCAGTGTCACCGCGGTGGACAGTTCCAGCACGCCAATGACAGCGCTGGCGCCACGTACACCGAACGCGTCGATAAGCCAGGCCATGAAGGGGCTATTCTCGATGAACGGCGCAATACCCTGCGCTTCGTAGCCGGTAAACTTCATCCCGCCGAACCAAAGAAAGACGATAACCAGGGACCAGCGCAGCAACGCCTCGTGGTTGTTGATGGCTTCGCTGGTCCGCGTTGTGGTGACGGATGTGATGGGTTGCATATTTACTCCTCAACGGATATGTGGTGTGGTGGAGGAGCACGCCCCGGTGGCGCAGACCTCCTTTCTGTCATTGCGACGGCGCGCATGCGCGCGCTCCGCCCGCCCGGATTGCGGCGGCCACGAGCGCAGCCTCCGCAAGTTGCGTATTGGTGGCGCCGGCATCTTGGGCGGCCTTGGTATGCAGGCGATGCACCAGGGGCACTGCGTTGTCAGCGCCACGGCCACCGCAATAATCTGTTTCTGCTGCACCGAAAGCGCGCCGTCTGCAAGAACTGCCTGGTCAAACGCGCGGAAGCTCTTCATCGCTTCAGGAGCTTTTTCGTCCAGCTTCCTCAGACGGGCAAGATCCTTCATTTAGAACATGGCAAACTCCATCAAGGGTGGGATTGGAGTACTTATGATAGAAATGGCAAGGTTCCACTTGGTCTTAGTTTGGTTTCAATTCGTCCAATGATGGCATCCTCCCCTTCTGCACACCGTGTGCTCGAGCATTTCCTGGCCACACTCGACATCGGTGTCACGCACATCACACGATGCGACATACGCGATGGATGGAGCGTGCGTTTCGAAGCGTGCGAGACGGCCAGCCTTCACTACTGCCTGGACGGCAGCGGAACGCTCGACGCAGGCAATGGCCGCCGCATCGCTTTGCAGCCGCACAGTTTCGTCCTGATGCCGCCGGGCGTTTCCTACCGGCTGGAATGCGCGTTCGAGTCGCCGACTATGTCGGTGGATCGGACAAGGCTTGGCTCATGGTCCGCGCGCGAAACGGCGCCGACGGTGAAGGTGGGCGAGGCGGCAGTGGGGGTTGAGTTGGCGTGTGGGGAGTTGCGCTTTGCGGCGAGTACGGCCGATCCCTTCAGGATGCTGCGGCATCCGATCGTGACGCGGTTCGACGGGCCAGCGGGGCTGAAGGACCAGTTCGTCATGCTGTTGGCGGAATCCGCACAGCCCGGCCTGGGATCGAGGGTGCTGATCGAGGCATTGCTCAAGCAATGCCTCGTCATGCTGCTGCGGCGCCAGATGGAAACCGATGACGCGGAGCTGTCGTGGACGGCGGCCGTTGCCGATCCCCGGCTGGTACTCGCGTTGGAGAAGCTCTTTGAACAACCCCAAGCACCACTATCCGTGCAGCGATTGGCCGATCTGGCTGGAATGAGCCGTTCAGCGTTCGCTTCGCACTTCGAACGGGCGTTCGGCCAGACGCCGATGGCCATGCTGCGAGCGGTTCGGCTGCACAAGGCCGCGGAACTGCTGGCGACTACAACCCTGCAGGTTTCCCAGGTGGCACACGCCGTTGGCTTCTCCAGTCGCAGCAATTTCTCGCAGGCGTTCCACAAACTGCATGGTGTGGACCCAAGCGGATTTCGGCAGCGAACGGCGTCTCGTCAACGTGTGGGTAGCGACTGATTTCCATCGCGGATTCAATCGATTGCCGCGTGCTGTGCAAGTACCGATCCTCGCTGCATGACTGCGCCCTGAGCAACCAAATCCGGCGATCCCCAAGCAATGTGCGCAGGAATGAGCGAGCGCGCGGACCTCAGCCGCTCTTGCGTGAACCCGCGCGCGTGGGCGCAGCCCTTTCGCCCCGCCGATTGGCCGCACGATCCGACAGCCACCTGACAACCTGCACACCGTAGCTGGCCGGCGTCTTGTCGTTAACGCGCTGGGAAAGGTCGGCCAGAGTATGCCGTTTCAGTTCCGCTCGCATAGCCTTCTCCGCAGCCTGCATGACAGCGTGAACCGAGCAAACGCCACGCGTCGCCCAGCCCGGCGCGTCATCATTGAAGACGGCACAGCGCCCGCGGATCTCGAGGCAGTCGAAGAGCGGCTTCTCGCCATCGATCGCGACCACGACATCGTGAACGGTAATGTGGTTGGCGGGCCGCGCGAGCCGGAATCCGCCCTTGATGCCCTCCGTGGCGACCACCAGCCCGGCCTTGGCCAGCTTGGTGAACAGCTTGGCCAGGAAGTCGTGGGGCACGCCCTGAAGCTCAGCCAGATCACGGACACTCGCTTCTTCCACGGCCGCCTGCGAATGTGTCAGGTACAGCAGGCAGTGGAGGCTGTATTCAACGCCTGTACTGATTTGGGACATGGAATACTAAGACTTTATATATCGTAGTTTCAATGCTATACAACTTCCGCGGGAATCGCAAGGACACGCACGCTTGCTGATGGGCGGTGACGGCAACCGGGCCGATAACCGGCTTCCGGTCGCCTGGCGCCGGGTGCCTGCCTGATGTGAGCGACAGGCCTCCTGATACACGCTCCAACACAACCGGCAGCAGGCACTGTCACGATTGTTGCCGCTGACTCCATCCACCGCCGAGGCTGCGCACCAGCGACACGGTCGCCGCAGCACGCAAGCCTGCCACCGCATTGGCATCGCGCAGCGACTGCAGCACGGTGCGATCGGCGTCGATCACCGCCAGGTAGTCGACGGCACCGGCGTCGTAGCGGCTGCGCGAGATGCGCTGGGCCCGTTTCGCGCCAGCCAGGGCGCTGTCGAGCGCCGTGGCCTGCTGGCTGAGCCAGCGCACGTCGGCCAGGCTGTCCTCCACCTCACGAAACGCCGACAGCACGGCCTGCCGGTAGCGCGCCACGCTTTCCTCGTGCGCGGCGCGCGCGCCGGCCAGGTTGGAACTGTTGCGGCCGCCGTCGAACACCGTCTGCGCGATGGTCGAGCCGATCAG
>NZ_AUFE01000177.1 GCF_000426345.1 Cupriavidus phytohabitans | reverse complement strand
CGCAAGCAGGGCGGCGGCCCCTCGAACCTCGTCATCTGTCAAGGGTTCGCGGGGGGAATTGCGATTTTATTGGCGGCTTAACTTGGATGGATTGTGTGAAGACCCCCTGCTACAATAGAGAATGAGTACGGTACGGCGCATCCATGACGTGTACTCCATCTATCAGAGATGCCCTGTGCCGGCATATGCTTTGACTATAGCGGGCACTTTGCTTGCCTCATAAGGCGTTATCATGCAGGATGAGACCTTGGACTTTGATGAGTGAATTATATTTTTTCCCAGCGCTTCAAATGCTTCCATTACGGCAGAGTATTGCGTAAAATCCTTGATCGAGGGCTCAGGGATAGCGACATTGCCGAGGCAAGGGCGACCGACTTTTTCTTTGCACTCCCGCTGGGCTACAGCGCCGAGGCTACCGAGTGCTCCGAAGATATAGCCATCGTCAGGCAAAATTGGCAAGATCACATTATCAAAGTAGTTCGCCTCGACAAAAAGATGTGCATTTTCACTCGAGTCGAGCGCATGCCAAGAACCATTCTGGAAATAGTTATTAACCACATGCACGATGGCATCATCGCCAGAGACCTTCGGTGCTCGCCCGGAAAAATCATGGATCCAATTATTTGATAAAGTAATAGTTTGCTTTTTTGCAATTAGCAAAATATTCCAGTAATGTTTCCCGTTGCACTCAGGCGAGTAAGCGCTTGTGCCGTCGAAATTGTTCCAAGAAATAGTGACGTTGATTGCAGGTCTGAAGTGATCGACAATCATTTGTCGGCCAATATTGTGGAAGGTATTATGATCTATCCAAACTCGGTCCACCCCTTCCAGCGATATTGCATCGCCACCAAAAACGATGCCGTTATTAATGTCACTTATCGTAAGATTTCTTATTTCGACGTTGCGGGAGTTCACTAGACGCAGCCCCTTTCCCTTTAGCGCTGCGGACGAGCTGGCGCCAATTAAGGTCTTATTTGAACCGACCGATAGCGGATTTTTCCCGGCCGCGTCGTAAGTAATCCCTGTGACTTCTTTCCCACTGCAATGTCTATCGTTCGCATCGACAAGGATCAATGCTTCCGGCTCGTACGGCGTTGGACATTCACCTTTTGTTTTGCCGGGATAACAGCCACGCTCCGAGGAGGTTTTTTCTGTCCCTGTATAGTCAATCGTTGTTGCGATTCTTATAATGCGTGGAGTTGCATCAGAGCATACTCCTTCCGCATTAAATGAATTGCACAGGGCATTCTTCAGTTGCTCCCGGCCATCAATTGGATCTGTGATATTCACTACTTCCCCACCCATCCCGCCGATCGTTGCTGCGCCGAACCCTTTCGGCCGACTAAAATCAAATTCCGTTGCGCACGATCCGGATAAATTAAACAGGAAGGCCGCCGATCCCAGCACCAGAGCCGCTCGCTTGAATGCCATATGAAATAACATATAATTCCTCGTCAATATTTAGATAATAGCAATAATTGAGGTTTCCTGTTTTCGGCTTCCATAGGTCCCGGGTTATGCAGCCACATCCTTGGTCTGCTGAGCCTTGATCCAGTCTCGCAGGAACTGAGCCGGAGAGACAAAGCCGAGCGACGAATGACGACCACTGCAGTTATAGAACACTTCGATGTATTCGAACAGGTCCGCAGCGGCCTCACGTTGCGTCCGGTACCGCGTGGAAGGAGCTCGTTCGTTCTCCAAACTGTTGAAGAGCTCTTCGTCGGCGCGTTGACGCTCCTATGTCAAGCGGCGCGGCTCGAATCGGTCAGATCGGCCAAAATGAGGGGGTACAGCTCCCTGACGATATATCGCTTGAGGCAGCGATGAATCTCCTTCTTGGGCATGCCTTCCTTCGTTCGGCGGTCGACGTATGACCGTGTCCTGGGATCGCTGCGCATTCGCACCATGGCGATAGTCCACAAGGCATTATTTGCCGAACGATCTCCGCCCGTGTTCAAGCGATGCCGGACCGTTTTACCGGACGAAGCCTGCAAAGGACTTGTGCCACAAAGCGCAGCCAGTGCCGCTTCGTTTTTCAGCCGGTCAGGATTGTCACCGGCAACGGCAACAAGCACTGCCGCTGTCTGAGGGCCTACGCCAAACCGCTCCCGAAGCCGCTTGGCATGCTGGCTGGTCAGGCGATCAAGCATGCCGTCGAGGGTGCTCAGCTCCTCTGCCAGTGCCAGCCAGCGCTTGGCCAGTAGGCGTAGAGTGGCGGTCATCCGAACGAGTTCGCCCAGGTCAGAAGATTGAGATAGCCATTGGTGTCTGCAGAGACCGACTGCGTGCCGAGGAGCTTGCCCGTGCTGCTGATCACCGCCCCGACATGCGTATCCAGATGCGTGTCGACACCCAGAATTACTTCGTCTTGTTCTTGTTCCATGCGTGTTATCCGTTGTAGTGGGCACACCGCCAACCCCACTCGCAGGACAGGACACTCACGGTGCAGGACAAAGCTCCTATCAGGTCACAAGCGTTGGGCCCGGCAATGCTCGGGGAACGCCGGAACCCGATCGACAGGTCAACGCCAAGGCAGCTCGGCCAATCCCAGCACAGGTCAGATCGGTCCGACGTTCAAAGCGTATTTTGGACTGAGTGTCCCAGCAGTTTCCCTTGCGGCTCATCGAGCAGCGCATGCCATATTCCTTCAGCTTTCGCTGGAAGTCATGGCTAGCGTATTGGGACCCACGGTCCGAATGATGCAGGGCGCCTGGCTCAGGCCTGCGCCGGAACCACGCCATCATCAGTGCGTCGATCACGATGTCTGCCGTCATGCGTGGTTTGATCGACCAGCCGACAACCTCCCGATTGAACAGGTCCAGCACGACCGCCAGATACAGCCAGCCTTCATCGGTCCAGATGTAGGTGATGTCCGAGGTGAACACCTGGTTTGGCGCCGTCGGCGTGAAGTTTCGATCGAGCAGATTCTCCGCGACCGGCAGCTTGTGTTTCGAATCCGTCGTCACCTTGTAGCGCCGTTTGTGCCGGGCCCGGATGTTGTTCTCGCGCATGAGCCGCTCAACCCGCTCCTTGCCGGCCGGAAAGCCCCGAGCGCGGATCTCCTCGGTCATTCGCGGCGATCCGTAGGCGCCCTTGACCTCAGCGTGAATGGTCCGGATCAAGGTCAGCAACTGCCCGTCGCTCAGCCGCTTGCGCTCAGGCTTGCCACCGCGCTATCCAGGCACGATAGCCGTTGTGGCTGACAAACAGGACCTCACACAGCGCCGCCAGCGGATACTGCCGCCGCTGCGAGTCAATCCAGGCGAACTTCACAGGAGGTCCTTCGCGAAGAACGCCGCGACGGGTTCAACCGGTGAATGCAACACCGATGCCGGCGTTTAGGGCAATGCTGATTAAGTCCTCCGCTTCATGAGGAATAGCGTTATGTGAGGGATCAAGAGCGCAAAGAGAAGAACATGAAGCAGATGACGTT
>NZ_AUFE01000176.1 GCF_000426345.1 Cupriavidus phytohabitans | reverse complement strand
TGCATCATCAATATCGCCAGCGATATCGCGCAGCAGCGCATCGCCACGCCGGCGGACATCGACCTTGCCGTGAACCTCGGCCTCGGCTACCCGAAGGGTCCGCTGGCACTCGGCGACGCGGTCGGCCCGCAACTGGTGCTCGAGACGCTGCGCAACATGGAAGCGCTGACCGGCGACATGCGCTACCGCCCGAGCCCGTGGCTGTGGCGCCGCGCCGGCCTCGGCCTGTCGCTGCTGGCCGAAGAGCAATAAGCCCGTTCCCTGCCGTTTTCAGAGTCGCCCCCATGCCCGCACAACTGCTTTCCGAACGCGTCGATTCGACGCTGGTCCTGACCATCTCGAACCCCGAGGCGCGCAACGCGCTGCACCCGGACATCTATGCCGGCTCCAAGGCGGCGCTGGACGCGGCCGCCGCGGACGATTCGATCCGCGCCGTAATCTTTACCGGCGCCGACGGCATGTTCTGCGCGGGTGGCAATCTGAACCGGCTGCTGGGCAACCGCAGCCAGCCGCCCGAGGTGCAAGCCGCCAGCATCGAGGTGCTGAACGGCTTTATCCGCTCGCTGCACGCCTTTCCCAAGCCGATCATCGCGGCAGTCGAAGGCGCCGCCGCCGGCGCGGGCTTATCGCTCGTTCTGGCATGCGATTTCGTGGTCGCGGCCAGCGATGCCAAGTTCGTGATGGCCTACGTCTCGGTCGGGCTCACGCCCGATGGCGGCGGCTCGTACGAACTGGCGCGCGCGCTGCCGCGCCAGCTCGCCAGCGAGATGATGATGGAAGGCAAGCCGATCAGCGGCGAGCGGCTGGCCCAGTTTGGCCTCGTCAACCGCGTCACGCCGCCGGGCGAGGCGCTGGCCGAGTCGCTGCGGCTGGCGGCGGGTCTGGCCAGGCAATCGCCGCATGCGGTCGGCCGCATCAAGGGCCTGATCAACTACGCGGCCACGGCGTCGCTCGACGAACACCTGCTGGCCGAGCGCGACAACTTTGTCGCCGCGCTGCATCACCCGGATGGCGGCGAAGGCATCAGCGCTTTTCTTGAGAAGCGCAAGCCGCAGTACCGCTGACAGACCCGGACGGGCAGCTGCCCGTCTTCATGGCAAGCCCGCGGCAGACGGGCACGCCAGCACAACACAAGGAGACAACGCATGGAATTGCCGCCGTCCTCGCGTCGCCGCATCTACCTGATGCGGCATGGTGCCGTCTCGTATTTCGATGAAGCCGGGCGTCCCGCGCTGCCGGAGATGGTCCCGCTCAACGAAACCGGCCGCATGCAGGCCACCGCCGCCGGACGCGCCTTTGCCGCCGAGCAGATCCGCTTCGATCGCGTCATCGTCAGCGGCCTGCCGCGCACGGTCGAGACCGCCGAGCGCGTGCTGGCCGAACTGCCCGAGATGGAAGGCATGGTGCCTGAGGTCTGGCCAGAATTCCAGGAGATCCGGGGCGGCGACTTGTCCGCGATCGCCGACGCCGAGCTGCGCGACGCCTTCGTCGGCGCCTTCGAAGGCGAAGTCCCCGAAGACAAGCGCTTTCTCAACGGCGAGACCATCGGCGCCTTTCTCGACCGCGTGCTGCCCGCGCTGGATCGCCTGCGCGCCGACCCGGGATGGGACACCGTGTTGATGGTGCTGCACGGCGGCACCAACCGCGCCATCCTGTCACAGGCGATCACCTGCGGGCGGCGCGTGCTGTTCGGCTCGCTGCTGCAGACGGCGGGCTGCATCAATGTGCTCGACATGGGCGACGGCCCGCTCGACTGGGTGGTGCGCATGACCAACTACTCGCCGCCCACCCCCGTCCACAGCGGCTCGCGCCACACCACCATGGAAGTGCTGCTGCACCAGTATTTGCGCGGCCGCCAGCCGGCCGCCTGAGTCACCCGAGCCATCCAACCGAACCCGAACAGAAAACTAACGGAGACAGCATGACGAGCAACGTATCGCACTTCGAGGGCACACGCCCGGTGGCAGACCAGCAGCGCTTCGACACCGGCGCGCTGGAAGCCTGGATGCGCCAGCACGTGGCGGGCTTTGCCGGCCCGCTGACCGTCGAGCAGTTCAAGGGCGGGCAGTCCAACCCGACCTTCAAGCTGGTCACGCCGGGCCAGACCTATGTGATGCGCGCCAAGCCCGGCCCCAAGAGCAAGCTGCTGCCGTCGGCGCACGCCATCGAGCGCGAATACCGCGTAATGGCCGCCCTCGCCGGCACCGACGTGCCGGTCGCGCGCATGTATGCGCTGTGCGAGGACGAATCGGTGATTGGCCGTGCCTTCTACATCATGGAGTTCGTCGCCGGCCGGGTGCTGTGGGACCAGTCGCTGCCCGGCATGGGCAATGCCGAGCGCAGTGCCATCTATGACGAGATGAACCGCGTCATCGCTGCGCTGCATACCGTCGACTACAACGCCATCGGGCTGGGGGACTATGGCAAGCCCGGCAACTACTTCCAGCGCCAGATCGAGCGTTGGACCAAGCAATACAAGCTGTCGGAAACCGAGTCGATCCCGGCCATGGATGCGCTGATGGACTGGCTGCCGCAGCATATTCCGCAGGAAGACGCGGATCTGACGTCGATCGTGCATGGCGATTACCGGCTCGACAACCTGATGTTCCATCCGACCGAGCCGCGTGTGCTGGCGGTGCTGGACTGGGAGCTATCCACACTGGGGCATCCGATGGCGGACTTCAGCTACCACTGCATGAGCTGGCATATCGCACCGGGGCAGTTCCGCGGGATTGCGGGGCTGGACTTTGCGGGGCTGGGGATTCCTGACGAGGCAACGTATCGCCGCATGTACGAGCAGCGTACCGGGCGCGCGATCACTGGCGACTGGAATTTCTATCTTGCCTTCAGCATGTTCCGTATTGCCGGGATCTTGCAGGGGATCATGAAGCGCGTGGTCGATGGGACGGCTTCGTCGGCGCAGGCTGCTGATGCGGGCAAGCGGGCGCGGCCGATGGCGGAGATGGGGTGGGAGTATGCGAAGAAGGCTAAGGGGTGAGTGACTTTTGGAGCTGGGTCGCCGTTGGTGACATGCTGTCGGCGGCTTGAAGCGTTGTGGTCGCTCGCTATTGGTGACATGCTGCGGGCGGCCACTGTTATCGCAGTGTGCGGGGGCTTTCGTACGGGACTTTGCTTCGTTGCAGGGGAGGGCTGCCTGACGCCGTGGTGCGCCACGGTGGCTCGGGATTGATGCGATGTTTGAACGAACCCAGAGCTGTGGATGATCCCTGCTGCGTGGGTCAACGCAGGAACGCCTGCGGCTGCGCTGCGCGCCGGCCCTAAGGGCAGCGCAGCCGCCCGCGTCCTCGTCCGGGTTTCGGGCCCCGGGGTCGCCGTGCGAGCGCAGCGACGCACTCGGACCTATCCGGAATTTTGTGTACGAGGCATATCATGGAGGTAATGACCATGGATATGCCAATGAAGAAGAAACGTACAGTGGCGTCTCAGGCA
>NZ_AUFE01000175.1 GCF_000426345.1 Cupriavidus phytohabitans | reverse complement strand
CGGAATCGAACCGCCGTCCAGAAGGCCTTCAAGAAGAAGGTTCACAACCATTATCGGGAACCTTGCGGCACCCGACCCTGCAGATTCTACGCCTCCTGCTGGCAGCGTCAAGGCGGTTTACGCGCGGCTCCTACAAGGCCCGTAACCCGGCTGCGCAGCCCCGTCGGGCGGCGCACGCGCGAGACTCGTGGGCTGCCCAAAGTCCCTCGACTCTTGTACACCATCCAAATGCCGGGCGGCGTTCATATAGCGTCAAGCAGGACGGCCGGTGGATGCATGGCGTCCCGGATGCCATCCACGCGGTCGACTCGGCCTCGAGAGAGGTGAAACCGGCCGCTTTGAGCGTTGCCGACCCAAAGCAGCCCCGCAGCCAGGAAAGCGCCCTTTTTCAAGTGGGCACTTCGCCCTTCAGGGTGACTCGGTTCAAGAGGCGTTCCTGGTTGCCGTAGTCGTGGACCGCATAGTGCATGGTGCACCGGTTATCCCACATCAGCGCATCGCCGACGCGCCACATATGGCGGTAAACGTTGTCCGGCTGCGTGCTGTGCTCATACAGGAAGTTCAGCAAGGGCCGCGCTTCGGCCTCGGTCATACCCTCGATGCCCATCACATTGTCCGGATGCCCGATGTAGAGCGCCTTGCGGCCGGTCTCCGGATGCGTGCGCACCATCGGGTGCACTGCGGAGGGCGCATCGGACTCGCACACGCCTTGGGAGCGGGCCAGCCGCACGGCGCGGAATTGGACGCGCAGGCCTTGCAGCATGCGTTGCATGACGGGAGTCAGCCTCTCGTAGGCGAGATATTGGTTGCACCACATCGTGTCACCACCCACCGGCACCACCTGCGCGCTGAGCATGGTGATCTTTGGCGGCACGGGCGTGTGCGGCGCATCGTAATGCCAGGCCTCGGTCGAAATAAGCTCCTTCGGCGCCGTTCGGATCTGGACCACTTCGGGATACTCATCGAGCCGCAGCCTGGACAGCAAGGCCGGAACGACCGGCTCGCCCCAGTGACGGATGAAATCCAGCTGAGCTGCGGGCTTGAGCGACTGGTCACGGAACACTAGCACGCAATGTTGCAGAAATGCCTTGCTCAGTTGTCCGAACAGTTCGTCGGTCAAGGGCTCCGAGAGCGAAATGCCTTCGACCGAGGCACCAATCGAGCCGGTGAGTGGTGTGATCTTAATGTTCATGCGAGCTCCTTCGTCGCAGTCTGCGACACGGTGATTGGCACGGCGGCCGCCATCACGCTTTTGTGGACGGCCACGATGATTTTTCCGAAATGCTGGTTGGTTGCCATGTAGGCGTGGGCCTGTGCAATGTCGTCGAGTGCGAACAGGCGGTCGACCGGCATCTTGAGGCGACCCTCGCGCAGCAGTGGCAGCACATCGCGCGCGCACGCTTCGATCAAGGCGAGCCGTTCTTCCTCGGTACGGGTGCGGAAGGTGGTCCCGACAACCTTCAGGCGATTGACCCACATGTGCTTGATGTCGACCTGGGCGGTATCGACGCCGCTCATCCGCGCAATGATGACTAGCCGGCCGCGCACGGCCAGGCATTTCAGGTTGGTGTCGAACACCGCGCCGCCCAGTGAGTCGATGATCACGTCCACGCCGCGGCCGTCGGTGATGTCTTTCACGGCCTGCACGGTGTCCTGCTGTGAGGTATCGATGGTGTGAGTCGCACCGTATTCACGCAGCCGCGCGAGCTTGGCCGCCGAGCGCGAGGTGGCGATGACCTGGCTGGCGCCGAGTTGGGCGGCCAATTGGACGGCTGCCAGTCCCATGCCACCTGTGGCGGCATTCACGAGCACAGATTGGCCGGCACGGAACTCGCCATTAGTGACCAGCGCGTCGTGTGTACTGATGAACACATTGGGGAATGCGGCCGCCTCGACCCAGGACAGCGTGGCCGGGATCGGGATCAGCGCGCGCGCCTCGGCCAGCACATACTCGGACTGGCCGCCCCAGCCGTGGCCGGTCACGCGGTCGCCTTCACGCACGCCGCGCACATCGGGTCCGACCTGGCTGACAATGCCGGCGAACTCGATGCCGGCCAGTATCGGGCCGCCGCTTTTCGCTTCACCCACCCGGACCAATTCGCCCCGGTTCAGGCCCGAGGCCATCACCTGCACCACCACTTGGCCGGGACCGGGCGTCGGGCGGGGAATCTCCCGGATTTCCACATGGCCGCCTTGCGGGCCCGAGATAATCATGGCTGCTTTCATAGCTGAATCATTTCCATCAAGGTTTCGTGAGGTCTTACTGCTTCAGGGTCAACTTGCGGTTCAGTGCGTCAAAGTGGTCGTAGTCCGACTGCAGACGCTGCGCGAATTGCTGCGGCGATTCGGGCGTGATCGGCTCGAATCTCAGCTTTGCGACCTGGTCGCGGAACGGCGCCAGACCGGCGATGTGGCGCGTGACGGCGTAGAGCTTTTCGACAACGGCGGCTGGTACCTTGGGAGATACCGCGATGCCCTGCCAGCTGCTGAAATCATTGAACTCCGGAAAACCCTGTTCAGCGAAGGTCGGAACCTGCGGCATGCCGGGGTAGCGGCTGGTGCCCGCGATGGCCAGCGCCTTGATTTTGCCGCTCTGCAGATGGGGTCCCGAGGTCACGACGCTGTCCAGAACCATCGTGACCTGATTGGACATCACCGCGAGCAGCGCGGGAGGAGTACCCGAATATGGCACGTGTTGCATGTTCACGCCGAGTTTGAGATTGAGCATCTCACCGCCACGCTGCGCGATCGTTCCGGGACTCGGGGACGCAAAGCTGCTCTTGTCCGGCGCCGCCTTGAGCTGCCGCACCATGCCGGCCAGGTCATTCGCTGGGTAGTCCTGCGCAACGACCAGCACGTAGCGGTACTGGGTGAGCGCCGCCACCGGCCGCACGTCCTTCATCGGGTCATAGGGGGGCTTCATGACGTGCGGTATTTCGGTCAGCACGTTCGAGCTGGTGTACAGGATGACGTGGCCGTCGGCAGGCGCGTTTAGCATGGCCTGCACTCCGATGGAGCCCCCCGCGCCCGCCTTGTTTTCAACAATGACAGGTTGGCCAACTTCCTTGGACAAATAGCTGGCAAAGATGCGAGCCGGCCCGTCCATATTCCCGCCAGCAGGCGCGGGGACGATGATCTTGATGGCTCGATCGGGCCAGGCCTGTGCCAGCGATGAGCAGGCCAGCAACAACGCGCCGAGCGCGAAACGACAAGACGCAAGGCTAGCAGCTTTCATGGATATCTCCTCGATTCTATTTTTCACACGACGGGGTGTTCTGCGGACGATTTAATTCCAGGCATCGACGCGTCCTGCGCCAGTTCGCGGATCAGTTCATTCGCTGGCAGGCTGATCAGTGGTCCGGTGCCTCGTCACGCAGACCTGGACCTTGCAGCAGTGTGGGCGCTGCGGACCGATGTGCGTCACTCATCGCGCCACCTTGCGTTCTGCCAGCGCCGGCCTGATCGGACGGCGTGCGGTGGGATAGCGCAACTCGGCGAGCGTCTGCTCGGTGGTCTGGT
>NZ_AUFE01000174.1 GCF_000426345.1 Cupriavidus phytohabitans | reverse complement strand
TCCAGGAAATTGGGGGAACTACATGCAACTGTGAAACTGAATCAAACCAATCTCGATTGACACGGGGAGTCATATCAGCTGGACTGGCGTGCAATTCCAGTGACGCTGAGCCAGGATAATACTCACTACTCTTGTTAGGCGAACCGGCTATCATGTGCACGTTTCCCATAGAGCGCTGCGGCCAAAGCTTTGACGGCTCACGGCAGTCGGCGTGCTGAGGAGTGAGGTTCATGGCCATACAACAGGACATTCACCTTTGGCACGACGTGCCTTTGTGCGTCGTACCGCTGGCCTCCCGAACAGCTTCGCCAGCAACATGCCCAAGCGCATCGTAATCATCCAGGGGCATCCAGACCCATCGGGCCAGCGCTTGCTGCATGCGCTGGCGGACGCCTATGCTCAAGGCGCGACCACGGCAGGACACGAGGTACGGCGCATCGAGGTGGCGAAGCTCGACTTCCCGTTGCTTCGCACGCAGGCTGAGTTCGAGACTGGCACATTGCCTCCTGCATTGGAGCAGCCAAGGGAGGAATTGCGCTGGGGGGAGCATTGGGTCTTCCTGTTTCCGCTATGGCACGGGACCATGCCGGCGCTATTCAAGGGTTTTCTCGAACACATCTTTCGGCCCGGCTTTGCCATGGAATACAGGGAGAAAGGGTTCCCCAGACGACTGCTCGCCGGCCGCTCGGCACGGATCGTCGTGACCATGGGAATGCCGGCGCTGCTGTATCGCTGGTACTTTGGCGCATATGGAGTCCGCGGCTTCGAACGAAGTATGCTAGGTTTCGCCGGGATCAAGCCGATCCGCAAGAACCTGTATGGGCTTACCTTTGCCGACGAGAGGACACGTACCCGTTGGCTGGAAAACATGCGTGCACATGGTGCGCACGGGAACTGAGCGGAACGTGGCAAACCACATGCCCGCTGCTTGGGCGGTTGCCCGTTGTGGTGTCTCCCTGCCACCGTTCGTTCATCGACCAAAGGAGCCGTTCGTCTTGCAGCTGTTGGAGTCTCAGATGGGTCGTCTTCTGCCCTACGCGGACAGGTCCCAGGAGGAACGCTCGCTGTGCTCGGCGTCGGGCCGGACCCGGCCATTTTGGGACGTTAGCTTTTCGGAGACGAGTGACCGAAGTGGGCACCACTTCGGTCACACTGCCCGATCCTATACGAGATGAAAGCCTATCTCTTCTAGAATCGGTCCTGAATCGATCAACCGATCGTCATCAGAGATGCGTTTCCACCCGCCGCAGCAGTATTGATAGAGAGCGCATGCTCCACCACCAACTTGTCGAGACTGATCTCTGCGCTTCCTTCCGCAAGCGATTGAATGCCGATGATGGGACCGTCGATCTCGGCAACCCGCCGGCCAATGGCCTTCAACTCCTGAGAATTGCCATGGTGAATGACCGCCTGGAAAAGGTCCGCGACACGCCAATCTGCCACTATTTCGATGCCCGACCGAACATGCGCGGGAAGCCCCTCATACAACGACCGTACGCCTACGGAATCCACCCAAATAGCGCGCGCTCCAATGGCTAGCACTGCGGCAAGCTGCCGGAGCATGTCGCTACGGGTCTGAGCCAGACACAGGACTGCGGCCTTGGCAGAAACCGAGTAACGATTCTCCTCGCCGGTGGGACCCGGTAGCGTGACTGAGAGCCCCACGGGGGAGTCGCGAGAAAACTCATCGCAAGTCGATGCGATCTCAGGCACATTGGCTACGGCCCACTCACGAAGCGCTCCAATTCTAGTCGAAGGCCCTTTCGCCCCGTCAACTTCACGCCCACTCAAACGAATCGCATTGAGAGGAGCGTTCAAGGGATATGAAGCAAGAAGCTTGAAGAGGTACAGCGGGCCGCCAGCCTTCGGGCCGGTGCCCGACAGGCCTTCGCCACCAAACGGCTGCACGCCAACCACGGCACCCACGATATTGCGGTTCACGTAGAGGTTGCCCACATGCGCGCGGTCAACGATATGCGCGATGGTTTCGTCGATCCGCGTGTGGATGCCCAGCGTCAGGCCGTAGCCGGTGCCGTTGATCTGGCCGATCATCGTGTCCAGCGCGGCGCGCGGGTAGCGCACCACGTGCAACACCGGGCCGAACACCTCGCGCTTCAGTTCCTCGATCGAATCCAGTTCGATCAGCGTTGGCGGCACGAAGGTGCCGTTGCGGCAGGCAGCCGACTGCGCGGCGCCCGGGTCGGCCTGGTGCACGCGGCGGCCCTTGGCGCGCATGGCATCGATATGCCGCACGATGTTGGCACGCGCCTCTTCGTCGATCACCGGGCCGACGTCGGTCGACAGGCGGTCCGGGTTGGCCATGGTCAGTTCCTGCATCGCGCCCTTGAGCATTTCCAGGATGCGGTCGGCCACGTCTTCCTGCAGGCACAGCACGCGCAGCGCCGAGCAGCGCTGGCCGGCGGAATCGAACGCCGAGCTCACGACGTCACCCACCACCTGCTCGGCCAGGGCCGACGAGTCGACGATCATCGCGTTCTGCCCGCCGGTTTCGGCGATCAGCGGGATCGGACGGCCGGCGGCGTCGAGGCGGCCTGCCACGTTCCGCTGCAGCAGGCGCGCCACTTCGGTCGAGCCTGTGAACATCACGCCCTTCACGCGGGCATCGCCCACCAGCGCGGCGCCCACCGTTTCGCCACGGCCCGGCAGCAGTTGCACGGCGCCAGCCGGCACGCCGGCATCGCGCAGCAGGCGCACGGCGGCGGCGGCGATCAGCGGGGTCTGTTCGGCCGGCTTGGCCAGCACCGGGTTGCCGGCGGCAAGCGCGGCGGCCACCTGGCCGGTGAAGATCGCCAGCGGGAAGTTCCACGGGCTGATACAGGCCACTGGGCCCAGCGGGCGGTGCGTGTCGTTCGAGAACGTCTCCCGCACCTGCACCGCGTAGTAGCGCAGGAAGTCCACCGCTTCTCGTACTTCTGCGATGGCATTCGCGAAGGTCTTGCCGGCCTCGCGCATGATGATGCCCATCAGCGACTGCATCTGGGCTTCCATCAGGTCGGCGGCACGCTCCAGTGCGGCGGCGCGCACTTCAGGCGGCGTGGCCTGCCAGATCGGCGCCACGTTGACGGCAGCCGTCAGCGCCGCTTCGATCTCGGCCGGAGTGGCTTCGCTGACCTGGCCCACTACGTCGCGAAGGTCGGCCGGGTTCAGCACCGGTTCCGACTTGGCATCGCCACGGTCGACTTCGACGCCCAGCAGCGGATCGGCGCGCAGCACGTCGCTGGTGCCGGCCAGCAGCGCGGACGACAGCGACGCCAGGCGATGCTCGTTCGACAGGTCGATACCGGCCGAATTGGCGCGCGACTTGCCGTACAGCGTGCGCGGCTGCGGAATGCGCGGGTGCGGCAGGCCCAGCGTGCCCTCGGCCTTGTGCATCCGCTCGACCACGGCCACCGGGTCGGCCACCAGCTCGTCAAGCGAGATGGTGTCGTCGGCGATGCGGTTCACGAACGAGGTGTTGGCGCCGTTCTCCAGCAGGCGGCGCACCAGGTAGGCCAGCAGCGTTTCATG
>NZ_AUFE01000173.1 GCF_000426345.1 Cupriavidus phytohabitans | reverse complement strand
ACTACGAGGCCTTGCTGCCTTGGAATCTCAAGACATCCGCTGTTTAGCCGACCTCGTATCCGGCCGCAAGAGGCGTTGTTAGTCGACCGCTTACCTTTAATCCGGCAGCGTAAGAGGCAAATACGAGTCCGTCCTTTTGCGATTTGCCGTAGTCCACAAGTTGCTTCAGGTTGGAGACAGGAAGATCCTTGTTGGCGACCAGCACCAACCCCGTGCGGCTGATCTGGGCAAGGGGCTTCAGGTCGGCAAACGGCTTGTAATGGACCTTGTAGGCCAACGGAGCCTCGCTCACGACACCGCCCTGGATGACCAGGAGGGTATGACCGTCTTTGCCAGTGGACTGCATGTCGCTGATCGCCAGCGCACCGGCGGCACCAGGCTTGTTCTCGACAATGACCGGCTTGCTCCACGCCTTATGCAGGCCTTCCGCCAGCAGGCGCGCCAGTGCGTCGGCGCTGCCGCCGGCAGGGCCCGCCACCACCAGGCGGACCGGCTTCGTTGGCCAGGCCGGTTGGGCCTGAGCCACGGGCAGCCAGCCGACGACGCCAACGCCGAACGCCAGGGCGTATCCGCGCCACAAAAAGTTGTTGGCCTGTTTCTTCATGTCTGTACCTCTTGATTGCTGCTTTGCGTGTTTGGAAGGCTTCGCCGGTGACGGATCCGAGGGCGCGTCAGGTTCCGTCAATTCTCGGATCGCACCACATTGCCCGGCTTGGCCGATCACGACATGCTTTTACCAATTCGCGCAAACAGAGGGAAAACCCTGTAGAGATACTGCGCTACCCTTCCCGACCGCTCTTGCCGGGCGCTGACAATTCGCGATGGCAATGAGCGGCAGCGGACCCGGATCAACCGGACCCGGCTGCCAATCACCGGGGCTATGTGCTGCAGGCCAAACCTGCGTGACGGCTTGCGGTTCCCGGAAGGGGAACCGTCAAATCACGAAAATGGACGAGCCGGTGGTCTTTCGAGATCCGCCCGGGCGCCATCTTTTGCTTTACCTTGCACGCTCGGACTTTCCAGTTTATGACTCTGGCTGCCATCGCACCGGAAAATGGCAGCCACGTCCTGGACAAGCCGCAAGTGGCCGCGACCCCGGCTCATTCGTCGACCTTGATGCCTGCGTCGTTGGCGATCTTCGTCCAGACTTGCAGATCGCTTTGGACGATTTCGCCCAGCTGCGCTGAGGACTTGACCGGAGGCGGCTCGAAGTTCAGCTTCTTCATCAGGGCCACGATCTCCGGCGTCCCCTGCACCTTGTTGACCTCGTCGGCCAGGCGCTTCACGATCGCGGGGCTGGTCCCGGCCGGCGCGAACATGCCGAACCATCCCACCGTATTGAACTTGTAGCCCTGCTCGCTCAGCGTCTTGACGTCGGCAAGCTGGGGAGACCGCACGTTGCCCACAATGGCAATGCCACGCACCTTGCCGGAACGCAGGAACGGAACCGCCACGCTGGGGTCGGTCCAGCCGATCTTCAGCACCCCCGAGGAAAGCTCGGTGAGCAGTTGGCCGGATGTCCGATACGCGACGTGTTCGGTCTTCATGCCCGTCTGCTTCTTCAGCCACTCCATCGTCAGGTGCGCGGATGAGCCGGTGGCCCAGCTGCCGTAGCTGTACTTGTCCGGATGCGCCTTCACGAACTGGATGAGTCCGGGCAAGTCGTACACCGGCAGGTCCGG
The DNA here is from genome assembly GCF_000426345.1 of Cupriavidus phytohabitans. Lineage (GTDB taxonomy): Bacteria > Pseudomonadota > Gammaproteobacteria > Burkholderiales > Burkholderiaceae > Cupriavidus. Next base: position 1,941 of record NZ_AUFE01000173.1, on the reverse strand, counting down.
GCTCACCAGCAGCAGCACGCCCCCCACCGCTGTCTGCGCGATCGGCACGAGGTTCTTTCTTGCGTCCTGGGAAATGGTCTTGATGACAGCCGGCGCCACCACCATGCTCGATGCCGTCGTGTAGAGAATCGTGTAACCATCCGGCGCCGCCTTGAGGACTGCGTTAGTCCCGATCACCCCGCTACCACCAGGACGGTTCTCCACGATCACAGACTGCTTCAGCGACTCGGAAAGGCGCTGCGCCATGGCCCGCGCCAGCGCGTCGGTTCCTGATCCGGCAGATGACGGCACGATCATTTGAATCGGGCGCGCTGGCCAGGCTTCCTGCGCCTGCACCGGTCCTGGCGCGCACAAGGTGATGCTTGCCACCGCGCACAACGTGATTGCGAGCAGCTTCTTCATTGATGACATTGTCGTCCCCATGATTTTTTCGACTATTACCAGCCTGGCCAGGTGCGGCCCGCCTCACCAGGAAATATGCGACGGGCAACTACCCGCTCAGGCTACGGTGAGGCTGATCATAGCAGCCCGAATTTTTCATGTCGACATTAATAAAATCGAAGTGCTAAACTCGAGACGCATCATTTTTCCTCGACCCAGGGAATGCCATGACTGCTGTAAAAGCCATATATCTCGATCCACCGGCCGGTTTCGAGCGCATCATCGTCGGGGAAGCCACGGCCGCCCCTCCGGGACCGGGCGAGATCACCGTCCGCATACATGCCAGCTCACTCAACTATCATGACTATGCCGTGGTGTCAGGCCGTCGGCCCTTGGCGCAAAGGCGCATTCCGATGGCGGACGGTGCCGGGGAAGTCACCGCCATTGGTGCAGGCGTGAAGGCATTCACGGTCGGAGACCACGTCGTCAGCACCTTCTTCCCGACGTGGCATGACGGAGCGCCGTTTCTGTGGGATTTCGCTACCGTCCCCGGGGATGGCGTCGACGGCTTTGCGCGGGAGGCTGTGACGTTGCCCGAAGCGTGCTTCACGCACGCTCCGCACGGCTACAGCCACGCCGAGGCCGCCACGCTGACCACGGCCGGCCTGACTGCCTGGCGGGCATTGTTTGCCGATGGCGGCTTGAAGCCGGGCGAGACCGTGCTGGTACTCGGCACCGGCGGCGTATCAGTCTTTGCACTGCAATTCGCCAAAGCGGCCGGCGCGCGGGTGATCGCCACGTCATCCTCGGACGAGAAGCTCGCCAGGCTGCACAAGCTTGGCGCAGACTGCCTGATCAACTATTGCAACACGACGCAATGGGGCGAAACAGTACGCGAGATGACAGATGGCGTCGGCGTTGACCATGTCATCGAGGTTGGCGGCGCCGCAACCCTGGACCAGTCGATGACGGCAGCCCGTGTCGGCGGACATATCGCCGTGATCGGCTCATTGGGAAACCCGACCGGGCCGGTCACCGTCACCCAGCTTCTGCGCAAGCACCTGCGCCTGACCGGGCTGCTGGTGGGGAGCCGCCGACACCAGCTCGACATGGTGCGTGCCCTGAATACCACCGGCATCCGCCCGGTCATCGATCGGCATTTCCCGCTGGAAGCCATGGCTGACGCCTTTCGCTACCAGGAAGCGAATCAGCACATCGGCAAGATTGTGCTGGATATCTGATCAACGGCTCCTTGCATCCCCGAGGCGCGGCCGGCAACTTGTCCTGCGCACGCCCGAACGCTGCCCTTCAGCCAAGGCCCTGTTCGATCGCCCCGGCAACCTGCAGGATTTCGCGCGTCGGCACCGCTCAAGCCGCCCGGCTTCATCGGCCGCATCCACATCGGATGCGACGAACACCAAGCCATGCGGGGGAATGGCCGCAGGATTGCTCATCTGACTCTATCTCGTCCGGCCTGCAGAATGTTGAAGGGTAAGGCGCAGCAAGGCGTCGGAAGAATTGTGCTGCGTGCAGAACTCCCAGATCGAATAGGAATCTGAT
>NZ_AUFE01000172.1 GCF_000426345.1 Cupriavidus phytohabitans | reverse complement strand
CCCCGGCGCAAGACAATCCGCCGGATCAGCAGAAACTCGCCGCCTGAGAACCGGCCACGATCAACCTTCGTACACCAGATTTGACTTTATCTCAGGGGCGCGCAGCGACTGCGGTCGTGAACATCATGGAAACTTGCCCTGCCATGACGTCCGTCATTGCAGGGCCGTCCCCCTTGTATGGGACATGCATCATGTCGAGCTTCAGGCCCGCCTTGAACATCTCGCCGACTAGGTGATTGGATGACCCGTTGCCTGCCGAGGCAAAGGTGTACCTGCCGGGATTAGCTTTGACTTCCGCAACCAGGCCCTTGATGTCATTCGCCTTGACCTTCGGACCGGCAACTAGAACGATGGGGACTGTCGTAGTCTGCCCGATGGGCGCGAAGCTTTTGTTGACGTCATAGTTCAGGTGCGGATAAATGGTCTGGCTGATGGCGTTCGGGCCGACGTTCGCCATGAGCAGCGTATAGCCGTCCGCCGGCGATTTGGCCACCATTTCGGCAGCAATATTGCCGTTTGCACCCGGCCGGTTTTCCACCACGAATGTACCGCCGGTGACTTCTTTGAGCTTCTCGCTCAACAGACGGGCAGTGGTATCGGAAGCTCCACCCGGCGGGTACGGTACGACGATACGAACAGGCTTCTCCGGGTACGCCGCGACCGCTACTCCGGATGCCAGGGATGCGATGACGATGGCCATTCGCCAGGTGATGTCGATGATGTTCTTCATGTCTCCTCCAGGATGGGATTATCGGGGATGGATGGGAATCAGCACGGCACCGCGCGCTAGCGGTTTTACCGTCTTGCTATAGATATTCAGCCAGCCTTGTTCTGTGGCGCCCAAGATGGGGGCAACACTGGCCCGGCGTGCGGCAATCTCCTGCTCGTCTACAAGCAGGTTGATCTGGCGAGCGGGGATATCAATTTCGATCTCGTCACCATCCTGAACCAGCGCAAGTGGGCCACCTGCCGCGGCTTCCGGGCAAATTTGCCCCACGGCCACACCACGATTGAGGCCTGACAACTGGCCATCGGTCACGACAGCAACCTTGCCATGGAATCCGGCGCCTTCCACCGCCGCCACAAACGACGAGGCCAGCGCCATGCCCGGACCGCCAATTGGACCCATGCCGCGCAGGCAAGCTACGGTTCCAGGCTTGATGCGCCCTTCTCCGAGAGCTGCGATGGCCTCCTCTTGCGAGTGAAACACCATCGCCTTGCCTCGGAAGCTCTCGGCCTTTTCTCCGGCATTGCCAAGCTTGAGGATGCTCCCTTCGGGTGCCAGCGATCCTTTCAGGATGACCAGGGAAGGCTTCGTGGAAACGGGATCGTCAAGCGTGTGCAGAATGGATGGCGACGGCGCTTCATAGGAATCGAGGATGGCTTGCCAGGTCATGCCAGAGACCGTGAGGCAATCCTTTTCAATCATGGGAGTGAGGCGCTTGATCGTCGCCAGCGTGCCCCCGGCTGCCTCCAGTTCCTCTGTACGGTGCGGGCCGTTCGGCTTGACCGTGGCCAGCAGAGGCACTTCCCGGCCCAGTTTGTCGAAGAGATCGTACAGGTCGACATTCGTTTCAGCCTCCTCAGCCACCCCCTGTAAATGGCGCACGACATTGATTGAGGTAGAAAGGGCCAGCGCTACCCTGACTGCATTGCGGAAGGCGGCCGGTGTCAGGATGCTGCGCGGTGTCAGGCCGTCGTTGATCATTTCTACGATGCGAGCGCCGGCTGCGCGAGCCTGGTCCACCATGGCAGGGGAGTTTGCCAGGACGGGGCTCGCTCCGGGCAACGTCAGGCCGAGCGCTTCGCAAACGATGTGCATCGAGTTGGCCGTTCCCAGCCCGGCACAGACACCAGGACTACGTACCGCGCGCTTGCACATGCCGTCCAGGTCCTCAAACGACAGTTGGCCTGTCACGTGCATGCCGACCTTCTCGAAGACATCTTCGATGTCGACCTGTTCCCCCTTGTACTGCCCGCTGGCTTGGTAACCGCAAATCACTATGATCGTAGGGATGTTCAATCTCGCTGCCGCCATCATCTGGCCGGGGGTGGTCTTATCGCACGAGGCCAGACAGACCATGCCATCAAGCTGTGCACCCTCCACCTGAACCTCGATGTCGTTCACGATGAGGTCGCGCGACGGAAGGATGTAGCGACCTTGTTTACCGGCGCTCGTGATGAAGTCGCTAGGGGCCGCCGTGCGAACTTCAAAGGGTACTCCGCCCGCGGCGCGGATAGCCGCCTTGACCTGGGCCGCTACGCCATCAAGGTGACTGAAGCAGCTGGAAAGCTCCGACGATGTGTTGACGACCGCGATTTTCGGCTTCTCCATGTCCTCATCGCTAAGACCAAGTGCCTGCCATTGCGCCTTGCGCAAAGCCCAGCGTGTGGTGCCGGGAACGAAATTGCTACGAAACGTTTGCGAAGTCATTGCGCGGCTCCAAGAAATGCGCCGTTTTCGACGAGTGCCTGCTGGATGTTTGCGACAGGAACACTATGAACGCTGGACTGCTGCGCAACGGCTGTTGCTGCGGTGCGACCCGCCGCCTCGCCCATGGCGAAGCACTGTGCGGTGACGCGGATCGATGCTTGCGCACCGTGGGTCGCCGATGCACAGCGTCCGGCCACCATGAGGTTGTTAAAGCCTGGCAGCATGAGCGACCGAAGCGGAATCTGAAAGTAAGTCCCTGGGGGAAGCCAGATCCATTTGGTGGCGCGTCCGGCAGCATGGTCTTCCATTGGCCATGCGCAGCACGCAATGGCGTCCGTGAACCTGGCGCCTTCTAGAACGTCCCGATCGGTCAGAACATAGCTGCCCACGGTGCGACGACTTTCGCGCACGCCGATGACTGCGCCAGTGTCCATGACAAAGGCCGACTCGAATCCAGGCACATACTTGCGAAAAGCTTGTAGGTAGTTGCGCACCTGTTCACGCCCGGCCAACTCGGCACGTGACATCACGCCAACGTCGAATGGATTGGGTGACTTGCCATCGACTGCGACCTTCGTGATGTTCAGGTGCGCCAGGCCTGGGCGTTCGGCAAAGACTCCACCGGCGGTCCTGGGCAGTTCGTAGCCGTCTTTAACGGCTTGCTCCAGGCACTCACGGAGTGCCGCGCGGCTCAGGTTTTCCAGCGCGGCCGTGTCGACTCCGCCGAATCGAACCATCGTGGTGGGAAACTGTAGATCGTCCGTAGATACTTCGAATGGCGCACCGGCGAACTTGACGAGATCGGCATCGCCAGAGCAATCCACGAAGCCTTTCGCGCGAATCGCCAGCCGCCCCTCTTTGGATTCGATCATGACGGCTTCGATGTCCTGCTCGTCCATTGCCACACCCACCACCATCGCGTGAAACAGAACCTCGACTTTGGCTTCCTGGACGAGCTGGTCCAGCGCAACCTTCATGGCAAACAGGTCATAAGGAAGTGAGGCAGTTTCAAGCCACCGCGTAGTCTCTCCGACCCCGTCTAGCGCACGAAGGCGTTCGATGACCTCATCACAGAAGCCGCCAACGATTTGGCGCACCTCCGCTGCACTGACAGCATAGAGCCCGCAGATGCTGCCAAGGCTCACCGAAGTGAGGGTCCCGCCAAGAAATCCCTCGCGCTCAAGTAGCAAGACCTTGGCGCCGGTGCGCGCTGCGGCGATGGCGGCCGCTACCCGGGGCGGCTTCAGAATTCGGAAAATATTGCCCGTTAAGACTTTTGTCCTATCGCCGACGTTGGCTCGCAGCCAGCAAGAAGATCTGGGTATCCG
>NZ_AUFE01000171.1 GCF_000426345.1 Cupriavidus phytohabitans | reverse complement strand
CTATTCGATCTGGGAGTTCTGCACGCAGCACAATTCTTCCGACGCCTTGCTGCGCCTTACCCTTCAACATTCTGCAGGCCGGACTGAGTAGACTTGGCCGCATCCAGGATGGATTTGGTGGCTTCGGCCTGCTCCGCCAGCGAGCGGTGCGAAGCCGTCACGGCCGTCACGGTCGCGGCGAACTCCGCATCGAGCTCCGCCGGCGTCGCGGTGAGCGACAGGGGCGTCGTCAGGGCTGCGTCGGCAGCGTTCTTGATGACGGGCATGACAACCCGGTCATGGCGTCGCCAAACATGGAGAGGGTAAGGACGACCTTGTCGGTCGCGCGCACCAGGGGTGCAAGTTCAGTGAACATAGGTGAAGTTTTCTGTGGGAAGGGGAAAAGACAGAGGGCGCCGTTGGCGCCCTCCGATGGGGATGAAAGACTAGTAGTTCAAGACCTTCGGCACCTTGCCGGTGTAGTCAAAGTCCTTCACCGCCAGCAGGCCGGCGATAACCTCCGGCTTGGACTTGTTGAAAAGCTTGGCGAAGTTGTCTCCGAGCGCCTTGCGGACGCCGAGTTCGTCTGCCAGCACCTTCATCTCGGACTTGGTCAGCATCTCCAGGAAGTCCTGCGACTTCTGCAGGTTCCAGTGATTGCGCAGGTCGAGCTTGTGATACCGGCACAGTTCCCGGAGGTTGCTCACCTCCATGCCGTCGATGGCCGCAACCGTCAGACCGATCGTCAGTTGCTGACGCCGGCCTTCGTCGAGGGTATGCGCTGCCGTCAAGCAACCTTGGAGGGTCGAAGACACCTTTTGCTCAGTCAGCTTCTCGAAGAATTTGCCCATCACGTCGCCGCCAATATTGCGCGACAAGCCGTTCAGGGCGATGGCCAGCAGATAGGCATTGGCCTGCTCAGCGTTCTGCGCGACTTCCTTGCGCAGCGCCTTACGCCAGAGCTCGGTGCGGTACTGCTTCACCTTCTCCGACTCGCTGATCGACGTGACCGGCTTGTCCGCAGCGGCGGAGGACTTGTCGCCCTTCGTTGCCGCGGCCGGCTTGCCGGCGGACCGCTTTGCAGCCGGCGCCGCGGCGGCATCACGTTCGGCCTTGATCCGGTCGGCCACCTTCTTCTGGTTGCACGCCGTATCAAAGCACTGACCGCTATAGACCTTGCCCATGGAATCCGGCAGCCCGCTCACCGCGGCGCCGAAATTCTGGCAGGCGTGGCAGGCCTTGGCCTGTTCCTCGCCGACGCCGGTCGGACCATCCACCTTCAGCTGAATGCGGGTATGGTTGTCGCCGGCGCGGATGACACGCACGATCGGGTACTCCTCCTTGAGACTGTACGCAATGCCATCGAGCTTGCGGTCGGTCTTCTCGGTGTAGCAGGCCCGGTTAGTGCAGTTGCCCGTGGCAATCGCCTCGCCGAACATCTCCGTCTGCAACGACGAATTGTGCGGGCATGCGGCACAGTCGGTCTTGTCGAAGATTGCCCCTTCCAGGCTGCACGCGGCCGCCTCGATGGTCTTCTTCAATTCCGACACCGACTTCTTCTCGCTGATGATGACCGGCAGGAGCTTGTCCTGCTTGTCCTTGGCGAGCGTGGCGAGCAGTTCGGCGTGGCCAAGCTGGATCTTCTCGTAGGTCAAAGCCTCCCGAACGAGCGAGCTGCAGTTCATGAGCGCCAGGCGCTTGTCCAGCTTGCTTCGCGACCAGCCGAGAATCCGTGCGGCTTCATCTCGGTCGCCTTTCACGCGACCAACGAGATTGGCTGCCCAAACTGCTTCATCTGCAGGCGGCATGTCGGCGCGATGAACATTCTCGACACCGGCAAGCGTATCGGCTGTGTCGTCATCGATGTCCTTGATGAAGATGGGCATCGGATAATCCGGCCCATGCTCTTCCCAGGCGGCAAGATAACGGCCTTCTCCGGCGACTTCCTCATACTCGTAGTCGCCATCGGGGGGGATGGGTCGCACAAGAATGGGCTGTATGACGCCGTGCAGCTTAACGGAGGCACGTAGTTCCGCGAATTCGCCAGGATTCCGGTAGGTTCGGGGATTGGCGCGACGACGGATCTTGCGCAGCGGGATAGTTGTGTTGCTGATTTGCATTTGTGGGTTCTCCGAGACGAATGGGAACCCGTAGCCGCACCGGGAACGTGGTTCCCGATGGGATAAGAAAAGAGAGGCATGGCGGCCCGGCAGAGCGGGAAGCCACGTTACTGCAAAAAGCTGTGCACCGGGTGGTGCGAGGTCGATGCGTCAGGGACGCTGAAGTAGGCGAAAGGATATACCAATCGGCTCGCCTACGCCAGATGCGGCATTGCCTGCCACGGGAATCGTTCCTAGCCCCCGCTTCTTGGGGGTGATCTACCCGCGGGATGAATCCAAGCCGACCGAAGCCGATATCGAAGAGGCGAAACTGCTGGAAGACGTGATCGCGGACGCGCAGTTGGGTGCCGATGCCGCCATCAAGAAGCTGGAACGCGACGCGAGCGACGCGGTCGGAATCGTCTGCCCGGCCTTCGTGCGGGCGCTGGTCGAGCGCCATGACAGGGTCCGAGAGGCCCTGGGCAAACGTCGAGTGACGCTACGCGCGTCCGGTGGACTCACCAGCGTGGCTCCACCTCAATATCCAAGCCGGCATACGACATCCACATCACGTCATCGGCTGCGTACTCTAGGGCGCGGCCGACGGAAAACAGGAAATCTTCACCGGATTCCGAGTACACATCTGCTTCGATAAGGACTGGGATCGACCTGATATGCCTGAGTCCCCCCGCCAACCGGAAATCCACCTCTTCCAATGTGGTCGCGGCGATCCGTGCCACAATCTGCGCGAAGGCTGACCCAATGCCTTGCTCGCGCCAGGCGGGCTCCGCCCAGACATCATTGACTTCCAACGCGCGGCCGCTTCCATGGCTCAGCGTTAGGTCGAAGGTGCAGTAGCCAATGGGCGTCAGGTCGTGTGTGCAGGCGATCAGGCGATATTGGATGCTCTGAAACTGAATCCCGTCTTCCACGAACATCGTCGGGGGCTTCGTGCCGTTCTCCCGATGGAGGCCGAAGCCTTCGAGGGTGCTGTAGCGCTCCGAGCCCTTGTCCAGCTTCTTCGCGTCCTTCACACCCTTGCGCAGGTGCTGGAGCACCGCGCGTATCCCGGGCGCCTTCGGCGGCTCCGTGAAGACGACGAAGTCAGCCACCCCGACGTCATCCCATTCCGGTCGGGCAAGTTCGAGGGGCAACGGTCGCGCCAGCGCCTTGTCAGTGGCACGCTCGTCCGCCAGTAGGTCTTTCGTCTTCATGGCAAGCTCCTCGTGCGTCAAATGGGGTACAGCATACGCGCCCCCGCCGGTTCCCTTTTCCTGCGACCGTTTAACGGTCGGCTTCGGTACGAGGGGTTGCCGGGATCGACGACCCTAGAAAGTGCGGATGTTTGGGCCGATGTGCCGAGGGAGCTTACGACGACGGGCGTCAAGCGGCTATTCGACCGTCTCCGACTGGCCGATCTCTGCCTTCGGTCGGGGCCCGGCAGGAACGTGGCCCGACTGCAACAGCTTGCTGGTGACATATCTATTTCGCAGCCTGCGAACGCTCGCCCAGCAAGGACTGGCACTGGACCGGAATCGCCCGGCGTGTTGGCACATTTACCGTCGCAGCTACGGACGCCGTTGTTGGAGTCCCCCCCCCACCTGAGGGATGTGCGAGGGCGCGATCGCTGCTTATGTGGACGCCTCCCGGATTGCAAGCCGATTGACATGGTGGTCGACAGGTGAAGGCAGCACGCTTATGTCCGGCCCTTTTGTGCAGGCCG
>NZ_AUFE01000170.1 GCF_000426345.1 Cupriavidus phytohabitans | reverse complement strand
GCCGCCTGAGAACCGGCCACGATCAACCTTCGTACACCAGATTTGACTTTATCTCGGAGCGGGAATCGGGCGGCCAACGCGCATTGATGATCTTTGCAGCGCAAGTTGAGAAGTCAGGAATTTACCGGACCGGGTCGCTGCTGCTGTATGCTAAGTGTTCTTCGCATGTGGCCCCAACAAATCCTCGCACACTTCTATGACGCGCTCGACGGGCGGGGAGTCGCCGCTTGGACGGTAAGCCCCCAGGTCGCTATCCTGGGCTGAGATCGTGGCCCACCAAGTTGAAAGTTCTGCTTCGCTCCAGGCGCGTCGAACCTCCATGGGGACGGTATCTATGAGGTTTCGCCTGACGCGTTCACGGAAGTCGGAATCACTCAACATACCGAGTCTCCTGCAAAGCGATAGTGAGATCGCCAAAGCCAACAGTTTCGGAAGCGGACCGCTTTCATACTAGGTCGGATCGAGGGGTGTTGCTTGCTTCACTTCTAGATCCATCATTGAGGATATGAATATCTATCCATCTCCACATTCACCTCCCATTTCGAACGCCAGCCGGTTGATGCCCTTTCCGGTCACCCTCGAATGAGGGGATGTAGCCGCGCGTCTGCGCCAGCGAGGCCGGTACCTCCGACCCCCGCTGACGGATACGCTGGTTGCGCGTGAACGTTCACAGAGGGTCGCCTCGCCGATACGCTCCGAATAATCTCGCGCCGAGCACCAAACCGATGCCCAAGGCGATGCCAACCGCGCGCACCGGATTGGCATGAACAAAGGATTCCGCGCGCTCTCGCCCGCTTGCCCAGCCGGACTTGACTTGTCCGGTGACACGCTTGGCGACGTCAGCCGACTTGGCTACCAGCTCCGTGGCCGTACCAGCGGATTTTGCAGCGAGCTTTAGAAAATCAGCTTTGGCCTTGTCGCGCTCTTCGCCGGCCAGGGCAGGAAGGCGCTCCAGCAGCCGGTCCAGCTCGCGCGAAAGTTCCTGCGACTCCCTGTCTTCGGCGGAAGCATGCGCATCATTCCCACGCTGGGCGAAAACGGCCCCGGATGTGGAGCCGGACGTCGACTGGGAAACGGCTCCGCGCTCACTGAACGAAGGCACATGTGGCGTGCTGGTTACGGGGCCGCTCGCTTGCGTGCCTTTCATCTCTGCTTGTTCCATGATCTTTCTCCGGATTGAAACGTACCGCGCGCAGGCCGATCCTTTGCGCCGAGGTCGACCCGCGCAGTTTTTATGCCTGGCATGCGCCGGCTGGCAGACAGCAGGTTCGCATCGCGGTCGCGCGTCATGGGAGGCACGGCGGTCACCCGGGCCAGGGGGCCACAATACATCGTTGCACGAAGAACAAGTAATTTTCACATCGCGGGCTCGGAATGGATGAGTTGGCCTCAGCGCCGCCGACCCCAGGCAACACTGGTAGCCGGGTTCAAACAGCATCAAAGGCGATATAGCGCAGCGCGCAATCGAGACCTGTTGATCAGCATGCGGCAACCGGGTCGTGATCACCGCCGAGTGTCGGACCAGCGCAAGTCAACCGACCACGGGAGCCCACGAAAAACTTAGCGGAGGAAAATGGTCCGTGTGTTCGGTGATAACCGGTTCCGCGAGATGAAGCCGGCCAGTTCGCGGGAGTGCCGCGATCCCGAATGCGCCGGTGGTACCCTGGCGCGGTCCTTGCTGTAAAGCTCGATAGGTTGAGCGACATGATTATGGAGACGCATCATGAAGACTCCCATACGACGCGACAACGATAAGTCGGAGAAACCACGGGTGCGTCCAGCACATCAGTTGCCACCAAAAGTGGACCATCCAATGCATAGATCTGGGCGGGAAAAGCCGCCCCGTCAGCCGGGGCAACTGGACATCGGACGGCCACCGGAGTCATCTATTCAACAGTAGCGTGTCGAACTGGCGGGTAGACGGGTGCACCGGCACACAGACCTGAAACCGGGATGAACATGACATCGCAGGCGTCGGACTGGTTTTCGTGGCCACAGCCCACCAAATTTCTGCAACGGAAGCGCGATGGCTGCCGAGTCTTCGACCTCACGGGTCGCAGCAGCTGCGTTTCGTGACGGACGTGCCAATGAAGATTGCCCAGATTGCCCCGTTGGCTGAACGCTGTCCGCCGAGCACGTATGGTGGCACAGAGCGCATCGTTTCCTATTTAACCGAAGAACTCGTGCAGCAAGGCCACGATGTCACGCTGTTTGCGAGCGGCGACTCGGTCACGCGTGCCGAACTCGTGCCGTGCTGCAACTTGGCATTGCGCCTGGACACACGCGTCTGCGATCCTCTGCCGTATCATTTGATGATGGTGAACCGTGTGATGACGCGCGCCGAGGAATTCGATGTTCTGCACTTCCATATCGACATGCTGCATTACCCGCTGCTGCGGCACATGCCGATACGGTCTGTGACCACTTTGCACGGCCGTCTTGACCTGCCGGACCTGCAGCCGTTCTATGCTTCCTTTCCGGATTTTGCGCTGGTGTCTGTTTCCGCGGCCCAACGACTTCCAATGCCACCGGTAAATTGGGCCGGCACCGTACACCACGGCCTGCCACCGCAATTGCTGACGTGCTGCGCCAACCCGCGCGGCGATTACCTGGCCTTCCTGGGGCGGATCGCGCCGGAAAAGCGCCCCGACCGGGCGATCGAAATCGCCCGGCGCGCTGGCATGCAGTTGAAGATCGCAGCCAAGATCGACCGGGTCGATCGCTGCTATTGGGAGAGCACTATCGGCCCGCTGGTGGCGGCGAATCCGCACGTGGAATACATCGGAGAGATTGGCGAACGGGAAAAGAGCGCATTTCTCGGCAACGCGCGCGCGCTGTTGTTTCCGGTCGACTGGCCAGAGCCGTTCGGGCTGGTCATGATCGAGGCCATGGCATGTGGCACGCCGGTGGTGGCCTTTTCTGCCGGATCGGTGTCGGAAATAATCGAGCCGCCTTTTCGAAGGCTTGTTCGCCGCATCCAGCTATATCGATTTGCGCCGCCTGCCGGAGCTGTTCTGCGGATTTCCTCGCCACCGCAGCCAGGGGCCTACGTTCTACCCCGTGGCCTGCGCGCCGCAGGCCTGGGCGGCGGCGGCACCGTTGCTGATGCTACAAGCCTGCCTCGGGCTGGACTTCGACATTAACGAGCCCGCCATCACCTTTGAGAACCCTTCGCTGCCAGCGTTCCTTGACGAAGTAGTGTTCCGCAACCTCGCGGTGAACGGCGGCAGCGCCGATGTGGCCGTGCGCCGTTCGGGTGAGCGCGTCGTGGTCGATGTGCTGGACCGACAAGGGCCGGTCAGAGTGCTGACCCGCCACTAGTGTCCTGCGCCAGAAGTTCCCTGCATTATTGACACCACATAGTTAGTCTGCGTTGAAGGCACGCAAGCGGCGAGGTGGTGATGAGAGGAAGACCAAAGGCGGAACTTGTATTGAGTGAGGTCGAACGCGAGCAACTCAAGGCGCTGACGATGCGGCGCAAGACCGCACAGGCGTTGGCGTTACGCGCGCGCATTGTGCTGGCTAGCGCTGAAGGCTTGGACAACAAGACCGTCGCGGCAAAGCAGCGTGTCACTCAGCAAACCGTATCGAAATGGCGTGCGCGGTTCGTGGCGCATCGGCTCGATGGACTGCTCGATGCGCCGCGCCCAGGGGCACCGAGGTCCATCGATGATGCACAGGTGGATGCGGTTATTGCCAAGACGCTCGAATCCGTGCCGGCCAACGCCACCCACTGGAGCACGCGCAGTATGGCTCGCGCGGCAAATCTATCTGCGTCGACCGTGACGCGTATCTGGCGTGCGTTTGGACTGCAGCCTCATCGACAGGAAACCTTCAAGCTCTCCACCGACCCATTGTTCGTGGAGAAGGTGCGCGATATCGTGGGGTTGTACCTCGACCCACCGCTCAAAGCCATGGTGTTGTGCGTTGACGAGAAGA
>NZ_AUFE01000169.1 GCF_000426345.1 Cupriavidus phytohabitans | reverse complement strand
CGTGGTGGCCCATCAGTGGAAGCCGCGCTACATCAGCGGCGAACGCGAGTCGGTGAAGACGCGACAGGAGACTCTGAAGCAGTGGGTGCGACAGACGCTGGATAGAACGCGCCCGCTCATCGAGGCGGATCTGCAGGAAATGAGCTGGAACCTGATTGCGCAGATCGAGGCGGATGAGGCGATCCTGGACGCGCTGGATCTGCGGCTGGCCAGCGAGGCGCATGTGGAGGTCCTCACGACGCGTTACCCTCCTAGCCGGTTCGATCTGGCAGCGTGCCACGAGAGCCTGCGCACAGCGGTGGGAGACGTCGTCCCACCCGAACCTGGCGGGGGCGACACCAGGCATGTGACGGTCGACGTGCGGGGACGGGAGCTGGAGCCCGCCGCGTCGGCTGACGGGGTTGAGCCCGCGTATTCGTTTTATTCACGCCTGACCGGCCAGCCGCTGGTCGAGGTGCGGCTGCCTGGGGAGTTAAGCGCCTTCATGCTCGCGCGCACGTTCCATTACAAAGACGAGCCCTGGCGCTTCGACATGTTTGGCGGCAGCCGCCTGACACGGGGGCGGCAGAAGTCAGCGCGGGACATCGCCGCCGGCCGCAGCGCGTCTGCTTCGGTGCTGCCGGCAGTTCGGTATGCCGACAGTGTCCCAGGCAGCGCCTTCATGGAACTGGCGCAGAAGCTGGCGCCGCAGCGCGAGGACTGGTCGCGCATGCAACGCGCGCTCATGGAGATGGTGCCGCCTGACCATGTGGTGGAGGGCACGTTGCGGCTGGGCTGGTTTGAGGACGTGCCCGGGCCGCAGCACCCCTTCAGGCTTCAAGGGCCACACCACGAACGCATCGCGCTCTGTCCAAATGACGGCTGCGGGTTTCTGAGATGGGACGTGGCGATGCGTATTCCAGTGGTACGCGAACATTTCGAGGCATGGAAGGCAGTCAGGGAGGCACGGGGCAGCCAGGCACAGCACAAGCTGGTGGATGGGCAGCAGCCGGGATTTAACACGCTGCCACCGCAGGCCCTGATGCATTTCCCGCGGGATGAGGCGGCGCTTGACGAAGCGCGCGAGGTGATGCAGCGCAGGCTGAACGGGGTGGACAGGCACGCATCGCAGGCGGTGGACTGCCTGACGCTGTACCAGCTGGCCGTAAGCGGCGGCTACCAGGGCCGGCGTATCCGCGCGGTCCCCTCGGCTGACGACAGGCTGTATCTGCCGACGATTCCCCTGCCGGGCTTTGCGCAGTTGCAGGGCGATGTGCTGGTGGGCAAACCGCCGTACGATAAGGAGAACCTGTTGCCCATTGCGGCCGAGCAGGTCGTTACGCCCGGTCAGGAGGACGTGACAGCTCGATTTCTGGACCAGTGCTTCGCCATTCAGTACAGCTATACGGGATTCGATGATGATTCGGGCACGGGCGCCGACATGCTGCACAGCAAGGGCATGCTGATCATTCCGCCGCCGGGCTACTGGTCGCCGGATCCGGACCACCAGGGGCTGCATCTGGCCTGTTCGCGGGAGGACCTGAAGACGCTGTCGCGCTGGAAGATCCGGCGCGAGCGCGACGCGCTGCCGCAGCAGATGTTCAGTACGGGCAGCCTGCGGGTCAAGGACGTGCTGTTGCCTGGGCGGCTTGGGGCAATCCCGATTGCGGAGCTGCGCAAGCGGAGCATGGACACGGACGGGGACGATGCGTTCGTCTATGCGGGCTATCCGGCCCTCGCGGGCCACATCCGTCGCGTCATGCAGTCGCGCCAGGCGCGACGGGGCGAGGAGCGCTCGTTCAAGCCGCCCAAGACTGCGCATCCTGCCATCGATGAACGGGGCCGCTACCAGGCGGGACGGGCGCGCGAAATTATGGCCGAGCAGCGCGGGGGCGCGTTGCTGGGTAAAGCCGCCACGCTCGCCATGCGCTTTCTCGCGCAGCCCGATGACCTGCGCGAGGCCATAGCGCGAAACATGATGTTCGGCACCTACGACGGCGTGGAGCGTGATTTGCGCAACGGACTGCGCAGGCGGCTGCAGGGGGACGAGGATGCACCAGCGCTGCAGCAGTTGCAGGTGCAGGCGCATGAGGCGATTGACCGAGCCCATGAGTCGCAAGCGCACGAGGCGGCGAAACTGCTGTATGAGCTATGTATGCAGATGGGAATGGACAGCGTCCAGGCACCGCAGCTTCCGTCAGCGCTGGCGCAGGGTTTCCCCGCACTTGCGAGCGCCTATGAGCAGGCAGACGACACGGCCGGGCGTGTGCACGCGGTGCTGGACAACTACCCGGTGTGCCGTCTGTCGCGTACGGCGTTCCCCGAGGGGCAGCCTGGGCTGGTGCCGGGCGAGCCGGAGCTGTCCATGCGCAACCTGTTTACGATAGCCATAAAGGTTGGCACCGACGCGCTGAAGTCGGACACAGGCACCGATCTCTTTACAAGCGTGATCGAGTGCTGCGAAATGGCCGAACGCCGGTATCCCGACCGTCTGCGTCGGGTACCGT
The DNA here is from genome assembly GCF_000426345.1 of Cupriavidus phytohabitans. Taxonomy (GTDB): domain Bacteria; phylum Pseudomonadota; class Gammaproteobacteria; order Burkholderiales; family Burkholderiaceae; genus Cupriavidus. The sequence goes on along the minus strand of NZ_AUFE01000169.1, from coordinate 1,568 downwards.
ATAGCAAGCCGACGTTGGTGGAAATACGGCACGGGCGCTTCAATCCACAGTGGGCAGACGCTGAGCTGCGGCAGATGCCAACGATGGCAGCGGGTGTCATGCAGGACGCCGTCCGGGCGCTGCAGCAAGCAGAGCTGCTCAGCGTACCCGCTACGCCGGCCGAACGGGTGCAAGAGGTTTCCCAGCAGGAGCTTGAGCAAGAGGCGCTGGCGCTCAATGAACGCGCCCGGTTGGCCGAGCCGGGGATCACGCTGCTGCTGCAGAAAATCATGGACGGGTGCAGTGAGCCCGGACACGCACGGGCGGGTCTGGCGGGCGAGCAGAACAGGCTGAAGTCGCCGCGCTCGCTGCAGGACAAGCTGGCCCGGCTGGTTGGTGGAGTGCAGCCCCGGACCCTGGCCCAGGCCAGCGCGCTGGTCAACGATGCGCTGCGCTACAGTGTGGTGCTGCCCGCGGATACGTTTATGGCGGACTATCGGCAGATAATGGCGCAGCTCGCGAAGGCGCATACTCTGATCCGGCGCACGAATCATTTCCTGCGGGACCAAGGCGCTTTCCGAGCGGTGAGCGTCACGCTGAAGCAGCCGAGCAGCATCGCATGGGAAATCCAGTTTCATACAGAGCAAACGTTCGGATGCAAGGAGAAGTACCACGATCTGTACAAGCAGGCGCAACGACTTGGATTCGATGGCGCCTCCCGCGACGAGATCTGGAAGTTGCTCGAGCCGGCGCGCAAGGCCTTCCGTGCATTAGCCGTTCCTGCGGGGGTGGAAGATATCGTGGACTGGGAGCCGGAAACGGTATTGAACATGCAGCCGCGGCCTCAGGCGTCGGCCGCGCCGCGCGTGCCCGCCCCCCTTGCGCAACTGGCCCAGCAGATCAGAAGCCAGGCCGAACGTCTCGAGGGTGCGGTCTCGCCTGTGCTGCAGCAGGCGCTGGAGGGCCACGGCGCGCAGTTGCGCACGGACGGTGGTAGCTGGCGCAGGTTTATCTTTAAGAAGAAGAAAAGCATTGAAGAGAAGCTTGCCCGGATACAGCGCGAGCAGGGTCTGCAAACACCGCAGGAGGCCGCCAGGCGAGTACGCGATGGTCTGCGCTATGAGGTGATTCTCGGTGCAGAGGGATTTACCACGGAAGCCCAGAGTATCCTGACCAGTCTGAAAAAGGCCGGCATGACGGTTATGCGCGTGAACAACAGCTTTACCCGGGAGGGCACCAGCTATGTTGGCCTGAATGTGAACGTGCGCACCCGCGTTGAGGGCGAAGACGCCGACTGGGAAATCCAGTTCCACACCCGTGAGAGCCTGCAGGCCAAGCAGAAGACTCACCGGACCTACGAAAGGCTGCGCCAACTGTCGCCTGATGCGGTGCCGCGCGAGACGCTGGAGAAGGAGCTGCGCGACGCGGCAGCGCGCGTGGCGCGCCCGCAGGGCATCGAGACGATCCTGTCCTTCGATCTCTATGCGGAACCGTCCATTGCCAACGAGAGGCCTGGTGATCCGATGAACCAGCCGTATCGCGGCGCAGCCGCGGATCAAGCACGCAGCTCCGACCTGAACACCGGGCAG
>NZ_AUFE01000168.1 GCF_000426345.1 Cupriavidus phytohabitans | reverse complement strand
ACCCGTCGGGCCCCGCGCCTGATCAGCTCCTCGAGCCCAAGCCCGATTTCCGATAGACCGACTGCTTCTTTCCCTTTATCCTTGCTCATGGTGGACCTTTCTTGTGCTGGTTTCCGATCTCGACAATCAGATTCTCAGCGGAAAGCTCCACCGCCCTCTACTCCGCGCCTCAAATTCCCCGCCTGTACACCAGTTTCGACTTTAGCTCCGCGCCCCTACGTCACTGGCGGAAAACTGAAGCTTGTTGCCGTCGCAAGCAAGAAGCGCGTACCCGCATTTCCAAATGCACCTACCATCAATGAGACCGTACTCCAGGGCTTTGACGCAACTTCTTGGGGCGGCCTGGTTGCTCCGGCGGGCACAGCGCCTGAGATTGTAAAGCAGCTGAATGCTGCTCTGGTGAAGGTGCTGGCTATGCCCGAGGTCAAGGAGAAACTGGGGACACTGGGCGCAGAGGTGGCTGCGAGCAAGCCAGAAGAGTTTGCCGCTTACATCAAGAGTGAAACCGATAAGTGGGGAGCAGTAGCCAAGGCAGCGAACGTCGTGGCTGAGTAATGTAATTGCCGAGTCGTGCGCTGCGTTTGGTGCCTGTAAAAGAAGGAGCGGTGAGCCATGATTGCTCGCCGCTCCTTGTCGAACTCGGTGAACACGGATCCGACTGCCTGCCCCGGCCAAAAATCCGATGGAGGGGAGGGCGATGAGCGAGATAGTCGAAGCAGACTGCGTGAATGCCCGGGCGCTAACAGCATTTCAGAGTGATGAGTCTGTCAGATTTTTCGTGTGCCAGAGGTCATTGAGCAGCTTGTAAGCAAAGCTGACCAGCGATGCTCCTTACGAAGACCACGAAACCGAAGGATCCCCAAGCTTGTTTCCGACGAGCTGATTGACCGGTTGCTGGCCCAGGTCGAGCCGATTTTCAGCGAATCAGGCTCGTACGTCCGGCCTCTTCAACTCGCTGAAGACATTCAGGCGAAACTTGGTGCTCTATCCACGAGCCCGATCACTTCCTCGCGTCCGTCGTCGCGGATGCCCATCGCCAGGTGGAACCCCGGCCCGGACCGGGCCGCCGTAGTCGACGGCCTGCGCGGCTTCCCCGAAAGCGATTGAGGTCGTCTTCCGGCCGCGCAAATCCAGACCTGTATCGCCCACCTGATCCGCAACTCGCTCAACTTGGCGCGCTGGAAGGCAAGCCGATCTTGCAGGCTACCACGGCCGCCGCCGCCGGCGCGCTCGCGGCAAACGCCGCCAGCAAATGGGGCCGGAAATTCCCGACGGTGGCCGATATGTGGCGCCGGCATTGGGCACAGGTCATTCCTTGCTTTATCGATCCGCCCGAAGTGCACAGGCATCTGCACCATCGCCATCGAAAGCATGCGCATGCAGCTGCGTCAATCCCCCGAGGCTATGTTTGCACATCAATCCGCTCGAGTGTTGCGCTCAAACAAAAGGAGCCCCTCCGTTGATACTGGGGGCTCGTACTATCACTTCAAATTGACCTTCGAGCTACCGTCACTCGAGATGGACATTTGCGTCGCGGACGACAGCACTCCATTTTTCAATTTCCGACTCAACCAAGCTCGAAAACCGTGCAGGAGAACTGCCAACGACTTCTACGCCTTGCTCCCGGAATCGTTTGACCACATCAGGTTGGGCAAGAGCCTTCGCAATTTCCTGGTTCAGCTTTTGAACAATGTCCTTCGGCGTACCGGCAGGTGCTTGTATGCCAAACCACACGTTGACATCATAGGACGGGACACCCGATTCGGCGATGGTGGGGACGTCCGGAAGAAGCTTTGATCGTTGCTGCCCGGTCACGGCGATAGCCTTGAACTTCCCCGCTTTGATTTGCGACATGACGTTCGGCAAGTTGTCGAACAACAAGTCGATTTCCCCGCCTAGGAGAGCAACCACTGCCGGGCCACTGCCCTTGTACGGCACGTGGGTCATGCGCGTACCGGTCATCTTCTCAAACAACTCCATCGAAAGATGGTTCGACGAGCCGGATCCCGAAGAGCCGTAGTTGATCTTCCCCGGTTGTTTCTTGGCAGAATCGATAACGTCTTTGATTGTCGAATAGCCTTGGCCATTACGTGCGAGCAATACGTTTTGCGTACTCGCGGCCCAAATCACGGGGGCGAAGTCTTTCGTCGCGTTGTACGGTAGCTTGGCTCCGTACAATGCCGGAAGAGCCGCGAACGGCAGCGGGGTGACCAGAAGTGTGTAACCGTCAGGCGCCGCTTTGGCCACCATGGAATTTCCGATCAACGTATTGCCGCCCGGACGGTTATCAACGACCACTGGTTGCTTCCATTGGCTGGTAAGATTCTCGCCGACCGTGCGTGCCAAGGTGTCATTGAATCCGCCTGGCGTATAGGGCACGACGATTCGAATGGGCTTGTCCGGGTAGCTGCCGGCGGCAGCAATTGCTACGCCGGAAGTCACTGCAACACTTGCCGTACCGGCGAGCGACGAAATAATCCATTTGCAGGCGGTTCTTCTGCTAGTCATGTTTAGTCTCCTACACCATCGTTTGTCTGGCGGTCGTTGTCTGAGTCAGGGAGCCGTCAGAACTTCACGACATAGCCCGGACCGTCGATTAACGGGTACTGCTCGAAGATCTTCTCGTCGACCTCAACGCCCAAGCCCGGGCCTTCCGGCGGCTCCACGCAACCGTCCGCGCCAATTTGGAAGGTCTTGCCGAACATGTCGCGGAAGGGATTGAAATGCGACACGCACGCCTCGAAGTAACCGGCGTTCTCTGTGGCTGCCAGGAAGTGGAGTGTTGCCGCGTGGTTGAGTCCGGTGGCGGAGCTATGCGCATTGATCGGAATCCGGAATGCAGATGCCATGGCCGCGATACGAACGCCTTCGGTAATACCTCCAGTCTTAGACAGGTCGGGTTGCCATACCTGGACTGCTCGCGCTTCAAGAAGTTGTGCAAACTCAAAGCGCATGAAATGGTTTTCGCCAGCGGCAATGGGAACGACCGGCGTAATACGGGCGGCCTCGCGGTAAGACGCAAAATCGTTGCATGCGAAAGGTTCCTCCAGCCAGCCCGCTTGGATGTCGGCGAGAACCGGAAGCACGCGGCGAACGTCAGCGATCGTGTAGGCGGTATTGGCATCCGTCAGAATGTCAATGTCATCGCCCAAGGCACGGCGGGCATGCAAAACACGTTCAATGTCAGCTTTGACGGTGTCACCGATGCGCAGTTTGACGGCCTTGTAGCCTTGCTCAATGTACGATTGCGCCTCTTCGGCGAGCGAGGCTGCCGGCTGATAGCCGAGTGCAATGCCACCGGCATATGCGGGGATGCCCCGACGCGTTCCACCAAGGAGTTTATACAGCGGCATGTTGGCAGCCTTTCCGCGAATATCCCACAGCGCCATGTCGATGCCGGAGTGCGCCAAAGCCGCCCCCGCGCCGAGGCCGTGGCTGGAAAACTGCATGCGGTGCACGCGCTGCCAGGTGCCGACGACATCCGTCGCATCCATGCCGACGAGGAGCGGCGCTAGGGTATTGTGGATTAGACTGGTGATGGCGCCTGGGCTGCGTCCGGGATGCGACTCCCCGTAGCCTACGATGCCTTCCGATGTTTCAACGCGGATGATAATCGCGTCGCGCTTGAGCGTGCTTCCTACGCCCATGGTGACTGTCTTGCCGTCCGGCAGACGGAAGGACAGGGGGATGGCGGTAATGCGTGTAATTTTCATTGAAGTGTCTCCTTTTTCACTACACTGAACTCGGGGTTCACAATGCTCACTGGACGTTCTCCCTGCAGCAACGCGAGCATCGTTAGAGCGGCTGCGATGCCCATTGCACGCATGGCATCTTGGGTTATGCCTGCAATATGCGGGGTAAGTAAGACGTTCGGCGCGGAACGAACAGGGCTGTCGTCGGGCAGGGGGTGCTGGTCGTAGACATCGAGCACCGCGCCGCCCAACGTGCCGTCAGCCAATGCTGCGATGACATCATCCTGCCGAAGAACTGGGCCGCGCGAAACGTTGATAAGGATGGGCTGCCGTGAAGCATTGGAGAGCAGTGCCGCGTTCACCAGGCCGCGGGTGGAGGTGGTGAGCGGGCAAGCCACCACGATGTAGTCGCTTCGCGCAAAGAGCGTCGCGAGATCTACAGCATCCACCTGTGTGGGAAGACTGGAGAGCTAAAGTCGAAACTGGTGTACAGGCGGGGAATTTGAGGCGCGGAGTAGAGGGCGGTGGAGCTTTCCGCTGAGAATCTGATTGTCGAGAT
>NZ_AUFE01000167.1 GCF_000426345.1 Cupriavidus phytohabitans | reverse complement strand
CGCGCTCCGGGAGGTAGCCATTGCGAACCACGGCACGCTGCCCGCTCAACGTCTTGACGTTACTGAACTGCTCAAGCAGCTCTGCCAGCTCCACTTCAATCGCCTCCTGGATGACCCGTCGGGCCCCGCGCCTGATCAGCTCCTCGAGCCCAAGCCCGATTTCCGATAGACCGACTGCTTCTTTCCCTTTATCCTTGCTCATGGTGGACCTTTCTTGTGCTGGTTTCCGATCTCGACAATCAGATTCTCAGCGGAAAGCTCCACCGCCCTCTACTCCGCGCCTCAAATTCCCCGCCTGTACACCAGTTTCGACTTTAGCTCGCCCTCGCCGAACAGCACGTCCAGCACGGCAACTGTGCCCGGTAGGCTCAGAAACACAATTTGAGCATCCGCTAAGCCGGTCAGGTCGTCTGCAGTCGTAGCGCCGGCGGCCGCCAGTTCGGGATAGGCATCCTGGACTTTGGAGGTGACACGTAGTTCTGTGTCGGAATGAACGAGATTGAGAGCCATCGGCTTACCCATTTGGCCGAGGCCAACGAAGCCGACAATCGTCTTGTCGGTGGTCACGGCGGTCATGCGTCAGCCCTCTCGGAGATTTCAATCAGGTTCAGGTCCGGGTCTCGCAGGTAAATAGACCGAATGCGGAAATTGGCGCCGGTACGGGCCACCGGGCCTTCGATGATGGACGCGCCGCGCGCATTAAGTTGCTTGATGACGTCGTCGAGCGGAATCGATGCGATGAAGCACAGGTCCAGTGCTCCAGGAACGGGAAGGTGAGCCTTCGGCTCGAACTCTTTGCCCTTTACGTGTAGATTGATTTTCTGCTCGCCGAACTTGAACGCCTTCCGACCTTCGCCGAACGTCTCAAGGCTCATTCCCAGCAACCCAACGTAGAAGTCGACGCAGGCTTCTTCATTGGCGGTGGTCAAGACGAGATGGTCGAGATGATGAATCACTGCTGTCTCCTTCTTGCAGTTTCGCGAATGACCTGAATGTATTCGCCCACGAACGCTTGGAGGAATCCCTAATTTCGCATGCGGCCTTCGCGTTTCGCGAAGGGATGGGGCAGGGAAACTGCTAATATGCAATCCATGTCCCAAGACTTCATCAACCCCGCACGCATCGATTTCGTCACACTACGGCTGTTCTGTGCTGTGGCCCAGACCGGTAGCATTACCAAAGGCGCAGAGCGATGTAACCTTGCGCTTTCGGCAGCAAGCCGACGTATCTCGGACTTCGAAGCGGCGTCGAAAGCAGTGCTGATGGAGCGGACGGTGCATGGCGTACGGCTGACACCGGCGGGCCACGTAGCCTTGCAGCACGCTATGCGGCTCTTCCAGGGATTCGAGCTATTCAGCAATGAGTTGAGTGAGTATTCCAGCGGTTCACGGGGGCACGTCCGACTCTGGGCCAACATGTCGGCTCTAGTGGAGTTCCTGCCGTCGGCACTGGAAAGTTTCCTGCACCGTTATCCCGACACGCGCGTTGAGGTCGAAGAGCAACTGAGTGGTGACATCGTCCGTGCTCTCGTCGAAGGACTGGCGGATGTTGGGATATTTGTGGAAGGCGCGCCAACCCATGGGCTAAACGTACTGCCTTATCGGACCGACCGGCTGGTGGTGCTTTGCTCCAAGACCCACCCTTTGAGCGGCGTGGACGAAATTGACTTCCGAAGCTGTCTCTCCTACGACTTCGTCGGCCTGAACCGGGGGAGCTCGCTGCTGAACACCATTTCTGTGGCCGCTCACGACATCGGATTTCCTCTGCGACTCCGGGTGCAGGTGAGAAGCTTCGACGCTATGTCGGAAATGATTGCGTCGAATCTGGGTATTGGCGTTCTGCCACTTGGCGCCTGCTTCCGCAAGCTTGAACCGATGGGCCTTAAGGCCGTCAGGCTCATCGACGACTGGGCTGAGCGGAGACTGCTTATCGCGACAAGCGCTGCGCGAGCGCTTTCCGGTTCAGCAGCGCTTTTGGTTGAGCACCTGACTCAACAGTCTGAAGCCGCTCCGCATCCCGCTGCTGGGTAACAGCAGGCAGCCCCCTGCGGAGCCTTCTTGGCGAGCGCATGCTCGCCCTATCTCGCTACTTGGGGTAGTCGTCCTTTTTGTGCAGAATCTTACGGTTTCCCCGCAAAGCCTTTCTTTACAAGGCGCTCCGAGCAAAGCAGACAACCGCCTGCTGGCCTTGAGTGACTTCGGGAGTACCATGTCCGCCCGCGATTTTGGATCGTATCACCTGGATGGGAGCGGACGATGCCGGGCTTGGGATTTCGCTGTGGGAAAAGACAGCTTGCCTTCTCGATTGTCGGAATTTGATGTCGAGTACTATTTCGCGCTGACCGGCAGCGACATTGCCGCAATTAACCAGAAATTTCGGCGTGCTGGCCGGGCCGGAGCCGCCGTCCAGCTGGCATTTCTGCGGGCAAGTGGACGTACTCTTGACCAACTGAACACACTCCCCCGTCAGCTCTTGCGATACGTGGGCGAAAAGCTGGGGTTACCAACTTCGACGATCGCCTCGCTGCGCACCATCTATCAGCGATATCCGACGCTGTATGAACACCAGGTCTGGGCCTGCCAATACCTTGGCTTGACACGAATCGATGACGATCACTGGAGAGGCCTCGGAGCTTGGATGCGGCAAGATGCTGCCGAATCGCTGTCCCTTGAGGAGTTGATTCAGCACGCCCACTACTGACTGTATGAGCGACGGATTCTGATTCCTTCCACACGAGCGCTGCTTGAGCCTTGCTCGTTCAATTTGGGCGGGCATCGAACGAGATTTGCCGGTGACGATTGAGGCGGTCGTCCCCCTGTCGCAGAGAGCAGAGGCCGAAGCTGCAGTGTTCGCCCAACATGCGACATCGGGAACGACCGTGCTGGAATGGCTCAAGAGCCCGCGAGGACGGCACAGCCCCTCAACCATAAACGAGACGCTGGCCAAGATCCGCTTCCTGAAGGGCCTCGGCGCGCATACTTGGGCGTTTGATGCCATTCCGATCGAGAAGCAGCGCGCCTATGGCCAGCGTATCCAGGCTCGCCGTCCTGCCAAAGTCCGTGAACTGAAGACCTCCACGCGTACGATTGAGCTGGTGTTCTTCCTGCGTGTGACCTTGCTCGAGCTGACGGACGCGATGCTCTACCAAACCGGGCGGCGCGTCTCGGACCTAGTTCGGCAGGCCTACAACAGGATCACGACTAAGCAAGCGCGCTCGGCGATCGAATACCGGCAGCAAATGGTCGAGATCAAGGTCCTGGTTGACGATACCCGCCGCTCGGCCGAAGAACGTCACGGGGCTGCGTAAGGGGCTGCGCGGCGGTACCGTGTGGATCAGCCATAGCCTGTCGTTTCGGGCACGCGATCAACTGCTGATCCCGCCGGCTCAGTGGGATTCTGAGCGGGACCGGTATCTGTCCACACTTGGCTTGCCGAACCAGGCGGACAGCTACCTCAATCCCCTCATGGATCCTCTGAAGGCAGGCCTCGCGGCACTGGACGAGGCCCGTGCGGCAGGCCACGTCACGATCGCAAACGGCGTGCTGCATCTATCACCACTCGAAGCGGCGGAAACCGACGGCATACCCACGCGCACCCGTGATCTGCTCTTCAAGGACATCGGCAACGCGCAGTTTGCCAACATCATCCTCGAGATGGATGCCCGTACCAATTTCAGCGAAGTGCTGCTGGCGCGCAAGACCGGAGACGCGCATGAGCTGATCGCGCTCTACGCCGCGCTGCTCGCACATGGCACCGAGCTCGACGCCAAGGGCGTCGCCGCCATGATTCCGCAGCTCGATCCGACGCACATCTCCACCGCGATGCGCGCGCTTGAGATGCCCGGGCGGCTGCGCCGCGCGAACGAACGGGTAGTGGAATTCCAGCGCACGCACCCGATCACCGAGTTATGGGGAACCGGTCAACGGGCGTCCAGCGATTCGATGAGCTTGGACACATCCCACATTTGTTCCATGCCCGTGCCGATCCTCGACGCCGCACCCATGCCGTCGGGATCTATACACACGTGCTGGATCAGCACGGAATCGTCTATAAGCAGCCTATGGTGCTCAACGAACGCCAGGCCGGCGTGGCCATTGAAGGGGCCATGCGCCACAATGAGACCAGCAGCGACGGCGGGTTGCTTCGACTCGCGGTCGATACCCACGGATACACGATTATGTAGACAGGGCCGCCGCCTGATTGGAGCGGCCTCGCTGTGACTAAGACAGTCCGAAGCGGTGATCACTTGGTAAGCGACCGAGAAACAGCGTCCTAGTTTTATAGGGTGAGTCTTGGCAGGCTTGCGTCCGCAAACACTTTGCGGACGCAAACCATGATCACTGACGATGTTGATGTTGACTGCTTTCCACTGCGAGTAGTGCGTGTCCGGCGCAATGGGAAACGCGATTACGATCCGGTTGCCAAGCGGCGTTTGATTGAGCTGTGTGTTCGGCCTGGCGCATCAGTGGCAGGCATGGCGCTCAAGGCTCAAGTCAATGCCAATCAACTGCGCAAATGGATTCGGCTGGATCGCGAATCGAAGGCGGTAGAACACGGTT
>NZ_AUFE01000166.1 GCF_000426345.1 Cupriavidus phytohabitans | reverse complement strand
TCTCCTGCGGCGACCACTTCAGCTCCAGGAAGTGCCGCACCACGCCCCACAGCACGCCATCGCTGTCGAGCTTCGCAGCAGGACGGCTGGCGTCACGGCGCCGGGTGCGCGACGCATGCGCCACTGTAGCTCGGTAAGAGTGCCCATGGCAGGTATTGCGGGCAAGCTCACGCGAAATGGTGGACGGCGAGCGCCCCAGCCGGAAGGCCATGTCCCTCACGCCGATTTGCTCCGCCTTCCAAATCTCGATGCGCATGCGCTCTTCGGGTTGCTGTTGCCGGTACTTCTTCTTCGTCATCCACCACACCTTACCAAATGGCAAGGTGTGGCACTTCAGATTTGAGGACGCCGAGTCATATCAACGCGAGACTCTGAGAGTCTACAAGTGCCGTAACTGCTCAATAACCCGGGGCGAACGGCGGCACCCTGTTCAAGCAGAGCGCAGGAGGCGTTGTTCAAGCAGGTGCGGGAGTGGTGGGATGTGATCGCTGCACGAGATGCGGTCGGTCAGGTAATCCCAGAACGAGACGCCCAGTTTGCGACAGGTCTTCTTCAGGCTGGAGAACGTATCGCGACATTGCCGACCGAGCTCGCTGCGGCTGCCGCCACTGATTTTCTGCTTTTTCACGTGATCGCGAATATCGCGCTCACTGCCATTTGTGTGCAGTGGGACCTCAGGGCGCTCCAGTACCAGGAGCAACTCGGACTTGTTCAGGTGAATGCGCCTGAGTAAACGGTTGAGTGTGGCGTAGCGGGTCTTCTGGGTAAAGACGGCATCAAAGCGCGCTTGCAGTTCGCGCTTGCGCTTGAGGGTGGGACGTCGCTTGTAATCCTTGAGGTCCGCGTACAGGGACCAGATGTCGCTGCGCACGCGTGCAATATCCTCGCGGTGTAGATCGTTCAACGGGAGCAGCTTGTGAACCAGGCGCTCCGCATGTACCCAACATAAGCCGTGAATCAGGACATTGAACTGTCCTGCATCGTCGCTGATGATGGCGAGATCCTGCGCCACGCCACGCCGCTTCAGACTGCCCAGCAACGCGCCCTCGGTGGCGATGTTGCGGTAGCGGGCAACGTCCATGCCCAGGCCGTTGAGGTGGAGTTGCCATGCACCCTGATCGGCAAATCCTCTGCGGGCGTGCTCACGCAGCGCATTCAGGAACACCTGCGAGAGCCCTTGCTTCTTCATGTAAGCGAGGGCGTCTTCGTTAATCTGGTAGCCGTGTCCAGCGCCGAGCAATTCGAGGAAATTGATGCGGCTCTTCGAACACGTGCTTTTGAAGCAGGCGAAGTGCTCGTTACCAATATGGGTGACGTAGCCATTGTTGCCTTGATGACGCGTGCCCGTGTCATCGACCGTCACATATGCTGAGAGCGCCAGCCCGGTCGATAACAGCCCGTCTTTTTCCGCGTGAAACCGCTCCTTGCCCTCTTGCAGCAGCGCGTTCAACTGCCCCGACGAGATCTCGATGCCCCATTCGCGCAATTGCTCACACAACAGCGGCTGGGTAACGTGGCAATGGTGGTGCTGGTAGAGCAGATAGCTGACCAGCGTCGCGCCAAAGTGGCTGCCTGCGACGGCCCAGGGAAGTTGCCCGGTCAAGGTCCGACCGTCTGGTGTTTGCCAACGTGCAAGCCGATAGCGTGTGTTGCGTGAGCCGATCACCAAGTCCTGCACCACATAATCCCGGTAGCCCTTGAATCGGGAGCCCGGCGGGATCAGCCCGGCCGGCTCGATGATCTCTTCGCAATCGATCTTCAGTTGGGCGGTCTTGCTCCTGCCGGGCGAACCGCGTCGTCTACCTGGCTTGGCCTGCTGCTGGACTTTGCCGGCCTCCTCATGCATGCGGCTCGGCTTGAACTTCGGGCGCTTCTTCTCGCCCTTGAGCACAGCGACTTCATCCTTCAGATGCAACTCCTGCTCATGTTGGCGAAGGATGATTTCCATGAGGCCTTCACCCCAGGCGAGCAGCTTCACGACCGCGGGCGTGCGCTCGGTTTCGGGAATATACGGCGCAGCGAGTTTCTTCCTCACGGCTGCGTGAGGCTATGCGCGCTTGCCGGCTTTACGCAGCCGGGCGATTTCCTTTTCCAGTCCTTGAAGCTGCTCCTGCTGGTGATTGACCATATCGGTCAACCGCTCGAGCACCGCCAGCAATTCAAGCTCCCGCGGCGTCAACTCGTTTCGGTCGATATCCGGTGGGATGAATTTTTGAGGGATGCTCATGGCCCGGCAACGCAGAGAGTGGCGATGCAACGAAAGTTAACATCGCCGCCTACGGTTTACAACCGAAATCTATTGCCGCCCGCCAGACGGCGTCGCCTGCATCCTGGCCCGATGAACCCGGTCAGGGGCGACGCAGCGCCTGAGGGATTGCCCCGGGTTATTGAGCAGTTACCAAGTGCCGCTTCAAGTCGTTGAAAGTAAACGATTTTTCTAGGCGCTCTGGTCGCTTTGGTTGGTCAGAGATGTGTAAAACCGCATGCGTTAAACCAGCACCTCCGAACTGCACCACTACCGTTAGAACTCGATGATGCGAGGCGACAGCAGAAAGAGTCGCTCCATATGACTGCGCCGGTCTTCGCGATAGCGGAACAACGCGCCGATGAGCGGGATCTTCGAAAGGCCCGGCACGCCGGTCTCGCCATTCGTCGACGTATCGGCACGATAGCCGGCAATCAGCAGGCTCTCACCCTGGCCGACGAACGACTCGGTATTGATCGTGCTGGTCGTGATCACCGGAAGGTTGTCGACCTGCTGCGACGTAATAGTGCCGTCCTCGATATGAACCCTCAGCTTGATATCCGTGCTGCCGTTCTTTTCCACGACGAGTGGCAGCACGCGCAGCGACACGCCGGCCGACACGCTGTACAGATCTGCCGATGTATAGCCCGCCACGCGCACGAAGAAACGCGTCTTGTGGTCCATCACGGCTTCGACATTGTTAAGCGTGGCGACTTTTGGGCTCGCGTCGATCTTGGCAAGATCTTTCTCCTGCAGTGCATTCACGTGCGCGAGTAGATACCGTCCCGCGTTACCGAGCACGGCCGTGAGCGACGCACCGACTGGCGTCGCGTTGCTCACAGTTGTGGCGTCCGAAAGGGCCTGCGTACCGATGTTGCCGTCGTCGATATTCTGCTGCATCGTCCTGTTGCCAGTCTGAAAATTGATGTGGCTGTTGTGTGCGCCCCAGATCACGCCGATCTGCTTGAGCGCTTTGTCGTCGATCTCAATGATATGCGCCTCAATCTCGATCAGACGCGGTCGCACGTCGAGTTTTTCGATCAGGCTTTCGTACTGCGTGAAGCGTTGCGGCACGTCACGGATCAACACGGAATTCGTGCGCGGATCGGCTTCGATTACGGGAAGCGTCTGGCTGGCGCTCACCGACGCATCGCCGCGGCTACCGCCCTCGTTGATATCAGAGGAGCTGATCGACTGCATGCCAGGGCCACCGCCGGCCGCCATGCCCTTCAGCAATCCGTCCAGGCCCGGCGCGACGCCGCTCGGCAACGGAGGATTCACACCGCTTTCGTGACCACCTTCAGCGTTACCAGTAACGTCGCGCATCGGTTGTAGGCGGCGCATCGTCGGTTCGCGTGCGGCGCGGTCCGCTGCCTGCTCGTCGCTGCCCGAGCCGCTGCGCCCGCGCTGGTCGCGCGGTTCGTACATGGCCGACAGTACTTTGGCAACGCCGGACACTGTTACCGTCTTGCCGTCTATCTCGACGTTGTGATCCACGGCCCACGCATGGCGCAGCGGGAACACGCGGATTATCGAGCCGGAGCGCTGTGCCGCATTGTCGTCGAGCCGTCGCGCGACTTCCGATACAAGCTCCACATACGCTTGCGGGCCGCTCACCAGCGCGGTGCCATGGCTCTCGTCGAAAGTGATCGGAAAGCGAGAATTCTCGATGCGCAGTTGCGTGAGTGCCGCGCGCAGATCGGCGAGGCTCGCATGATCGAGCTTGATCACACGCCGCGTGACGGTGTTCACGTCGCTGACCGACAGCACACCGGCGTTGTAAAACCACACGAAGCCAAAGCTTGACGCCAGCGTGTCGAGAAACTGCGGCGGTGGCATGTCGAAACGGCCGCTCACCGTGCCGTGCACGTCGCCGGCAATGGTGGCGGATACACCTTGCCCGGCGGTGAAATCGCGTAGCACGTCTTTCACGTCCTGCCCTTCGGCGGTGACGTGGACGACGGCGCTACGCCAGGGGATGGCCTCGGCTTTTGCCGTCGCCGCGAGCATGGCGGATGATGCTAAGGCGAGAGACGCTGCCAGCCGGCCAGCAAGCTGGAGTCGTTTGTTGTTCATGGGTTCCATGATGATAAAGGGATTGACCTCGCGTCATGCAACGTGGGCCGACAATATAAGTGTTCTGAGTAAACCAATTTCACGAATGAGAGTCAAATGCCAGTCATAAGAAGAACGAGCTGGCATCGCCGATGAAGTGCACCATCGAATTGAACGACGTGGAGAAAAGAACTTTGCAAGAGCTTGCGCTGGGGCATCCGTATGAAGATTTCCGAGCCAGAGGGCAAGGCATGGTGTTACTCGACGCAGGTCAACGCGTGCACGAGATCGCGACGCAGTTGGATGTGAGCAAGAAGACCGTGTACAACTGGATGAACGCCTGGCGCGAGAAAGGGCTGTGCGGCCTGCTCAACGGTCATAAGGGAGGCCGCCCCCGTTCGCTCTCCGAAGACATGG
>NZ_AUFE01000165.1 GCF_000426345.1 Cupriavidus phytohabitans | reverse complement strand
AGTCCGGGTGTGCTGCCGGTGGGCATCCCCGTGGCTTACGCGGATAGTTGGCACTGTGCAGCACAGAGCTGCAATGGCAGCAGCCCCTGTCCCGCGCCACCGTCATCAGGTCTTCGTCGATCCGGCGTAACAGGGCAAAAAACGCCGGCGTTTGTAGCAAGGCATGGCACACTGCTGAGGTCTCCTTCATTGCTCGACACAATAAAGGCGACATCTTCCCTCAGGCGCGTGCGTGCACGCTCCCTGAGGGAACCCCTCCAGCGTCCATCACCGTTCTTGCTCAAATCCCCGCGCTTTCGGCATCACGAAAGCTGCTTATGCACAGCCAACGTGCTGGACCGGCAGTTTGACGTGGCAGAGCCGAACCGCGCCTGGGTTTCAGACATAACGTACATCCGCACGGGCCCAAGGCTGGTTGTACCTGGCGGTCGTGCTGGACCTGTACTCACGAAAGGTGGTCGGCTGGTCCATGGCGCCCACCATGCAAGCCGGCCTGGTCATGTCGGCGCTGACTATGGCGCTGCAGCAGCGCCGGCCAGCGCCGGGACTGGTCCTGCATTCGGACCGGGGGAGCCAGTACGCGAGCGATGAATACCAGGCATTGCTCAGGCAGCATCACGTGGTTTGCAGCATGAGCCGCAAGGGGAATTGTTGGGACAATGCGGTGATGGAGCGGTTCTTCCTGAACCTAAAGATGGAGCGCGTGTGGCAGCGCCAATACGCCAACCACGACGAGGCTCGACGCGACATCACCCAGTACATCGTTGGCTTCTATAACCCGGTGCGCTTGCACTCAACCCTGGGATATCTGTCGCCCACTGCCCACGAGGCGAAATCGACAGTGAAAGAACCTATTCGCCTGTCCGAAATAACTTGACCACCACAGGAGCGCGGTCAAGCCGGGACATATCGTACTTCTTGAATCGCATCACGCTATGTGCTAATCCATCGTACCGGCCAGCGATAGGTGTCCCTGGGGCGTGGCCCCGTTCCGCGAATGAACGGGGGCCTTGCACCTATTCTGAGCTGACCGCACTGAAATTGGCCCTCACTATGATAGCGGCTAGGGCATTTCGGCCCCGTCTTGGTGCGGAAATCCGCAACAATGCAACTGGACGATTTGCTCGACCTCGGGAGCGACACATCTCGTCACGAACAATGGCTGCGATGCCAAACATGCTTCGCAGGCCGTGCTGAGCAGTGAAGTCGCTTGTACAGAAAGCTGGTGATCGCATCCGGGGAATCGTGACGAGTCGCAGTAGGCCGGAGTTGAAGGTAGGCGCTTGCGCAGGTGTGGTGCGACAGCTGCTAGTGTCCTGCGTCAGAAGTTCCTTGCATTATTGGCGCCACATAGTAGTCTGCGTTGAAGGCACGCAAACGGCGAGGCGGTGATGAGAGGAAGACCAAAGGCGGAACTTGTATTGAGTGAGGTCGAACGTGAGCAACTCAAGGCGCTGACGATGCGGCGCAAGACCGCACAGGCGTTGGCGTTACGCGCGCGCATTGTGCTGGCTAGCGCTGAAGGCTTGGACAACAAGACCGTCGCGGCAAAGCAGCATGTCACTCAGCAAACCGTATCGAAATGGCGTGCGCGGTTCGTGGCGCATCGGCTCGATGGACTGCTCGATGCGCCGCGCCCAGGGGCACCGAGGTCCATCGATGATGCACAGGTGGATGCGGTTATTGCCAAGACGCTCGAATCCGTGCCGGCCAACGCCACCCACTGGAGCACGCGCAGTATGGCTCGCGCGGCGAATCTATCTGCGTCGACCGTGACGCGTATCTGGCGTGCGTTTGGACTCAGCCTCATCGACAGGAGACCTTCAAGCTCTCCACCGACCCATTGTTCGTGGAGAAGGTGCGCGATATCGTGGGGTTGTACCTCGACCCACCGCTCAAAGCCATGGTGTTGTGCGTTGACGAGAAGAGCCAGATTCAAGCACTGGACCGCACGCAACCCATGCTACCGCTGGCGCCAGGCATCCCCGAGCGACGCACGCACGACTACATGCGCCATGGCACGACAACGTTGTTCGCCGCGCTGGACATCGCCACTGGAAAAGTTATCGGTGAATTGCATCGCAGCAGTGAGTTCCTGCAGTTTCTACGCACGATTGAAGCCAACGTGCCACCCAAGCTCGATGTGCATCTCGTCATGGACAACTACGGCACACACAAGACGCCGTCGATCAAGGCTTGGTTCGCTCGCCATCCGCGCTTCCACGTTCATTTCACACCGACCTCCGCCTCATGGATCTATCAAGTGGAACGCTGGTTTGCAGCCATCACGGAACAATACATCCGCCGCGGCACACATCGATCAACCCGACAACTTGAGCAAGCCATCCATCAATACCTCGACCTGAACAACGCCAACCCCACGCCTTTCGTGTGGACGAACTCCGCCGATGACATCCTCGCCAGCATCAGGCGATTTTGTCTGCGAATTTCTGACGCAGGACACTAGCTACGCGCAGCGTTGCGTGCATCGCAGTCACCGCAGAGGCCTCTTCGACCAACCACGGAGAAGGAACGACGGCGGTTGTGCAATCAACCGAAACGAATGCGCTTTCGGCCGCTGTGGCCTGCGACCAAGATACGCCCTTATGCGCTGCAGTGCATAAGGGCGTATCTTGGTCGCAGGCCATCTACGTGCGAACGAGTTGAACTCACGCATGGGCATGTCGGTCAAACTCGCCATGCCCGTCAATGTCACGATCACTGCTGAAGAACTTGATGAGCTGCTCGCAGAACGCGACGCAGCGCGCCAGCTCCGCCTCGAACGTGATGTCCTTCAGGGTGATTTGCGCCTGGTAAAGGCTGAACGCGATCTGGCAGAAGAACGACTGCGTGCCTATCGGCGCGAATTGTTCGGCGCCAAGAGCGAAGCGCGTGATGCGGGCCAACTCGGCCTGTTCAACGAGGCCGAAGCACTCACCGCCAACGCACAGCCTGCACAGGAAGACGTGCCCGGCACGAAGGGCGCCGCTCACACCCGCAACAAGCGTGGTCGCAAGCCCCTCGATCCCAAGCTGCCACGCGAAGTGGTGCGTCACGACCTGCCGGAGTCCGAACGCTTCTGTGCCCACGATGGCCACGCGCTGGTCGAGATCGGCGTTGAAATCAGCGAACAACTGGACGTGATCCCGGAGTGTCATCCAGCACCAGCGCGTCAAGCGTGCCTGCCCGTGCTGCGATCTGGGCATCAAAGTCACGCCGGCCCTGCCGCGTATTATCCCCCGTGGCCTGAATCAAGGCCGAGGAGGCCCGTGCCCAAGGCCCTGCGCACGCCGCAATTGACGGCCACGCGCTTCGTCAAACTCATCGGCAAGTTGTTTGCCGCGGAATCGCGCTCGGGCCGACTGGCCGTTAGCGCGGCGACAGCGCCTGCGTCGGCGTTACAGCGCACGCGTGCTGACCGTCATCTTCATTCCAAGATGAAAACAACGGAACCTGACACAAAGGAAACTTACGTAATGCCGGATGATTTGATGCAATTGGACTCTGATATTGATACCACCCAGGTCGGTGCCTGCTCTCACCAGGAACATCTTATCCTCGTCGACGCAGCCAATAACGAAATCGGCTCCGCCCTCAAGCTGCCCGCCCACGAACAAGGATTGTTACACCGGGCATTCTCTGTCTTCATCGTCAATCGTGACGGTGAGATTCTGATGCAGCGTCGTGCGGCCGTGAAATACCATTCGGCCGGCCGCTGGTCGAATACGTGTTGCGGGCATCCTCGACCCGGCGAGCGAGTCGAGGTTGCGGCCCTCCGCCGCCTTGGGGAGGAAATGGGCATCGCCTGCGAATTGAAGTCGGTAGCGGTCTTCCAATATCGCACCGATGTCGGCCACGGTCTGATTGAAAATGAGATCGACCATCTGTTCATCGGCGTCTGCGATGACGCGCCACTGCCGACTCCCGAGGAGGTAAGCGAGTGGATGTATATTCCGCCGGACGCGCTGGCCGCGAGTATATCGCAGGCCCCCGACGATTTCTCCGCGTGGCTCCCAATGGCGTTCAATCACGTCCGTCCCCACCTGATTTCCGGCTAATGTAGCGTTCTGTTCTTGATGGAACTTATATGAATTCGGCGTCTCGCAATCCCCTACTGCGACACAGCGTGGAGAGAGCGAGTGCGAGTTGCCCCCGAGATCCTGTTGTCCGACGAGGAGCGAACCAAGTTGACGAGGCTGGTTCGGTCCGCGCTCACGAGCGTGAGGCTGGCGCAGCGCGCACGCATCGTGCTACTGGTCGCCGACGGAATGCAGAACAAAGACATCGCCGAGCAGTTGGGAGTCGGACGCGTGCAGGTCTCGCGCTGGCGGGAGCGGTATGCGCAATCGGGACTGGCCGGTATCGAACGCGACTTGCCGCGCGGTGCGCCGCCGTTGAAGGTCGATACGGCGCGTCTGGTGGAACTGACCACGCAGAGCAAGCCCCAAGCAGCCACGCACTGGAGCACGCGCAAGATGGGCGCCGAGTTGGGCGTGAGCGCCAGCACCGTCATGCGCCATTGGCACCCCCACGGGTTGAAGCCGCACATCGTGCGCGGCTTCAAAGTGTCGCGCGATCCGAAGTTCGTCGAGAAGCTTGAAGACATCGTTGGCCTCTACATGTCGCCACCCGAGCACGCGCTGGTGCTATGCTGCGATGAGAAGAGCCAGGTGCAGGCGCTGGATCGCACGCAGCCCGGCTTGCCGTTGAAGAAGGGACGTGCGGCC
>NZ_AUFE01000164.1 GCF_000426345.1 Cupriavidus phytohabitans | reverse complement strand
GCGAGCGCCCCAGCCGGAAGGCCATGTCCCTCACGCCGATGTTCTCCGCCTTCCAAATCTCGATGCGCACGCGCTCTTCGGGTTGCAGTTGCCGGTACTTCTTCTTCGTCATTCACCACACCTTACCAAATGGCAAGGTTTTGCACTTCAGATTTGAGGCCGCCCTTCTTCCTCAAGATCCGCGCAGCCTTCCCCGGTATTCCTCGATGAACCAAAAAATCACTCTATCGCATGAAACAGCGCAAAGGAAGATGCTTAGGCCCACCGACGAAGCTGGATGCGACCATCTCGAGCTCCCCAGCTGACTCCACGCGTTCAAGGCGCGGTATCATTTCCTCAAACAGGATGCGCATTTCCATCTTGGCCAAGTGCTGGCCCAGACAAATATGAGGCCCTGTTCCAAATGCCAGATGGTGGACTTCCTTTCGATCAATGCTGAACTCGAATGGTTTATCAAAGACATCTTCATCTCGATTCGCCGAGCCGTAGCACAGCATTATCCAATCGCCTTTGCGAACTGTGCGTCCTCGGATCTCCGTATCCGCAGCCGCGGTACGCATGAAGTGGCTCACCGGTGACGCAAAGCGCACCGCCTCGTCGACAAATTTCGGAATCAGCGCCGCATCGGCTTGTAGTCGAGGCAGCAGATCAGGGAACTGGCTAAGTGCCCACATTGCGATCGCGGAGGACGATGATGTGGTATCGTGTCCCGCCGTGGCAATAATAATGTAGTAGCCCAAGCGGTTGGCATCGCTAATCGGTTCGCCATTTACGACCGCGTTGGAAAGCAATGTTGCGATATCGTTACGTGGACTCGTCCTTTTGTCCGATGTCAGCTTATCGAAATAATGCCGAAAGTCTTCTACTACTGCTAGTAGGTTCTTTGCCAAAACATCTTTACCGGAAGCGACCTCCGCCTTCCCTCGGTTGAGTTCTGGATCTTCCCCACCAAACAATTCTTGCGTCAGGACCAACATTTTGGCCTCATCTTCAGAGGGAATTCCTAAAATATCCATTATCACATGCAAAGGATAATATAGCGCAATATTTCTAGAAAAATCGATGACCTCCCCTTCGTAATGCGCAAGTTTGTCAACACAGCAACGGGCCAGTCGTCGGATACGCTCATCCAGGTTGAGCAGGCTGTCAGGCATGAACCATGACTGCGCCAGCGCGCGCATTTTCTTGTGCTTATCACCGTCGAACTGAACTAGCGCCTTGACAATATGCGGAGACCCAGTGACCGAAATTATATAGTCAATTGCGGCCTTTGGTCGGCAAACAACAGAATAGTCACCGTTGCGAAATAGGCTACTGTCACGTGAAATGGCGCTGACATCGGCATACTTCGTTGTAACCCAGAATGGGTCGAAGCCCTCAATAACGGCACGACCGAACGGATTGTTGGCACGAGCCCACGTATAGACGGAGTGCAATAGCTCAGGGTTTGAATAAGTCTTTGGATCAACCAAGAGCTTCGCGATGTCATCGGGGAGATCGAAATTCGAGGCGGTGGTAATTGGGACCAAGATAAACATACTCCAAAGATAGGTTCAAGATCGCGCGAAGCCATTCCAATGCTGCCGATAATGAGCGGGTAAATATTTTTATATTGAATCAATCATAAACATAATCAAACAAGTAGGGCGGCATCAAGTAATGGCACCAATGGGCTGTAATTTGACGATGAAAACTGTTGCCACGCCTCTACTAACCGGCATCGGATGTTCTTGTTGCTTACCGCGACAGATCACGATACACTAAAGCAAAAGTGGGATAAAGATCATTATGGCCCAGCCACTTGTGGAGGGCTCTCTACTCGTAACGAAGGTAACCACACCCCCCGGGACGGCGATCTTATTACGACGCCACGTACCGTTACGTGGCGACGGCTTACCAATCGCGCCTCAGTCAGTGGCACACCTTCCAGTTCCCAGTTTTCATGGGTCGCTGTCTCAAGTATGACCTTTGGGAAGGGCTCATTGCCCTTGATGTAGATCTCACCGACCAACGTCAGATGCTGTCCCTCGGTTGGTCCCACAGCGCATGCAGCAACGCTAAGGGCAGCTAGCAAAGCAATCATGTGAGTCATAGGTCCACAGAAGATGTGGTTGACGGCACTCTCTTCGCATCATTGAATCACGACGGACAGTGAGGAGTGGGGCGGAATCTTCACCGTTTCGCTATACATACCTTTCACATGCTCCCGGACTACTGGCACGTTGGCATAGGGGTGGAGCTCCGCGGGCACCATTGATAACTGACTACGATCATTTAGAAAGGCGCCCGCGTTAATTTCAGGCAACACGAATCCACCTTCCTCCCGCAAAGGAAAGCCAAAGCCGACTGGGGCGGGTTCCTTCATTAGTGCACCTGATGTCGCGGCAAAGTGGCGCAATTCCTGTTGGAAGCTGGAGTTTGCTGCCCTGTCCCGAACTGAAGATTCGAGAACCGCCATCGAATCAGTGCTGCTAACGTTGGTAAGAAGATGCTTGTAAAAGCTCAGTCCGAGCTGACGGTTGAGAAATCCACCGAGCGTTCCCCAGATTGAATATCCGTTGCATGTACTGGCTTTGTCCCAATCAAACAGACTGCAATTGTGAATTCGGCCACCAAATCTTACGTAGTTGGTGAAGCGGACGTCCCTAATCGTATTGAAGTTCTTCTCGATGGTCTGGCTCACAAAGTCCTCAAACATCATAGCTGTGGCTTCTTCCAGCCATATTTCGAACTGGTACTCCGGGCCCTTGGAAATGCCTCGGCGGTAGAAGTTCTGCATGTGCATGGCTTCATGCGCCATTGCAGACCGCATGTAATTCAAGCCGTAGGTACCACTTTGGTACATTTCCTCAGAGTTCAGGTAGAGCGACACCGATTCATTTGAGTATGGCTCGCTCTCACGCTTGATTGCGTTGCGCGCATAGAAGTATCCGGCCATCTCGGAACCCTTAGTGAACTTGGCGATTACGATGTCAATTGGCTGATCATGGCCACTAATCAGATCGCTATAGCTGTGGGGTCCCCAGACGGGTCCCCCAATTGAATTCAGCATATCGTAGATCTTGCCAGGAGAGACGAAATCGCCTGCTAGTGTGTCGAGAACCGCTTGACTCACCTTTGTTGGATCGAGTTCAGTTGTCTCTACCCAGAAATTGACAATGGTGCCGTCAGCTGTCATGAGTTTACGAACCAAGGTTGTGGAGCGAGTCGTATCGTCCGCTAGATACCAGATTTTCACACTACCGTTATCCAGTCTACTAGGCGACAAAGAATAGCGTGGAGCATAACTTTGCTCTTTGGCGTGCACTCTCCATCCATCTCGATTAAAATTCGATATTCGGCGCTTAAGCGCTTCCGTGCTGTCATCCAATCGTAGTTGCTCGGCCACGAAGGAATAGTTCCGCGCTGCCACTGCAATTGTCGGCATAACTTGTGGGGTTCCGGTTTGATTAGTGAAAACGAGCGTTACCTCCTGCCCGTTCAGCCCTGAGATGCTGATGGGAACCTCCACAGCCGAGGATGTGCTATTAACGCTTTCCCAAACACCTATGCCGCTACCAGAATAGGTGTGTGCGTCCAGCGCCCCGCAGTTCGAGCAGCTCTTCTCGACCGGAACCGAGGCGGCGGTGGTGGTGGTCATCGTCTGCGGCTCGGGCGAGGCCGGGGGATCGTCACCGTCACCACCGCAAGAGGCCAGCATGATAGATATCAGCGCCGCCTGAGCTAGGCTCCGAAAAAAATGCAACACGCGCTGCTTGTACGTCATATATCTTCGCTCCTTTCGCGATACGTTTTTTTGTAGCATTTGCCGGTAATTCCTAACGCAATGATGCCGCCCTGTCATTCTATATATCTCTGAATTTAGTATGAGATGTCATTCTACCGTGGTGAGACACGTCATGAAATTATGCATGTAGTATGCATATAGCGAAATCTATGCCACTTACGGTAGATGGGCAAATTGTGATTGCCACTCTGCAAGTGGTGTATGATATTTTTCGCAATGCGGTGAAATTGGAATTCAAGCCGACAATCGCGCCATCACTTTGTTCATTTCGTGACGCGCAATTTCCGGGGGTCTCGCAGGCATCGATTTGGCCCGTCTCGCACGAGGAAACTCGATAAATAAGCGCGCATTGACGCTTGTCAAACTATGCCGCTGCTGTCGATGCCAGCTTATTCGTTGTACCAGGAGGTTTGAGTTCTGCGCTCAACATCCAAGTAGAATCGAGAAAGCGGCTTATGCAATACAAGATACAGAAATTCCGCACAATCCGAGAAGGTGGAACATGACATACAATATGTTAGCTTTACTGGGCGTTGTTGCATAAATCCGGGGTCGGTTGGGCTGACGTTTACGCGCAACGGCTGGAACGCTGGCTCTGTTAACTTCTGACGAAGCGGCGTAGTGTCTCGAACTTTTTCCGGGACGATGCGCAAGGACAACCGACAGCAAGCCGACCCCAAGGGGATCTACCGCGTCAAGAACTGGGCGCAGTACAACAAGGGGCTGATAGCCCGAGGAGACGTGACGATGTGGGTCGAAGAGAGCTTGCTCGTGCCACCGGCTAAAGCCCAGTCGCCCAAGCGTGGCCACCCACTCGTCTATACGGATGCGCTGATCCAGGGTCTGCTCGGTCTCAAGCAGGTGTTCCACCTGCCGCTGCGCGCGCTGCAAGGCTTCGCGCAGAGCTTGCGCACCCTGGCCTTCCCAACGTTGCCAGTGCCGAACTACACGACATTGAGCCGCCGCGCGCAGAATCTGAACGTCGTGCTGCCCGCCTCGCGTACCGGCGAGCCGCTGCATCT
>NZ_AUFE01000163.1 GCF_000426345.1 Cupriavidus phytohabitans | reverse complement strand
CCTCCCTTATGACCGTTGAGCAGGCCGCACAGCCCTTTCTCGCGCCAGGCGTTCATCCAGTTGTACACGGTCTTCTTGCTCACATCCAACTGCGTCGCGATCTCGTGCACGCGTTGACCTGCGTCGAGTAACACCATGCCTTGCCCTCTGGCTCGGAAATCTTCATACGGATGCCGCAGCGCAAGCTCTTGCAAAGTTCTTTTCTCCACGTCGTTCAATTCGATGGTGCACTTCATCGGCGATGCCAGCTCGTTCTTCTTATGACTGGCATTTGACTCTCATTCGTGAAATTGGTTTACTCAGAACACTTAGCCGCGCCGCGCTTTGCCATGATTTCTGTATAACGCGGGTAGCTACCCGTCGGACTATTCATTTTCGAACTGCCTGCCTCAATAGAGACACATCAAGCCGATCAATATGAGAGCATCTCCGCCGGCCAAGGCGAGAATCGCGGACAGGAAAAACGCCCGACGTGAACTCCAGCCGCACCAAGCGAAGCGTTGGTGGGTGAAAAAAGCGACTTGGAGTGAATTGTGCGATCTCAATGAGCATAATATTCGCTACCTGCAGCCACAGACATCAGAACTTATCGAATTTTAAGTAAGGATTTCCTTATATTCCATCCACTACAAGATGAAAATATTATCAATATTACGGAAATTTGCGAGGCAACCGAGCCTACGGATCCCAGCCAAGGTCATGCATTTCCTCTAGTGGCGAGCACACCGAGACAACAGATGTGCATCAGGCGGCCAGTTGTTTGAGAAGGAATCTCGCATCATATGGTCCGGTGACTCGTGGCACTGGATTAACAGCCCGGCATATACGCGCCACGGACAAGATGGACAACTTTATCGCTGCTACGGTCTGACGGCCAAGCGACGTCGTATCACACACCCGACTGCTGCTAGTAAGACCCAGGACCTAAAGAAACCGATTGTTGGCACTAACGCAGCCTTGCGCTCGAGCGATAAAACAAAGCACTACGGGGCATACGATACAACGCCTCTAGCTGATGCAGTCGCTGAGAAAAGGCGATCATGGATAACCTGTCCTCCGCAGCAGCTCTCCCAATCGGCGCCCAGAAGCAACGCTGCGTCGGGTGGAGATACTGCCCCTCCGAATAGCCATGCCCGTCAAAAGTTACAACCAAGTCCCCTCAGGAATATCGGCTTGCATTTGATTCTCCACCCCTTTCGCTACTACATCGACTCCGAGGCTTTTCCCCACGCCGGCAAAGAACGATACGAGTGAGGTTCGCTCTGTTTTCGCCTTCCATAGGTGTTACGTCCCGCGCAATCTGAGGTTTGGGGCGGGCCGTTTATCCCGCGAACGGCTGGGGCGATTTTCTGAACATCTCCGCAATCAGCGCGAGACGCAACGGACATAAGGAAGGCCAGTACTGCTCTGATATCGTGTGATGTTTTCCAGGCGCCACACGACAACCAGAACAGACTGGCCTATGCATCGCATTGTATTTGCGTTTCTCACACTCGAACAACATCTTCTCGCTATCCGTTGCACGCCGCAGTCGTACCGGCCCGACGCTTGCGCACATTGCGGCGGTGGCTGCCTGTGGGGCCACGGCTGCTATCACCGCAAGGCTGACCGCAGCGGCGACGCCGAGCTCAATCCCGTGCCGATACCGCGTTTTCGGTGTCCATCCTGTCGTCGAACCTGTTCGCGCCTGCCGCTGGCCATCTGCCCGCGCCGTTGGTACGGCTGGGCGCTGCAGCAGCAGGTGCTTTTACTGCTGATCGCCGGTGCGTCGCTGCGCCGTACGGCGGCCGTCTTCGCGCTGGGCTATCACACGGTGCGCCGCTGGTGGCGATGGCTCAATACCAGCCAGACCTTCATCTTCCATTTGCGCAGTCGCTTTGCCGAACTCGGTCGCTGCGCTGATTCCACTGAGTTCTGGCTGACCTGCTTCGGGCAAATGCGTTTGTGTCAGGCGATGGCCTGGATCGATCACGACGGCCTGACTGTCCCATGATCGCTTGATCCTCGCGCGGCGCGCAACGCGCTGCTCGCACGCCTGGCGCACGCTCCACAGACTTTGCTCACTGCCGCTGCCGCGGCAATAGCGGTTTCATGTCGTTTCCTCACTTTGATGAAGGATTCAACGATATGAATGACATCGACGAGATGGCGCTGTTCCGTCTGGGCGTGCTCGGCCCGCTCACCAGCCACGGCGAACTCGCACGCGGTGAACTGACTCGCCTGATCCGCCAGATTGCCCAGCAGGAGTACGCGATTCCCGGCTCCAGACGCCGCCACATCAGCGAGAAGACGCTGCACGCCTGGTACGACACCTGGCGCCGCGAGGGTATTGCCGGGCTGGCCAGCAAGGTCCGCGCGGACCGCGGCGCATCGAAGCTGCCCCAGGCCGTGCAGGCTGCGGTGCTGGCGGCCAAACGCGAGAACCCGCGCCGCTCGATCCGCCAGATCCGGCTGCTGCTGGAGAGCGCCGGCCTGGTGGCGCGCGACACGCTCTCGCGCAGTGCCGTGCACCGCCTGCTCAGGGCACACGGACTCTCACGCATCGCCGGCCCGGCCGTCGTGTCCGACGAGAAGCGCTGCTTTGAGGCCGAACACGCCGGCTCTCTCTGGTACGGCGACGTCATGCACGGGCCAACTCTGTTGATCGACGGCAAACGCAGGAAGACCTATCTGGTCTCGCTCATGGATGACGCCTCTCGGCTCGTCGCTCACAGCGCGTTCTGCCTGTCCGAGACGGCGCTCGATATCGAGAGCGTGCTCAAGCAGGCACTGTTGCGGCGCGGCATCCCCGGGCGGCTCGTCGTGGACAACGGCTCGGCCTATCGCTGCGCAACCCTACAGGGCATCTGCGCGCGCCTGTCCATCCGCCTCATCTACTGCAGGCCGTACCAACCCGCCGCCAAGGGCAAGATCGAACGATGGGACCGGACGCTGCGCGACCAGTTCCTGGCCGAACTCGACACCAGCCGCATCCGCGAGTTGGGCGATCTGAACGCCCGGCTGTGGGCATGGATCGAACAGATCTTTCACCGCAGCAAGCATGCCTCGCTGGGCGGGCTCACGCCGCTGGCACGTTACCAGCAGGACCTGCCGCGCATCCGCCTGCTCGGGCCGCTGGCCGCGCAGCTCGACCTGTTCTGGTATCGCATCACACGCCTGGTCCGCCGCGACGGCACGGTGTCCTACCAGGGCAAACGCTTCGAGGTGCCATACGAACTCGCCGGCCGGCACGTGCGGCTTCTCGTCGATCCGCATACCGGCGTGGTCATGCACGTCGAGAACGAAGCCGGGCAGCAACTGGGCGCGGCCACCGAGCTCGATACCGTGGCCAACAGCACGCGCCGGCGCCAGCGTCCCGAGGCCGAGCCGGCCACCGCCGAACCCGCCGTAGCCGGCCCGAACCTGATCGAGCTCGCCCACCGTCAACATTATCCGCACATGGAGCATTGAATCATGTACCGCCAGCACTTCGGCCTGCGCTGCGCACCACTGGACAAGGACTCCACCAGCCTGTGGGACGACGGCGCGATCGCCCATCTGAATGAGCGCTTCCAGTGGCTGCTCTCCAGCCCCGGTGTGGGCCTGCTCACCGGCGAGCCCGGCGTGGGCAAGACCGCCGCGCTGCGACACATCACGCGCTCGCTCAACCCGCACCGCTACCAGGTCATCTATACGGCCGAGTCCGACTTCGGCCGCATCGATCTGTACCGGGCGCTGGCCCGCGAACTCGGCCTTGAGCCCACCTACCGGCGCGCCGACCTGTGGCGCGACATCAAGCGGCGCATCACCGAACTGGCCCAGAACCGGCAGGTGCTGCCGGTTTGGGTCATCGACGAGAGCCAGAACCTGCCACCCGCATTCTTCCGCGATCTGCCCGCTTTCCTGAACTTCGCCATGGATGCCCGCGATCTGATCACCATCTGGCTGGCCGGTCATCCGTCGCTGGCCGACGTGCTCGAACGCGCACCGTACGCCGCCCTCTACGGACGCATCCAGGTGCGCGTGCACTTCACCCCGGTCATCGAACGCGAGCGCTTCGCCCAGCTCATCGGCCACGCGCTTGCCGCCGCCGGCTGCAACCACACGCTGCTCTCGGACTCCGGCATCGAACAACTGCGCGAGGCTTCGCGTGGCGTACCCCGCCAGGCCGGGCGCATCCTGCGCAACGCCATGCGGCTGGCCGTGCCCAAGGGACTGAACCATATCCCCGATGAGCTGCTGCAGCGGGCCATCGGGGAAGTGCGGTGAGCCCCGCCATGCAACACGACCTGATTTCAACGCCAACCCGCGAGGCCATCATGGACATCTTCACGCGCAATGCCGGACTGGCCGACCCCGTGCTCTCCGACGAGGCCGCCTTCTTCATCCAGCTCATCCTCGACGACATCTGGCTGTGGTTCAACACCGTCTACGGCGAGCAGGCTCGCCGCTATCGCCCACCGCTAGACCTCGATCCCGATGACGATCCCGCCGACGAGCCGGACAATCCCTTCTAACTTCACGGGGGCCACAATGAATCGCCCCGGGTATCGAGGAGGCTGTTTGGTTTAAGTTGATGCCGGCGCGGCAGCGGTGTAGCTGAGTTGCCGGTAGTAGTTTGCCTCAGCTTCAGCCGGCGGGATATAGCCGAGGTGTTCCATCAGGCGGTCGTTGTTGAACCAGGCCACCCATTCCAGGGTTGCAAGCTCTACGGCCTCACGGGATTTCCAGGGGCCGCGCTTGTGGATCAGTTCGGCCTTGTACAGGCCATTGATGGTCTCAGCCAGTGCGTTGTCGTAGGAGTCACCGCGGCTGCCGACCGACGGTTCAATGCCGGCTTCAGAAAGCCTCTCGGTATAGCGAATGCTGACGTATTG
>NZ_AUFE01000162.1 GCF_000426345.1 Cupriavidus phytohabitans | reverse complement strand
CAGCGAACCGTGTTCTACCGCCTTCGATTCGCGATCCAGCCGAATCCATTTGCGCAGTTGATTGGCATTGACTTGAGCCTTGAGCGCCATGCCTGCCACTGATGCGCCAGGCCGAACACACAGCTCAATCAAACGCCGCTTGGCAACCGGATCGTAATCGCGTTTCCCATTGCGCCGGACACGCACTACTCGCAGTGGAAAGCAGTCAACATCAACATCGTCAGTGATCATGGTTTGCGTCCGCAAAGTGTTTGCGGACGCAAGCCTGCCAAGACTCACCCTATAAAACTAGGACGCTGTTTCTCGGTCGCTTACGAGAGAACTGCCTATCTCGCAGCAGGTCGACAGCCTCTGGGCAAATGCCTTCCAGCAGGTTCATCTTCTTCATGATCTGGGTGATGTCGACGGAAAGTGCCTTCGCGAGACGTTCCGGCGAGAGGCCCCGCTCAATGGCACGCCGGATCATGACGTGTTCCTGGATGGTCGATAGACGGTTGATGCGGTTGTTGTACGTGTATGCCTCGTCGTCAGTGGCAACCAGGCAGGCAGCCTCTTCATGCCCTAGGTCGTGTAGCGCCAACAGGCGGATATGCCCATCCAGCAAGGTATGGTTTCCCGACTGCTGGTCGACCGCCGTCACGGAAAGTGGCTCGATCAAGCCCACTTCTTCGATAGAGGAACGAATCTGCTTGAACTTGCGAGTGCTCGTGATGCTCGCGGGAGTCCTGCGGGACGGGAGAATGCACGTCAGTGGGACAGCAAGGGGCTCAGGCACAAAGCCCAGAGTAACGCTTGTCATGGCGAATTCCCTACTGGCCACACGCGCTCAGCAAGATATTTCGGAAGCGTCGCTAAGGATTCGGCCCGAAGAAGGTTCACGAAATTCTCGTCGGCAAATAGTTGCCGCATAGCTCCAATGACGAACAGCAACCGTTGTTGCGTGAACTCCGCCTTGCGGACCATTGCCTTCTGGCGCTCTACCTCTCCCTCATAGGTGCGCACCAGGCTTGAAGTGGTCACGTCGGCTTGCCTGCCGGTCATATAGCGAGATGCAGATCTCCCCAAAGTCTGTCGCCGCTCGATGATCCGTCTCGCGTTGATCAGTTGCTTGCCGCGCAATTTTCCCGACTCATATGCTTCCTGCAGCGCAGCCTGGATCGCCTTGTCATCGTCGCCAGCCCCTACAATCGCGAGAGCAGCTGTTAGTGGAATCGTGCCCTTCTCAACAGCGATCAGCAAACGCTCCTCTCCATGCTGGAGCAACGTTAGGACGCCCTGTACATACGCAGTGGTCAAGCCGGTCTTCTCTGCGATTTGCTTTGGCGTGTACCCGCTATCGCGCAACTGACGAATGCCGGCTAGTAGCTCCAGCGGACGACATTGGCGTCGCGCGATGTTCTCGGCGAGGCTCATGATGAAGGCATCTTCGTCGCTGACGTGGACCACCATTGCCGGAATCGTCGTTTCGCCCAGCGACCGAAACGCCTTGAGCCTCCCTTCGCCGCAGACGAGAAGAAACTTCTCACCACCGTCCGCGCTGGCCCTCGGCGTGACGGTGATTGGCTTCTTGAGGCCGATGGCCTTGATATTTCCGACGATCTCGTCAAAAACCTTTCCGTTCCGCTCACGTGGATTGATCACGTCGATACGGTCGATCGGAATCATCCGGATCTCCCCGGGTTGGGTCCGTGTGTTCATGCTGTCCTTCTCAATCTTGCGCGCTCGGCCATGTGATACAGGTAGTCCAGCGTATCGAAGCGATAACTCTCGTACTCAATGGCATTGCGCTCAGCGAGGCGGATGCCGGGGCGGGCAAAGTCGAGGCGCGGGAGCAGGTAGTAGTCCAAAGGTGCGTCGTTTGCTTTGTTCAGCCGGATGGCGACCGTGATGTCCGGCAGGAGGCTAGTATCGAATCGGACCTTCCAGTGGTACCCGCCGTTACCTCTCGGCTGGCAGCGCGACAGAACAATCGATACGGTGAACTCTTGGTTGACGTCCAGGATATCCGTCGCCGGGTCTCGGAGGACTGTGCCACCAAGGTCGGCAATGGCTTGCTCCGCTTGTGTGACGATCTTCGGATGAAGTTGCCGCAGGAATCGGTTGATCTCCAGATACCGGTAGTCCCGATCCGGCGTAAAGCCTACAGCCTGGTAGGCACGTATCAAGCTGCCAAACCGATACATGTACACAGCGGAAGATGGCATACCCTCGGTCTCGTCGATAATGAGGCCGGACAGAAATCCTCGATTCCGATACAGGTTTCGCAACCGCTCGATCAGCTCTTCGCTGCTATAGCGGCGCGCACGGGCACGAATGACGCCTTGAGCGGTATAGAAGACGTCCGGTGCCACGATCGGCTCGAAAGCCCCATTCTTGCGAACCCATATCTCGGGGGCATTCACAATGCGGGCACGCTTGAGCTTGTAGGACACACGGTTGTAGACATTGTTGCCGATGTACTTCTCGTTGGTGAGCACCTCCCTGACAGTTGCGCGAGTCCAGTCCCGGTCCAAGTCCGTGCGCACATTCATGCTGTTCAGTCGCGCGGCAATTTCGAACTCGTTCAGGGACTCGTCGATGAACCAGTTGTAGATCAGATTGACGATACGCACCTCGCTCTCCGGGCCGGGCATCAGGACAACACGGTCGGTCTGTAGGCTCTTGCGCTGGCCGCGGTAGAGTTCGGCCTTCATGAGACCATGCTCATCGACCAGCACGCGGCGCAATCCATAGCCGGCGAGGCCGCCTTGCCGGAACCCCAGTTCGATCAGCCGGCACTGGCCAGCAAAGACCTTCGCGGAGAGCTCGCGGCTGTATTCGCCGGCCATGGCACGCTTGACGCCCTTAACGATCGTCGAGACAGGGGAGCCATCGTTGTCGAACTGTTCGGCACAGTAGATGACCTGGATGCCTGCACGCCGGCAGATGTACTCGTAGTACGCGCTCTCGTCGGCATCCTGGAAGCGTCCCCAGCGGCTAACGTCGTAGACCAGAATCGCCTGGAAATCCGCGTGATCGCCGGTCACATCGCGAATGAGGCTTTGCAATGCCTCCCGCCCGTCGATTCGTAACCCACTCTTGCCCTCGTCGGCATAGGTCCGGACAACTTCAATTCCCCGTGATGTAGCGTACTCGCGGATCTTGTCGCGTTGGTTCTGGGTCGAGTACTGCTGATGCTCAGTCGACATGCGCACATACTCGACGGCCCGAAGCGTGGAAGACGCGATCGGCGTAGCGCAGGTGTTCTGATCGATTGCCATAGTGGTCACCGGCCAATGTGAGAAGCTGCTCTCCCACGTTAGGGAGCGCCGTTCTGCGCTCCGGGGCAGCGCACGAAATCACGGTAGCAGGTGGATGCAGGCTGTGCCTCACATCATCTCTTTGCAATCAGCTCTTGAAGGTGCGCGCGGCGGCGGCAGCATTACGATTCGCACCGTCCAGACGTCCATCTTTGCAATCCCGTCTTCGGACGCGCGCTGAAGCACGTAAGTGCCTGTAGGCAGAGGCGTTTTCGGAGCTGACGCGTCCATCTTTGCAATCGTCCGCCGCCTCTGATTCCTTTCACGCTGCAGATTTCGGTTGCGCGCCGTATAAGCCGGGTGGGTTTCGCGATACTGCCGCCAATAACCCCTGTGACGTTGGCTCCATGCTGAGGTGGCGCGCGCCTGGTTATCGCGATAGTCGTCGTCAGTGCGCAAGTGCTGCTGTTGCCACCGGCGTCGGCGTTGGCGCTGGCAATCGGCAGCAGAGCAAAAGCGCTGACCAGGAATTTGTGGTCGGGGGAGAAATAGGGTGCCGCATGCTGCGCACCGTCGCCGAATCAGATTCATCGCGGGCTCCGAGCAAGGTCGCTGCGCGGGGCCAGGAAATAAATGTAGCGTTCACGGCACTCAGCCAGAAATAGAAGGCTCGCACATCAGCCGAGCACACTTCCATCGGGCGCGAGCCACTACAGATTGCGAATCCTGTATGCACATACATCAACCAAACAGTGCCCGGCGCGTTCGATTTTGCCACGGGTCCGGAGCCGCTCTAATTGGAGGGCAAAGAGTAGAAGGCCGGCAGCAGGCCACCTCACAACTATTTGATTTTTAAAGGATATTTTCGACGCCCAAGCCCTGTCGAGATTTTTCACTTTTCTTGGCACGTACGCCGAGTTATTTCAGTAATCGCGGCAAAAGGCGTGCGACCCCATGTCTAAATTACTGAAAAAACGCTTTTGAATCATAGTGGGAGTTTTCGGGAATTGTGACACTCGACATGTATTAACTGTAGGAAACCGGAATTCGTGCGACTACGAGCCTTATTGTGAGACTGAAATATCGGAATTGCCGCGACTGACGTGCACCTTAGAAGATAGTGGTTTGAGGAATGGAAGCTCCGTGCGGCTGCTGTCGGGACGACATGGCGAACCCTGTGCCACGTTAGTGAAAAATCGGTGACACAGATGGCGAAGAGAGCCCGCGGAAAGTGGGCTTTTTTTGCTTACTAAGTCCGGCTACAACATAGTTTTTGGGGACCTGTCCGCATTTTTGTGTAGGAGGGAACCGGAATTAGTCAGTATGACTCCCCTAGGGTGGGGCAAAAGGCTGGCCTGCCGCGAGGAATCAAACGCGGGTTAGCATGACTGCCAGAGCCGCACGGTGTGGACAGTGCCACACCCAGGCGATTTCCAGCGCGGAGGCCAGCATGGAACACGATAGCACGCTGTATGTCGGCTTGGACGTCCATAAGGACTCGATCACGGTCGCTTACGCACTCGGCGCGGGCGAGGTCGAACTGCTTGGCAGGATCGGTACCTCGAAGGCCGATATCGATCGCCTGTGCAAGCGCCTGCAGTCTAAAGCGCGCCGGATCCGCATCGTCTACGAGGCGGGCCCATGCGGATATGGCCT
>NZ_AUFE01000161.1 GCF_000426345.1 Cupriavidus phytohabitans | reverse complement strand
TCGCTGATGCCGGCGAAACGCCTTCTCGAACAGCGGCAGCAGTTTGATCACCCAGCGATGCACGGTGGAATGGCCCACCGCGATGCCGCGTTCGGCCATCATTTCCTCCAGATCGCGCAGGCTCAATGAGTACGCCACGTACCAGCGCACGCACAGCAGGATCACGTCCAGCGGATAGTGCAGGCGCTTGAGCACCTTGGCAATCCCCACTGGCAGAGTCGTTCGCGGTGTCTTCGCTGGTTGAATCATTTTCTGGCCTTCAAGTTTCACGACCGCAAATTCTACTTCCGTACCGTTACTGCGACAGAACCCCGGAAGCGACGCTGGCGTCCACGATTGCGGATGACAGCGGGGCAGCCATGTCATATGGAATCACCCAGCTCCTGCGTGGCGCTCGGGTAAGCTCGATCGTCTTTACCAAAACGGGCGTCATGGAGCGCCTGACAGCGATCTCCACAGAGTCGTTCCGCTTGTTCAAGGGATAGATTGCCGCCCAACCAGGGGTGCCAGAGGAAAAACGCAAGTTCTGCCAGAACTTGTCGGCGCTGGCAGCCAACCTCGGTGACGGCCTCGGACTTAGCCTCTGAGTTCGGCCGTAGTTGGTCGATGCGAAAGTGGAAATCGTTCCTCTGGCCGAAATCTGCGGTTGGGCCCGCGGCCACGCGTGGCAGGAGACTAGATGGAGGACCCGATCGATCACTACAAATCGAGAAGCGGCAATGGCGACTGTGCGAACTTCAGGGTAAAATCTCGCGCGTCGCTACAGGGCCGGACGCCGTGTTGGTTGCAGGCAGCGGACTCATAATCCGCCGGAGATCTCCCACCGTGGGTTCGAATCCCACCCGGCCCACCAGACTTGCTCTTGCGCCCTCCCTTCTTCGAATTGATGGCCGCGCAACCGCAGAAGCCCTGAAGAGGCCCCGCGGAGCGCGGCTCGCGAGGGTGATGAAGCGAGGGTCCAACCAGACCGAACTACAATAGCCGCTTTGATGAACGCTCGAGGCTGCCCCGCCTCCGCTCGGCTATGAAGATTCTCGAATACGTCGGTCTTGACGTCTCCCGCGTCAAAGGCGCTTACCGCAAAGTCACCGAAGCGATTTCCCGCGACGACTTCCGAGCCGCGCAAGTCAAGAAGCTGTCCAGCCTCACGCACGGCAAGTTCTACCGGGCCCGGCTGGATGACGCCAACCGGCTGCTGTTCTCGCTGGTGCGCCACGACGGCCAGACCTGCGCGCTGATGCTTGAGGTGATCGAGAATCATGATTACCGGAACAGTCGTTTCCTGCGCGGCACGGAGATTAACGAGAACAAGATTCCCGAGATCGATGCAGCCGAAGCGGCGCGTGCGGCCGAGCCTGTGCGGTACCTGCATCCCACACGCACCGACATCCACTTACTGGACAAGCCGATCTCCTTCGATGATACGCAGGAAGCTGTCTACCGTCAGGCAGCCCCGCTCGTCGTGGTCGGGTCCGCCGGCAGTGGCAAGACCGCGCTGACCCTGGAAAAGCTCAAGCAAGCGGAGGGCGCGACGCTGTACGTCACCCACTCCCCTTATCTGGCGCGCAATGCGCGCGATCTCTACTACGCCAATGGTTTTGAGCATTCCAACCAGGAGGCGGTTTTCCTCTCCTACCGCGAGTTCATCGAATCGATCCGCATGCCGGAGGGCCGCGAGGCGGGATGGCCCGACTTTGCCCAGTGGTTTGAGCGCCAGCGCCACAGTTTCCGCGATATTGATGGACATCAGGCCTTCGAGGAGATCCGCGGTGTTATCGCTGCCGCGGCGCAAGGCGTACTTGAACGCGATGCCTACATGGCCCTTGGGGTGCGTCAGTCCATTTTCGCCGCGGATGTGCGCGGTCGCCTCTACGACCTGTTCGAGAAGTATCGTGCGTGGCTTTCGGACAATGGCCTGTATGACCTCAACCTGGTGGCCCACGCGTGGCAGCCGCTGGCGAGCGCGAGCTACGATTTCATCGTGATCGACGAGGTCCAGGACTTGACCATGGTGCAGCTGGCGCTGGTGCTCAAAACGCTTAGGAAACCCGGCCAGTTCCTCCTGTGCGGCGACTCCAACCAAATAGTGCACCCGAATTTCTTCAGCTGGAGTCAGGTCAAAGGCCTGTTCTGGCATGATCCACAGCTCGCCGAGCAGCAGACGTTGCGTGTGCTCACTGCGAACTTTCGCAACGGCAGCGAGGCGACGCGCGTTGCTAACAGACTGCTCAAGGTCAAACACCGCCGCTTCGGCTCGATCGACCGCGAGAGCAACTTCCTTGTCGACGCGGTAGGCGGTGAAGCAGGCCAGGTCTCATTGCTACCGGACAAGGATAACGTCAAGCGAGAGCTTGACCAGCGCATCCGTCAGTCGACGCAGTGTGCCGTACTTGTGTTGCGCGACGAGGACAAGGCCGAAGCGAGAAGGCATTTTTCCACGCCCCTGCTGTTTTCCATCCATGAAGCGAAGGGGCTGGAATACGACAACATTGTGCTTTACCGCTTCGTCTCTGATCATCGCAGTGAGTTTGCCGATATCGCCGAAGGCGTCGACAGACAAGACCTCGCTGCGGACACGCTCACCTACCGCCGCGCCAGGGACAAGAGCGACAAGTCGCTGGAGGTCTACAAGTTCTTTGTCAATGCGCTCTACGTGGCGCTGACGCGCGCCGTCAAGAATCTGTACCTAATTGAATCCGATACCGCGCATCCACTATTCGCATTGCTCGAACCGGCGCAAGGAGGGCAGGCTAAGGTCGAGACGCGGCAAGCCACGCTCGAGGACTGGCAGAAGGAAGCGATAAAGCTCGAGCTGCAGGGCAAGCAGGAGCAGGCCGACGCCATCCGCCGCAGCATCCTGAAGGAAGTGCCACCTCCATGGCCGGTATTCGACCAGACCAGGCTGCAGGAGTTGCTGCTCAAGGTATTCCGAGAGCAGGTGCCGGGCGCCAAGCCCAAACAGCAACTCTATGAAATTGCCGCGAGCCATGACGAGCCGGTACTCGCCGCACGGCTGGTGCACGAGGCCGCCTTCGCCGTCGCCCAGCATTTCTCGAAACAACGAAGCGGCCTGGCTCGCAAAAGCCTTGCCGCGTATTTCGCCGGTAATTTCAAGGAAATCCTGCGGCAATGCGAACGGCACGGCATTGAGCACCGTCTGCCGATGAATCAGACGCCGCTTATGGCGGCGGCCGCCGCCGGCAACGTTGCACTGGTGGAGGCCTTGCTGGAACGTGGCGCGGATCGCGAGAACATCGACCACTACGGCCGCAACGCTTTGCACTGGGCCATGCTGGAAGCCTTTCGCGATCCCCGCTTCGCCGCCGGACCCTTTGCAGCACTCTACGAATTGCTGGCGCCGGCGAGTGTTGACGTCAATACCGGAGCGCGGCTGGTGCGCATTGACCGACATCTGTCCGAATATTTCCTGTTCCAGACGATGTGGGCAATGTTCAAGTCGCGCTTCACCCACCACCAGCGCCGGCCCTATGGCGCTTTCGAAACGCAAGCGCTGCTAGCGGCCTGGCAGCACCTGCCTGCCAATGTGGTGCGCCCGGAGCGCAACAAGCGCACGCATCTGTCTGGCGTGCTGTCGAGGAACGAGGTGGGGCGCGACTACGCGTACAACCGGATGCTTTTCAAGCGCTTCGAACAAGGCTGGTATCAGTTCAACCCCGCGCTGTCAGTACGACGCCGGGAAGGGGGGCAAGAGGTCTGGGCGCCGATCTACGAGGCCCTCAACTTGCCGCTGATCAATGAGTTCGCCTGGGATGCTGTCTGGCCGCGTATCGACACCTACCTGGCACTGGCCGGCCTGCCTGAGCGCAACGACCCGATCGCCGCCAAGCGTCTGGCCACCGCGCGCGCAACATGATCGCTCGCGGTGTTTTTGTATGGCCGTACAGGTCTGGGCTGACTGTTCGGTGCCGAACTGACGTCAGCGCAGACCGCCAGAAAATGCGGCGGTGACTTTCTACTGATCTACCGCCTCGACGACGATAGTCTTATCTTCGTTCGGGCCGCAAGCATCGAGGCGGCGGCCGATTCGGCGGCCGCTTCGCACGCTCGGCTAGACCTGCATCTGGAAATCCACCACCTAGGGGAAATCATGACGCACAAGCGCAAGTGCGGCAGGCCGGCCCGTGACAGCAAAGGCCGCTTCAAGCGGGAAGCGATGGCGATATAATGGCGGCATGTCAAGAGGGGTAGCCATGTTGCCAGCCAAGATTATCGAACGCGCACGCAAGGGCGCGCCGGACATGCCGGAGAAGCCCCGGTCGGTGAGCGTGACGCTGCCGGCTGGAGCAGACGCAGTGCATATCCATTGCACCGTGAACCTCAAGAAGCTCGCGGAGATGCGGCGCGGTCTGCCGCGTCCGCGCGTCGCGCGCGCCGGCGAGGTCGGGGTCATGGAGTCCGTGCGACGCATGCGTGACGGTGAGGAATGACGACTGTTGTCATTGATGCTAGTTTCTTGTCAAACGCCGGTCATGAAGGGTTCGAATACGGCTTTGTGGCAATACTGGTGAGCTTGTTGAGTACAGCATGCAGCGGAGATGCCCTGCTGGGACACAGACACGAAACATACAGAGCGAACCTATGCGATGACCAAACAGATTCTTGATGACATGGAACGGATGCTCGACACGCGCCCGAATCTGGGCCTTCGCCCGCTCGACGGCGATCAGCAAGTCCTTGACCGCGCCGTCACGCATCGCCTTGATCTTGCCGCGCTTGACGGCCACTTGCCACGTCACGGATTTGCCTTGCATCTCGTCGCGCTTCTCCACGCCGGTGTAGCCCGCGTCGTCAAACGCATTCTCCTCGTGGCCATGCAGCAAGGCATGCGCCTGCGACACGTCGGACTCGTTGGCCGCTGTGCCCACCACGCTGTGTACCAGCCCAGAAGCCGCATCCACGCCGATATGAGCTTTCATCCCAAAGTGCCAAGCATTGCCTTTCTTAGCCTGGTGCATCTCCGGGTCGCGGCTCTTCTCCTTGTT
>NZ_AUFE01000160.1 GCF_000426345.1 Cupriavidus phytohabitans | reverse complement strand
TACGCCGTGGAAGAAGCCATGGCCGCCGGCATCACCGAGATGATCTTCGTCACTGGCCGCTCCAAGCGCGCCATCGAGGACCATTTCGACAAGGCCTTCGAACTGGAAGTCGAGCTCGAAGCCAAGAACAAGCGTGCGCTGCTGGACGTAGTGCGCTCGATCAAGCCGGCCAACGTCGAGTGCTTCTACGTGCGCCAGTCCGAAGCGCTTGGCCTGGGCCACGCGGTGCTGTGCGCGGCCAAGCTGGTCGGCAACACGCCGTTCGCGATCATGCTGGCCGATGACCTGATCGACGGCAACCCGCCGGTGATGAAGCAGATGGTGGACGCCTACAACCACTACAACTGCTCGGTGCTCGGCGTGGAAGAAATCACGCCGGAGCAGAGCCGTTCCTACGGCGTGGTCGATGGCCGCGAGTGGGGCGAAGGCGTGATCAAGGTATCGGGTATTGTCGAGAAACCCGCGCCGGAAGAGGCTCCATCCAACCTCGGCGTGGTCGGCCGCTACATCCTGACGCCGCGCATCTTCGAGCACCTGCGCGAACTGAAGCCCGGCGCCGGCGGCGAGTTCCAGCTGACCGACGCGATCCAGTCGCTGCTGGGCCAGGAGCAGGTGCTGGCCTATCGCTACCAGGGCACGCGCTACGACTGCGGCAGCAAGCTGGGCTACCTGAAGGCAACCGTCGAGTTTGCGCTCAAGCACCAGGAAACCGGCGCAAACTTCCGGAGCTACCTGGAGGCGCGTGGCCATCGTCTGACCGACTGCGTGATTGCCTGAAAAGGGTACCGGAACTTTCACCCCCTCCAAATACCAAGGCAACCAAAGAGGTAGCAGCCCACATGATTGACTGGATCCACCTGGGCAAGGCATTCCTTCTCGGCATCATCGAGGGCCTGACGGAGTTCCTGCCGGTATCAAGCACAGGACACCTGGTTCTGATCGGAGGCTGGATCGACTTCGAGTCCGATGAGACACGCGTGTTCCACGTGGTGATCCAGCTGGGCGCAATCCTGGCCGTCTGCTGGCTGTTCCGCGCCAAGATCATGCACCTGTGCCAGGGAGTCGCCCGGGGAGATCCGGAAGCGCTGCGCTTTGCCACTGCGGTACTGGTCGCCTTCCTGCCGGCAGCAGTCATCGGCGCGCTGTTCATCGGGCCCATCAAGCACCGGCTTTTCGATCCCGCTGTCATCGCGGCGGCATTGATCGTCGGGGGCCTGATCATCCTCTGGGTCGAGCGGCGCAGGGCGGTCCCCCGTATTCGAACCATCGAGGATTTCGGCTGGAAGCAAGCCATCGGTATCGGCCTGGCGCAGTGCATGGCCATGATTCCCGGAACCTCCCGCTCCGGAGCCACCATCGTCGGAGGAATGCTGTCCGGCGTGTCGCGGCAAGCCGCGACGGAGTTCTCCTTTTTCCTGGCCATTCCCACCATGCTGGGCGCCGCCTCCTACGACGCCATGCGGCACTATCACTTGCTCAGCATGGAGGATCTCTGGGCCATTGCCGCTGGCTTCACTGCCGCCTTCATCTCGGCTCTGTTTGTTGTCAAGGCGATGATCCGCCTGGTAGCGCGACATTCGCTGCGCGTGTTTGCCTGGTATCGCATCGTGCTTGGTCTGCTGATCGCTGTCGTGACTGCCGCCCCCTCACTTTGAGCCGGGCCTGTACGTCAATGCAATGTTCGTTCCGCTACCGGCCCGCCGCACCGTAGCGCAATGCGAACTGCCAGCCCAGTTCGGCCAGCGGCACGGCCTTCCTGCCCGTCTCGACGGCATCGGCCGCGGCGGCGTTGCCCTGGCGGGCGCGCTGGCCGATGCCATGCATGATCGCCGCGAGCCGGAAGAAGTTGTAGGCCAGGTAGAAGTCCCAGTGCTCGAGCGCGTCCGTGCCGTTGCTCTCGCCATACCAGCGCAGGTATGCCGGCTCGTCCGGAATGCCGAGCGCCTGCAGGTCCAGTCCGCCGATGCCGCGCCACAGGTCGGCCGGGATATGCCAGCTCATGCAGTGGTAGGCCAGGTCCGCCAGCGGGTCGCCCAGCGTGGACAGCTCCCAGTCCAGCACGCCCAGCACGCGCGCCTCGGTCGGGTGGAACACCAGGTTGTCCATGCGGTAGTCGCCGTGCACGAGGCAAGTCCGGTCGGCATCGGGAACGTGGTGCGGCAGCCATTCGGCCAGTGCCGCCAGTGCCGGGTTGCCGTCCATGCCGGTATCGCGGCACTGCCCGGACCAGCGTGCGACCTGGCGCGCCACGTAGCCGCCGGTGCGCCCGTAATCCTGCAGGCCGGCGGCGCGGTAGTCCACCCGGTGCAGCGCGCCGATCACGCGGTTCATTTCGCGGTAGTGGGCGGCGCGCTGTTCGCGCGCAACACCCGGCAGCGACTGGTCGTAGATAACGCGACCCTGCAGGAAGTCCATCACATAGAACGCGCTACCCAGGACAGAGATGTCTTCGCTGTACAGATGGACCCGCGGCACCGGCACGTCGGTGTCGCGCAGCGCCTGCATGACGCGGAACTCACGGTCGATGGCATGCGCCGAGGACAGCAGCTGTCCGGGCGGCCTGGTGCGCAGCACGTACTGCCGCGCGCCGCACGCGATCCGGTAGGTCGGGTTGGACTGGCCGCCCGCCAGGCGCTCCAGCGTCAGCCGGGGCTGCGCGATCAGGCCTTCGCGATGCAGCAGGGCCGCCAGCGCGGCACTGTCAAATCCTGCGTCGGTCCGTACCGCATTGGCTGCTTGCATCGATTCGTTCTCCCTGTGGCCACTTTCAGATCATGCTGCCTTGACCATGTCCTCGACCACCTTCTTGGCGTCGCCGAACACCATCATGGTCTTGTCCATGTAGAACAGCTCGTTGTCCAGACCCGCATAGCCGGCCGCCATCGAGCGCTTGTTGACGATGATGGTCTTGGCCTTGTACGCCTCCAGGATCGGCATCCCGGCGATCGGCGACTTGGGATCGGTCTTGGCCGCCGGGTTGACCACGTCGTTGGCGCCCAGGACCAGCACCACGTCGGCCTGGCCGAACTCGCTGTTGATGTCTTCCATTTCGAAGACCTGGTCGTACGGCACTTCGGCCTCGGCCAGCAGCACGTTCATGTGGCCCGGCATGCGGCCCGCCACCGGGTGGATCGCGTACTTGATGGTCACGCCCTTCTCGGTGAGCAGTTCGGTCAATTCCTTCAGCGCATGCTGCGCGCGTGCCACCGCCAGGCCGTAACCGGGGACGATGATCACGGTCTCTGCATTGCCCATCAGGAACGCGGCATCGTCGGCCGAGCCGGACTTCACGTTGCGCTGCGCCTGCGTGCCGGCGGCCGCGCCGGCCGACGCGTCGCCGCCGAAGCCGCCCAGGATCACGTTGAAGAACGAGCGGTTCATCGCGCGGCACATGATGTACGAGAGGATGGCACCGGTTGACCCCACCAGCGAGCCGGCGATGATCAGCATCGGGTTGTTCAGCGAGAAACCGATGCCGGCGGCCGCCCAGCCCGAGTACGAGTTCAGCATCGACACCACCACCGGCATGTCGGCGCC
Source organism: Cupriavidus phytohabitans (assembly GCF_000426345.1). Taxonomy (GTDB): domain Bacteria; phylum Pseudomonadota; class Gammaproteobacteria; order Burkholderiales; family Burkholderiaceae; genus Cupriavidus. The sequence continues at coordinate 1,480 of NZ_AUFE01000160.1, read as the reverse complement.
GCCGATCGGGATGATGATCAGCACGCCCAGCACGAAGGCGATGGCCAGCATGATCAGGAACGGCTGCCAGGCCTGCGTCATGAAGAAGGTGATGCCGAAGCCGACCATCGCCACCGCCAGCAGCAGGTTCAGCCAGTGCTGGCCGGGGAACACCACCGGCGCGCCCTGGAACAGGCGGAACTTGTAGCGCCCGGCCAGCTTGCCGAAGGCGATCACCGAACCGGAGAAGGTGACGGCACCGACGAAGCACCCGATGAACAGCTCGATGCGGTTGCCCAGCGGAATTTCGTTTGAACCGGCTGGCGCGATGCCGAATGCCGCGGGTTCCGCGACCGCCGCCACCGCGATGAACACCGCCGCTAGACCGATCAGCGAGTGCATCGCCGCCACCAGCTCGGGCATCCTGGTCATCTGCACCTTCCTGGCCACGTAGGCGCCGATGCCGCCGCCGACCACCAGCGCCGCCAGGATCAATGCCAGGCCGGTGCCGGTGCCGGCCTCGCCCGCACTCGCGCCCGCCAGCAACTCGTTTTTCAGCTTCAGGATCAGCGCCACCGTGGTCAGCGCCGCCACCAGCATGCCAGCCATGCCGAACGCATTGCCGCGCCGTGCCGTGGTCGGGTGCGACAGGCCTTTCAACGCCTGGATAAAGCACACCGACGCGCCCAGGTAGGACAGCGTCACCAGATTCATCGACAGGCCGTTCATTGCGCCACCTCCAGTTTCCCGCCAGCCTGCGCACTGCCCTCTGGCCGCGCCTTGGGTGCCTTCTTGCGGAACATCTCCAGCATGCGCTGCGTGACCAGGAAGCCGCCGAACACATTGACCGCCGCCAGCGCCACCGCCAGCGTGCCCATGGCCCGGCCGACATTGCCTTCGGTCAGGCCGGCGGCCAGCATCGCGCCGACGATGATGATGGCCGAGATAGCATTGGTCACCGCCATCAGCGGCGTATGCAGTGCGGGCGTGACGGTCCAGACCACGTGGTAGCCCACGTAGATCGCCAGAACAAAGATGATCAGGTTGATCACCGTGTGGCTAACCATTTCCATTTGCTTCTCCTTGAATCATCCGGCCAGCGCCGCTTCCTTGCGTCCCGCCACCAGGCAGGCAGCGACGATGTCGTCGCCGGTGTCGATCGCAAGCTTGCCCTCCTTGTCGAGGATGAGCTTGAGGAAATCCAGCACGTTGCGGGCATAGAGCGCCGAGGCGTCGGCCGCCACCATGCTGGCCAGGTTGGTATGGCCGATGAGGGTGACGCCATGGCGCTCGACCACCTCGTCGGCCACCGTCAGCGGGCAGTTGCCGCCCTGCGCGGCGGCCAGGTCGACCACCACCGAGCCCGGCTTCATCTGCTGCACGGTCGCTTCCTGCAGCAGCACCGGCGCCTTGCGGCCCGGGATCAGCGCGGTGGTGATGACGATGTCGGCCTGGATCGCGCGCTGGTGCACCAGCTCGGCCTGGCGCTTCATCCAGTCCG
>NZ_AUFE01000159.1 GCF_000426345.1 Cupriavidus phytohabitans | reverse complement strand
CACAGCACAGGCTCAGGCGCGTAGCGCAGTCCGGGTGTGCTGCCGGTGGGCATCCCCGTGGCTTACGCGGATAGTTGGCACTGTGCAGCACAGAGCTGCAATGGCAGCAGCCCCTGTCCCGCGCCACCGTCATCAGGTCTTCGTCGATCCGGCGTAACAGGGCAAAAAACGCCGGCGTTTGTAGCAAGGCATGGCACACTGCTGAGGTCTCCTTCATTGCTCGACACAATAAAGGCGACATCTTCCCTCAGGCGCGTGCGTGCACGCTCCCTGAGGGAACCCCTCCAGCGTCCATCACCGTTCTTGCTCAAATCCCCGCGCTTTCGGCATCACGAAAGCTGCTTATGCACAGCTAGCGGCCTCTCCCCGATCCATCGATATGTTGCTTTTTGGTGGCGAGAGCAGATGGCGTGCCGATGTCTGGAGCGAACATAAGCATGACAAGGCGTTCTTTCAAAACGGCTTCTATCCGCTGGAGGCTAGCATCGATCCGTTCTGGGCAATCCGTGCGGGGCTGGAGATGTCTGCCACCGACGCAGGACTAGAGGACTACCTCGATCCCAAAAGCGATAGGAAAATTCGAGTCAAGCGAGGTCTTACGGGAGCCATCGCGCCTGCGGATAGCCTGTACACAACAATCTTCGAACAGAAGGTTGCAGGCAGCGACCTGCTGGGCCTGAGTTGCTACCTGCCGGATTGGCGCATTCCCGACCACGAAACCGAACAGGAACATCGCGCAAAGCTAGATGAATTGCTCACAGACCTGATGAGCTCGCCATAAACAACAGGCGTGCCGCGGTTCGGCGTAACGGTACGGCATCCCACTTAGGAGGATGGAACCCGTGCCAGACAAGCGCCTCGTGCCGTTCAGGGCGAGCAACTGATCGACTGCCCTCAACACGTTACGCATCCGGAGTATAGAACGCGACCTGGGTCGTCGCCCGGTGTCCGCATCCGCAGAACAGTTCAACGCCAACAAGGTGAAAAGCGCCGATAGGTGCGCGATCACTGCGGGCCATCGCAAGCGCCACGTCAGGAGGAATCAATGCAAACGCAGCCCAATACACAAGCTCCGTTTCCAATTCAGGAGTTGGAGCAGATCGATTGCACGATCCAATCGATGCAGCGGTGTCTCGAGAAACTCAACGCTCGGCGCGAGACGCTGATTGCGGAACTAGAGCACATCACACGCCCTCGGATGTTGACCGCACAGCCGCATACCAAGATGCTCGGGCCCGGCCTTCAGTACCGCGGCGTTTTTTTTTGCACTGGAACTACATCGATAGCCATATCGACCTCCTGCGCCGCCTTTGGAACGAGTTCCCGGACCGCCGGGATGCGATGGCGGAGGCAATGAGTTGCCACGGCACGACCCGGACCTATGTCGCTAGGACGCCCAGCGAACTCTTCCGGGGCAAGACGATGGGCTGGACCCAGCGGTACAGCAGAAAGCTGATGGACGGCTGGTATGTGGACACCAATCTGAATCGAGAGCGGATGCGCAGCATTCTCCCGGCTGCGGTTCGTGCCGCTGGGCTCAAGTGGGACGAGGATGTGAGGGTCTATTGGCGAGCGCAACAGGTTACGGAGCCGTAGCCAGCAAAACCTTGGCTACATACGACAAACAACGTGAGAACCGAGACCACATGGAGAGCCGTCGGACGGTGAATGGGTGAAGGGACCAAGGTCTGCCCTTCGGCCCACACTACATCCATACCGCCTGCCCCACCGCACTTCGAATCCGTTCCAGCCACCTATCGCCAATTGTGGCCACTTCCAATAGTTGCTGGTCAGACGCGTCCGCAAGCTGCCCGATCGTCTCGAAGCCTCCTTTTTTAACTCGGCAATTCGTCCGTCTGTGAGTCCATAGGGACACGCCGAAGACTTCTGCAACCGTTTGATCGGTAGATCAAGTACCTGCAGACACCCTTCGGGCAGCGGTAGCGGTTGCTCCATATCGACAACCCCATGCAACAAAGCGTCGAAAACTCTGTGTGCGGGTCCTACCCCCTTCCCTTCTAACAATCTGGCGACCTAGACTTTGGCCACCGATGGTGTTGTACTAACTGCACAAGTTGAGAAGTTCTCTAGCACCGTCCGGTAGCGATACGGAAGCCAAGCTTGAACGCGCTTGCAGCGTGGTATGTGGTGCGTATGGCACAATTGGAGACAGATGTGGGCCGAATCTTGGTCAACTTGCCTGATACGCAAATAGAGGAATTAGCGGCAATAGCGGAGGCCGAGCACCGTCCACGGTCGGCTGTCATCCGTGATGCTATCGAGGCGTACATCTCGCGGCGAAAGCTGGTGCTTGGGGCTGATATGTTCGGGCTATGGAAGGACAAGAAGATCGACGGCCTCACATACCAGCAGGAGCGGCGCTCGGAATGGTGAAGTCGCTACCGTTCGCTGAAGGTGCTGGCGCGCCTTGGCGGCGCATCGGCCTTGCATTGGTTGGCGCATTGCTCACTGGCGATGCCATCGCGCTGATGCTGATGGGGCTGTTCAACTTTGGCGTTGCCCTTCCGCTGGCGATCGGCCCTGCCTTTCTCGCGCTGGCACGCAATGGCGTGTGGCCAGCCGGCGGCACCAATGGATCTGGGGGGCAGGCTGGCTGGCCTTTGCCGCGTGGCTGGTGACGTTGGGCATGTTCTTCCAAGTCATCAGCTCCGGCATTTCAGAATCTGCGGCAAAGGGATCGCCCGCAAAGGCCATCCTCATCCTAGGCTCCGGCACGCCGCATTGCACCGCGTCGCCTACCTTGGTTGCGCGCCTGAACGACGGCCTCGCGCTGGCACGGCGATGGCCTGCGGCCCGAGTGGTGGTGAGCGGTGGCCAGGACTTCGGACTGCGGTGCAGCGAAGCGGACATTATGGCGGACTACCTGACCGCGCACGGCATGGCTCCGGACCGCCTGATTCGGGAGGATCGGAGTACTAGCACGGAGGACAACATGCGCTTCAGCCGCCGGTTGCTGGAGCAACAGGGCGTGAGCGCTGCAGACCCGCTGATACTGGTGACCAGTGATTTTCATCTGATGCGCGCGAAGCGGATTGCGCATAAGGCGGGGTTCCAGGTGGTTTCTGGTGTGGGGGCAGCAACGCCGCTTTATTTGCGGTACAACGCCTGGTTGCGGGAGTATTTTGCGTTTATCAGCGGGTGGATGTTGAGGGAGTTTTGAGCCCCGGAGTACCCCACGGCCCACAGGGAGTGGGGGCCCGTCAAACAGCCACGGCGCAAGGCAAGTCGCCAAGGCTCTTCCCGATTTTACATTTCAGCGTCATCCTTTCCTCTACGCCTCAACCGTGCAGGCCCATTGGTAGGCGCGTCGGAATCAATCCTTGTCAAGTCACGTAGTGCTCGGATCTGAACGAGGTATTGCTTATCAAGCTTTGCCCACAGCTCGTGGTACAACAGGTGAGTCTCCGTCGCCCCCCACCGGTAACACGAACCGGCGCTTCGACTATTCTGCTGCCCGCCGGATTTCGACATTGTCTCGGTCGCTCAGCGACAACCCATTCTCGAGCTTTCCTAGAATTTCTTCACTCGGGGGCTTCATTCCCAACTCAATTGCAGAGAGAGCTCGATGCCGCCGGCCTTGCCGGCAGGTCAGCGCGGCGCCTCGCTGTCAAGGGTATATCCGCAAGATATTATCCAATGTTTATGTAGGGCCGCCAATAGCAAGCCACCCAGCGCGGTTCGCGTGGGCATCGTGCAGTGCGTGATGCCACGGGTGGCCTGGCTGCGAATGATAGCCAGCGACTGCATGCTGAAACTCTGGCACGCTGGCTAAGGGCCCTAAGTCATACCTACCGACAACATTCTGCGGAAAATCGCAGTCCAATGCGTCCGACAGTAGTTCCCAGTCTATGAAACTGTCGCAAGCCACCACCACGCTGGTCGAGAGACTTGCAAACCAAGCGCGAAGGCGTTCTGGAAGGGCGGCGCGCACAACACGAGCATTCGCGGTTTGCCCGAGGACCTCACATACCGCGCCTCGCACGAATTCGTTGCACTTACCGATGTCAAAGTCCTGCACTTCGGCATAGAAGTCTTGACCATCCGCGGTCACCATGCCGATGCTGATTAGCTCGCAGTTGATGAAATCTGTGAACTCGGTGTCAAGAAAGACAAGCATGATGCGATCAAGAGTGTATGCGTTACATGACCGGCAGGGCTAGCGATTCCAGCGCTCGATCGCCTACTGTGCATCGGGCAGCCTATTCGACCACCGGGTACTTTTTCTCATTCATAGCCATCTTCGCCCGAACTGCTGCATCCAGGTCGACGCCCAGTACCGTCACCATTTGCGCCAAATAGATCGTGATATCCGCCAGCTCCTGCTCCACTTGAGCCCGATCTGCAGTCGCCATCACATCGCGCGATTCCACCTCTGTGCGCCACTGGATGATTTCCACCAGTTCCGCCACCTCAACACTCAGCGCCATCGCCAGGTTCTTGGGGCTATGTTACTTGGCCCAGCCACGGGCTTCGTCGAAGGCCTGGCCGGCTTGTTGAAGTCTGCTGAGCTCGATCAAGGACATGGCGTCCTCCGCTGTGTTGAATGGCATGCAACAGTTAATTGAACCATGCTTTACTTACGCGGACTGCATCTGAGCCGAGAACTAGTAGCAGCCAGCTCTAGGCTGCCTCGGCACCGTCGTTGCGTTTGACAGCCGCGGAACCGCTCCCCTAACATTCCTTTGCAGTTCAGCGGGATCCGGGCCAATTGAAGCGCGGCAGTGCGCGGACTGGGCCCCGTCCGGTGCAATGTAGATCCAACTGAAGACAAGGCATTCCTCTGCCAAGTGAACTCCTGGAAAGCCGGACAACGCGTGCCGTCCCGACATGCTGTTTATGATGGAGCTTCTTCATGGCCCCTTCGACGTCGGCGCCGAGCTAAAGTCGAAACTGGTGTACAGGCGGGGAATTTGAGGCGCGGAGTAGAGGGCGGTGGAGCTTTCCGCTGAGAATCTGATTGTCGAGATCGGAAACCAGCACAAGAAAGGTCCACCATGAGCAAGGATAAAGGGAAAGAAGCAGTCGGTCTATCGGAAATCGGGCTTGGGCTCGAGGAGCTGATCAGGCGCGGGGCCCGACGGGTCATC
>NZ_AUFE01000158.1 GCF_000426345.1 Cupriavidus phytohabitans | reverse complement strand
TCGCCAGCGAATTCCATATGGGCCAGCAGGCTGAGCGGCCTGCACAAAAGGGCCGGACATAAGCGTGCTGCCTTCACCTGTCGACCACCATGTCAATCGGCTTGCAATCCGGGAGGCGTCCACATAAGCATTTCCCTAGCCCTTGCCTAGCAAGGGCTAGCGGGAGATTTTCAGTTTTCGGGGGATGGGCAAAAATAGCCAATTTGTCAATCGCCATACGGTATCTGACCCCACTATTGCAAAGCATCAGCGCCCTGTAGCCCGATCCGGCGCCCTCCCCGCTGACTTGGCCCACCTCACGGGCCAGGGCCTGTCGAAGGCGGGGTTTTTCAAACTGATGGGACTGGCCAAAACCCGCGGCAAGCGGCTCTCCGACATTGTCACCGCCATGGACCACCGGCTTGGCGAGGCCAAGGGCGGCCGCCTCTACGCCTACCTCGCCGCCCTCGCCGCCGGCCCGACCGACTTCGCTGTCGCTGCGGCCCAGGTCCGTGCCGCGCGCCGCCAGGCCGAGGACGCCACCCGCCTGCAGCACCGCATCGCCCGCTTCAAGTCGCGCTTCGGAGGGGCCACGCTGGCCAGCCGCAGCGGCGATGCGCTGTACCGCATCGATCGCGATGCGGCGTTCGTGCAGACGGTTTCCGCGGTGCGCTCGGGCACGGCCCCGCTGCAGGACCTTCTGCCCTGGATGCAGGCGGTCGAGCGCGGCGACCTGGTGCTCGCCACCGCAGCCGCCGAACAGCGCTTCACCCTGCACTGAACACGCGGACGATCCCCGCTGGGCGTGAACGCTGCGGTCGTGAGCCATCGCGACGCCTGCATCGATGTCGATGCGGTGAACGCCTGGACGGGATCACCGCAGTGCATCCCGAACGTGGCCGCGCATGGGAGACCAAGCGTGGTGCGCCGGGCGGTGGCATCGCCGCGGGAGATCCTGGCCAGCACCGTCCCAGTCCAGACCCGGGCCTCACCCTGGCGAAGCTCGCGAACGGGCTGCCGGCTCCAGCAGGGGCCCGCTAGCCTGTGACGCCCCGATCCCCGGGCAGACCGGTAAGCAGGTCTCTGTGGTCGGGCAGGGCATGAGGCGGTTGGGGTGGGCGCCGCGACCTGCGCCCTGGCACGCGATGCCGGACACGCGCCAGGGTCTCGAGCTCCCGCCCGATGGCGGTCGCGGTGTCGACACCGATCTGCTCGGCCACCGCATCAATGGCCGCGATCAGGGCACTCAGCGGCGATGCGCATCATGCAGCACGGACTCGTGGCGGGGCGGTACCGGGTGTGGCGACCGCGCGTCGAGCCAGCGCCGCAGGGAGGCCAGTTCCGCTGGGGCGAGCGTGGCCAACAGAGCGCACGAGGGACCTTCGCTGGCCCGGAACGTGCCGGCCACGATCGACTTCGGGCGGCGCGTGTGGGGATCGCGCAGGGTGCGCAGTAGCGTGACCAACGGGCCTTGTTCGCGGATCTGCATGCCGGGGACTCCGGTGATGATCGGAGCAGCAAGCATACCGAGCGCCGGGCCCGACCCGACATCCCGGACAACTCCCCCTTGGCAATGGCAGATGTTGGCGCGACGGCACACCGGCCCAGGCACGGGCAGCCGCGGCTTGCCGCCCCCCCACGGGCCGGGCCTCCGCGCTGAACGCCCACGCGTGGATCGCACATTGCCGTGGGGCAGGCGAGGGGGAGGGCCGCCGACAAGGCGAAGCCCGCAGGGCTGCCTTCCTCGGCACTTCGCCGCATTGACGCCGGAAAAAAAGCCGTCACAATGGATCGCAGCAGGCCGCCGATCCGGCCGCTGTGGCGCCGCATTCGGCGTCGCGGCAAGCGGGCGGCCTGGCTTTCACGTTCATCAACCTCTCAAAGTGGAAAGCAGCATGGAAACAGGTACGGTCAAGTGGTTCAACGACGCGAAGGGTTTTGGCTTCATTACCCCGGACGCCGGTGGTAACGATCTGTTCGCGCATTTTTCGGCGATTGAAGCGGAGGGCTTCAAGTCGCTGAAGGACGGCCAAAGGGTCCGCTACGTGAAGGCGATGGGACCGAAGGGCGAACAGGCCACGAAGATCCAGCCGCTCTGAGCGGTACCGGCCCGCTCGGCCAGTCGGCCCTGCCACGCGTGGGGCTGAGCACCTTGCCCAATGGGGCAGGGCGTCTCCTCGCCGGGGGGACGCAGCCCACCCAGGATTACTTCCGCGGGGAAGGCCGGGTTGACGACTCAGGCTTCGCATTGCCTTCCAGCGTGGCCAAGCGTTCACGTGCCTCTTCGGCGCTTCGGTTGGCGGCATCCCGTTCGGCCCCCGCCACCGCGGCCGCCTGGGCCGCACTCGCTGCGGCGCTGCGTTCGGCGTTGAGCGCTTCCCGCAGTCCCGCCAGCTCGGCCTCGGCCTTGCTCAGGGCCGTTTTCTGCTCGGCGACCTGCTGCTCCAGCGCTTCGGCCATCCGGCGGGTGGCGTCGCGCTCGGCCCGCGCCACGGCGGCAGCTTCGTGGGCCTGAGCGCGGCTGTCGTGCTCGGCCGCCAGTTCCGCCCGCAGCCGCTCGAGGTCGGCTCTCAGTGCCGGCATTTCCTCCAGGCGGGCGTTGGCTACCGCGAGCGCATCGCGGGTGGCCAGCGCCGACGTTCGCTCCTTCTCGGCCTCGGTGCGGGCTTCCGCCACCTGTTCGGCGGCCGCGGCGATCGCCTTGTCGCACTCGGTGCGCACGGCCGCCAGGGCCGCTTCGCGCTGCAGCAACTCCCCCTTCAGCTTGCCGACCTCCTCCTGCAGCGCGGCGTTGTCTTCCTCGACCTCGGCCACGCGTGCGTTGGCCGCAGCCCAGGCCTTGCCTTCTGCCTCGGCACCTGGTCGCGCAGCAGCTGCAGGATGCGTGCGTCACGTTATCGTTATTTGTTATTTTATTTGAAATGCCTCGCTGGGGCCCCGGTCCCAGTGATGCAACGGAGGCCGCCAAGTGGATTTTGGGAGGAAGGGCAGCGCAGCAATGGACACCGGGGGGCTGAAGGCGAACCAGTTCAAATTGCGCGTGCTGGACAGCCCCGGCCTGGCGCGCCGGGCCAAGGACACGTACCGAGCGGACGAGGGCCAGCCACTCGCCGCCGAAGGGTGATCCGCCGCCCCATAGGCGGCGCTCTCGCAACCCTGGTCTTTGTCCGATAAGTGGAAATTTATGGCAAAGACAGACGGTGCGACGTCTCGGCACCCCTCGACTGGTCAACGCCGACGTTTGAGTCCTGCCAGTTTCTCCTTGGTTGTATCTCAATTGAGATGCATAATGGGAGCGAAATCCAAGGAGATTCCCATGGCGCATACGTCAATGCTGCACATCCGAGTGGACGACGAGCTGAAGGCACAAGCCGCGCAGCGCCTCGCCGACATGGGCCTGACCGTATCGGACGCGGTCCGCATCCTGTTGACCCGCATCGCCAAGGAGGGCGGGCTGCCTGCCGGACTGACCACGGACCCGGCCACCTATGACGCGTGGTTCCGGGCCAAGGTGCAGGAAGCGCTCGCCGATCCGGCGCCGGCGCTCCCGCACGACCAAGTGATGGCAGATGCCCAGGCCCTGATTGACCGGAAGCGCCGTGCGCGCGGTTGATTGGACGGCATGGGCCCGTGCCGACCTGCTGGCCATCGTCGACTACATCTCCGATGACAATCCGGATGCGGCGCAGCGCCTCATGGACGAGCTCGAGGCGAAGGCCGCGCAACTGCCGGTCCATCCCGAACTCTATCGGCCCGGTCGTGTTGCCGGCACCCGGGAGATGGTTGTGGCGGCCAACTACCTGGTGGTGTATGGGGTGGATGCGTTCGCCATACGGATTCTGCGGGTGCTTCATGCCAGGCAGCAGTGGCCGTCGCCCGCTGATCCGTCGGATCACAACTGAGAAAACGCCCCCCGTTTCAGAGCGGAAACACCTCCGAGCCGCGATGTCTGACTGAGGTGTTAATCTCGCACTTTCCCAACTCTCCGCCAAAGTCATGTCTGCTACATCGAAGGGCCTGGTCGTGTCGTTCACCGACCGCGACGCATACGCAAGGAGCTTGTCACCCATGCGCCTGTTGCAGTCACGGAAAAGTCGGCCCTGATTCAGTTGCTGGAGAGCAAAGGGATCGCCGTTACGGCGCGGGGGTGACAGTCGCAACCGGCGAGGAAAGTTTGCCGGAACTGGCGTTTGCCACGCTATCCGAAGTGCTGCGAATCGTCACGATGCTTCAAGGCTGGCTCCGTCAGATCGGCATATCGCGCAGCCCGTCCTCACGGCGGGCTTCGGCCAACATGGCATCGAGATCTGTCCACCATGCGCAGCTCAACCATTGCCGGCGTCGGCGCGCGCTCGTTTCACAGCTTGGCGGAACAAGGATTCCTTGAGCCACGCTTCGGGTGGTCGCTTCAAATCGAGGTGGTAGTTGCCGAACCGCTTGACCCCCGCCGTACCATACGGGCTCATGAAGGCGACATCGGCCGCGGACATCGGTTTGCCGGCAGCGTGGAGTTCTTGCATGATCCGCATCATATCGACCGTGTTCTGCAGAATCACGGCCGAGGCCACCAGATCGATATAGCGCACGCGCTTCTGCTGCTCGTTCAGATCGTTTTCGGTGGTGAAGTCCCCGCCGAAGTCCAGCCACTTGGTCAAGGCGTGATACGACTCGATCTTGTTGGTCGTCGCCGTGACTTCCTGCCGCATGTCCTTCTGCGAGATCCAGCGCAGCAGGTACACCGTGCGCAGCACGCGCCGCCGCAAACAGCCGGTTGTGCCGGCCCTCGTGGCTCAGCTTGCGAAGCAGCATTGGCGACATGACGTGGCCGGCCTGGATCGAAATTGCCACCTGCATCAGATCCTTCCAGTGGTTGCGGATCAGCTGCCAGTCGATGACATCGCTGAATAGACGGTCGATGTGCTTGTAGCGACTGCCCTTCTCCGCCTTGTAGAAGCGCAGATCCTTCCAATTGCGGATGCGCGGCATCAGCTAAATGCCGTTCAGGTAGGGAAATGCTTATGTGGACGCCTCCCGGATTGCGAGCCGATTGACATGGTGGTCGACAGGTGAAGGCAGCACGCTTATGTCCGGCCCTTTTGTGCAGGCCGCTCAGCCTGCTGGCCCATATGGAATTCGCTGGCGA
>NZ_AUFE01000157.1 GCF_000426345.1 Cupriavidus phytohabitans | reverse complement strand
CTGGTTTCCGATCTCGACAATCAGATTCTCAGCGGAAAGCTCCACCGCCCTCTACTCCGCGCCTCAAATTCCCCGCCTGTACACCAGTTTCGACTTTAGCTCGGCAGCCACAGGGGATACAAGAAAGCTGATCAAGATCCCCCATGAAGAGCTTTTGGCAATGGAGCGCGATCATGGTTGATCCTATACCCCTTCCAACCGTCATCGAGAAGTCCAAGACAACCAAACTAGGTACAAGCCAACGGATCGACATCAGACTGGACATTGCCAAGCAGACTCAATCTGACATCCGGGCAATGATGATCGGCATCGCGGTGCATGAATCCCAGGAACAAACCGCCATTGGTAATCCTCCGCAGCGAGTGATCGTTGACGGCCGCGAGAACAAGAACATCAAGCAAGTCAACAAGAAGATCGAGATTTACTTCGGTGTCAAGCTGGCCCAGGTCGCAATGACCACGGTGGAGAGCGCGCTTCTCTCGGCTATCAACAAGAGCACCACTGCCAAGACCGGACGCCTGAAGGATATACGCGGCTCGTGGGAATGGACACTGGTGCAAGGTGGCAGGTCCAGGGTAATTCAAAGCGCAGATGAGATTCAGTCCTTTGGCTACCGGGACTATCTGATGCTAAAGCCCAAGTTGCCCTACGCCACCATCGTCAGCAACGTCATAGCTGACACTGGCAAAGTGAAACGACGAGCCAAGAAGCAATCGATCAACATGGGCATTCTTGGCTACGCAGCGCAAAAGGCCAAGCGCACTGCCGCACTGAGGGACTTCACTGTTTACGCTTCAAGGACCCGAGACTTCATGGTCCCAGGGGAGAAATCGACAACAGGAACTGGCTATATCACTATCAGGGCGAAGCGGGCACGCCGCTACAGGAGCCTGATATAAGGAGAACATCGTGGCAGAGAACATCGAAAGAGTCTACAAACTGCTCGTCCAGAGTTCAGAGAGTGTAAAGGAGCTGGACCGACTGAATTCAAGTCTGAAGAAGACCCAGGACGAGCTATCGAACGTAGGCAAAAGCACGAACGAGACTAACAAGAAATTGGACTCGCTAGGTAGCGGCTTCAGTAGCCTGGCCAAGTCGGCAGGTACGCTGTTTGGCGCCTACCTGACGGGCTCGGCTCTCCTTAGCTTTGGTCGAGCAATCATCGAGACTTCGGACAAGATCAATACGCTCACAGGCAGCTTCAAGGCGCTAGGGTTGGCAAGCCAGGACATGCTGACTCGGACTTTCGAGATTGCACAGAAGACCGGGACTGGATTCGATGACACCGCCACTGCCGTGCAAAAGCTGGCTATCGGCATGAAGGAGCTAGGCAGCACTAACCAGCAGATCCAGACGGTGGCGGAAACTTTCATCAAGATTGGCCGCCTGGGTGGCAGTAATATGCAGGCAGTCACTGGTGCGCTCACCCAATTCTCGCAAGCGCTAGCCTCAGGCAAACTTCAAGGAGATGAACTGAAGAGCATCTTGGAGACGATGCCGCTCCTGGCGCAGACTCTCGCCAAGGAAATGAACACAAGCGTCGGGGAGCTGAAAGCCTTAGGCGCTGAAGGCAAGATCACATCAGATGTCTTGGTGAATTCCTTGCTCAAGGCCGCCGAGGATGTGAACAAGAAGTTTGCCGAATTGCCTGAGACCTTCGAAACCTCCGTGAATAAGATGAACACAGAGGTTACTAGGTTCAACAAGATACTCGATGACACGCTAGGGTTATCAAAGAGTATCAGCAATATCATCAATTCGGTGACTGGACTGATCAAGAGCATGTCTGATCATCTAGAAAAGTCGAAAGGCCAGGCTTCATTGTTGAATGATTTCCTTGTTGGTGTAAGGGAAACCCTGAAGCTGATAGATCTGATTGTCCAAGGGGTCGTATTGGGTGTCAAAGGCGTTGCAGCATGGTTCAATGCTGCATACCTCACTGCGATCAAGCTGGCCAACCTTGACTTTACTAATGTTGGTGAGTTCTTCGACAAGGCAGAAGAAGCCATCAAAGGAGACTTGGAAAACTTCAAGGCTGCCGTCAACAATTACAAGATCGGAGTTGAACCCATCAAGGATGTGTTCGACATCATCAACAATGCCGAGCGGGCAACTCCAAAGTTAAAGGACCCGATCAAGGACTTAGGCAACGCGTGCAAGAAGACCGCCAAGGAAGTGAAGGAGTTAAAAGAAGAACTCACTCCATTCCTGAAGTTGATGGATGACATGGAGAAGAAGGCCGGAGCGAAGAACCTGGCGCTAGAGCAACTGGAGGAAATGGCCAATATCGACTTGACGAAATTCGGCTTCAGCATCGAAGAGGTAACCAAGAAAACCGAGGAATTGAAGAAGGCATCTGGCACCTGGACCTTGCTAGACCAGGCGATGAAGGACGTGCTCGACGACCAAAAGAAACTCGAGGATTATGTGAAGACGGTCAGCGACCTGAGCATCGCGCTCGCTGCTGGCAAGATTGACAGGAATACGTTTGATGCCTTGCTGGAGTCCTTGCAGAAGGTCAATCCGTACTTGAAGGACACCAACGATAATATCGATACTACAGCCAAGAAGTTGGAGAAAATCTCGACCCAGATTACTGCGTCTGTCGCCACTTCCTTTAACACTCTGATTGACAGTATTGGAGAGGCAAAAGTCTCTTTTTCTGACTTTGTTGAGTCGTTCCTCAAGGATTTGGCAAAGCTTATTGTGCAAATGCAGATCATGGTTCCACTTGCCGAAGCCCTCAAGGGAGCCTTTAGTCCAACTGGGGCAATTGGTAGTGTTATTGGGGGCTTCTTTAGTAAGGGTGGTGCCTTTTCAAAGTCAACTGGTTTGGCCCATGGGGTCTATACCACGCCCACTATTTTTCCTCTGATGGAGAACCAGTTCAAGGCTTTTAGTCGAGGCGCAACATTTGGTGTTGGCCTCATGGCGGAAAGCGGACCGGAAGCCGTGGTGCCGTTAACTCGCACGGCAAGCGGAGACCTTGGCGTAACTGCCTCGCCAGTCAATGTGAATGTTTACAACAACACTCCGTCAGAGGTCACAGTTCAGTCCAAGCAGAACGAGAATGGAAGCGTTGATGTAGCCGTCATGGTTAACGAAGCGGTCCGTAAGGAGATGCGCTCAGGTGGGTACGATCGCATGATGAAGAATAACTACGGCGTCCAGAGACGCGGATTCTGATGGTCAAGGCCACCGCCATATTCGTATGTGTGGTGGCGGCTCTTTTGTGGGCGATTGCTGGTAAGTATCTAATGGCGCTTGCGTTTGTCATAGTCGCCATCGCCATTCTCTTGATACTGCGTTGATGTAATGGCCTTTTCCTTGTCTCTGTAAAATACAGGCAGAAGGACACCGTGTTGATCTAGGATTCTTTTCATGCCCAATCCCCGGGCAATTAAGGAAAAGGATCATGAACATTGACATCTTGAAGAACACTTGGAAGCTCACTGCGCTGGCATTAGAGACGGCACAGGTGAAGAACAAGGACAAGCGCAAATCTGACAAACGGCTTCTGGTTGGAACCTTCTCTGAAGACAAAGCCAGCTACATCCACGTGGACTATGTCCTGACGGAACCCGAGCGCGGGCCTATCTATATCGGGACCGGAAACCAGGGCGTCATCAGGAACCTGTGGAGGAACGATCCAAGGCATACCAAGATCGCGCTAGAGCAAGGGATCATCCGGCTCTTCTTCGAGTCAGCCGATGCAGACAAGCTTGCAAGAGAGTTGATGGGTCGCCTGGAGAAGGAAGGCTATGACCTGATCGAGACACCTTATACAGAAAAGCCTGTCAAGAAGCTGAATCGGACCCAGAGATATGCCGTCAAGAGGCAATATGCCAGGCATTTGGATTGCAAGGTCAAGGATGTCAACGAAGACGAAGCGCTCTGGTGGATGAAGGAGTTCAAGCCCCTCAAGCTAGAAGCATTGTGGTCCAAGCCGGGGGTTTAACATGGCGATCAAACTATTCACACTCGCAGCCATTTGTGCTGCCTCCTTGCTGTCAGGTTGTGCTGGATCGCCTGCACGAGTCAGCATGTCTAGTGATGAAGAACTGAAGTCTATGTCTTCACCTGTTTTATGCAATGCCTACGCCTACAAGTACAGCCCACAAAGGGTCCGGGCAGTCCTTGAAGAAAGGAAAGTCTTGACTGAGCAAGAGTGGGAAGCAATTGACAAGCGTCATATCTTCATCGGCATGAGCGCTTTTGCTGTCCGCTGCGCATGGGGCGTACCCAATGACATTAATCGGACCATCACCAAATATGGAACTTCAGAGCAATGGGTGTATGGTCATTACGGAAGATACGCCAGTTCGCGGAAGTATATTTATCTGACTAATGGCGTGGTAACTGCCTTGCAGGATTGATCATGGACACACAAGACCCACTGGCATTGCGCTATGAAATGAAGCAGGAATTTGCCGATGCCAGACATGAGATGCGCCAAGAGTTTTCCAACGTCAGGCATGAGATGTCCCAAGAATTTGCCAATGTCAGGCACGAGATTTCGGATGTAAGGAAGGATATGGAGAAAGGGCTTTCTAACGTCCGTCATGAAATAAAAGAGAGCTCTGACGGGCTTAAGATCGAAATGGGGAACCACTACTCAAGATTTATCATGTGGCTCATCATCTTGATGATCAGCAACTGGGCCGCCATTCTTGGTGTATTGCCGCTTATCGTAAAGAAGTAAAGATGAACAGACAAAAAATCTATGACGCCTTCATCGCGGACCGCCGCTTGAAGGAAAAGGCACTGCTGGCAAGCGGTGACTTCTATGACCGCCATCACATCCTGCCTCGCAGCCTTGGCGGTGGGAATGAGCCGGAGAACCTTATTTGCCTGACCCTGATTGACCACATCCGTGCGCATATCCTTCTTGGTCGCGTGCATGGTGGTTCGCAATGGATCGCCGTCAAACGTATATTTGGTGGCCACAAGAAGCGAGGACATCATTATTCTCGGCGAGAGCTGGAACGGATTGCTATCGGAAGGAAAGAAGCCCGGAAAGCCATACAAGGTGAAGGGAATCCCATGTTTGGTAGGACTGGAGAGAAACATCCTATGTTTGGCAAAGGACATCTTATGCCTCGTCTTACTGGAGAGAAGAATCCGATGTTTGGTCGGACTGGAGAAAA
>NZ_AUFE01000156.1 GCF_000426345.1 Cupriavidus phytohabitans | reverse complement strand
AATCGCCGCCAGCGCAGAATGCTCAAACGTCGCCAGGCAGTCGAGCCTGTCATCGGTCATGTCAAAGCGGATCACGGCATGCGCCGGAACTGGTTGAAAGGCGAAATCGGTGACACTGTCCATCCGATCCTCTGTGCCGCAGGCTTCAATCTCCGTTGGCTGCTGCGGGCCATTGCCCGCCTCGGTATCCGCGGGCTTTTTTTCGTCTTAGCTTTGCTCACAGGGATGGCCCGGTTCGCCACCGATGCCGCCAATCGACTCAGCCCACATGCCGCAGTCGTTTGATGAGGGCCCAGAATCCTCCGCCTTTCAGTCACGCTGAGCTCTCAGACTGAATTTTTCAGGTCCGACTATTTATATGATGATGGATGTGTTCCAACACATAGCACGGCAAACATGAATGCCTATCTGAAGCGCCTTTCTGTATTAGGCAAGCTTCAGATCATTGGCTCAGTTCCTAATAAGTGAACAGGAAAAAGGAAAGATAAATCATGACTGAAATATTAGTCCTCGTGAAGGGGAATCCTTCCGAGGCAGCAATCGAGTGCATGCTCGTGAAGGTCCGCCAGCAGACGTACGCCAACGACTGGAAGTCCATCAGGACCGTCAGGTTCATGGGTCAAGGCAGCGTGCAGCGCGATTGGATGGATGGCGCCCGGCATGTCTGGTTGATCGATTTCACTGTGGATCCGATCAAGCTCCAGAAACTGAAAGGCATTGACCCGGAAGGTCAGCTCAAGGGCTTGGACTGAAAGGAATAGATATGAAGGAGGGGGTATGGAAAACGGACACTGCCAAGCCAATCCAGGATGGAAATGTGGATATCTTCTTCAAGACGAGATATTGGATCCTTCAGAAGTACTTATATCTTTAATCGAAGATACTCTTGAAACCATTATCATGTGGGATGAGGAAACTCTCGATCCGATTACGGCTAGAGGAAGGAAATCCATAAGATTTGATTTTGATAAAGTATCTTTCCTCATAGATCCTGATGGTCGCATCCTGATTCCATCAAATAGTAACAGGTGGAATAGTTTAGACGACTTTATCGAGAGTATTAGGCGAGTATTCAAACTCCAATTTCAGATACAAATTGCTGATATGGAAGCAAGAGAATGCCAGGAAAGAGAAAAAAGGAAAGAAAGGAGGGAACACCAGAAAAGAAAAGCCAGATCAGGGGAGTGTAAATCCTGACCCGGCAAAAGCATTTAAATGAACCTGGGGGTTCGATCTTGATTATATCTCATCAATTCGCATCGGACCTCCTCTTTTTCGGGCTTGGGGAATACTGCCTTTAAGGAGTGTATCTATGCCTTCACCCACATCAGAAGAGGTTGCCCGGCGCGCTGCCAAGAGACAACCAATCCGGAAAGATGCCAATGGGCACGAGTATCTTACTGCCAAGCAGATGCCCCCGAAGAAGATCCCGCCGGGCATTGCCGCGCTGATCAGGAAGGCCGAGCAGCCTACCCTGTTCCTGTGCCGGAATCGCAAATACCCTTACTATGACCGCGACAAGCCACGTGGCGGAACCAAGGCGCATCCGCTAGAGCTGGACACCCTGAAGGACCTGCGCCAGCTGCATCACTACACTGAAGCCCGTGAGATCGCCATCAGAGGGCAATTCGACGGCATGGGCATTGCCATCAGTGGTGGCCTGATAGGCGTCGACTTCGACCACATTCTGGATGCGGACGGCAACCTGATCAAGAGCCATCGTGGTTACAAGCTCCTGATGGCAATGAAGCAGGCGGGTGCCTATATCGAGAAGAGTCCATCAGGTACAGGCTTGCATGCACTTGGCTATACCACTGAAGAATGGCGTGAAATGCCGCCTGTATTCATCAAGGAAACCAATGGCAAAAAGCAAGTTGAAGTATATGCCCGTCGCCGGTTCTTCACTCTGACCGGTGATATCTGGCAAGGGTGCGATGGCCTAGAGCCAGCAGACCTGACAGACTTCTATTACGACGCACAATCCATCAGGGGAGCCAGCCAACGGAATCAGAAAAAGTCTAGGACACAAGGCGATGAGGGTGAGCTTGCATTCAAGGCAGTCCATGAGGGTGCGCTGCTAGAAAAGGCGCTCAGGTCAGTACCTTGCGACGACCGCGATGAATGGATGGGTGTTGGCTGGGCACTCAAGCACTACTGTGAAGAATTCAACTTGTCCACTGATGTGGCCAAGGCAATGTGGATCGATGCATCGGCTAAGTCCATAAACTATGGCGGAGAGGAGAAGGAAGGCGCGAAGTGGGATACAGACTTTGTCATCAATAGGAACAAGGCAGACCATGAAATCATCCACTATCCATACATCTTTACGCTCGCCGACAAGTACGATCCAGGATGGCGGACCAGGAAGGAAGAAAATGAAGAGGAGCCGGACGTCGAAGAAGAGGATGAATTAGACCTTTCAGACATCCAGAAGTTCTTGTTCAGCGATGCCGACGAGGCCGAGGCCGAAGTGCCGATTACTCCGATCATTGCCTTGTTGCTTTATGCGGATGTTGCCCAATTCATTGCCCCCGGCGGAATAGGCAAGACTACCCTGATCACCTTGCTCGGGATCCACATCATCCTAGGCAAGGATTTCATGGGCTACAAGATCGAGCGACCGGGTCCAGTTGTGTTTTTCAGTCGTGAGGACAACCGGCGCTTGTTCGGCCAGAGGTTCTTCAAGATGCTGGATGACCTTAACCTCACTAAGGAACAACGGCAGCAAGTCAAGGCCAATTTCTATATGGTCGATGCCAGTTCCAATCTGGAATACAGGCTAGTGAATTGCAAGGGTAGTGTATTAAGCCATAGCGAATCAGTCGATGAGATCATCGAGAGATTCAAGGACGTCAAGCCGTCGATGATCGTGCTCGACCCGGCAATCCGCTTCGGTCCTGGCGAAGCCAAGGTCAATGACGGGGAAGACATGCTCGTCCAGGCCGGCAAGAGGATCTGTGGAAAGCTAGATTGCGCCGTCATGTTTTCCCATCACACGGGTAAGGAATCGGCCCGCCGTGGGGATGGACACCAATATGCAGGTCGCGGTGGCTCCGCTTTCTCAGACGGCTGCCGGATGGTCTTCGTCTGCAAGAAGTACTTTCCAGACAATCATCCTTGCCATAACCAGAACCCAACTGAACATTGGCCAGGAATCGGTTCACTCAGTGGGAATGAGGTCGGTTATGAACTGCTACGACCTAAGAATAGTTATATTCCAGATGAAGAACGAGTTCCAGTACTCTTCGTCCGAAATGGCTTCGGGTTCCGCCAGGTGGAAGCCGATGTCAGAAAAGTTGAAATGACTCTTAAGGATCGGATCCTTCAGGCTTTCCAGAATGGATCAGTCGGACTCAAGCCTAATGGAACTATGCTTTCCGAACAGTTGGAAGGAGGAAGGAATAGGAATGGGGTAAATGAGGCCCTGAGTGAATTAGTTGGGGAGAAGTTGCTCGAACAGATGGGCAAGAGCAAGAAAGACCGGTGGTATGTGTTGATCGATCAAGATGAGGGGGAAGAAATGCAATAAAGAGCATAACTAGGCACAAAACTAGGCGCGAAACTGGGTTATTGCATAAGATCTGGTGCATTAAAAGTGCATAAGAACCGAAAACTACCCGGAAAGGCTTATGCAGCTTAGAACATTAGCCTTGAATTTAATGCATCTGCTCTGGTGCATTAGATATGCATAAGCAAAAGAGCCGGGGGAAACCCCTCGCACCGGAGGGAGAGGAGAGCGCTTTCAAGCTCTCTCTCCTCCCGAGGACCCGGAGGGGAAAATTTCTTATGCACCAATGCATCTTCCCTTATAGGGTGCATAAGAAAAGGTGCATAAGAAACAGGCGAGCCTTTCTGATGGAACCCATGGCAAGGTTGCGCCCCGGCTCCGGTGCCAATGAGCTTATTAGCGCATATGCTGCCAAATGGCCGCCAGGACCACGTAGGACCGCGGGAAGCCCAAGCAGCTACCTACCCATTAGGCCACCTGCGCACGCGGCCCAGAGCCGCACGGCGCTGGTCCGGCGGGCAGCAAAGGGGTCTCCAAAGCCCCTTGGTCCGGTGGTCCCCGGTGCCCATTGGCCGGTGTGCTTAATAGGTCCTATAGCCGGGGAGCTGGGGTTTCCTGCCTTGGCTGGTGTGTATTCCGGTGGGACCATCAAACTGATATGGGCTAACACCTATGGCTGGTGTGTATCAGATACATACACCATGAACCGATCAGCACATTGCGTTTGATTGGGATAAGCACATCAAGGACATTGGCTCATGGGCCAGGCAAAGGCCCCTATCACCTTGATGGCAATGCATCCTCCCCCACCTACATCATTAATGATAATTATTTCTGAAGCCAACGGCCTTACGGGCGGCTCGCACTAAAACGGGGCGGGGGGCTTGCTTAAATTTTACTCGAGAAATTCAAAAGCGGTGCCCATATTTTTCAGTTTCTGATATTGTTCGAATGGTTTAAGGTCGCCACTCATGAAAAAGGAGTGAGTGTCGCTCTAAATCGCCAAGAATAATTACCCCTTGATTGGCTCTAATCCCTCACTGACGCGCCTTAATCAATATCGGTTTGCAACTTCTGAGACGCAAGATAATATAAATCAACGTCTTAAGGAGGCCTAAACTATGCATCCCCTTTCCGGAGACGCCAATCCAATGCGCCTGGAGCACGTTCGCGCCAAATTCAGAGGTGAGCGCAATCCAATGCACAAGCCTGAGGTCAGAGACAGGCATTTCACAGCAATGCGCAGTCCGGAGACACGGGCAAAGCTCTCCCAAAGAGCCACGCAGCAGAACGCCATCACCCGCCTCTATATCCAGCTGTCAGGATATGACGGACCCAGGCATAAGGTTAAAAAAGCCGTTGCACTTGAATGGTTATCTACGAATGCCCCTTCCCAGCTTTCCACTCTCTTGGAGGAAATATGCACTTCCAGCACGGAAACACCGGCAAGGTGCGATCGGTAGTGACACGCGAGCGTATGCGACAGGCAAAGTTGAACATGTCTCCGGAAACCCGGAAAAAGATGTCTGAGAGCGCCAAGCGCTTATGGGCACTTAGAAGGGAATTCCAGGCAGCCACGAGATAAAGTCAAATCTGGTGTACGAAGGTTGATCGTGGCCGGTTCTCAGGCGGCGAGTTTCTGCTGATCCGGCGGATTGTCTTGCGC
>NZ_AUFE01000155.1 GCF_000426345.1 Cupriavidus phytohabitans | reverse complement strand
CTCCCTTATGACCGTTGAGCAGGCCGCACAGCCCTTTCTCGCGCCAGGCGTTCATCCAGTTGTACACGGTCTTCTTGCTCACATCCAACTGCGTCGCGATCTCGTGCACGCGTTGACCTGCGTCGAGTAACACCATGCCTTGCCCTCTGGCTCGGAAATCTTCATACGGATGCCCCAGCGCAAGCTCTTGCAAAGTTCTTTTCTCCACGTCGTTCAATTCGATGGTGCACTTCATCGGCGATGCCAGCTCGTTCTTCTTATGACTGGCATTTGACTCTCATTCGTGAAATTGGTTTACTCAGAACACTTACCTCCAGAGTAACAACATCCGGAACTGCTGCGCTTACTCTAGCACAGCGATTAATTGTCGCAATAGCGACGAAGACATTCATATTTGTCCGCTTATTGACTAAAAGTTGTCGGGTATTTGCAATACTGCTTGCTCAACTGAGGTTTCAACCAAAGAATGTTGGTGGTACGAATCTCGCATCAAAGTTCCGTCGTCCTTGCCGAGGCAACGAGGCATTGCACAATAGCAATCCAAGGACGGTCGCATATTTGATGGTGACCAACATAAAGTCAAAATTGTTTGAAACGCACAATATCTTAATAAAATCCGCAGAACTGTTAGAATAACTAACTACCAGTATAGCTGCGGTGTGAGCGACTCCAATTCTGAATTTGAGTTATTGAGATTTGCAAAATGAAATACGATCGAGCCATATTTATATCATTTGACGCAGTCGCGGTATCAGGAATTATCATTGAGGCACTCAAGGCAGCGAAAATACTTTCAAAAAAGGGGATTAAATCGTACCTTGACCTTGGTTATGATATAAAAGTTGACAAAGGGATGTTTAATAAACCATACGAATGGGAAAGAGACCTCTACAAAGACTTATTCACTCTTGTTCGGATAGATGACATCACTTCCATAAAAAATTATAACGTCGATTTTATTAAGCGCGCCCATAGCGCGTTGATAAATCAACCGTCGTCAACGACCAGTCAAAACAAAGAAGATATAAAGCGCGACATCATATATGCATCCCAGCAACTATCAAAAAAAATTGTTCAGCTTTGGGATAGTCTGAATATTGGTCATGTTATTGTAGAAAATGGGACTCTTCCTGAAAACATAATTTACACCCGAGCCCTGTACCTCGCCATCGAAGAGTATGGAAAACACAATGGATTGGGGAGCTTTGTTATTTGGCGTGATCATGATTTGATGTGGAGCAGCGATAAAACCGCCATGAAGTATGGTTCACCGCCATACCAAAATGCAATCAAGCCTACCAAATCCAATCACATCACGTACGTAACACTCAACGAAGATCTAAAGAACAAACTTGAGGAGTGGTGTAATTATGCCGTTGAGGTTAAGGTTAAAAAAAATACCTACGAGTTCAAAGACCAAGTCGGCTACACGAATTTGAGGGAGAAGTTCTCCATCCGTGAGGACGATCTTCTTATTGCAAGAACCACCAGAATTATACCTCAGAAGCGATTGGACAGGGATATTCATATAATTCATCACATGAATCGACTTTTCGTTCAAAATTGCATAGAAAAGAAGGCGTGGCTTATTATTGCGGGGAATACAAATGAAGACCCGGAGTATTATCAACGACTAGTAGCTTTATCCCAAACGCTTAACAGCGAGGGTGCTGTCAGATTTCTCGGACTTCTTCAGCACGGAGGCATATCCTCCCAGAGCCAAATGTACACTATTGATGATCTTTATTATTCCTGCGATCTGGTCTCTTTTCTCACCTCCTGGGATTATGATAGCTACGGAAATCCTATTGGCGAAGCAATTTGTCACAAGCGCTGTTACATCACGACAAGCTATGAATATTATGACGAAGTCTATGGCAAGCATGGCTTCGTTGCTCCAGTTATGAGGATATCAGAGGGTAAAGATGGTTTGCCTGATCAAGAGTTCATTGATACGCTCTATGAGTTGGTCACCAACAAGCAGCTTACACAAAAAATTGCGGAAAATAATTATGTTCTAGGAAAACGATTGCTTTCTCCTAGGTCATCCGGTATTCTTTAATCGATTTCTTTGGGGAGTGGTATGCGAGACAATATTCTTGTATCTGTCGTGCTGCCAATTTATAACGAAAGCGATTGCATTGAGAAGGTACTCGCATCTTTAATTAATCAGAAAACCCATAACGGCTTGATTACTCACCAAAGTTATGAGTTGATTGTTGTAGACAATAATTCCACGGACGATACTCTCCAAAAAGTAGAGCGTCTTAAATTCGAAAATCCCACTATTGATATCTATATTATCCCTGAAGCCGTTCAGGGGGTATCATCTGCTAGAAAACGGGGTATGGATTATGCGTCGTTGCGTTCAAAAACGAGGGACATTCGCATGGGGGTGCAAAAAAAACACTATATTGTATCCTCGGATGCTGATTGCACCGTTGAGCCATACTGGCTGTACGCATTAATAAAAAAGATGATGGATGAAAATGGGGATCTCGGCACGTGCAATTATTATTATAATGAAAATTTATTCATCAATCGTCCGAATCTATTTCGGGAAATAAGAAAAACTTTACGTTGTCGGGAAACGTCTTTCTCTCTATTCGGTGGTTTTCCAGACGGGAAGGGTTTCGCTGTTGAGCGCAGGTTCTACGACAAGGTTGGTGGCATCGAAATTTTCTACCAACTCAAAAGCGGTAAATTTGTGGAACACCTTTCCGATGATTGGGATTTAGGGATACGAGTCGTTGCATGGGGTGGCAAGCCGGTTTACGCCCGAGATTCCCGGGTAGAAATTAACAGTCGTCGGGTTGATACTCTGCTTGACGAGGTCATCAAGGGCATCGCCTATGGACAGGACGGTATCATTATCATGAAGGACGTCCGGACAGAAAAGGGATGCCAAAATACTGCGCTGAAAGATACGACCCCCGAACAGTCACAAAATGCCTGGCACAGCTCAATAAAAGACTATGTTCCTAAGAATATCGTCCTGCCTGTGTTGCTTAATCCGTATCTTTTACTGGAGGATGCACGTGTTCGTGAATTCTTCACTGGCCGCGCGGCAGACCAGCTGTACCGGCGTCTCGAGGAAATTAAGTGCGAAACTCGGATGATTGACTTTAAGTCTATCCATTCCTATAAGACGCCATGCTATCGACTTTACTTCGAATTTCGTGATGAGATCTTTAGTGCGATGCGCCGAACCATTGGCGAGGATATTGGCTTCCCACCGCCATTGCCCAAGTGTTTCGATGTTGTAAAACCGGAAGACTTCAAGCGTTATGTCTATTACTTTTGTGAGGACCGTGAATCCGGGGAGGCACATAATTATTTTGCGAACGGTGGAGTTTTTTAATGAGCAAAGCAGCGCTAGATTCGTTGAATGACGTCGATGTTCGCTATCCTTTGCCGCGAGTATATGATTTCCTCGCGAGGTCGGAAAATAGTGAATTTCTAGATTACGTATTTAAGGACACATTCGGCTGCCATGTTTTTCCCGGTGATATCCAAAATTACCCATATTATTCCTTCTTGGATGATATGAGCCGAGAGATAAGTAAGGCTAAACAAATCCATCTTTGGTCATATATTCCAACTTGTCGCTACCGCTGCCACTTTTGTGCATTTCCCACCGTTATACTCAACCCACAGATTGACTCCGCGCAGGCGGTGTTTCGGGATGTGGTAGATAGTAATATAGCAGAAGCAAGGCATTGGCTTGAGAGTATCCCAAGCCTTCGCCGAGCAGAGGTTGGGGAGTTTAATATCTTCGGTGGCACGCCATCACTACTTCCCCAGCGCGAACTGCGATGCTTAGTGGATTTTTATCAACACCATTTTAATTTGTCGACCGCATCGATGCGGTTTGAAGGTGAGCCGGGAACGCTGACTAAAGAATATTTGAGTTTTTTAAAAAGCATAGGTTTTTCCAAGATCAGTTTTGGCGTGCAGTCTTTTAATGAGCATATTATCAAGGCATCAGGTCGTGCGCATTCAGCCCGCGCTTGCATGGAAACCGTTCATGACGCACGCGAGGTCGGTTTCAATTGGATTAGTGTCGACCTTATTTATGGGCTCCTCGGGCAAAATGTCGATGACGTGAAACGGGACATGGAGAAGGTTTTAGAATTGGAGCTCTCTCATGTTGTCTGCACCAAGCTGCACATCGGTGAGTTTATAAGCAGACGCACCGGTGTTTCCGGCGAGCGACAAAGTCTGTGGCAGAAAGGAAGAATTTTCTCTAATAGGGGAGGATTCCCTGGTTTAGGCAAGCAGTATCAAATGCGGGAGCTTGTGGAGCAGTACTTGTCCTGCGATTATCTGGAACATCCCACAATGTACTTCCATCGTAGGAATCGTCCCCCCGAAAAATGGAAGGGATTAGTCACCGATCTTGGCAAGCAGTATCCAGAGGTGGCTATTGGTTTGGGTGGTAGCTCGAAGTGTATAACAGCTGAAGCTATCAACATAACTGGATACAGTAGATACAAGGAAGCACTTGGCAAGCATCGATTGCCCATTGAAGAAAGCCGAGGCATCTCCCGGGCTCACGGTGAAATTAATGCTTTCAAAATGGCCTTATCAACATTAGTCCCAGTGAATGATGATGTGTTTAAAGAGCGTTTTGAGGGACGGAGTTTCTTTGCCAATGCGAAGATCAATCGTGCGCTGAATATGTTGGTGAGAAAAGCACTCGTCACCGTCGACGATAATATCGTCACTTTGACCCCAAATGGCGTCACTCTCGTGGAAGCGGTGATTAACACACAGTTCGGCGCCTAAGCGCACCTAATACAATTTATCGACTAGTCGCGGCGCAGATGGCAATGCAGGGGGTTAAGCAAGAGAATAGTATCGACGCTACCTAATATACTGCCCCGCCTTAAAATAGGTAGTCGGACCTGAAAAATTCAGTCTGAGAGCTCAGCGTGACTGAAAGGCGGAGGATTCTGGGCCCTCATCAAACGACTGCGGCATGTGGGCTGAGTCGATTGGCGGCATCGGTGGCGAACCGGGCCATCCCTGTGAGCAAAGCTAAGACGAAAAAAAGCCCGCGGATACCGAGGCGGGCAATGGCCCGCAGCAGCCAACGGAGATTGAAGCCTGCGGCACAGAGGATCGGATGGACAGTGTCACCGATTTCGCCTTTCAACCAGTTCCGGCGCATGCCGTGATCCGCTTTGACATGACCGATGACAGGCTCGACTGCCTGGCGACGTTTGAGCATTCTGCGCTG
>NZ_AUFE01000154.1 GCF_000426345.1 Cupriavidus phytohabitans | reverse complement strand
CTCAACGTGATCACGCTGATGGCGCTGTCGCTGTGCGTGGGCCTGCTGATCGACGATGCCATCGTGGTGCGCGAGAACATCGTGCGCCACAACCTGATGGGCAAGGACCAGCGCAGCGCGGCGCTGGACGGCACCAACGAGATCGGGCTGGCGGTGCTGGCCACCACCTTCTCGATCGTCGCGGTGTTCCTGCCGGTGGGCTTCATGGGCGGCATCATCGGGCGCTTCTTCCACCAGTTCGGCATCACCGTGGTGGCGGCGGTGCTGATCTCGATGTTCGTCTCGTTCACGCTGGACCCGATGCTGTCCTCGGTCTGGCATGACCCCGACCTGCACGGCACCGGCAACAAGGCCAGTTGGTACGGGCGCACGGTGGGGCGGCTGCTGGACTGGTTCTCGGCCAGGATGGACCGGCTCGGCGACGGCTACGCCGGCATGCTGGGCTGGGCGCTGAAGCACCGCCTGGCCACCGCCGTCATGGCCGCCGCGACCTTCTTCGGCAGCTTTGCGCTGGTGCCGCTGATCGGCACCGAGTTCGTGCCCAATGCCGACCTGGGCGAAACCAAAGTTGGCTTCACCACGCCGGTCGGCACCTCGCTCTACGTCACCGAAGCCAAGGTGCGGCAGGTGGAAGCCGCGCTGAAGGCCTTCCCGGAAGTGGCCTACACCTACGCCACCATCAACTCGGGCAACACCTCGGGCCGCAACAACGCGCTGGTGTCGGTGCGGCTGACCGAGCGGCGCGCGCGCACCCTGACCACCGCGCAGCTCAACCCGCTGATCCGCCAGCGCCTGGCCGGCATCGCCGGCATCACGCTGACCATGGTCGGCATGCCCGATAGCGCCGGCGGGCAAAAGGCGATCCAGGTATCAATCCAGGGCGACGACCTCGACGAACTGCGGCGCCTGTCGCGCGAAGCCAGCGCGCGCATGGCGGCGATCCCCGGCCTGACCGACCTGGATTCGAGCATGAAGGACGACCGCCCCACCATCGAGGTCCGCATCCGCCGCGAGTTGGCCTCCGACCTGGGCGTGGGCGTGGCGCAGATCGGCAATGCGCTGCGGCCGCTGCTGGCGGGCGACGCGATCAGCTCCTGGCGCGCGCCCGATGACAAGAACTATGACGTGCGCGTGCGCCTGCCGAAGGACGCGCGCACCGGCATGGCCGACCTGAGCGCGCTGATGATCGCCAGCAGCCATACCAACGCCGATGGCTCGCCCAGGATGGTGCCGCTGCGCCAGATCGCCGAGCTGGTGCCGACCACCGGCGCCAACCAGATCAGCCGGCGCGACCTGAACCGCGAGGTCGAGCTGACCGCCAACGTGGCCGGGCGCTCGGCCGGCGAAGTCGCGCGCGACGTCAAGGCCGCGCTGGACGGGGTCAACTGGCCGGCCGGCTACAAGTACCGATTCGGCGGCTCGACCAAGTCGATGCACGAGTCGTTCGGCTACGCCGTGTCGGCGCTGGCGCTGGCGGTGATCTTCATCTACATGATCCTGGCCTCGCAGTTCGCCAGCTTCTTCCAGCCGGTCGCCATTATGACCTCGCTGCCGCTGACGCTGGCCGGCGTGTTCGCGGCGCTGCTGCTGTTCGGCTCGAATTTGAACATGTTCTCGATCATCGGTTTCATCATGCTGATGGGGCTGGTGACCAAGAATGCGATCCTGCTGGTGGACTTCGCCAACCAGGCGCGCGCGGGCGATGTGGACGGCACCTACGGGCGCGCGCCGCTGTCGCGAGAGGCCGCGCTGGTCGAAGCTGCGCGCGTGCGCCTGCGCCCGATCCTGATGACGACGCTAGCGATGATCTTCGGCATGGTGCCGTTGGCCTTCAGCCTGGGCGAGGGCGCCGAGCAGCGCGCGCCGATGGGGCAGGCCGTGATCGGCGGCATCATCACGTCGTCGATCCTGACGCTGGTGGTGGTGCCGGTGATCTATACGTACCTCGATGATTTCGGCGCGTGGTTGCGTCCATTTTGGCGAGATAGAACACCGTCTTCAGCTGCCCATCCGGCTGCCGGTGATTTGCTCTCCACGAAAGGCGGCCCCGAAAAAGCGAACGAGCCTGCAAGATGAACTTTACGCGAGAGCGAGATAAGCCCATCCTCTTGTGGAGCGTAGTTGTCGTGGAATAGCTCCGATTACGAGTCCATCTCGGCAGATGGCCACCATCCACGAAAGGTAATGTGCAAAGAATGGCGCACAATTTGGTGCCGGCACCTTGGCAAACAGCACGTTATAGGTAGCGATGAAATTCGCCATGATGACATCTGCAAAGCTTTGATTCAGATCAATTGACGGGACTAGACTTATGTCTATCTTTCTTTTGGATACCCATCCCGTCCTTTAGACTCGCGTCACCATTGCATGGTGATATTGGTAGAATGTCTAATACTACGCTGTCGGAAATTCGTCATGTTAACACGAAGTTGTTGCAAGTCTTTGTTCTCGTTATGGAGTACCGTAACCTGGGTGCTGTCGCAGCATGCACCCAGCGCAGCGTGAGCACGGTGTCCTATAGTCTCGATCGCTTGGGCGAGATCACCGGTGACCCCTTGTTCTTCAAAGGAAACGGCATACTTGTGCCCACGCCGCATGCGATACATCTGGAAAAGATAGCGCGCCAGATCCTAGCGATATGGGGAGATTTGGTTCGACGCCGAGAGGAGGTCACGACCAAGCGTCAGGAAGGTGGTAGGCGCGTAGCAATAGGCTTTTCGGCGTCGATTGGCGATCCCCTCATCACTGAAATCTTGTTCGCCTTAGGCGAGGAGTTTCCGCAAGACACTTTTGTCACGCGGTCGGTGATTGCCGATGCGGTGCTTGCCAGTCTACTTGACGCCGGAGAATTAGACTGCGCCTTCGTCGTCGACAGCGGGCACCACCCCGAGCGTGTGCGCCAGCACAACATCGTGGCAACGCAGCGTCGGCTCGTCGGCGCCACGCGCAGAGTCAACGAGGATAAGAGCGAGAATGCCTGGATCCTATTGCAAGAAGACAGCGAACCCAGCAGCCCGTTACGTGCCTTCCTGAGCCGGCAGGCCGGTACACCTGGCTACCGAGAGACGGTGGTACCATCCTGGCATGCGCAGATAACGCTACTGCATTCAGCGGGCGGCATCTGCTCGCTGCTGGATTATAACGTTCCATTGGTGACACGCGAGCGAGAAACGCAGCTTCTAGCGCTCCCTTGTAGTTTCCCCAAATGGGCTGCCTTGAATTTCTGGGGGGCGGAACGCAGTTGCGATCAACGAGTGGTGAGCGACGTCATGGAGGTTGGTAGAGCTGTGCTGCGCGATCCGCTCAAGGCCATCGGCAGAAGTAACAACATGGCTCAACAGCAATTGCTAAGCAATATCTTACCGGAGGCAGGCGCCGTAGACACAAGTACTTTCGGTTAGAGGCCGTAATCAGCCGCCTGCGTTATTGATATTCCAAGCAGTGCGAACCTAATGGGATGGTCACCCCCCTCTACGCGCGGGTTACGCTGTAGAGGTGTTTTTCTCTCTGGTAGATAGATGGTATGAACGCCGCCCTCCCGTCGCGGACATCTAGGTCCTCACATGGAGGTCACTGTTGAAAACAGCGGGTCCCTCCAGAACCGAACGGCATCGATGTGCCAAAGTGGGGGTGTTGCGACCACTTGAGGAACGGAGGGGCCATCATGAATACTACGACGTTCGGACTCGACATCGCAAAGCGGACTTTCCAGATGTATTGGGTTGAAGCGGAAACAGGCGAGATAGTGAACCGACGGTTCACTAAGCAACAACTAATCGAATTTCTTGGCCAGCGCACAACCGCACGTGTGGCTTTGGAAGCATGTGGAAGTGCTCACTGGTGGGCACGCAAAATTGCGGCGCTAGGGCATGAGGTGGTACTGCTTCATGCAAGGTTCAACTCGCGAACCACACCACGTATCAGAAAGATTACGCAGCATAAAACGCTACCAAGAAGAGCAAGGATTCGAACGGGAGCTACAGACAGGTTGCGAAGGTAGATAACGACGTGATGGCGAGACAGGTTGGTCCGCAAGAACGAAAGCCTGATTGACGCTAAGCGCTTCGAGCGCGCTAGATAGTAGAGGTCGTTCTTGGCGAATTCCATCAGGGCGCGCAGGCTGGACCGGCAGACGCCGGATATAAGCCCGCAACCAATTCCTCGTCGAGCATCACAGCGATATTACCTTGCAAGCCGGGCGGCGTTCATATAAGCGTCAAGCAGGACGGCCGGTCCAGCGACAACCATCTTGGCCGGTTGGCCGGGATGATTGTCGGCGGCGACCAGACTGTTTGTCGCTGGCGGTGCGCCGGCGGTAGCTTTCGACATTCATTTCAAGGATCGTCGAGTGGTGGACGTGCCGGTCGATCGCCGCAATGGTCATGCCGGGATCGGGGAACACATGGTCCCAGCCCGAGAGCGGCTGGTTTGCTGTAATCAGCAGGCTACGTCGCTCATATCGTTCGGCTATCAGCTCGAACAGGACGCTGGTTTCGGCCTGGTCTTTGCTGGCGTATGACAGATCGTCGAGGACGATCAGGTCGAAGCGGTCGAGCTTGGTCAGGGCAGCGGGCAATTGCAGACTTTGTCTCGCTGCCTGCAGTTTCTGGACGATCTCGCTGGTACGCGTGAACAACACCCGATACCCCGCATCGATCAGGGCATGCCCGATGGCCGACCCGAGGTGGCTCTTCCCGCCGCCCGGCGGGCCGAAGATCAGCACATTGGCGCCTTTCTCCAGCCAGGAATCACCACTCGCCAGCGCCATCACGTGCGCCTTGGAGACCATCGGCACCGCGCTGAAGTCGAAGGCGGCCAGCGTCTTGGTTGGATCGAAGTGGGACTCGGTGCGGTGTCGTTCGATGCGGCGCTTGGCCCGTTCAGCCAGCTCGTGCTCGAGCAAGGCGCCCAGCAGCCGGGTTGGCTGCCAGCCTTCCGTAAGCGTGGCCCCAGCACCGTCTGTTCATGAAGAGCCATAGGCGGCAATCTGGTTCCCACCAGAATTTGGTGGGAACCAGAAGAAATGGAAATCAAGGCGCGGGGTCGCCGACGAGGCTCCAAAAATTACACGAAGGCGTTCCGCACGCAGGTCGTGGCCGATACACGGGACCCGACGCGCTCACTGGCAGAAGTTGCACGAGCGCATGGCCTGAACGCGAATCTTGTGTCGAAGTGGCGGCGGGATCAGGAGCGGGCCGCGGCGTCTGCATCCGAGCCGGCCGAACTATTCCTGCCCATAGAGATGGCATCGGGGCCGATGCCGGAGCCGATTGGATCGTCCGGGCTCGTCATCGAATGTCGTGGCGTGCGCGTGTGTTTCGAAGGCAAGCC
>NZ_AUFE01000153.1 GCF_000426345.1 Cupriavidus phytohabitans | reverse complement strand
AGATCGGGACAGCCTGTTGACGTTCTACGACTTCCCGGCCGAGCACTGGCAGCACATCCGCACGACGAACGCGATTGAGTCGACCTTCGCGACTGTGCGTCACCGCACGACGCGCACGCGCAACTGTGTGTCACGAGCGACCTTCCTTGGCCTGGCCTTCAAGCTGATCGAGGAAGCCGAGAAAACCTGGCGCCGCATCAACGGTGCCGAACACATCGAACTGCTCTTGAAGGGCATTCCCTTCAAGGACGGTGCCCCGGCGCAAGACAATCCGCCGGATCAGCAGAAACTCGCCGCCTGAGAACCGGCCACGATCAACCTTCGTACACCAGATTTGACTTTATCTCTCACCACATGTCGAACTCCCAGAGATTCCTCAAGACATTTTCAGACATTGAGCGCTGGCTGCGACAGCAACTCCACGCAGATCGCGGCGTTACCTTCTATCAGCTCGTGGAGCGATTCGCCGAAAAAAATTCCTCCGTCCGTCGGTATAAGGAAGATCTGAAGGAATTCGCTGACCTTCGCAATGCCATCGTCCACGAGCGCTCAGATGAACATGTTATCGCTGAGCCAAATGACCGCGCGGTGCGTGACTTCGAGCGTATCATGGAGCTGTTGCTGAAGCCTCCAGTCATCTACCCTCAGTTTCAGAAGGTCGTCAAATCACGTGAACAGCGAGACCCCATTAGTAGTGCGATCAAAGACATGCGCGAAGGATCATTCTCGCAATTGCCGATCACTTCCAACGGGCAGTTCATCGCATTACTTACAACGGAGACAGTCGTTCGCTGGTTGGCGTCTGAGGTCTCGGAAGATCTCATTAGCTTGCAATCAACGGAAGTAGAGGAGGTGCTTCGGCATGTAGAGGACGACAACCACTACTGCTTTATATCTAAGCGGGCTACTCTCGATGATGCGCTATCGAAGTTCGCAGAGGTCAATGATCGTGGTAAAAACCTTGATGCGATTCTAATAACCGAGGATGGAAAGATCGAACAGAAGCTTCTTGGGATCCTTACTGTGTATGACCTCCCAGAGGTCCACAAGACGCTGGCTATTGGGCAGAAGTGAAGCGCCCTCAGAGCTCTCGCCGCACGTAAGCAGGTGTGCAATTTCTTTCCGCGCGTTATCACACAGCGAAAGGGCTGAGCCTCCAATCCGTCGTCGCCACCTCGTTCGGGTCATCTCTGTTCTCCATTTGCTCTGCTGCCCTGTCAGAGTTTGCGAGGTCACTCCTTTACTGGTTTAGAGGCGGTCGATTGTTGTCGGTGGCTGCTGTAGCGATGGCGACGGACCGGGGCTAGAGGTCAGCCCCCGGTCGCGCGTTCCAGCTCGATGAATGCACTTCGAGTTACTTCGTCAACCGCTGAGTGCTCTCGAAGATTTCCTGTGCAACGCGTCGAGCAGCGGCATCTTGCTCGCGGCTCTCCGACTAGAACTGACAAATTGCTCAAGCGCTTCGAAGCGCTTTTGGCATAATCATTGGTCGCTAAAAATAACCACTCAACAATCGGCAACAGGAGAAGCCAGAGTGACGGCCATTGCAAAGCTAGTTCTTCAAAACTTCAAGAAGTTCGATGCGCTCGAGCTTGACTTCGACGCCGGCACAAACATCCTCATTGGCGACAATGAGGCCGGGAAGAGCACGCTACTTCTAGCGCTCGACCTGGTTCTAGGCGCGAGCCGCAGCCGAGTGGAGGCCATCGGCATCGAAACTCTCCTCTGCAAGAAGGCGGTCGAGACGTTTCTCGCCGGCGAGAAGAAGTTTGACCGTCTTCCTAATATGCTTGTCGAAGCTTGGCTCAGACCGGGCGGACACTTCGAGCTGAACGGCAGGCAGAATTCCAAAGACATCGAGGCCGACGGCCTTCGAATGGAGATCGAACCCATTGAAGAGTATGGTAAGGCCATCCTTGAGGTCCTAAACCAGGACGAGGCAAACTTCCCTTACGAATACTACGGGATCAAGTTCAAGACTTTCTCCGGCGAGCCGCTTGTCACCTTCAAACGCCCTCTCAAACATTTGTCCCTGGATAGCTCTCGCATAGATAGCGACCACGCAGTACGCGAATACACTCGGGCGGTATTTAGCATGCATGCTGATGTGTCGGAGCGACATAGGCTAGAGAACCAGTATCGTCGAAACAAGGAGTCATTTAGGGATGAGCACCTCGCCCACTTGAACAAGAAAATCCCTGACTACCAGTTCGGCGTTCGCAGTGGTTCCCGTTCCAATCTTGAAGTAGATCTTGTAATTACGGAAGACGAAATTCCGCTCGAGAGCCGTGGCAAGGGTCGACAGTGCTTCCTGAAGACCGAGTTCGCCTTAAACCGGCACAAGGCTGCCGCTCAGCTCCATGTCCTGCTCCTTGAAGAGCCCGAGAACCATCTTAGCCACACAAGTATGAAGCGGCTCGTTCAAAGCTTGGTGGATGCGGACCAGACTCAGCTATTCATCGCAACCCATAGCAGCCATATCTCATCCAGGCTCAACCTAAGGCATGCACAGTTGCTTGGCGCTGGCAACAAGGCATCCAACTTGAAGGCGCTTTCTCCGGATACAGCCGACTTCTTTATCAAGGCACCCGACAATAATGTCCTGGAGTATGCACTTTCAGAGAAAGTAATACTGGTGGAGGGAGACGCCGAGTTCATCTTGTTCGAGTCTCTATATAGGACAGTCAGTGGCGGAGTTTCCCCAGAGCAAGACGGCGTACATATCATCGCCATCGGTGGGACCAGTTTCAAGCGGTATCTGGAGCTTGGCAAGCTGCTTGGCATTAAGACAGCAGCCATTCGGGACAACGATGGGAACTTCCAGGTCAACTGTGTCGATAATTTTTCGGAGCACGTCTACGACGAAGGCAAAGTATTCTCGGACGCCGATGACAAGCAGAGCACCTTCGAGATTAGCCTCTACTCATGCAACACAGAGGCTTGCGATGCAGTTTTTGCCGCTGGTCGAAAGAAGTTGACGGTGCTTGAATACATGCTTGCAAATAAGGCGGATGCCGCACTCGCGTTGCTCAGAAAGAAAGGTGGTGAGCTCAAAGTCCCCAACTATATCGAAAAGGCCATCGCATGGATAAGAGGGTGATCTTTGCCGTTGCGGGCTCCGGGAAGACGACCCGCATCATTGATGAGCTCGATCTTGAGCGGAGAGTCTTGCTTGTCACATACACCGAGAACAACTACGCTCACCTACGTCTCAAGATTCTTCAGAAGTTCGGTCACTTTCCCCAGAACATCACCCTTCGTACCTATTTCACCTTCCTCCATAGCTTTTGCTTTCGTCCACTGCTCCAGATGACGCTGCGCACCAAGGGCGTCAACTTTTCCATGCCGCCCGCGACAACGTCAAGGATTCCCGCGACGAACAACGCTCGCTTCATCGATGGAAGCGGGCGTCTCTACCATAATCGAATCGCGAAGCTTCTAGATGTTAAGAAGTGTGTGCCGGAGATAGTTGGTCGAGTCGAGCGATACTTTGATCGGGTGTTCGTGGACGAGGTTCAGGATTTTGCTGGTCACGACTTTAATCTGCTCCTCGATCTCTGTGGCGCGAAGACGGACGTGTTACTGGTCGGCGACTTTTATCAACACACATTCGACACGAGTCGAGATGGTCCCGTCAACAAGCGATTGCATGACAGCATCGAAGAGTACGAAAATCGCTTCGCCGCAAAACGAATCGTGATCGACAAGCAGTCTCTGCAAACAAGTCGGCGCTGCAGCAAATCTGTGTGTGACTTCATTCGTGAACAGTTGCACATTGACATCCATTCTCACCGTGACCGTCTCACTGCGGTTAGCGTGGTTGACAACGCCGCTGAAGCGGCCGCCCTGTACAGGGATCCGAACGTCGTCAAGCTCTTCTATGACCGCCACGCCAAATACGGTTGCTATTCCCAGAACTGGGGAGCAAGCAAGGGAATGGATCATTTCGACAATGTCTGTGTGGTATTGAATGAGACCTCTTGGAAGCAACTTCACAAAGGAACGCTTCATGAGTTGGCCCCGAAGACCAGGAACAAGCTGTATGTGGCGTGTTCACGTGCACGTGGCGACCTATTCCTTGTCCATGACGCACTATTCAAGAAGTCTTGTGCCTGACGAATGGCATTAGATACCACCACTTGGCCTGGGCTGCTGGAATTCTCCACTGGACGAAGACGTGTGCTCGGAAGCGATAGGACTAGTGGGCTGCTGAGGCGGTAGAACATGGTGCTGGACTTGGAATCTTGACAGTTCTCCACGTTCTTTCAGGCTGGGGGGCGCGGAGCGACCCGAGGGGGCGGTGCGGGTAAGTTGTGCCTCGTAACGATCGATGTTTGCGCCCTTCGGCGCACTAGACTAGACTAAGTCGAAACTTGGGAGATGGTATGCATATGGTCAACATCAACGAGGCCAAGACCCACTTGTCCAAGTTGGTCGAGGCGGTGTGCGAAGGTGAGGACATTGTGATTGCCAAGGCGGGCAAGCCGCTTGTGCGCATGGTTCCGTATGCGCCGCAGAAGCCCATGCGCCGCCTCGGTGGTCTGAAAGGCAAGGTCCGCGTGTCCGACGACTTTGACGCCCCGTTGCCGGCGGACCTGATGGCGGAATTCGAAAGTCAGTAATCCAAGCGTCCTCGGATTTTCATCGCGCCCCGTGTCGCAGTAGGCGTGCTATTGCTCAAGCGACACAACGTCGCGAATCGACTCGAACTCACGCACTAGATCAGGCTGGTGCTGACGCAAATACGCCAATACCGGCTCGCATTCCAGCAGATTCACGAGATAGCCCTTGGCCAGTACGAGATTTAGCACATCCTGACCATAGGTCTGTTCCACGATCTTGTACTGCTCTTGCAGATTGCTCATCTCTCGCTCCATTCTCGCCATCTGTTCTTGACTCACACCTGTGAGCTTGGCCGGCTTCTTACCGTCGACCAGGCGCGATGCCGGTGTGGCGACGAGCAGAGCCTCGGCGTAGGCGACTGTCACGTTGTTCGCTGCGATCATCAGCTCCACACATTCGACTTGTCGTGTCGGTTTCATCTTTCGAATCGCCCGAGCAACCTCGGGAGAGAACGTAAGCGGTCGACTAACAACGCCTCTTGCGGCCGGATACGAGGTCGGCTAAACAGCGGATGTCTTGAGATTCCAAGGCAGC
Source organism: Cupriavidus phytohabitans (assembly GCF_000426345.1). GTDB lineage: Bacteria > Pseudomonadota > Gammaproteobacteria > Burkholderiales > Burkholderiaceae > Cupriavidus. The sequence continues at coordinate 253 of NZ_AUFE01000153.1, read as the reverse complement.
AAGGCCTCGTAGTCGTCAGCGGTCTTCGCGAGCGGCAGCGCCTTGAACAAGGCGACGAGATAGCGGTACGTATCGACGCCATTGGCCTTGCAGGTCTCAATGATCGAGTACAGATTCGCGCTTGCGTTCGCGCCAGCCACGGTGTCACAGAAGAGCCAGTTCCGGCGCCCTACGGTGAACGGCCTGATCGAATTCTCAATCACATTGTTCGATATCGGCCAGGCGCCGTTCTCGACGTAACGGACGAGCTTGG
>NZ_AUFE01000152.1 GCF_000426345.1 Cupriavidus phytohabitans | reverse complement strand
GAACCGAAACAAATCGAAGATCCGTGCCCGGATCGAACATGTCTTTGCCGTGGTCAAGCGCCTGTGGGGTTTCACCAAAGTCCGCTACCGCGGCCTGAAAAAGAATGCCGGCCGGGCCTTCACGGCCCTGGCGCTGGCCAATCTTTACCTGAGCCGAGGACATCTGATGGGAGCAGTCCGCCCATAAAGGGCGAGTGCGGGGCGAGCGCCTCGCCAACACACCCCGTTGGGGGGCGCAGCAAGCCAAAATCTCGTCATCAGAGCCATTTTTCAAAGCGAATAGGCTCCGCGTCGAACCGCTCCACAAAAAATCAGCAGCTTATTCAGCGTAGCCTTAACAACCTGGCCCGCGCTGGCCGGCGCCAGCCTTCCGCGCCACCGGACTATGGCGGCGAACTGTCAGTGATCACGGCGCTGCTGCGGCGTTGGGTCGCAAACAAGGATTCGCCCGATGACGACTCACCAAACAAGCTGATCTATCCGCTGGAGCACGCCTATACGCCGGCAGAACTGGCATTTGACGCTTTGAAAAATGCAGATGCCGCCGCCGCTGGTGTACTCATTCGCGCCGCAAACGAAGCTGAGTGCGACCTTCACCTGGCGCTGGTGTCGATCGAGGAAACGGGGACCGCGGAATATACCGGTTATGCCTCGCGCAGACGAAGCCGATGGTACCGCGACCGATATGAGGACGATGAGGATGGATACGACGATGACTTCGAGATCGGCGAACTCATCGAGCGGACGCTGACGATCTCGGACTGGCGGCAGCCCGATGGCAGCAAGCCGGCCATCACTGCCCTGCCTTTCGAGGAAGACGAACTCTGTCCACCGGGAAGCTTCGACGAATTGGAGCCTGACGAACAGCATTTCCACGAGGCCACCGGCAACGAGGGCGCGACCTTTGAGCGGACCTACCGGCGGGCGGCCTTTGTGCTATGGCCCCGGACGCGACGACTTGCCGTGATTCATCAAGCAGGTTTGGGCGTGACCCTGCCGTACCTGAGTGATCTGGCCGCTCGTTGGGAACAGAGTGGGGAGAGTCAGGCCTCGCCCCAATGGCACGATGCGCATACGCTCGCCGGCTACATGCTGCGCGACTGGCCGGCATCGCGTGGTTACTATGGTAACGGGGACCAGGTCATTTGCATGGTGGCGAGCCTAACGCAGCTACGCGACACCGCGCACCTCGACACCCTGCTGGACATCATGCCGGCCAAGTGGATGTATCACGGCAGCGAGAACGAGGCACTGACGCGCGCAGCCGGCCTTCTCCTGCCGCAGCGGGCGTCCGAACTCGTGGAACAGATCATCGCCTGGAACGCGCAGATGATGCCCGGTGCCTGCGCCGGTCTACTGGCGCGGATCGGCGAAAGTGACCAGTTCGGAAATTCTCCTGTACTTCTTCACCCGGCAGCCACGACACTCGTCCAAACGCTGACAGGGCAACGCACCTCCGCCCGACCCGACCATTTCCTTCCCCCGGATCCGATCACGCCAAGCCTGATCGAAGATCTGCTCACGGCCCTCGCGCGCATTGACGCGCCATTACTGGCCGACCTTGTTGTGGGGCATGTCCTGGCGTATCCGGCTTCGTTTGACCTGGACGCCATTGTGGTCCCGGCCATCCTGACGCTGAGCGAACGCGGACCGACAGTGAAGAGCGCATCGGTGCAGCGCCTGCGTAGCGCCGCTCTGGCACATCTGCGCATCCGTATTGCCCCGCCATTGGCACCACCGCCGGATTTCGCGCGGGCGAATCCAATCCTCTGCCGTTGCGCCCATTGCGCCGGGCTCGGCCGGTTCCTGGTGGATCCCACGCGCAGGGAGTGGGTATTCAAGGCCGCCGAGAAAGATCGCCGCCATGTTGAGAGCGCCATCACCGTACATGGTTGCGATGTAGATTGCGCCACAAGCAGGGTCGGAAGACCCTACAGTCTGATCTGCACCAAGAATCAGGCAAGCTACGAGCGGCGCGTGCGGCAACGCAAGGAGGATCTGCGCAACCTCGAACGGCTTGAGTCCGTCCCCGAACAGGGAGGACTACCTGGCGCTGGGCCATACCGGGTGAACGTCCAGGAGCGAGAGACTGATGACGAAAGGTGACGTGATGGATATCAATACCGAGGCGGTCGATGAAGCTGTACCTGAAGCCCTGAATCTTTGTAATCAGAGCCGTGCCTATGAACCGGCTGCACGAGACGGCTTCATCCTCGAACCGATCAATCGCGCCAAGTCGGTGGTATTGACCGACGAAGGGTGATGCCGATGACACCTTTAGTGAGATGAAGCAGCGGGACGAAGTCTTGAAGGAGTTGACGCGGGAGGAATTGCTCGCCGAGGTGGCACGTTTGCGAGCAGAAAATGCCAGGCTTGCCGCGTTAGTGCCGGCACATGACCCACTGGCCGTCGAACCCGCGCAGACAGAGCGGCACAGGCCGGCACGAACCCAGGACACAGTCACGCTCTCGCCCAAGCAAAAGGTGCAGTTGTTCCGGCAGCGTTTCCGGGGTCGCACAGATGTCTATGCCATCCGCTTTGAAAGCCGGAAGACGGGCCTGCCTGGCTATGCGCCAGCGTGCGTAGGCCAGCATACTGGTCCTTGCGAAAGGCATCATCGAAGCAATTGTCAGGAATGCCATCCTCGCGTGTTTCTACCGCTGGATGACCAGGTAATCCGGCGGCATCTGACGGGCGAACTCACGGTAGGCCTCTATCCGTTGCTGCCGAATGGCGCCTGCTATTTTCTTGCGGTCGATTTTGACAAGGACGGCTGGCGCGAAGATGCGCGTGCCTTCTGTCAGGCCTGTCGTGAACTGGAAGTTCCGGTATCGCTCGAGATTTCGCGATCGCGCAATGGCGCCCATGTCTGGATTTTCTTCACGTCAGCGGTCACCGCACGCGATGCGCGACGGCTGGGCTCAGCGATCCTCAGTCACACCTGTGCCCGCAGCCGGCAACTGGAACTGTCGTCCTACGACCGGCTCTTTCCGAATCAGGACGTGCTGCCCAAGGGCGGCTTCGGCAACCTGATTGCGTTGCCACTGCAAAAGCAGCCGCGCGAGTGTGGCTGCAGCGTGTTCGTCGATGACGATTTCCAGCCCTATGCCGATCAGTGGGATTACCTAGCGTCCATCCAAACCATACACGGTGGCGATATCGAGGGCGTGATTTTCCGCGCCACCGGCGGCGCCCACCCGCTCGATGTCGCCTTCATTGCCGAAGAGGACCAGGCCGAACCCTGGAAACCGCCACCAGTCCGGCCCGGGCGGCTGAGCGGACCGATGCCGGCGTCCCTGACCTTGACGCTCGCCAACCAGCTCTACTTCGAGAAGGCGCCGATTCCGCAGACGCTGCTCAACCGGCTCATCCGGATGGCCGCGTTTCAGAATCCGGAGTTTTACCGGGCCCAGGCGCGCGGCGTCAGCGTCTGGAACATCCCGCGCATTGTTGGCCGCGCCGAGAATTTTCCGAGCCACGTGGCGTTGCCGCGCGGTTGTCTGGACGATGTCCTGGCGCTGTTGCGCGACAATGACATCGCCTGCGACCTGCGCGACGAGCGCTGCGCCGGGGCGCCGCTTGCGGTGTCGTTCGCCGGCACGTTGCGTGCCGACCAGCAGGCTGCCATCGCGGACCTTCTGCGGCACGACACCGGCATCCTGCATGCGCCAACCGCCTTTGGCAAGACCGTGACGGCGGCCGCGATGATCGCCCGACGCGGCGCCAATACGCTCGTCCTCGTGCACCGTAGGGAGCTGCTCGAGCAATGGCGCGAGCGCCTGCAGACATTTCTTGCGCTCGAGCCGCGCTGCCTCGGCACGATTTGCGGAGGCAAGCTGCGGCCCACCGGCCAGATCGATATCGCCATGTTCCAGTCGGTGTCGCCGGACGGCCCACGCGGCGACTGGCTGCGGCGTTACGGGCACGTCATTGTCGACTAGTGCCACCACGTGTCGGCCGACTCCTTCGAAGCCGTGCTCAAGGCCGTTCACGCGCGCTATGTGCTGGGGCTCACCGCGACACCGGTGCGGCGCGACAGCCAGCAGCCGGTGATGTTCATGCTATGCGGCCCGATCCGGCATGTGGCTCCTTTGGCCCCGGGTGCGCCGCAGGTGCTCGAGGTGTTTCCGCACCGGCTCACGACCGCCGTCGACATGCCGGCCGACGCGCCGATCCAGGACGTCTTCGGACGTCTGGTCAACGATGTCCAACGCACCGGACGGATTGCCGCGGACATCACCGCGCAATACCGGCAGGGGCGCAAGGTGCTGGTGCTGACCGAGCGGACGGACCATCTGGAGAACCTTCGGCAAGCGCTTGGCGCCTCCGTGCAGCCGCTGTTCGTGCTGCATGGGCGCCTGGCAAGAAAGGAGCGCGCCGCGCAGCTCGTAGCGCTGAACGCGCTCGCCGACGATGTGCCCCGGGTTGTTCTGGCGACCGGCAAGCTCATTGGCGAAGGGTTCGACCATCCGGCTCTGGATACGCTGGTGCTGGCAATGCCGATTTCCTGGAAGGGCACGCTGCAGCAGTATGCCGGCCGGCTGCACCGCGAGCACGCGACCAAGTCGAGCGTGCGGGTGCTGGACTATGTCGATGCCGGCCATTCCGCGCTGCTGCGCATGTGGGAACGGCGCCAGCGTGGCTACCGGGCGATGGGGTACCAGGTACGGACGCCCGGTGAGGAACTCCAACTGGACCTCGCCTGAGAACTGGCGACCAATCCGCATCTGTACTCCCCTGACAGCGAAAACGGGACGGCGAGCCTGGATACGCTGGCCACAGGCGCGCTGTTTCTCGATCGGAATGGCATCAAACGCCCAAGTATGCGCGCCGAGGCCCTTCAGGAAGCGGATCTTGAAAGGCAAGCTGTCTTTTCCCACATAACGAAATTCCAAGCCCGGCATCTTCCGCCCCCATCCAGGTGACACGATCCGAAATCGCGGGCGGACATGGTACTCCCGAAGTCACTTGAGGGTAGCAGGCAGCTGTCTGCTTTGCCCGGAGCGCCTTATAAAGAAAGGCTTTGCGGGGAAACCGTAAGATTTTGCACAAAGTCGGGTAGCCGCACTGCATTGCTGCGGTACGGCCCCCTAAGAACGAAACGTGCGAGTTTCCCCGCATTTCGCTCAAGCCTTTCAAAGCCCCATCGCTGGAGCCGGTTTCACAACTGAGAGTCGACGGCCACGCGCAATCCCATGGCAGTCCGGGTGCAGCATCGCCAGATTGCGGGTCGCGTCCGTGCCGCCGTCGATCACGCGTTCCAGATGGAATAGACGCCATCCACTAGACTTCGTAATCGCTTGACGACAGACAGGGCACGTCCGCTCCTGATCCAGCCACATCCGAATAAGCCGTGTTCGGCCCTTCTGCGAGTCCATCATCGCGAGGCCTAACCGCTCCTCGAAATAGCTTTCCCACTGCGGGTCGAAGGGGTTGGCAGCAGCCTTGATTTTCCGGTGCCGCCGGATTGGCGTGCTGACGATGTCATACAACAGCAGGAGTTCAGGCTTTCCCGAGCCGAGCGTTCTGCCAGTCTCCGTACCAAAGACCCAGTGCCTAG
>NZ_AUFE01000151.1 GCF_000426345.1 Cupriavidus phytohabitans | reverse complement strand
CAAGCAGGGCGGCGGCCCCTCGAACCTCGTCATCTGTCAAGGGTTCGCGGGGGGAATTGCGATTTTATTGGCGGCTTAACTTGGATGGATTGGGGTCAATATCGGCTCGTTCTCGCCGGGAACGATGTCGCACATACTCGGACTCCAATTGAACCAACTGGCGGGGCTCGATATGAATATCATTCAATACAATGGCTCCACTCCCGGATTGGTGGATGTTATGGCGGGGAACATCCAGTTTCAGCTGGATGTGCCATTGACTTCCGTGCCCCTGATCAAAGCGGGAAAACTCAAGCTATTCGCGGTCAGCTCGCCCAAGCGCTCCGAATTGATGCCAGAAGTCCCGACTTTCGCCGAATTGGGCTATGACGCGATGACACGAACCTCCTGGATGGGATTGTGGACGCTCCCTGGTGTGCCGGATGCAATCCAGCAACGCATCCGGAGCGAAGTTTTGAAAGCGTTAACGACGCCAGAGATAGGCGAACGGCTCTCCTCGCTAGGTCTAAGTGTGAATACCCAAAACCCGCGCACTCCCGACCAATTGTCCATGAGCTTGAGGAAGGATTACAAAACAACGGGCGAAGTGCTGCAAGCAGTTGGCTATAAGAGTCAGTAAGCGTTTCGGCGGGGACCCGTCGTGAGGCGTCGCTCTTTGAGAGGAGGACGCCGTGAATCATGGCGCCGAACAGCTCTTCACCAGCCCGTCATGATCGCTGGACGGCATTCCTTTTTGCATCTGCCGCGGGGAAGCACATCACTGGGCAGGGTCCTGGCGGTGGCGATGCCAGCAGTGTCATCGTTGAGTAATGCGCACTGGCACGTCAAAAAGCGCGAGAGTGGATTCGACGATCGGGCGATCAAAGGAGAGCTATTGGGATCGCCCGGCATCATGGGCCGGATAGCACGCCGCCCCTCCGGCTGCCGATCGACGAGGCACCTTCCTGACATTGCAGTGATGGTTGCATGTATCACAGGCGCATGAGTGGACGTCCTTGTGAGCGCGTCGTCCGATGGCACCAATATAAATACCGAGGAGAACAAGGTTGGGCATCAGCTGCAGCAATACCATAGAGTTTGATCGAACATTTCGGCCGGTTCGGCAAGGCAGCATCGGCCTCGCCGCGATGATGAAGAAGACGGGGCTTGTTGTTCTCATGGTTGGTGCAGGAGGCGGTACGGCGCTGGCTCAGACCAGCGTCACCCTGTACGGCGTAGCCGACGCCAACCTGGAGTTTGCCAACCACGTGGGCGCGGCGCCCGCACCGGCAAATGGCTACAACCCCGGCCCAGGCAATAAGGTCTACCGGATGAACTCTGGCGGCTTGTCCGGCTCGCGTTGGGGCTTGCGAGGTACGGAAGACCTCGGTAGCGGGTTGTCGTCGCTATTCGTGCTGGAAGGCGGCTACAACCAGGACGCTGGCACCTTGCAGCAGGGCGGCCGGCTGTTCGGCCGCTCGGCGTACGTCGGCCTCGCGAGCAAGAACTATGGACAGGTAGCCTTTGGTCGGCAATACACGTCGCTGTTCGACTCGATGTCGAACTTCGTGCCGGCGCTTTACGCCACATCTTATGAGCCGAGCGCTTCGCTGCTGGGACCCAACTATCGTGAAGACAACACGGTCAAGTACAAGGGCGCATTCGGTCCGCTGACCGCAGCGTTGCACTGGTCATTCGGCGTCGGTCTGGCTGTGCCGCAGACCAGCCCGTTGCTGGTTGCCGGTGGCGGTAACGGTGAGGTGCCTGGTCAGTTCCGTCGGGACACCGGTTATGGCGCGGGCCTGTCCTATTCCGCCGGTGGTATCGGCATCTCGGCAGGCTACGACCAGTTCAATCCGACATTTGGCAGCGCCACCGGTACCTTCAAGAACGCTGCCATTGCAGGGAGCTATGCCTTTGGCAATGCCAAAGTTATGGGCGGTTATCGGTGGGGTCAGAACCGGGGAGCGAACGGCAGCATGATCAAGCGCGACGACTACTACTGGTTTGGCGGGCAATATCAGTTAACGTCGGCCCTGGGCTTAATCGCGGAGTTTGCCTACGACAATATTAAGAACCTGTTCGGCAACCAATCGATACCCAATCCCTGGCAGATCAATCTCATCGGCACCTACGCATTCTCGAAGCGCACCGATATCTACCTGACGGCGGCTTATTCGAAGAATGCAGGGCTGGGACTGGATTCGCTGGCCAACGGCTTCGCCAACAGCCTTGCGCTGGGCAACAGCTATACCCTCGGCCGGGGCGAGTCCAACATGCTGGGGATCGGGCTAGGCGTGCGTCACAAGTTCTGAGTGCGCCGGGAGATTGGCAACGGAACTAGGTGGTGCGAGTCCAGTACGATAAAGAAAGCGAGCCACATCGGCTCCGAGCCGTGCGCTGGCCACCGTGAGGTGGTCAGCGATGCGTCGGCAGGCGTACGTACGGTCCGACGTAATTCCTAGTGCCGACGCGGTTTAGAACGTGGAAAGCAACATGGAGCAGTGCGCGGCGCGAACGCCTCAAAGACCCGGCGCGGTCGAAGAACCTGGACGTACCGACGCTCATTGCGCGGGAAGGGCCGCCGGTTCCCGCTTAGCGTTTGCGCGCTGCGACGCCACCGTGGTGTCCGGGCTAACCCGCCCCTGTCATCAAAGGGAAAGCACAAGACATACAAGGGAAAGCGGCAAGTCGGACCAAGCTTGATGATTCGCCACACAGGTTGTCCCTCCGGCGAACTCGATAGGCAAGCCGCAGGTGCGATTTCATATTCGATAGAAGACAGGAGGCGACAAGGCGAACTTCGTTAGGTTTTACGAGACGGGCGGCCCTGATGTCCTTCGTGCTGAGCACGCCACGGTGGGCAAGGCGGGGCCCGGGAGAGGTCCCGTGTCCGTCACGTGGCCGCAGGACTGAACTTTCTGACACCTACTTCCGCAGCGGCACTTATCGGGTTCCGCTGCCCATTGGTATCGCAACGAAGCCGCCGGCATGATCGAGGCGGCCGCGCCCCCGCGTCACCCGCCTGTCCGTTGACGATCGCGACTTATTCAGGCCATCTGCGTCCGCCGCAGCCGGCCCCCCGGGGACCCAAACAGAGGTTGCACCTGCGGATTAGCCGTGCGTCGGCGTTCTGCTCGGAGAGAGTTGGGACGCCGTGTTCCTTCCGCAAGAATTCTGAGTAGCATTTTCGACGGTTAATCAAGCCTTTAAGGGCTCGTTTCTCTGCTGCTGATGCGGCAACGCAGCCGGCAAAGCCGACGAGCGTGACCCGAAAAGGGTGGCTTCTTTAACAACCAAACAATCGATAGTGTGCGAGCTTGATAACGGATGCAAAAGACTTCGGTCTTTAGTTCAAGTTATCAATACTCGCATGGATCGAAAACTGGCGGGGCAGCACGCTTGGACAAGTCTACGCCTCCAGTACGTTCTTGAACTGACGACGTCCAAAGTTTTGCACGAGCCCGGTTTCTGCGTCGCGCCAAGATGGCGCTCGTATCCCGCCGGATGAGTGCCTCTACCAGTCCGTGGACAACGCCGGCGAGACCATTGATTTCCTGCTGCGGCCGCGCCGGCAAGCAAATCAGCCGGCTTCAGGTTCGAGTTCGCAATCCAGCGAATTGACGATGCGCGCTACCGCACAATAGAACGCGCCGGTCGCGAGCAGCTCCATCAGGTGCTTCTCTCCGAAGCGCTCCAGCATGGAGTTCATGGTCGCCGCGCTCGCGCCGCTGGCATGCGTCAGATCGTCTGCGAGCTGTAGCACCAGGGCTTCGTCCGCGTCGAACAGCGGGCCATCGCGTCCGTCCGGCAATGCGGCCAGCTGCGCCGGCGTGACGCCTTCGGCCCGCGCCATGTGCACGTGGTGTCCGTATTCGTACCTCGATTCGTGCCGCAAGGCGATCTGCACGATCAGCAGCTCGCGCAGCTTGCGCGAGACAGACAGGTCGTTGCGAAGGCCGCGCGAGCAAGGCGCCCAGGCCTTGGCGAGCGCCGGGGACCAGGCCATCATCCGCCAGACGTTCAGCACGGTGCCTTGCTGCTTCATCTTCTCGAAGACGTCCTTCAGTTCCGGGTCCACTGTGTCCGTATCGACCATCCTCATGCGTGCCATGCTCTTGCCTCCATCAGTTTGCAGTTTCCCGCGACAAGCCAAATTATGACAATCGGCCGGTTGGCAGCTATTGATCAGCGGTCACATGGACTTGTTCTTTTGTCTCACGCTGGCGCTCCCGACGGGATTGGATGAAGCTGGTGCCGAAGCTGGCCTGGAACCAGTGCGCAAAGGCGCTGGCTGAGGAGAAACCGAGCATCAAGGCTGCGTCTTCCAGCGAATGATCACTGTCGTCGCGCAGCTTTAGCGCCCGCTCTCGACGGACGGAATTCAGCACGGTCTTGAACTGTTCGCCCTCCAGGGTCAGTTGCCGGTGCAGGGTCTGCCGGCTGACGCCCAGGTGCTGCGCCACCTTGTCAACCGTGCAACGGCCGCTGCCCAATAAGGCCGCGATCAGGTGGCGCACGGTTTCCTTGCACCCCAATTTGCGTTGGTTGAGCGCGGAGTCCATGAAGCGACGCGCGAAACTACCCAGCCCTGCCTGCGTCGAGGTCAGCTCACGAGCCATGTCGCTTGCTGCGCAGACGATTCCGTTGAAGGCGCTATTGAACTCGATGCGCTTGCCGAGGAAGGAACGATGAAAGGTCAGATCCGCTGGCGGCCGATGGGTGAAGCAAACCTGACGAGGTTCCCATCTGGGACCCAAAAGGTCGCGCAGCACCTGGAACATCACGCCGACCGTCAGCTCCATCGCCTGGCGCGTCGGGACCGACTTGCCCAATATCAATTCCTCGCGGATGACGACAACCTCATCCTCTTCATCCACTCGGGCCAGCAGCGCGTCACTGAGCACACGGTTGTAGCTCAGTAGTGTCTTGATCGCGCTCAGCGCAGTGTTCTCCTGCTTGATCACGAGGCTGACGGGGCCGAGTTCCCAGATATGGCGGCGGCTGGCTAGCCTGAGGCCGAACGCCTCCATGTCCGAGGCTTGCGCGCAGTGGTTCAGCAAGCGGCATACCGCCTCCATGCCGATCAGGGCCTCGCTGTCGTCGAGACACCGGCGCGGCAGGCCCGCCTTGCGCATCATCGCCAAGGGGTCAAGTCCAGCCGACTGCGCGAGGTCGGCGAAGCCCGTCAGGCTGGCACTTCGGATGAGATGGGTCACCTGGGTAGTGGACATTTTCGAATGTTTTGACCTGTTACGACTTATCAATTCTACGCGACAACGGATCAATTCTTCCGAGGCAGCCACCCGCATCATAGCTACAAGCGCGGACACGGCCTGCCTTCGCAGACTCCGCAGCTACAAAGGAGAATTCCATGCACTTCCTCGATGGGGCCCTGCTGCCCGAAAACCAGGAAAAACTTGTCATCACCGCCGCTCCGTATGGCCCGCAATGGGAACCGGGTGACTTTCCATCCGACATCCCGGTCACGATCGAGGAGCAGGTGCAAAAGGCGGTGGACTGCTACAACGCCGGCGCCACCGTGCTTCATTTCCATGCCCGCGAGGACGATGGTTCGGGCTGCAAGAACCTCGACCGCTTCAACGAG
>NZ_AUFE01000150.1 GCF_000426345.1 Cupriavidus phytohabitans | reverse complement strand
CGTCAGGATGTCGTGCCATTCCAGCCGATCCTGGGACAGAAAGCGATAGGCAGCGGCCGTTTCTGCCCAGCCCCCACAAGCGCTCGGGATGCTCGCCGATGGATTCTTTGCCAGGCTCTCGGCCAACAGCATCGCGCGCTTGTTGAGGCGCCGATCCGCCCAAATCAATGTCCCTGAACTCCGCCTCTGCCCAACTCGCTGCCACCACTTGTTTGCCTCACCCGCCGATTCGAAACCGCGAGTAAACGCCTTCTTCGCTCGGTTCACAACCCCGTCGTCACAACTTGTGTGTAATGCAATGCTCTAAGACTTCCTGGCGAATCATCTCGGATTCTCGATTAAGATTGAGGTTTTTCAAAGGTTTCCAGAAGTCGCAGTCTTATTAGGGTACCGCGATCTGGCTTGCTGTGAACTTCTAGCTGCGCGCGAATTAGGCGAGCGCGCTCCGCCATACCGTGTAATCCATATGAATATCCGGCGCGCGCAGAAACAACGTTGAATCCCTGCCCGTTGTCCCTGATGATCACTTCGATACCGGCCTCTGTATTGGCAAGTGTGACATCGACTTGGGAAGCTTTGGCGTGGCGGGCTACATTGGTAAGTGATTCTTGAACGATACGAAAAATTGCCGTCGCACGAGGGTCGGGAAGATTTGGCTCGGGGTGAGTGGATTGGAATCGACACGGAATCTTGGTGTGGCGGCTAAAGTCTGCAGCGAGCCATTCCAATGCGGACGCGAGACCATAGTTCAATGCCGTGGGTCGCAGGTGACTCACCACATTTCGCACAATGCGAATTGTCTGTTCAATCAATTCGCGCATCTCTTCAGCCTTCTGAATCACGGCAGATCCCGTCGGCAATTGCATGCTTAATAAGGAGAGGTCCATTTTTAGGGCTGTTAAAAGCTGCCCTAGTTCATCGTGGATTTCCATGGCTATGCACTTCCTTTCCTCCTCCCGAATCGCTTCCTGATGCGCATGCAATTGTTGGAGACGCTCCCGGGATGCTAGCAATTCGAGTTCGGTCCATTTCCGCTCACTCACCTCTAACTCCAGCCTATCGCGCTGCAATTGCAAATCTTCCAAGGCATGCTTACGGGCGGTCACATCGGTGAGCAATCCTTCGAGATAACGAAGGCTGCCATCGTCTCCCATTAGGCTGCGTGCATTCAATTGGACCCATATAGGTGTTCCATCAAGCCGACTCAACTGAAGTTCGAGGCCGCGAATTTCGCCATCGGCGTTCAAGGTCTTGAACAAAGTTGCAGTTAGGCTGAGAGAAAAGGGGCTTCTTGGTCGACCATCGCTTTCTGCAGACACGGTCAAATCGCACGCGTTGTCATAGCCAAGCAGTTGAGCCATCGCGGGATTGGCTTCGGCAAGATTTCCAGCTTGATCGAGGAGGAATATACCCTCGACAGCATTCTCTACGATGCTACGGTACTTTCTCTCGCTTTCTTGAAGAAGCAGTGTCGATGTCCGAAGCTGATCGGCCATGTAATTGATTCGCACGGCGAGACGCCCGAGCTCGTCGTCAGATTCCACCTCGCATCTCGCATCAAGGTCTCCACCGGCCATCTTCTCGACCATCTTTTCGAGGCGATTGACGGGGATGCGGACCATGCGCTTCAGGAGGAGGAAGCTAGCAGCGTAAAGCACTGCTAGCAGCGCTGCCATAATCGCAAAGATAGCCTGCCGGGCGCGGTTGATTGCCTCCTGAGCGACAGCCTTGGTTAGTACGACTCGAATTTCCCCGATTTTCTCTTTGGGTGCGTTTCCGGGCGGATCATATTCAATTTCTCGTATACGTACAACGCTTTCGCCCTCGTTTAAGTGACGGGAACCTTTTACAGTAGCTACCGTTCCGTAGCCTGCCGCGGTAACCGTAAACTCGGCAACTTCAGGGTTGGGTGCAAGCGCGGCGAGTTGATTTTCGATTGCGCGCAGATCAACGTTCCATAAAGGCAGAGCAAGCGATTGGCTGAAAAGGTCAGCAATTCTTGTGGCCCGGTCTACGAGTGCGAGAAGTCGGCTGTTGCGCTCGTGTTCTACTAACATAGAAGCTGAAGTTCCGGCGACAGCCGCGACAAGCACGACAAGCGAAAGCATCAACTTGGTATGAAGATTTAGGGATCTCAGCGAGAATTTGGCACGCACACGCATCAGAGGATTCTGGTCGTAGTTTTTAAAAGATGCTTAAGATTGAAATCATAGGAGCCTTCCCGTTGATTTAAGTGCTTTGAATAGGGTCTAACGTCAAAGGCTTCGATTCGTCTAAAAACGACATCGGCAAAGCGTCTGGCGTTCGTGCGCTCGATAATGCCAAGATAGTCGAGTTTCAGACGCGGCCCCCCATGTTTTGCAAAATCCTTGCCCCAGTGATAATCGTATAGCAGTACCATTGCCCAAGCACCGACAAAATAATCGCCTGCTACGATGCCCGCAAGGCCGCCATCAATCACGCTCTCAAGCGCTTCTTTCAAAGCTCCCATGCCGCCTACCAGAACATGGGCGTTGTTCAGCTTGACGGCATCAAGCGCACCCAGTGCCATAGTGTCATTGGCGGCCCACATGACATTGGCTTCGGGGTACCGTGCCAGCAGTACGCGAGCCTTTTGGTGGCTATCGGCTCGACTCCAGTCACTAAAAACCAACTGGCAGATGCGCCCATTTGCCGTTTGATTTAAGAAGGCGGCGACCCCGGCAGCCCTTTCCAGCGAGACTGGTGTATTAGGATCCCCGGTTATTCCAATAACATTAACCTCTCGTCGACCGAGACGTTGATATAAAAACTCCATCAGGCGAAATCCGCCCAACTCGGCGTTCGCCGTTAATGTGCCGATCCAGTTCGAAATTTTCTCCCGTTCATTGCCGACGTACTGGCGCTGTTCGGACGTCAGATCGTTGTGAATAACCAATATTTTGGACGGTGAGTGAGCCAACACTTTAAGCATTTGTTGTGCGACCATTTTCTCGTTGACAATGATTACGTAGTCTGGGGGAAAACTACGTCGGGCAACTTCCTCCGCCTGGCGCTGCATGAGTAAATGATCTCGCTCTGCGTACAGAACCTCCAGTTGCATATTAAACGTCATTGCGGCCATGCCCATAAAACTGGACACCAATTGCCAATGTTGACCGGTGCCACGTTCAGCGGATTCGCCCGGGTTGAGAAACACAACGTGGGGCCGCCGTTCGAGTGCATGTGTCGAATGTGTCACGTTTACCAGCCCGGCATACGCTCCGGCGCGGAGCATCTCTCTGCGATTCATTTTCGAAATATAGTTCTATCAAACCATCTAAGCGCTATGGGGGCGGCAGCTCGAAACGTGCTCTGAAGCGGCCGGTAGATTGTATTACCCGCCGGATTTCATTTCTATAGAGAGCGCACGTAAGAAGCGAGGGTGTTGGCAGCAGCCAAAAAATCGTACGAGTAGGGCGACATCCCTAAGAGGCGCTCTACATGTTGATGATAATTGCAGCTTGAGAATTATGCGGGATTTTCGGCCCTTCGCTTTCCGGGCCTGAACTCCACGTGCCATATTCTGCACTTTCACAAGAGGTTCGTCTACCGCAGTATGCATTCTATGACCAGGCGAACGATCGTAAGGCGGAGAAAACCCCATGCGTAACGCATGGCGGCCCGCCCCCAAAGTCGGGGGGCCTTAAGAGCACCTCATTGCACACAAGTCGTGACCCATGGCGTGCCGCGAAAAGTCTTTTACGGTCAATGACATAGCGGTGGGGTTGTAAACTCTTTCGGATTGTCGTTCGCTCTTGCATTTTGGACGGCACATGCAGGGAAAGGCAACGAGTTGGGCGGCGGCAGAATTCAAGGACATTGACTTGGGCGACTAGCGCCTGAACAAGCGGGCGGTGCTGCTAGCGGAGCGCCTCGCAGAGAAACGGACGGCAAGCATACCCAGCGCATGCGGCGGCTGGGCAGAAACGGCTGCGGCGTGCCGCTTGCCGGCTCAGGATGAACTGGACTGGCGCGATATTCTGGCGCCCCACTGGCAGAGTTCGGCCGAGCGGATGCGGGCTTGCGAAGTCGTGCTATGGGGTTACCCCGTTTCATCGGACAGATTTGTAATTGAATCAGATCGATCGGTTATCTCCTTGTGATGGGGCGGTGTAGGCCCCAGTGTATCGTCGGATCCCGGCCATCGACAGCGAGCTTTTCAAACTCGTGCGGGGACCGATATCCCAGGGCGCTATGCAGGCGATGTGGGTTGTACCAGCCCTCGATCCAGGTGAACAGTGCCTGACGGGCGTCGTCGTGCGTGGCGAAGCGCGAACGCATCAGCAGTTCGCATTCGAGCGTGGCGAAGAAGGATTCACACATGGCGTTGTCGAAGGCGTCGCCCACCGAGCCCATCGAAGGCTGGACACCGGCGTCGTGGCAACGTCGCCCGAAGGCAACAGACGTGTATTGGCAGCCCTGGTCCGAGTGGTGAATCACTGCGCTGGGACGTCGCTGTGCCAGCGCCATGTCCAGCGCTTGCAGCATCAGTGCCGTGCGCAGATGACTACCCATGGCCCAGCCTACGATGCGCCGGCTGTACACGTCGAGGACGACAGCCAGATAGTAAAAGCCGGCAGCGGTCGGAATGTACGTCGCATCGGCGACCCACAGCTGATTGGGCGCATCGGCATAGAAGTGCCGCTGCACCAGATCAGGCGCGGTTCTGCCTGCGCGGTGGGTGGTGCAAATGAAGCGCGGCCGGCAAGCCCCGCGCAGGCCGGCCTCACGCATCAGACGTGCCACGCGCTTGCGCCCGACGTGGACGCCCCGGCGCAGCAGCGTGGCATGCACTCGTGGCATCCCATAGGTACCGCGCGAGCGGGCGTGAATCTCACGGATTTGCGCAAGCAACAGCTTGTCACTCACGGCATGAGCGCTCGGACGCCGTTCCATCCACGCATGGAAGCCGCTGCGCGAGACCTTAAGCAGCCGCGCCATAGTGGACAGCGGATAACGAGCCTGGTTCGCCTTCATGAATTCGTACCCTTTTCGGGCAGCGTGTCGGTCTCCCGGGCGAACCAGACCGCGGCTTTTGCAAGTATCTCCCTCTCCATTTTGAGCTGCCGGATCTCACGGCGTAGCCGTGTGAGCTCCTGGCGCTCGGCTGTTGTCAGACCGTCCTGTCGAAGCCCGGCATCGCGATCCGCTTGGGTGACCCAGTTGTAGATCGTCTGGGCCGTTGGTTCGAACTCCTTGGCCAGATCCTCCGGGCGGCGACCTGCATGGACCAAGTCAACCATTTGCTGACGGAAGACCGCACTGTACGGTGGGCGCGTTTTCGGCATGGTGCACCTCCTGCTTACTCAAGATAGGCACTGTCCGAAAAAGCGGGTCACCTCCAATTCGAGGCGGACTTCTGCCCGAACTCCTACGGGTTTAGACCCAAGTTCCCCAGCCGCCTGGGCGAGTTTCCCCTTGTGCGACGGGCACTTGGCGTGATTCCTTGGTTCCGGTTTCTGTCTACACGCGGATTTGCTGAAGCAACTCCAGAGCCTGCTTCTGTTTCGCGTTGGCGGTGGTGACGAGCTCGAACGTCGGCGCCTCAGCGTCGGCGCTGGGTGTGCGGCAGGTGTTGCGCACGATCGTGGCGAGTTCGGCCATCAGGCTCGAGAAGCTGTGCACGGGTGTGCCGTCGTCAAGCGTGTGGCGCGCCGCCTTGGCCAGCGCTGCCGCAGAGCGCACGGCAGGCGCCACAGGATCACGCGTGG
>NZ_AUFE01000149.1 GCF_000426345.1 Cupriavidus phytohabitans | reverse complement strand
TCGAACATGTCTTTGCCGTGGTCAAGCGCCTGTGGGGTTTCACCAAAGTCCGCTACCGCGGCCTGAAAAAGAATGCCGGCCGGGCCTTCACGGCCCTGGCGCTGGCCAATCTTTACCTGAGCCGAGGACATCTGATGGGAGCAGTCCGCCCATAAAGGGCGAGTGCGGGGCGAGCGCCTCGCCAACACACCCCGTTGGGGGGCGCAGCAAGCCAAAATCTCGTCATCAGAGCCATTTTTCAAAGCGAATAGGCTCCGCGTCGAACCGCTCCACAAAAAATCAGCAGCTTATTCAGCGTAGCCTTAGATCGCGACAGGCTCATTGGGCGGACCTCTGTAATGCGGTAGCCAATCCGCGAATATCAGATCCTATGAAGCGGGGAGACCGGTGCGCTGATGCCTAAAATCAGCGTATCGACACTGGCTCAAAGGGGACGATGATGCCTAAAGATCATGCGAAGACGACCTATTCAAACACTACTCCCGTGCTGGCAGTGTCGCTGGAACTGGCGGCGGCCAAATGGAAAGTCGCGCTTCATGACGGCCAGCGCGAGAAGCCAGCCGTGCACACCGTCGCGCAGCCTCAGGCCGCAGCGCGTCTGCAAGAAGTGCTGAGCCTGATCGCCGCACACAAGGAGAAGTGGTCGTTGCCAGCAGATACACGGATCGTCGTGAGCTATGAGGCCGGACAGGACGCGTTCTGGATCTGTCGCGCGCTGCAGACCCGACACATTGAGTGCTACGTTGTCGATCCGGCCAGCATTCCGGTCGAACGCCATCAGCGGCGCGCCAAGACAGACCGGCTCGATGTCATCAAGCTCGTCATCAACCTGCGCGCGTGGCTGCGCGGCGAGCGCGATCGCATGCATGTGATTCACGTCCCGTCATCGGAGGATGAGGCATCGCGCCACCTGATGCGCGAGCGCGGACAACTGCAGAAAGAAGTCCTGCAGCACCGCGACCGGATGCGCAAGCTACTGGCTACGCTCGGCTGCTGGGATGCGCTCGATCACCGGACTTTCGCCAACCGACTCGCCAGTGACGAGGTGAAGTGTCACGACGGCGCGCCGTTGCCGGCCGAAATGCGCGAGCGGCTGCTGCGCGAGTGCGAACGGCTGGCACTGGTCGAACAGCAACTTGCGGCGCTGGAGAACACGCGACAGACAAATGTACCTGCGCTCGCGCGCCAGCGTCGTGATGCGCTGGCGCGCCTGAAGGGCATCGGCGAAGTGGGCGCCTCGCGCCTTGCCCTCGAGCTGTTCTGGCGGGAATTCAACAACCACCGCCAAGTCGGCGCATGCGTCGGGCTGGTGCCGCAGCCCTATGACAGCGGCGAAAGCCAGGTCGATCAGGGGATTAGCAATCAGGGAAACCGTCGGGTACGCGCGTTGCTGATCGAGATGGCTTGGACCTGGCTGCGCTACCAGCCTGGCAGCGCATTAGCAAAATGGTTTGACCAGCGCACTCAGGGCACAGGACCGAACCGACGCGCACGACGTATCGCCATCGTCGCGGTAGCCCGACGCCTGGCCATTGCGCTGTGGCGCTATCTGAAAGATGGAGTCATTCCCGAAGGCGCACATCTGAAGTCGGCATAGGCCCTCCAAGGCTAGCAGGAAGGAGGTAAGGTTTAGTCAGGCAGTGACGTAGCAAACACGGTTGGAGTGAACATGCCCGTGATCACGCTGGGTTGCCCCGATGCAACCGAATATTTTCAGATGGGGCATGTTCCCGGAAGAGATTCCGGCGTAACGCGCATGCAGGGATGAGGCTGGCAACGCGCCAGCGGATAGAAGGTGGTGAGATGCTGGTTCCTCTCACGAGCGCAACGGTGACTTCAGCTACATAGCGATCTTGACAAATTCTCGCTCATAGAAGCGTGATCCACCGTCGAGACGTACTGCTACGTCGCCTTCAGGAAACTGGTGGGAACACATGGGAGAACTATGAAAGGGAACCAAAAAAATTTCTATTGACACCGGGAGTCATATCAGCAGGGTTAGCCGCGATTGTGGAGAGGGCTGATTAGATTGCCACCTCCGATAGGTCAACGAGTTGCCAACACCAGCTTTCGCCAAGGGAAAAGAGTTGCACGAACTCGCCGTTCACAAGTTGCGGTGCAGCATGAAACCATTCTGTCTCTCCGCCCTCTTCAAACAGGAAGGCTTGGCGAGCCTCAACGTACACGAGGCTCGGCATCACCGCACAGAGATTGCTGGCGTCCTGGCTGGTGAACATCGGGACAGCAAAGCCGTTCCACATGGTGCCGTTCCAATACGCCCACACGAAGGCATGGTCTGGCAGCCAGCTGCCCGTCACGCGAACGCGACGCCATGAGCGTTCCGTACCGCTTTGTTTAGGGGATTCGGTCATAGTGTGCTCCAAAGAGAGAAAGCGGTCTTTTGAGGACGTCCCTTGCGGCCGCCGGCGGTATTCGCTTCAGGCGCTGGGCGAACATTGAGGGTAGGAATGCTGCTCTGCCATGCCTGCGCGCCCGCTGCTCCGAGGCCTTCTGGTCCATCCCGGTCGGCGGTAGAGCCACAGCCGTTTGGGTCATCTCGTAAGATGTAGGCGGTCATCAACGGCCTATTGGCATGCAGCAGATCGTCCAGATGCACCTCCTGAGGGGCACTCTGATTCTGCCGGTTGCGCAGCAGCAGCCAGCGCGTGGACTTGAGCACCCGCCTGGTAGGGCGATCGTGCCGCAGGCGATGCTTGGTCGACGCGAACCCGGCCCATGACCTCGCGCCCGTACTTGGCCACGACGTTGGAACTGGTCATAGACGCTCCCGAATCTCCAGCTCGTACGCGGTCGTCATGTCGATGGGCGACTGCCTCGACGCGTTTGGCCGCGTCCGGTTAAGAGTTGCTCGAAGAACGCTCGGGCAGTCTCGCGCGAGCGGCCCTTTCCGATCCATGGCACTTGCCGTCCGATCGGATCGATGACCACTGTGGCGTAGCGATGTCGCTTGCGCAGGGTGGATCGTCCATGGGAGGTGATTGAGCAGGCCAGCCACTTGAAAGCCAATTCCAGCACAAAGGAAGCATACGGAAGTACCTATGAGGGATTGTGCTATTGATGATCTATCAGAGAATCCCTACGCGCAATTCAGGTCTGACTGACGGACAGGTTATTATGGTGCGGCAGATAATTGGGAAAATGAGAGGTTCTTTGTATAGCGGGTCATTAAATTCACCGGGCTTGCACCGTTGTGTGTTCTCGTTGGGGGTGCCAAGTCGCAGGCCTAAGAGCGGTGTGCTGGCGGGTGCTTATAGTGATCACCCTTTTGGCAAGGGACTGAGCGTGAGTGACGCAAAGGAAGTCCCGAGGTGTCGCAGAGTATTTCCGCGAGAATATGTTCGGGCAAGCCTTGAGGATGGGTAAGGGGTTGCCGCCAAAGCCAGTAACCGCCCAAAAGGCCGACATGAAACGAAAGAACCTGCTAGTCACTATTGGCTGCGCTTTTTTAGTGCTGGGCATTGTGACCTACGTGCGCACCGCTAGAAGTTCGCATCGGATATTTGAACCTGAGGAGGCCAGCGGGGTCGAATTCCTGCAGACAGACTTGGTTCAGGTGGCGCGCCAGGACCTGCAGTTGTCGCTGCCGCTGTCGGGCAGCCTGCGCGCGCTGAACCAGGCCTCGGTCAAGGCCAAGATCTCAGGCGAGGTGAAGCAGGTGCTGGTGCGCGAGGGCGAACCGGTGCGCGCCGGCCAGGTGATCGTGCGCATCGACCCGACCGAATACGAAGCCCGGGCCGCGCAGGCGCGCGGGCAGATGCTGGCCGCGCGCGGCCAGTTCGAGAATTCGCGCCAGACCTGGGAACGCAACCGCGAGCTGGTCGGAAAGGGCTTTATCTCGCAGACCGCCTTCGACAAGTACCAGGCCGACCTGGCGGTGGGGCGCGCCAACCTCGACGCCGCCCAGGGCGGGCTGGCGGTGGCGCAGAAGGCGCTGGCCGACACCGTGGTCAGGGCCCCGCTCGACGGCATGGTGGCCGCGCGCGCGGTGCAGCCGGGCGAGAAGGTGTCGCCGGATACGCGCCTGGTCGACGTGGTCGACCTGCGCGTGCTGGAGCTGGAAGCGCCGATCCCGATGGCCGAGGTGGCGCGCGCCGCGGTGGGCCAGCCGGTGGCGCTGGAAGTCGAAGGCGCCGGCCGCTTTGCCGGCAAGCTGGTGCGCATCAACCCGGCCGTCAGCGAGGGCACGCGCAGCATCATGATCTATGTGCGCGTCGACAATGCCGACCAGAAGCTGCGCGCCGGCATGTTCGCGCGCGGCGCGCTGGTGCTGGGCCAGCGCGCCGCGGTGGTGGCGGTGCCGGTGTCGGCGGTGCGCACCGAGGGCGAGCGCGCCTTCGTCTATGCCATCGAGCGCGACACGCTGGCGGAACGCCCGGTGCAGCTTGGCCTGCGCGACGAAGCCGGCGGCGTGGTGGAAATCGTCGCCGGCCTCGACGCCGGCGCCGAGATCGTGCGCAACAACCTGGGCACGCTGCGCAGCGGCAGCCAGGTCAGGCGCGTCAAGGCCTGACGGTACCGAGGACGCGTGCCATGTGGTTCACCCGCCTGTCGATCCGCAATCCGGTGCTGGCCACCATGATGATGATGGCCTTCATCGTGGTGGGGCTGTTCTCGTACCAGCGGCTGCCGGTCGACCAGTTCCCGGATATCACCTTCCCGGTGGTGGTGGTGCAGACCGAATACCCGGGCGCCGCGCCCGAATCGGTGGAGTCGGACGTCACGCGCAAGGTCGAGGAGATCGTCAACACCATCTCCGGCATCGACGAGATCTTCTCGCATTCCTATCAGGGCACCTCGGTCGTCGTGATCAAGTTCGACCTGAGCGTCGATGTCGGCCAGGCCGCGCAGGACGTGCGCGACAAGATCGCGCTGATTCGCCCGCAGTTCCGCGACGAGGTCAAGGAACCGCGCGTGCTGCGCTATGACCCGTCGGACGCGCCGATCTTCTATCTGTCCGTCTCCAACGCGCCGGGCGCCGGCCGCAGCCAGCGCGAGCTGACCACCATCGCCGACCAGATCGTGCGCAAGCGGCTGGAAACCGTGCGCGGCGTGGGCGCGATCAATCTCGTCGGCGGGACCAGGCGCGAGGTCGAGATCCGCATCCGTCCGGCGCAGCTGGAAGCGCTGGGCATCGGCGTCGACCAGGTGATGAACGCGATCCGCAACGAGAACCAGGAATTGCCCGCGGGCGAAATGCGTTCCGCGGCGACCGAGACCGTGGTGCAGATCAAGGGCCGCGTGCCCACGCCGGATGCGTTCCGGCAGATCATCGTCGCGCGTCGCGCCGGCCAGCCGGTGACGCTGGGCGAGATCGCCGACGTGCGCGACGGCCAGGAAGAGCAGGAAAGCCTGGCGCTGCTCGACGGCAAGCGCGCGCTGTTCCTGTCGGTGGTGAAGGCGCAGGGCCAGAACACGGTCGATACCGTCGACGGCCTGGTGCGCATGACCGACGAGGTGCGCAAGCTGGTGCCCGCCGGCGTGCGGCTGAATGTGGTCAACGACACCGCGCGCGGCATCCGCAGCAGCGTGAAGGAAGTGCGCTCGACCTTGCTGGAAGGCGCCTTCCTGACCGTGGCGATCGTGTTCCTGTTTCTCGGCTCGTGGCGCAGCACGGTGATTACCGGCCTGACGCTGCCGATCGCGCTGATCGGCACCTTCGGCGTAATGTACCTGTGCGGCTTCACCCTCAACGTGATCACGCTGATGGCGCTGTCGCTGTGCGTGGGCCTGCTGATCGACGATGCCATCGTGGTGCGCGAGAACATCGTGCGCCACAACCTGATGGGCAAGGACCA
>NZ_AUFE01000148.1 GCF_000426345.1 Cupriavidus phytohabitans | reverse complement strand
TACGCGATGAGGAGAGGGAGGGCACCGGTTCCTATCATGCCGGTTACCAATGCCATCGAAAGCTTGAATATGCAGTTGCGCAAGATCATCAAGACCCGTGGCCACTTCCCTTCGGATGAAGCTGCGATCAAGTTGCTATGGCTGGCACTACGCAACGTCGTACTGACGAAGTCCGTTCGCACGACTTATGACTGGAAGTCCGCCATGAACCAGTTTGCTATCCTGTATGGGGAGAGATTTACCGCGGCCCGAGGCTAACAAAATTCAAAACCGCCTAGCACACAAAAATACGGACAGGTCCTCCTTATCTTGATTCGCTAAAGGCCTACAGAGCCTTCAGGCGCAGAACGGCATCATCATCCCTCCTGAATACCCTCACCGACGACTTTAGCCTTCCCGGCCATATCACCCAGCTACATCTGCCCCTGGCTCCTCGCTCCGGCTCGACGCCATTGGTCTCTCAGAGATGAAGCGAAGTCAGGTAAGAACGCACTGCTTCATGGCACAACCCGCTGCATTTACATCACCCTCGCCTTGCTCGTAAGCGCTTCGCGCCTTCTTGCCCGCTCGCCGTGCTCCGAGGCGCCGTACATGCAGTTCTTGTCCATCGTCTCGCGCTGTTGGCTCCACGACATTCTCCCCACTCTCGGTCGCGTGCGTTCAGTCGCGCTTCACTTCGTTCGCTATGAACAGGTTACGGTGGGACTTGGACACAAGAGTGTCCCAAGGCTGAGCACAAAAAAATGGCCTTGATTACAAGGCCACATCAAAACGCAGATGACGAGCTGCGGTATCCCGATACACATAGCCAGCGTACAAATGTCGCTGACAACGTCGAAATTCAGCGAGCCAATTGAATTTCCTTTTGTACACAACTAAATCGATCTAAAGAAACCTAAGGGACGCGACACTCTAATTCATCGCCCCTTGAAAATTGGCGCCCGTTTTTCCACCGATGCACGGGTCGCCTCACGCGCGTCCTCGGTGTACATTAGCCTGGTACTATAAGATTGCTCATGTTCGTAGGCAGCCTCCAAGGACATTGATTCGATATCGTTCAATGCGCGTTTAGCGTAGCGCAAACCAAGTGGACTTTTTGCTGCAATTGTTTGCGCCAACTTCATAGCGGTTGGCATCAGCCTATCTGGCTCGACAATTTCATCAATCAACCCAAGTCGCAACGCTTCCTGTGCATTGATTGGCTCACCTGTAAAATACATGCGCCGCAGCGCGCCTTGCGGGATAAGGCGACCGTGGTGCGCTGCGCCGCCACACCGGCCAATGTTGATTTCGGGCATTCCGAATCGCGCTGTGCTCGAAGCAATGCGGATGTCGCAAACAGTCGCCAACACCGAACCAGCGCCAAGCGCGGGCCCATTGATGGCCGCAATAACCGGGATTGGGCAGCGGTATACAGCTGAAAAAGTTCGACGAACGGTAGCCGCACGCGCCGGGTCATCTTCGGGTTTAGCGCTCAAAAACTCGTTCAGGTCCAGCCCAGCGCAAAAGGCACGACTTCCCTCCGCAGTAAAGACGGCACAATGTACGTCCAAATTGGTGCCCAAGTTTTCGAAAAGGTCTGCTATCTGTTCGTAGAGTTCCAGTGTCAACGCATTGACAGGCGGGCGATTAAGCGTAACAACCGCTACGCCGGATTGTTTTTCTAGCACAAGTGACATATTGATTTTCCTATTTCTGGGAATTTTCTCAACACAACAATGGCTTACGAGTATAGGTTTCCCAACTTAGCCGGCCTCATTGACTTTGGTAGACTGCATTAGGGCGAGCTTCCACCCACTTCCGTAATTCGTCCACGCCTGCGTGACGAACGACATGACCGAAAACTCGAATCCATCGGACAGTCTGTAACCATTAATCTGAATTTTCCCGGTGCATACGGCGACAGCCCCCCAATGGGTAACAACCATATCGCTTCGACGTGCCGACGAAATTTTCACTTTGCACTGGAGATATTCCATAAGTTGCGTGCGGTCGTGAACCTCGCCGTTGGAATGCACGTAGACTAAATCGTCGGACAATAGCTCACGAATGGAATCAAAATCGCCACGCTCCAGTGCGCTACATCGCTTTCTCTCGAGTCCCACTATTGGATGCGCGATTGGAGGTTCACCGCGTAGAGCGTGTCGAATCTGGCCGTTCATACCTTCCCTTTGAAAGCTGTATTGGTGACCCGGCAGCTTCAGCCGACCTTCATTTCCAAGGGCTCCACCGAGGCGCTTCCGTGAAACCGGGGAAACTGCAAAAAGAGGACGGCACCAGTTACGATGAGAATGGTCTCAAACCATAGCACTCCCGCATAACCGCCCGCCGCCGGTAGGAGCAGCGCAGCGAGGGCCGGTCCAATTGCCGTAGCAAGTGCAGCCACGGCAAACAAGCTGCCATAGATGGCGCTGTAGTGACGCAGTCCGAAATATCGACCACAAAGGTAGGCTACAACATCGATTTCCGCACCGGCAGCCGCACCGACCATCATCGCGGCTGCAACGGCCTCACCTCCAGTGACACCCATTGCGAACATGGCTGTCCCAATCATCGACGGAACCAAGAACGTGATTGCAATATATGGAGCAAATATTCGGTCCATCAGCCATCCGGTGACCACTCGCCCAAACACAACTGCAATCCATAAAGATGCCTGTATAGAGGCGGCAGTTTGTGGCGGTACACCACGCTGCCTGAGCATGGGTACAAGATGCAGCATCACCGCATATGTCGCCGAGACAACGATAAGGAAGGTCACGACCATGAGCCAATAAGACTTCGTCTTCATGGCTTCACGAAGTGTCATTCCGCTCACCTGTCTGCTGCTACGGAGGTTCGGATCGTGCCGCTTTCCATCTACTTCCGAGCCAACCGACTGAGGGGTCTCCCGAATTATGATGAGGAGAATGAGCAGGACAACCAGCATCGCACAAGCCTCATACAGAAATGACGCTCTCCAACCGTACTGCGCAACAGCATACCCTGCGAAGACTGACCAAGCAGCGCCGCCGACTCCGGTTCCGGCCAACGCAATCCCCAGGGCCAGACCACGGCCTTCGTCAAACCAAGCAGAGATTAATCGTGTAAA
This sequence comes from Cupriavidus phytohabitans, assembly GCF_000426345.1. Lineage (GTDB taxonomy): Bacteria > Pseudomonadota > Gammaproteobacteria > Burkholderiales > Burkholderiaceae > Cupriavidus. The sequence continues at coordinate 2,723 of NZ_AUFE01000148.1, read as the reverse complement.
GGACACGGCAGTTGTCGCCGTACCGAGAATAGCGAATAAAGCATAGCGCAGATAAAGTTCAGCGATATTGCTTCCCAGAAAGTAGAAAGACGCCGTTATAGAGGCTTGCGCAAGAAACCCGAAAAGCACCATCCTGCGCACACCGTATTTGTCGATTAGCGCGCCGACTGGAGTCGCAACTACCACTGTTGCGAGTGCTGCAAAGAGCGGACACAGAAAAATAGCCTGAGGAGTCCATCCCATACTCTTGCTCATGGGCTCAACAAGCAGGCCTAATGTCGATGGGATAAACACGGAAACGCCACATCCAATTCCCAATCCTGACACGGCCGCGATAATCCAGCCATAGAAAAACTTTCGCACGTCTCGCTCCACTCTCTATTTATAAGTGCGCTCTTCTAAATCCAGCGCGCCCCCAAATCATTCCTCGGCAACCACCTTATTTTCGATGTGGCCGATGCCGTCGATTTCAACTCGCACAACGTCACCTACTTGCAGAAAGCGAGGCGGACTGAACCCGAAGCCTGCGCCAGAGCATGTACCGGTGGCGATAATATCTCCCGGCTCGAGCGTCATAACACTTGACAAATAGGAAATCTGTTGCGCAATGCTATAAACCATCCCACCAGTTGACGTCTTCTGTCGCAGCTCCCCGTTGACGAACAGGCGCATTTCGAGGGCTTGCGGGTCTGGAACCTCATCGGGGGTAACAAGCCACGGCCCAATAGGCCCATGCGTGTCAAAGGATTTTCCCAACGTCCATTGCGTTGTTTTCCGTTGCCAATCCCGACACGTCACATCGTCAACAACCAAATACCCCCCCACCGATGCAAGCGCATCGCCCTCCGATACATTCTTGCAGCGCCTTCCAATGACCACGCCCAGTTCTCCCTCGTAGTCGAGGGCTGTAGAAACACGAGGGAGATTAATTGGGTCATACGGCCCGGTAATACATGACACGTTCTTGTTGAACCACATTTGGTGCTCGGGACCTTTCCCGCCGCGCTTGATGATTTCCTCAACGTGGTCCTGATAGTTCAGGCCGATGGCGAGAAATTTCTGGACGCCTTGGACAGGGGCTTCCAGCTTCACCTCGGACAACGACACCGAACTAGCCGTTGGCGGCTGTACAGCATCCAGGCGCTCCAATACTTCCTGGCCGCCTCGCAAAATTTCCAAAACAGTCTTGGGTGCCCCCTCATATGCTTGTGCAATATCAATGACGAGATTACCGACTACTTTGCCGATTGATGTCCTGCCTTGATACGTGTACGTTACCAATTTCATGGTTATGTCCTCAAATAAGAAACTTTGTTCGACGCGCCGCCTTCATCCTGTCGTGCAGGAAGAAGACATAGGCGAGCTCCGAGTTCGTCAAGTAAAGCGGGAACCTCAACCACTGATTTCACGCCGGCAAAGATGTAAAAGTCGGGGCGTACTATCAAGGCCACCACGCCTCTTTCTTTCATGAAGGCGCGGTGAGCGTTACCTACGTCTGCGAAGCTTCCGCCGTCGGCTCCTAGCGTAATAAATTGCATACCGAGGGCACTTGCTACCCGGCGTTGTGCTAGAGCGAGGTCCCTGTCGGCCGGCTCATCCAAGGAAATGACATGCCATCCGCCGCCAGTCGCATCATCGAGACGCGTCTCTTTGCCGTTCGATGAGATATACCCCTGGACCGCCAATTCACCCGCAGGGGTAGCAAGGCACCCGTCATCTTCGCGGTGGAGAACGCCGTTCACCAACTTGGGAAAGGCCGGGATAGCGGGAGCCGTTCCAGAAAGAATCGCTGCATCCCGCTTTGATGCCTCAATGGGGTCAGTAATGCAGACGACCTTTCCCAATGCAACTGCGCGTTCGATGACGGTGGTGACGTGTACCTTGCGCTCCTCCTCATACGACTGAAGCAGCTCATTTGTAGCGCTGCCGCTGAGAATCAAGTCAAGGCGCCATCCGAGCGAAAGCGCATCTCTCAATCCGGAGCACAGGCCTTGACCGAGGAACGGTGGCATAAGGTGCGCGGCATCGCCGGCGAGAATCACGTTACCTTTTGTCCACTGATTTGCGACGCCCGACCTAAATGTATAAACAGCAGCTCTTTCCAGCATGCCATCACTTGGCTTAACCCAGCGGTCAAGGAGGGACCAGACCTTTTCCGGGCGCGCCATATCCTCGGCGCTTTCGCCGGGAAGCAACATCATTTCCCAACGCACATGCTTCCTACCCATTCGGCGCATCATCGTAATGGGGCGAGCGGGGTCACATATTTGACCAGCCTCCGGCATGTCTACTTCGCTTTCGGGGTTGTTTGGACGGTAATCCACTACCAACCAGTCAGCCCAGAAGCCCAAGTCCTCCCACTGAAGCCCTGCGCTTTGACGGATAAAGCTGTTAGCCCCGTCCGCTCCCAATCCACCCAAGTTACTGTAAGCATCAACAAGCCTTATAAGCGGCATGTCGATGAGGCTTTGGGCGAGGCGGACGAGGTTTGTTGCGATCCGGTCGCACGCGATGGGCACGTGTTGCGATCAAAGCCAAGGTCTCATTCAGGGCAGCCTTGGCCCAGCGCAAGCCGAGCAGCGCCGCTGACAGGACAGGTTTGAGAGCCGTGATGGCGAAGGTTCGGTTGATACGACGGTCCGAGTCAATCTCATGTTCCTGCGCGGCGCTGAGGCAGCATAGGGCGTGCAAGTTGTCGCTGAGGATTTTGGCGCCGAAGTCCT
>NZ_AUFE01000147.1 GCF_000426345.1 Cupriavidus phytohabitans | reverse complement strand
GCGAGCGCCCCAGCCGGAAGGCCATGTCCCTCACGCCGATGTTCTCCGCCTTCCAAATCTCGATGCGCACGCGCTCTTCGGGTTGCAGTTGCCGGTACTTCTTCTTCGTCATTCACCACACCTTACCAAATGGCAAGGTTTTGCACTTCAGATTTGAGGCCGCCCTTGCGGCCAGATCGTCGATTTGCTGCTGCACCAACGGCGTCAGTACGAAGCCTGGACAGATAGCGTTGCAGGTCACAGCAGTGAGCGCCGTTTCCAGGGCGGCGACTTTCGTCAATCCCACTAGCACAACATCCCTCAAATAGCTTTAATAATTATCGGGTTGTAAATACGGCTCCAGGAGCGTGACGATCAACTGGGCCATCTCGTCGAGTGTGCCGGTGCCAGGCAGTGGCTCCCAACGCCCACTGTGGGTACGAAAGGCGGCGCCATAGCGTTGTCGGCCGAGCTCGGTCAGTCGTGCCACCACGGTCGGCTCCTCGTCGTCCAGACGTTTGATCAGCAGGTGACGACCGTAGGCTTGCGTGATGATCTGCTCGTGGCCGAGGAGGCTGCGCAGTTGCTTCTGCAATTCGGCAGCGTAGTGTTTGGCGGGTAAGGCTGGCATGTCGATCTCGATTACGATGCGCCGGTTTGTAGCGGGTAGCCCCGGAAGCTCCATTTGAACGGCCGGCGCACCTGATTGTGCGCGCCGACAAACTGCTCGGTGCGTTCGCGCAGGTGCGCGATGCTGGTGTGGCTCGCATGGCGCAGCACTCGGCGCGTGTAGCAAGCAAACCAGAGCTCGATCTGATTGACCCAACTCGCGTGCAATGGCGTGAAGTGGAAGTGAAACCGCCCATCGTGCCGCGCGTTGAACGCCTGCCAGACGGCTCCGGCGCGATGCGTGTTCAGGTTATCCCAGACGACGTGCACCTGTTTGCCCGGGTAAGCGCTTGCCACGCGCTCCATGAAAGCGACCAGATCATCCTGGGTGCGCCGGTCGCGGCATTCTGCCGGCACCTGTCCAGTATGGACGTCCAGCGCGGCAATCAACGCCTGGGTGCCGTGACGAATATATTCAAACTCACGACGACGCAGCCGCCCCGGCGCGGGCGCGCGTCCGGGGTACTTGCGCTCGATGACCTTCTCGCGAAAGGCCGGATCCGGGCTGTGTAGCCATTGCTGGATCCGGTGCGGACGTACGTCGCCGGCCTGCAGAATGCGCTGCACCTGGCTGCGGCTGATCTGCCCGACGACACCGCGCTCCAGGGCGCGCGCCACAATCTCCTCGAGCGTCGGCGTAACCCGCCCCTCAGGTTCCTGCGTTTCACACGCCAGCGCGATCAACTGTAGCCGCGCCTCGTGCGTGATGCGTGGCGGACGGCCGCTACGCTCACCCTTGCGAATGCCCTGGGCTCCGTGCTTGGCAATGCGCTTACGCCATAGGCAGACCGTTTGTACCGATACATCCAATTCTCGCGCAATGACGGTATTGGAGTGGCTCTCATGGGCTCACAACGCGATTCGTGCACGCATGACATCTCGCTGCGCAGCCGTCTTGCGTTCGATCAGCGACAGCAGTTCCTGTTGCTCCTTCTTCGCCAGCTTCACTGGCGTTGCATGTCGACCTCGGCTCATCCCGACATGATATCGGAGGCGATTAATTATTCAACCTATTTACGGGATGTTGTACTAGCCCATGCTTGGCTGCCACGTAGGCCGACTTTCCAGCAGATCCAACCAAGCCGTGCACCGAAGCAATATTGATGATCCGGCCCCAGTTGCGCGTACGCATGCCAGGCAGCGCCAGCCGAGTTGTATGGAACCCAGAGCTCAGGTTGATGGCGATGATGTCGTCCCATTTTTGGGCGTCAAAGGTCTCAATCGGTGACACATGCTGGATGCCCGCGTTATTCACCAGTACATCCAATGCGCCGAAGCGCTCATGCACCACGGCAAACATGGCTTCAATCTCCTTCGAATTTCGCATGTCGGCGGCGTGATTGATAACTTCGGTGCCGATTGCCCGAATGGCAGCGAGCGCAGCATCCGAGTCTCCAAAGCCATTGAGTACGATATTGGCGCCGGCCTGAGCCAGCACTTGCGCGATGCCCAGGCCAATGCCGCTGGTTGAGCCGGTGACGAGCGCGGTTTTTCCATTCAGGGATGTCATAGAAGTCTGCAGTAGAGGGATCGGTACTGCATGCGCGAAAGCGTTCGCACATGCATGGCGCGGTCAGACGAGCCCAGTCAGATAGAAGACCAGGATGACAAAGAACACAGCCAGCGTCTTGATCAGCGTGACGGCAAAGATGTCCCGATATGACTCGCGGTGCGTCAGGCCGGTCACAGCCAGCAGCGTAATCACCGCGCCGTTGTGTGGCAGCGTGTCCATGCCGCCGCTGGCCATCGATACAACACGGTGCAATACGTCAAGCGGAATGCCGGCCACCTGCGCACCATGGATGAATGTGTCGCCCATGGCCGCCAAAGCAATACTCATTCCCCCCGAGGCCGATCCCGTAATACCTGCCAGGGAACTCACCGAAACAGCGGCATTAACTAGCGGATCTGGAATGCTCTTGAGAGCGTCGCCTACGACGAGGAAACCCGGGAGCGCCGCAATCACGCCACCAAACCCATATTCCGAAGCGGTATTCATCGACGCCAGCAGCGCGCCTCCGACAGCCGTTTTCGTGCCCTCGGAAAATCGCTTTCGCACGGCGCCGAATGCGGTTAGCAACACAAATGCAATGCCCAGCAGCAAAGCACCTTCAACTGCCCAAATGGCGGTCACTGTTGCGGTCGGCAGCGTGACTGGCTTGGCCAGCCCGGGCAAGGCGACGCTGCTCTGTGCGCCATACCATTGTGGGATCATTCGGGTCAGCACAAAGTTGGACGCACCAACCACCAACAGCGGCGCCATGGCGAGCAACGGATTTGGCAGATGCAGCGTCTGCACCGGTTCCGGCTCATTCAGAAGCGAGGTGCCATAGCCTTCACCGCGTTTCAATGCATCACGCCGCCGCCATTCGAGGTAGCCGAGGCCCACGATAATGATGAACAGCGCTCCAGCCACGCCAAGCACCGGCGCGGCCCATGCAGTGGTCTTGAAGAACGTCGTAGGAATGATGTTCTGGATCTGCGGCGTACCCGGCAGAGAGTCCATCGTGAACGAAAAAGCGCCAAGTGCGATGGCACCGGGCATCAGGCGTTTGGGAATGTTGCTCTGGCGATAGAGCTCCGCCGCAAACGGATACACGGCAAACACCACCACGAAGAGCGATACCCCGCCATAGGTCAGCAAGGCGCACACGGCAACAATCACAGCGTTGGCGCGCGCGCTGCCGATATAGCGGATTGCGGCTGCGACGATGGAGCGAGAGTAGCCCGACAGCTCAATGACTTTGCCAAAGACGGCACCCAGCAGGAACACCGGGAAATACAGCTTCACGAAACCGACCATCTTCTCCATAAAGATGCCCGTAAATGCTGGGGCGACAGCGGAGGGTTCCGTCAGGGCCACGGCGCCGAGCGCGGCCAGGGGAGCAAACAGAATGACGCTGTAACCCCGGTAAGCGGCGAGCATCAGAAAAGCAAGGGCTGCAACGACAACAACAAATGACATGAAGTCTCCACGAGGATTTTTTCTTGGTTGCATCGTGTGATGGCGGGGTCGGCTAACCGCCGCGCACGTATTTGCCCTGAGCGGGCAGAATCGGCCTAGGGCACGGCATCATTGCATCCTTCATGCCAGGCGAATATATGGCTCATAAGACACTACAACCCGGTATGTCGCACCGAAAATTCTCGAAACATAGACAAATTGATAAAAGCAGTCTTTTGTGTGAGAATTTGTCTCCATATGGAGAAATCAATGATGAGCAGATTGCGGGCGGAAAACAGGAGCATGTTGGGCAATTACGATGCCGTTGCCCGGCGCGCCATGGAATCGCTGTTCAGGACCTTCGAAAACTTCAGCGAGGGAACTATCGTGGTAGACACGAACGCGCGCGTTGTGTGGATCAACAAGCGGTATGCCGCACGATTCGGTTTCGAGGATGCACAGGCGGCTATCGGCCTGGAGTGCGAAAAGGTCATTCCAAACAGCTTGATGCGTCAGGTGGTCAAGACGGGTAAGCCGATCCTGCTCGATATCCTCGAAACCCCTCAGGATCCGATGATCGTGATGCGACTGCCGATCAAGGACAACGACGGCAATACAATCGGCGCGGTTGGCTTTGCCCTCTTCGACGAGCTCAAGTCGCTCACCCCGCTGTTCACGCATTACACGCGCGTGCGGGAAGAGTTGATGGCTACGCGCCATACGCTGGAACAGACGCGGCGCGCCAAGTACACCTTTGCCAGCTTCGTTGGCAACTGCCCCGCGACCCTGGAGGTCAAACGGATGGCGCGCCGTGCCGCACAAGCCGATGCACCGGTGTTGCTGCTGGGCGAGACTGGCACCGGCAAGGAACTGCTGGCCCATGCCATTCACGCCGCCTCGGCGCGCGCGGGGCGGCCGCTGGTGACACTCAATATGGCGGCCATTCCCGAGACATTGCTCGAAGTAGAGTTTTTCGGCGCGGCGCCCGGCGCTTACACTGGCGTAGAGCGCAAAGGCCGTATGGGCAAGTTCGAACTGGCCGATGGGGGCACACTGTTCCTCGACGAGATCGGGGACATGCCTCTGATGCTGCAAAGCAAACTACTGCGTGCCTTGCAGGAGAAAGAGATCGAGCCCATCGGCTCGAACCGCATCATCCGCTCCGATGTGCGCATCATCGCCGCCACCTCGGCCGATCTGCCAGCCTTGGTGGAAGCCGGCAAGTTCCGTGCGGACCTTTATTATCGCCTCAATGTGCTGCCAATCTGCCTGCCGCCACTGAGGCAGCGCCAGCCTGATCTTTTGCCTCTGGTATATGCCATGCTGGAAGAGATTTGCACGCGCGCGGAGCGCGACGCCCCTGTGCTGACGCAGGCCGCACTGAAAATGCTTGTCCAATATGATTGGCCTGGCAACGTACGCCAATTGCGCAACATACTCGAGCGGCTGGTGATGATGCACGATACTGGCGAGGTGGATGACAGCACGCTGGCGTCTCTGCTTGGCTTGAGAGTCGTACAGGATCCGGGATCATTGCCGGCGCAACCCGCGGCTCCGGAAGCGCTCATTCAGCCCCCTCCAGAACTCGGTTATGCCGAAGCCATGGCCCAGTTCGAAGCCGCCTATCTCGTCCGCGCGCTGGCTGCAAGTTCGGGCCACGTGGCTCGCGCTGCCGCAAGCATCGGCATCAGTCGGGCGGCCTTGTACAAGAAGCTGGTCGCACATAGGAATGCCGGGCGCTTGCCCGGCCGAGGCGTGTGGAACCTGAGTGGCTGAACGGGCGATTCCCTATCGTCTGCTTATGATGGTCGCATTAATGACGTCTACCGGTTGGTCCAGCGTTTCGGCGGCGGCCCGAGGAGGAATCTGTTTGCAAAGTGTCTCGAATCGATACTTGCTAAAAGGTTTCGCCCAGAAGAGCTGTGACGGGCTATGCGCCGCTGTTGGCATTGTCCCAATCAATCTAGGGATGCTCTGCATAATTAGCCGGCGGATGTGCTTGCAATGAATCGTCGAGCCGGCGAGCATGTAGCGCATGAAACAAACTGACCTCGGACTGAACTTGTCGACCAAGCGCACCCGCAAGCGCGAATTCCTGGACGAGATGAATCGTGTGGTGCCCTGGGCCGATCTTGTGATGCTCATCGCTCCGTACGCCCCGGAAGGCAAGCGCGGCCGTCCCCCGTTCGCGGTCGAGGCAATGCTGCGCATCCACTTCGTTCAGCAATGGTTCGGCCTGTCGGACCCGGCGATGGAAGAAGCGCTGCACGACGTCCCGCTGTATCGAGAGTTCGCCGGGCTGGACAACTGG
>NZ_AUFE01000146.1 GCF_000426345.1 Cupriavidus phytohabitans | reverse complement strand
CGCCAAAATCCTCAGCGACAACTTGCACGCCCTATGCTGCCTCAGCGCCGCGCAGGAACATGAGATTGACTCGGACCGTCGTATCAACCGAACCTTCGCCATCACGGCTCTCAAACCTGTCCTGTCAGCGGCGCTGCTCGGCTTGCGCTGGGCCAAGGCTGCCCTGAATGAGACCTTGGCTTTGATCGCAACACGTGCCCATCGCGTGCGACCGGATCGCAACAAACCTCGTCCGCCTCGCCCAAAGCCTCATCGACATGCCGCTTATAAGGCTTGTTGATGCTTACAGTAACTTGGGTGGATTGCCAATAGACCCCCATAGCGCCCCGATTGAGGGAAAACCCTAAAGTGCTGGTAAATCTCGATCAGCATCCCATATAATTGATAGGTTCAACCATTGTGAACGGGAGGCCTCGCATGAAAGCGCTGCGCGTACATAGCTTCGGACGGGACAATCGACTTGTTATGGACGATGTACCAATACCACGGCCTGCGTCCGGGGAGATCCGCGTCCGGGTCCACGCATGCGGGATTTCGTATGTGGACCTATTGTTCGCGCGGGGTCAATATCAACTTCGACCGCCCTTGCCTTTTGTCGCTGGTAGTGAGTTCAGCGGAGTCGTGGACGCAGTCGGCCCCGACACAGAAACATTGCTGAAGGTTGGTGATCGCGTGTGCGGGGTGCGCCAAGGGGCTTGGGCTGAATTCGCATGTGTACCGAAAGACAGGGTGCATCCGCTTGCCGACAAAGCGAATGACATCGAAGCCGCAGTCGCCACTTCCGCGTATTCAACGGCACTTTATGCTCTCAGAGAGCGAGGCGCACTGCGAGCCGGTGAAACTTTGCTGGGTTCTTGGCGCTGCCGGTGCTGTGGGGCACGCGGCGATTCAGTTGGGTCGATGGATGGGGGCCCGCGTCATTGCAGGAGCTTCCACCCAGGCAAAACGCGATGCAGCGCACTTGGCAGGTGCGCATGACACGTTTGACACGACTACCGATTGGAAGGACACAGTAAAAGCGTCAGCCTCCGGCAAGGGTGTCAATGTGTGCTTTGACCCGGTAGGGGGTACCGCAACTGAAACGGCCTTCCGGACCCTCGGCTGGGAAGGCCGTCATCTGATGGTTGGCTTCGCAAACGGCGAAATTCCTTCTTTGAAGGCGAACTTGGCCATCCTTAAGGGCGCATCGCTTGTCGGCGTCGACATGCGGCAGTTCGGTTTCATGCAGCCCGCGCAAGCGGCCGCGATCCAGCGTGAATGTGTGGATCTTTTCAACGAGGGAACAATCCGCCCATTTATTCGAGCCGTCCTGCCAGTCAGCCGTATCACCGAGGCTGCCGAAATGGCATCGGAGCGGGGTGCGTTTGGCCGAGTGCTGTTCAACTTTTGACCTGAGACCGCCCCATGCTCAAATCCTCCTCCGACCACCAGCGGGAACCCCTGCAATTCTATGACAAGCGCGTTCTCGTCATCGGCGGCACAAGTGGCATTGGAAACGGCATTGCACAAGCGTTTCGAGCCGCAGGTGCTGAAGTCCACGTCTGGGGCACCCGGACACACGAAGCTGATTATCGACCAGAAGAGGGCTCAGATCTTCATGGCCTGCACTTCTCGAGTGTCGACGTATCGGACCCTAGCGCCGTTGCAGGCTGGCGCGAGCCATTTGACCGACTCGACGCCCTGATCCTCTCACAGGGCATCGTAGAGTATAAGCGGGCCGAGTTCACCGACGACACGTTTCGACGTGTGGTCGAGGTCAACCTTAGCAGCGTAATGAGCTGTTGCATGCGCTTTCGAGAGATGCTGCAAACGGCGGGGGGCTCTGTGATCGTCGTCAGCTCAATCTCCGGCTATAAGTCCGCCGTCGGCAACCCTGCTTACGCGGCGTCAAAAGCCGGCGCAATCTCGCTAACGCGCACTCTGGGCGCCGCGTGGGCGGGTGACGGCATTCGCGTGAATGGCATTGCGCCAGGGCTGGTGGACACAAAGCTCACCAAGGCCACTACGCAGAATCCTCAACGGCTGGAGGCAACCTTACAGCGCATTCCCTCTGGGCGCATGGGCACACCGCAGGACATCGCTGGTGTCGCGCTCTTCTTGGCCTCTCCACTAGCCGGCTATATCAACGGACATACCATCCCGGTGGATGGTGGTCTGCACGCATAATCTACGGAGCGGAGAAGATCATGGCTTGGGACTTTGAAACTGATTCGGAATTTCAACAACAGCTTGACTGGGTCGACGCCTTTGTGCGTGATGAAGTAGCACCGCTGGAGCATGTGCTTGTCAGTCCTTATGCAGTTCGAGACCCGCTACGCAATCGTCTAGTTAAGCCTTTGCAACAGCGCGTAAAAGAGCGCGGACTCTGGGGTTGCCACTTGGGCCCCGAACTCGGCGGCCCGGGCTACGGGCAAGTCAAACTTGGACTGCTAAATGAAATCTTAGGGAAGTCATCATTCGCCCCGACGGTATTTGGGTGTCAAGCACCGGATTCTGGCAACGCGGAAATTCTTGCTCATTATGGTACGCACGAGCAGAAACGAACCTATCTGACTCCTCTATTACAAAACGAGATCGTATCCTGCTTCGCCATGTCCGAACCGCATGGCGGCGCGGATCCCACGATGATCCGAACAACTGCAGTCCAGGACGGGGAGGAGTGGGTACTCAATGGGACGAAATGGTTCGCGTCAAGCTCCAACTACGCTTCCTTCTTCATCACTGTAGCCGTCACTGAGCCCGACGCCCCACTCCATCGACGCCTCTCCACCTTCATCGTACCAGCAGAGACCCCGGGCTTCGAGACCATCAGAGATGTGCATCTAGCCGGCCGAAAGGCAGAAGGGCACGCTCACGGGTACATCGCCTTTCGGAAGGTACGTCTCCCCGCGGATCACATGTTAGGCAATCGCGGAGACGCCTTCGTTGTCACGCAAACGCGATTAGGTGGCGGCCGCATTCACCATGCGATGCGCACCATTGGCGAAGCTCGAAAAGCGCTTGACATGACCCTCGAGCGGGCGGTTTCTCGTCCCTCACGCCACGGGACACTGGCCGACAAGCAGTTGGTCCAAGCCATGGTTGCCGACTCGTGGATCCAACTGGAGCAATTCCGACTGCTCGTGTTGCGAACCGCTTGGCTGATCGACAAGCACAATGACTATAAGAAGGTGCGAAAAGACATATCGGCAGTCAAGGCGGCAATGCCTAAGGTCTTGCATGACATCGTATCCCGAGCGATTCAAGTGCATGGCTCGCTCGGTGTCAGCAACGAAATGCCATTCTTCGACCAACTTCTCGCCTCTTATGTCATGGGTCTGGCAGATGGCCCGACAGAGGTACATCAAATCACGTTGGCAAAGGAACTTCTTGCCAGCGTGAAGCCAACTCATGAAGCCTTTCCCAGCCAGCATATCCCCACGCTGCGACAGCAAGCCCAAGAGCGCTATCGCGAAGAGGTTCGCCCATGAACTCCGGTTTGAATGCCAACGGACTCGATACGCTGATAGACCTTACGCGCCTGCAAAGCTGGATGGATGACAACCTAATCGGCCGCAAAAGTATAGAGAGACCACAACTACTCACGGGCGGAACTCAAAATATCCTGCTTCGCTTCGAGCGCGATGGCATCGGGTATGTCTTGCGTAGACCGCCCAAACACCCGCGACCAGACAGTGACTCCGCCATGATGCGAGAACCCAAGGTGCTGCGAGCCCTGTCGGGCACTGCTGTACCGCATCCCCAGCTTGTGGGCGTGTGCGATGACCCTCAGGTATTAGGAACCACCTTCTTCCTGATGAAGGCGGTCGAAGGGTTCAACGCCGGCACATCGGGCCTGCTACCGCTACACGCTGCCAATCGGCACATCAGAACACGCATGGGTCTAGCGATGGTCGACGCCATTGCTGCGCTCGGTAGTCTCCAGCCCGACGCGCTCGGCCTACAGAATATGGGGCGTCCACAGGGCTTCCTGCAGCGCCAAGTTCAGCGTTGGCAACAACAGCTTGAAAGCTATGAGCAGCACGCTGGTTGGCCAGGAGCCAGCTGCCTGCCGGCTGTGGAACCGATCGCACAGTGGTTACGTGCAAATCAGCCCGCCGAAACAACACCCGGCATCTTGCATGGCGACTTTCACCTATCAAACGTCATGTTCCGAAATGAGAGCGGCGAGCTGGCTGCGGTAGTGGATTGGGAGATGGCTACAGTGGGCGACCCGTTGTTGGACTTGGGCTGGCTCTTGGCCACTTGGCCACGGCCCGACGGTTCGCATCACCTGACAAACAAAATCGCTCCTTGGGACGGATTTCCGGTCGAAGCGGACCTTGTTGAGCGATACGCCGAGAAGAGCAGACGAGACCTGAGCTGTTTCCGCTGGTATGCCGTACTCGCCTGCTATAAGCTCGCTATCGTGCTTGAGGGTACGCATGCGAGGTCCTGCGCTGGCCTGGCTGATGCAGCCACCGGTAGCCGCCTGCATGACGCGGCATGCGGCCTCCTCATGCGTGCGGCAAACTGGATTGAAGAATAAGACGCAGCTGGAAAAAGCCCGTCCCGGCTACGGCGCCTGCTGAATCAAGTTTGTCCGTGGGCACTAGACCGGGTGGAGAACTAGTGCCCACGTTGCAGGAAATCGTTACGGCGCGAGAGCCCACATCTGGATGTAAGTACATTAGCTGTCTAGGCTAATCTGTGCTTTGCTAATTGCCTTCTGCCACCCATCGTGGGAAGCTTTCATCGTCCTGTGGAAGTCCACGCGACTACCCGCCCTGGTCGCTTCGAAGCCGTATGACTCGACCTTCTCTCGCACGTCCGTGCGTTGTCGAATACGAATGAGCTCAGCTGTCAGCCGTTCAACAATTGGCGTTGGCGTCCCTGACAACGCAACGAGGCCAAGGAAGCCCTCGATATCGAGTCCTGGTACTCCTAGTTCAGTAAAGGTTGGTACCGCCGGCATGGAGGCCACGCGATGCTTCATGCTACCCACCGCCAACACGCGAAGCTTGTTCTGATTCACGTATTGAGTCACCAAGTTTCCTGAAAGCCACCCAGCATCGATTCGTCCTGCCAAAAGGTCGGGAACTAATGGAACCTCGCCTTTGTACGGGACGTGCTCTGCCCTCACTTGAGCAGCCCGAGCAAGCAGCTCACTATAGAAGTGAGCGGCGCTACCTTGCCCTGGCGAACCAATGCTGACAGGCTGCTGAGCGCGACGCGCGTGGGCTAGAAACTCTTGCAATGTGCTCACTTGGAGGCTCGTTGGGACACACAAATACGAAGAAGTCTCTGCAACTTGCAGCAACGGAATGAACTCACGAAACGGATCGTAGCGTAGCTTCGGATAGAGCAGCGGAACGCGAACCAGTTCAGTACTTGCCATGAGAATGGAGTAGCCATCTGCCGGTGCAGATCGAATTGCGCCGATGCCGATTGTCTGATTCGCGCCCGGTTTGTTCTCTACCACGACAGATTGCTTCAGCGCGTTCCCCAAGTGTTCCGCATATATGCGAGCCAGCGCATCGATAGAACTGCCTGCTGTTGCAGACACGACTATGCGCAGGGGCTTCGCCGGCCAATCTTCCCCTCGTGCCGTCACCGGCCACCATTGAAAAGCCATCGAAGGTGCCAGCGCTATAGCGCCTAGCGTGCGGCGACGAGACATGTGCATCTGCGACTCCTAGGGACAAACGATAGTTGGATGGCAAAACACCTACGCTCAGAGCTAGTATATGATGGTTCAACCAAAGATAAATTGATGGGAAACCCTTGATAGCTGCGAGAGAAATGAGGTCGGCAATAGAAGCGAGGTAGATCCCTGCGAGTGATGCAGAGTGTCGAGATACGAGCGTCGACGCCCAAAGAAAGATAGGAGAACAATATCGTGAGCCTGCCCATCGAACTGACAAGCCGCCTGCGGCTACCGCTGATCGAGATAAAGTCAAATCTGGTGTACGAAGGTTGATCGTGGCCGGTTCTCAGGCGGC
>NZ_AUFE01000145.1 GCF_000426345.1 Cupriavidus phytohabitans | reverse complement strand
CAGCTCTGCCAGCTCCACTTCAATCGCCTCCTGGATGACCCGTCGGGCCCCGCGCCTGATCAGCTCCTCGAGCCCAAGCCCGATTTCCGATAGACCGACTGCTTCTTTCCCTTTATCCTTTCTCATGGTGGACCTTTCTTGTGCTGGTTTCCGATCTCGACAATCAGATTCTCAGCGGAAAGCTCCACCGCCCTCTACTCCGCGCCTCAAATTCCCCGCCTGTACACCAGTTTCGACTTTAGCTCAGCCTGGTTAAGGAAGCACTTCAGCACTGGCGCCAGCTTTCGTGTAGACGAGCTATTGGCCATGGCCGAAGACGAAGGCTTAGACAGGCTGATGCGGCGATGCATGGTCTTGATGCTCTTTCGCTCGTTCGCGCAATCGGAAACCCTCTTTCCCGACATGCGCTCAGACGCCTCCGGCCGCTTCAGCCTGGATATCGCTGAAGGGACAAACCTCCTGTTCTCGCCTATCAGAGAAGAACAATGACAACCACGGCTCCAACCACGGTACGAAATGCTGCCAAGCTGGTTTATAAGGCACTGCATACCAATCTCTCGCCAGCGAACGATGCCCAATACCGGGAGCTGCTCGATTTGTATCGCGCCGACGCGAAGTTCGCAACGGACGTCCGGGACATCGCAGAAGGCATGGAACTGTCAGTTCTCGACTTCAGCGAACGTGGACTAGTACAACATCCCGTAAATAGATTGAATAATTAATCGCCTCCGATATCATGGCGGGATGAGTCGAGGCCGCCATGCAACGCCAGTGAAGCTGGCGAAGAAAGAACAACTGGAACTGCTATCGCTGATCGAGCGGAAGACGGCTGCGCAGCGAGATGTGATGCGCGCGCGAATCGCGTTGTGGGCGCACGAGGGCCACTCCAATACGGTCATTGCGCGGGGACTGGGTGTATCGGTGCAAACGGTCTGCCTGTGGCGCAAGCGCATTGCCCAGCAAGGTGCCCAAGGCATTCGCGAAGGCGAGCGCAGTGGCCGTCCGCCACGCATTACGCACGAGGCGCGGCTACAGTTGATCGCGCTGGCGTGTGAAACGCAGGAACCTGAGGGACGGGTCACGCCTACGCTCGACGAGATTGTGGCGCGCGCCGTGGAGCGCGGCGTCGTCGGGCAGATCAGCCGCAGCCAGGTGCAGCGCATTCTGCAGGCCGGCGACGTGCGTCCGCACCGGGTCCAGCAATGGCTGCACAGCCCGGACCCGGCCTTTCGCGAGAAGGTCAATTTGATATGCAAGCTGTACCGCAAGGCGCCTCGAAACGCGGTGGTGCTCAGTATCGACGAGAAGACCGGCATTCAGGCCATCGAGCGTAAGCACCCGGGACGTGCACCTGCGCCGGGGCGGCTGCGTCGGCGTGAGTTTGAATATGTTCGTCACGGCACCCAGGCGTTGATTGCCGCGCTGGACGTCCATACTGGACAGGTGCTGGCAGAATGCCGCGACCGGCGCACCCAGGGCGATCTGGTCGCCTTCATGGAGCGCGTGGCAACCGCGTACCCGGGCAAACAGGTGCACGTCGTCTGGGACAACCTGAACACACATCGCGCCCAGGCCGTCTGGCAGGCGTTCAACGCGCGGCACGATGAGCGGTTCCACTTCCACTTCACGCCGTTGCACGCGAGTTGGGTCAATCAGATCGAACTCTGGTTTGCCCGCTACACGCGCCGGGTGCTGCGCCATGCTAGCCACACCAGCACCGCGCACCTGCGCGAGCGCACCGAGCAGTTTGTCCGCGCGCACAATCAGGCGGCGCGCCCGTTCAAATGGAGTTTCCGGGGCTATCCGCTGCAAACCGGCGCATCGTAATCGAGGATCGACATGCCAGCTTTACCCGCCAAACATTACGCTGCCGAATTGCAGCGGCAACTGCGCAGCCTGCTCGGCCACGAGCAAATCATCACGCAAGCCTACGGGCGTCACCTGCTGATCAAACGTCTGGACGACGAGGAGCCGACCGTGGTGGCTCGGCTGACCGAGCTCGGCCGCAATCGTTATGGCGCCGCCTTTCGCAGCCAAAGTGGACGTTGGGAACCGTTGCCAGGCGCCGGTACACTCGACGAGATGGCCCAGGTAATCGTCACGCTCCTGCAGCCGTATCTGCAACCCGATAATTATTAAACCTATTTACGGGATGTTGTACTAGTCAGCTTCGACTTGTAGGGTAGCGATAGCTGTCGCGTCTCGTCCGCGATCGCGGCAACGAGGGCGACACCATGCTGCAACTTCTCTACTACACCAGCAGGCCAAGGTTCTGCCAACTGACCCGTGAGCTCACGATGCCGCGTGAGCGCGGCGATGGCTTCCCGGATGCTCTCTACGCGCTGAGGATCCAGTGGCGTAGGCAGTGCAGCATGAACTTCCGTATGCTCATGGACCAACGCAAAGCTTTGATGCAGGCCCTCGAAAATTTGCTTGGCATCGGGCTTCAAGACGAATTGCCAATCCTGTCCTGCAGCGTCAGGAAGGATTTTCGCCAGCAATCCAAGTGCGGAGCGCACTCTTCCATCTAGAGCGACTTGAGGCAATCCCACTGCGCGAACGTACTCCAAAGCCGCTGCTTGGTACCGCTCCACCACCGGCTGCATCGCCGCAGCCTTAGATAGCAAAGTAGTTTGCCAGCCGGGAGACCACTCGCTATGCGTTACGTGCGCCAGCGGTGACGTCGTCAGATTTCTTTCACCGACAGCCGTCACATTTACGTCGAGCAGGTCAGCGGCTTCACGCAGCTTTGTAAGGGCGCTTCTATCATGTGACTCGGCGCCTGGCCAGGACAGTTCTACAAGCGGCAGATCCCTGCCTGCTACCACCAAACCAATCGCCTCGTAGGCTGTCATTCCGTTGGAGTGGCGAGCATGAAGACGCTCGACGTAGCGGTTCAGCTGCGCACGCACTGACCCCAGACGTTCAGCCTCAGCGAGCCAATCCTCCGGCTCAACTGCGTTCGCTGCATCCCAGGATTTTCGAAGTTGCTCCAATACCTCGAACTTACGAGCCTTACTGGAATGCAACTCCAGACAGAAGCCCCCCAGCCCCACATCCTTCAGACGCCTGTATACGACATCCAGCGCAGCCATCTTCTCCGAAACGAACAGCACCCGCTTGCGCTCCGCCACGCATTGCGCAATAAGGTTTGCAATAGTCTGGCTTTTACCAGTACCCGGAGGGCCGATGAGCACGAAGTCTTTACCTCTGCTTGCCGCCGCAACCGCCGACAACTGAGACGAATCAGCGGGGAGCGGGCAGAACGTGTCTTGCGGCGGCAGTTCCCGGTCAAGGTTTCTCGTTTCCGGGAACTCGATGGAGCTTGGATAGACGTCCCGCGGCGTGTCAATGAGATGCTTGACGACCGGATTCTGCTTCAGTTGCTCCGTCCGCTCTACCAAGTCCTTCCACATTAGATACTTGGCGAACGAGAACGAGGAGAGCACGACGTCGTCCACCACCTCCCAACCCTTGATGTCTTTGACAGCATCCGAAACCCTGTTCCAGATAGCTGCCACGTTGAGGCCGAAGTCATCCTTCGGTAGCTCTCCGTCAGCAACGTCCAATGACAAGTCAAAGTCTTGGCGAAGCATTTCAATCAGCGTCGGATTGAAGCGCGGCTCATCGTCATGTAGCAAAATACTGAAGCCGGAGCGCGCGTTCTTTCGCTCGAGGCTCACAGGCACCAAGATGAGTGGGGCTCGGAACCGCTTGTCGTCAGCGTTTTCCCGCGTCCACGAAAGAAACCCTAGTGCCAGAAACAAGGTGTTGGACCCACCCTCCTGTAGCGCCGCCCGAGAGGAGCGATACAACTCGGTGAGGCGGGCGTCCATTTCCTCTGGCGAGATGCCGACGAAGACTTCTTTGCGTTTTAAGGCATCCAGGGCATGTTGCCGACGGACGTTTTCACGTTCACGCGCCTCGTGAATGGCCTGGCTACGCGGATCCTTTCCGTCCATGAGGTCGGGCCGCGGCAGCAGCTTAATTGCATGCCCCTCGGACAACAGGTCTTCAAGCTCGTTCGGGTCAGGCGCATCCAACTTGACGGCCTTTTTCGACGCTTTGAAGTTCAGCAGGTTGTTCCGCAGCGAGAGGTCAAGCAACTTGCGTTGCCAGCGCGTCAACCGGTCTTCCGGCCGCTCCGGAATCTCTTCATTTGAAGTCTGATGGATGTCTTCTGGTAGGTCCGGTGCATCCTCGAAGTCCGGTTCAACAGCGGCTTCCTGGGCAGGCACGTCAGTACGGGCGACCACCTCGCTACTTGCTAACGGCTTGATGCGCTGGAGGCGTGCGCGCCGAATGTCAACAGCAAGTCCGAATTCCTCTTCTTCAGCTTCGGAGATTTGCTCAGCGCCCTTCTCCGCCGCATAACTGAACTTCGGCATCGGACGATGGGTCACGAGCGTAGTTTCAAAGAGCACCAACTCCTTGAGCCTAACCCGCTTACGCAACGCGGTAACATCGTCGACAACTGCAGTGGTGAACTCCTCTGCCTTCAACCATACGCCAGCGAAGGCATGCCCATGCGTGAAGACGACGATCGGATGCAGTCCGGCCTGCTCCAGCGCGGCGCAGAACAACAGTGTGAGATCCAGGCAGGTCGCCAAGCCCGACTCTGCAATCTGGGCCGGCCCGCGCACCTTTTGGCCGCTGCGCTCAAAACTTGCCGGCGGGAGAGCGTAGTCCAGCCCCATGGCTCCGACCGCAGTCCACACTGCCGAAGCGAGCTCCCATGCTCGTTTTGCTCCGCCCGAGTAGCCATCGATTGCACCGCTCTTCCCAGCTTTACGAAGAACCTCCGATGTTTGCTTCAGGAGCCGTTCTACGGCCGGCTCGTTGGGCTGAACAAACGCGGCGACCATGTCTGGCAGGTACGATATGCCGCCCCATTGATTTCGGGGAAGCAATTCGACAGGGAGCTCGGCAAGTGCCAGCTCCTCGGAGTCTTGGGTAAGCAGTCGGAACGTGACCGCCGCCTTTTCGGCTTCCGTAAGCCGGCCCAGTAGCGGCCCGTCCAGCGGAATATCGAGGTCGGAGACACGGATGGTCTGCTCGGCGCCAAGTCGGTCAATGTGCCAGGTCTTCGTCTTGAGGAATGCGGGCTCAGACGTCGCAACCAAGCGCAGAGATTGATAGTCGACCTTCGTGTCGTTCAAGACGGTAAGGTCGCGGATGGCGGGTATGGCGTTCTGGAAGTCCGCCAGGTTGATCTTGCCCGCCAGCGTGGCGACGACCTTTACGCGCGGTGGCTCTTCTGCAGCCGGCGCCTGTTCGGCAGTTGTGCTTTCCATCCAGCCCCGTCCAATGCTTCACCTGGTCCGCCTACGAACCAGGAAGCGATAACTTGTTGAATCGGCGAAGCTGGATACTGCTCAGTTAATGCATTGAATCTAATACATTTCTTCTGCCCAGCAGTCGCTCGCCGAGTTATGGTGACCCACAGTCGACACGAATGTTGGCACAAATTGAATGCGGGTTCCATACCACTTTTGGTGGAGCGTAAGCATGGCCTGCAGAATGCCGTATGCACTTAACGTTACGTCGTGAGTACTAACAAGCTAGTTTGTCTGGCCAGGTTCACTTTGACGGGGCGTACCGAATCGCTTTATCGGCCGTTCTAGTCCCGCGGAAGGCAGCGCGCAAGGACATATGAAGCTTGTAAGTTGGTACTCGCGAGGAGACTCGAATCCCTAACAGGCCGCTGAAATACCGCCGACCAAAGTGAATCGCCCCGGGTTTTGAGGAGGCTCCAAGTCTTGAGAGAATGGAGCCATGAACAAGCAGAACAAGCATTCCCCCGAAGTCCAAGAGCGGGCTGTTCGCCTGGTGCGAGAACAGCTCGGCGAGCATCCGTCGCTATGGGCGGCGGTCCAGGCCATTGCCCCAAAGATTGGGTGCTCGGCCCATACATTGTTGAAATGGGTCAAGCGTGACCAAATTGATAGCGGTGAACGCGACGGCGTAACGACGTCAGAACGAGAACGCGTCAAGGCGCTGGAGCG
>NZ_AUFE01000144.1 GCF_000426345.1 Cupriavidus phytohabitans | reverse complement strand
CATTCTGACAGGGGATCGCAATACGTCAGCATTCGCTATACCGAGAGGCTTTCTGAAGCCGGCATTGAACCGTCGGTCGGCAGCCGCGGTGACTCCTACGACAACGCACTGGCTGAGACCATCAATGGCCTGTACAAGGCCGAACTGATCCACAAGCGCGGCCCCTGGAAATCCCGTGAGGCCGTAGAGCTTGCAACCCTGGAATGGGTGGCCTGGTTCAACAACGACCGCCTGATGGAACACCTCGGCTATATCCCGCCGGCTGAAGCTGAGGCAAACTACTACCGGCAACTCAGCTACACCGCTGCCGCGCCGGCATCAACTTAAACCAAACAGCCTCCTCGATACCCGGGGCGATTCAAAGTCAGCGCTTCGAGTGGCTGAAGCGTTGATCTGAGAACCCCACACCCTACGACTTTTAATGCGCGGCGCCGACACCTTCACCGAAAGCCTGTTCACCATGCGGCGACTGGACGATTTCGTACCGAAGTCTCACCCGCTGCGCTCGATCCGCACCATGGCCAATCAAGCGTTGGCGAAGATGGACCGGCTGTTCGCCGGTATGTACGAGGCCGATATCAAGGGCGGTCGACCCAGTATCGCGCCTGAGAAGTTGTTGCGGGCCATGCTGCTGCAGGTGCTCTACAGCGTTCGCTCCGAACGTCAGCTCATGGAGCAGACGCACTACAACTTGCTGTTTCGCTGGTTCATTGGCTTGGCAATGGACGATGCAGTCTGGGTGCCCACCGTATTCACCAAGAACCGGGAACGCCTGATCAAGCACGATGCAGTGATCGAATTCTTCAACGAAGTACTGGCCATCGCGCAAAAGAAGGACTGGCTGTCCGGCGAACACTTCAGCGTGGACGGCACCCTCATTCAGGCTTGGGCCGGCCACAAGAGCTTTGTTCGCAAGGACGATGATGACCAGGACAACGGCGATGGCGGCAACTTCAAGGGCCGCAAGCGCAGCAACGAAACCCACCAGTCCAAGACCGACCCCGATGCCCGGCTCTACCGCAAAGGCAAGACCGCCAGTGAGTTGCGCTACATGGGTCATACCCTGAGCGACAACCGTCACGGCCTGGTGGTCAGCACCATAGTGACCAGTGCGGATGGGCACGCAGAGCGCGAGGCGGCCAAGGTCATGGTCAACGACGCCCGGCAGGTGGTCGACGATGCGGACGTCGAAATCACGGTGGGTGCGGACAAGGGGTATGACGCGGCCGAGTTCATTGAGGCTTGCCTTGAGATGAGGGTCACGCCCCACGTGGCGCAAAACACCTCCGGGCGACGCTCGGCGGTTCCGGATGCGATTGCCCGTAGCGACGGCTATGGCATCTCGCAGCAAAAGCGCAAGCTGATCGAACAAGGCTTTGGCTGGGTCAAGACCGTTGGGCGCATGCGCCAGGTGATGGTGCGCGGACTGAAGAAAGTTGACCAGATGTTTGTGTTGAGCATGGCCGCATACAACTTGGTGCGCATGCGCTCGCTGGGACAAATCCGTCCATAGTTGCAGTAATCGCGGTAGTGAGGCCGGAAACGGTCGCCAAATCAACGAAAAAGTCGGTGAAGTGACGCTCGGCTTCCGGATTGTGAAAAATAGGAAGCACATCAGCCATACAGAGGGAAGCCTTGCCGCTTGTGCGGTAAGTACTTCAGCAGCCTGCTAAGGCTGTCATGCATCGCCTCTTCGGCAGGCGAGGAGGTTGAGTGGCTAGGCCTTTGGCCGCAGGCGCGACCTGCGGTATGGCATACCAGTTGGCTTCCTACGGAGCACGATAGCCTACCAACTCTATTCGGGGGCAGAAGCCTTCTCAGCAATATTCCAATTGATGTGGGAGAATCACCACAATTCTCCGCCATGGCCAAACACTTTTTGGCAGTGTTCATAGATTTCCGTTCCATGAAGCGGTGATCTCCAATCGACGGACTGCTGACATAAAAACGAATGAGCGCACAAGACTATTTATCGACTTTTCATGGCACAACCGACTCCGTAGCGACGGATCTCATTTGCGGCAACGTGAAGACCACGGTCGGCGGAGGGGAACTTGGACAAGGCTTTTACCTTGGTACCGCTTTACATGTCGCGAAAGCATGGGCTAAGCAACGACATGATTGTGAAGCCGTGGTTGAGTTCCGGATTAGCGACGCTCATTTTTGGGAGTTCGATATCGAGTCCTTGGACAGATTGGCAGCTATAGAAGCTCGTACTAGGATTCGAGCCGTAGAGCAACAGCGCACCTATCTATTTCGCAAGGACGTGGTTTGGGCTCCTATCGTTGGAGGTCCAGAGGTTTACTGCGACCAGCACAAGTGGGAGTCAACCAGAGGTGAATCCTTTCTGAATGGGAACGAAGTTCATCGGATAAAAAGATGATTCCTCGCGTTTATTATTTGAGCTTTTATCAACCGATCGGTGGGTTCGTCTTCCCGGACGAGCTTCCTTCAGACTATTATGCGCCAGGGGTTTTTGTAGTCGAAGAGAACGTCACTGGAGAGCTCGCGTATTCGTATGATTTTGATGCAATGGATAACGGCCAGCGCGTTACTCTTTCAATGGTACGACACAACGAAGCCTCCAGGAACTCAATTCTTTACGCTGTAAGCACGAAGTTTTACGGAAGCTTTTGGTTCTCCCTTGAGAAAGTAAACCAGCGAACTGTGAGGTATCGGGGAAAGCGTCCCGCGATGCAATCCCATGGCGAGCTCAGAATCGCCGTTACTCGCGACAGCAATAAGCTTGAGAGAATTTGCGAAAGATTCAGCTTCTATTTCATAGGCACAACTCTTCGGGATGAGCCGTTGATGCCCCTTACGGATAAAACCTAGAAAATCTCCGAACGTCAATTCGCAAATCCGCCCTGGAGGGTGGGGCCGTCATCGACAAGAACGGCTGGCGCGTGTGAATCGAGGATCACAAGACGGGCGGGCGGTTGCACGAAAGTGACCGCGAGAAGGCGCATCGCATAGCTGCACCTGTGTAGAGGAAGACTGGATGTAGCAGAGTAACCACTCTAAACGGCAGCTTATCGAGCCGTGCAGTCCACGACCACAATGTCAACGCCGCCAAGAGCATCCTCGCCCGCGGACGCGCCGGTCTGGCGCCAGCCTCCCTTCCGCGCTCAGCGTCAAGCACGGGGGGCTACGGTTCTTCCGCCCTGCGCGTTGGCCGGTCCGCGCAAAAGGCTGCCACGTAAGCCACTGGCTTCGGACCTATATGAGAGATGGCTCGCTCGGCCAGCCATGCCTCGACGTCTGCCCTGCGCCAACGCAGCGGGAAGTTAGGCCCAAGATGCGCCGGAGCCGGCAAGCTCTGGGGTTGGATTCCGAGCGCGGCGAAGGTGTGGCTGGGCTGACCCGCAGGAGAGCGGCGAGGTCGTGTGCATCGAGGAATTGGTACATGCACAGGTATAGCGTTCGACGGCGCCGTGCCGGAGAACAATCGATATGTTGCCTAAAAATCACTTATAAGCTGCTGCCAAATGAGGCTATCGTCCGGAGGGTAGCAATCCCGCAGCTAACTTCTTTGACATGAAGCGGAGTCTAAGGCGACATTTGCCAAAAATGCTGCATACTGGCAATTCGTGCGCCTAGGTGGACGTCTGCAGGGGCGCTAGCGCTAGAACATTAAGTGGCAGCGGAAAAGAATGACAAAAGAGCTTGCGTTTGTAGCCTATCCATCCTTCGACATCGACCTTTCTCGGATCATCCGCGAGGCGATTGCGTCGGCAAACGCCAAGCCCATCGATGTGCACTACGAACCGTGGGAATTCAACGACATCCCGGGCAATCAGCTGGTCTCACCGATTCTGGAGCGCATTCAAGAGTCGCGCTTCATAGTGGCCGACATCACCTATCTGAACCTGAACGTCGTCTACGAGATTGGCTTTGCGATTGGTTGCAGCAAACGCTGCTTTCTCGTAAGAAGGAAGGATACCGAGGGGGACCGCGCGCTTTCGAAAGATGCAGGCATCTTCGACACGTTGGGCTACTTTGAGTATGCCGATGCGTCGGACCTTGAACGACGCCTAACCAGCCGCATTGATGCGACACCTCTTTCGGTCCAGGGCACCCTCGACTCCAAGGCCCCCGTTTACGTAGTCGAGTCCCCGATTTCTGGAGATGCGGCGACCATGCTGACGTCGCGCATCAAGAAGGCGCGGTACCGGTATCGCAGCTTTAGCCCGGATGAGGATACCCGGCTTTCTGCGAATGACGCGATTCGCCAAGTGGTCGCGTCGGCAGGCGTCGCCACCCCATTGGAAGGTGGCAGTAGCCGTATCGCAAAGGTGCACAACGTTCGAGCAATGTTCGTCGCGGGACTGGTTCGAGGATTGCAAAAGCCGCTGCTGATGCTTGCGCCGGCAGGTTATGACGCGCCTCTCGATGTCCGGGACGATGTGAAAACATATCGTTTCCCGGACGATATTCCCGAGATGGTTAGCGAGCTGGCACTGGAGATTACCGAGTACCAGCAGATGGTCAACCCGTCGCCCGTGACTGGCGCCACGATACTCCAGAACCTACGAGTCGGAGATCCGACCGCCGAGAACGAGATGGCGACTCTGGCGAACTACTACCTGCGGACTGACCAGTACACTAGGACAATCAACGGTGATGTCAACCTTGTTGTCGGTCGGAAAGGCGCAGGCAAAACCGCCCTGTTCCTCCAGATTCGTGACCGCACTCGCGCGGACAAGCGAAACATTGTAGTGGACCTGAAGCCCGAGGGATTTCAGCTCCTCAAACTGAAGGAAGAGTTGCTGACGTATCTCAGTGAAGGCTCTCTCCAGCATCTGGTCACGGCGTTTTGGGAGTATCTGATTCTCCTCGAGGTTGCGTACAAGCTTCTTGAGAAAGACCGCACCACGCATAAGAACAACCACGAAATCTACGAGCTCTACCGGGAGCTCGAGGCAACCTACAAGACCAACGAGTTCTCTGACGAGGGTGACTTCTCGGAGCGCCTGCTGGCGCTGTCCCAGAACATCACCGCCAACTTCAAACAACTACACTCCGAAGAGCCTAGTCAGCGGCTGACGAACGACCAGGTCACCAGCCTTCTCTACTACCACGATATACGAAGCTTGCGGACGAAGATTTCAGACTACCTCGAGAAGAAGCAGTCGGTCTGGATTTTGTTTGACAACTTGGACAAGGGATGGAGCACCGGCGGTGTCGACGAAATTGACACCGCAGTTCTACGCTGTCTGATAGATGCAGGCCGCAAGATCGAATCGAACATGCAGAAGTCCGGGCATCGCTTCCGTTGCATCGTGTTCGTGCGGAACGACGTGTACGAGCACCTCATGCAACGTAGCGCTGACTACGGGAAAGAAATGCGGGCAATTCTCGACTGGACCGAACCAGACCTCCTGCGAGAGGTGCTTCGTCTACGGCTCGTAAACGCTTTGGAGTTGTCGCCCGACAAGACCGGTTTCGACCAGGCATGGCGAAGCCTGTGCGTGTCTCACTTCAACGGTGAAGAAACGTCGGCATACATGATTGACCGGTCATTGATGCGGCCTCGCAATCTGCTCAAGATTTTCAACCATTGCCGCGGCTTCGCCAACAATTTCGGCCACGCAAAGATTGAGGACTCCGACATCGAGAAGGGACTGCGCGCCTATTCGCAGGACTTGCTAATGGAATTGGACAGGGAACTCGCTGACGTACTACCCCAAGCGCAAGACCTAGTCTACCGATTCATCGATGCCCCGGCAACCATGTCCAAGCAAGAGCTGATCACACTCTTGCAAGACGCTGGAACTGCCAATGACGTTGTTGCGAAGAGGCTGGAATTCCTTCTCTACTACGGCATCATTGGGCTCCAGATGCCGGAGAGGACCTACTACATCTTCGACGTCAACTACGACCAAAAGGTCCTCCGAATCCGTGTCGACCGAGCAGGTGAAGAAGCGGTCTTCGCAATCAATCCGGCGTTCTGGCCAGCACTGGACATTCGGCCTCCTTCAAGAAACGGAAACTAGTCGGACTGCAAACCTATAGCCAACGGCGCAGCGCTTGGCTCGGGGATCGCCCGAGCGGGCTCACTGAGGAAGGCTTGGCAGTATGCGCCCCGAACGCTTCCCTGAAGAGCCTTTGGCCCGCAGCCAGGGACGAATCTCCCTGCTGTGCTATAGCGAAGGAACCTCGGGATTCGTCCCAGCCAGCATATCAAGCGTAAGCGGTCGACTAACAACGCCTCTTGCGGCCGGATACGAGGTCGG
>NZ_AUFE01000143.1 GCF_000426345.1 Cupriavidus phytohabitans | reverse complement strand
GGCGCCTTCGAGGTGCCACCATCCATTACCGCGCTCGATGACGAGTTGCCCGCCGTGGCCTCGTCATTGCCTGCGACCGTAGGCGATGGCTATGACGCGCTCACGCAAGGGTATCTCCGCGCCTGAGGCGGCGTGGCTGCGTCGTCGACCGCTTACAGCAAGAGGCTCACCATGGCATTTTTTGTCACGAACCAGAAGATCGCGGTCGCGCTACGAGCGGCTGCGCCCGAATCGCCCGGTGCCGGAGGGGGGGCGTCGCTGCAACAGGCCGGCGACCGTTTCAAGGTGCTGATGCAGAATCCGCGCATGTCGCCGCCCCATCACGGTGGCGACATGCGTACGAATGTGATCGCGAAGATGGCGGCGGCCCAGGACGCGGAGATCCAGAAGTCAGTGAACGACGTGCTTGCGCTGTCCGGCCAGGCGGACCGCATGTCGGTGCAGGAAATGACAGCTGCGGCGATGAAAGCGGCGCTCGAACTCGCCAGCACGCAGCTCGACATGGAGGCTAAGATGAGTTTGGTCAAGTCGTCGAAGTCGTCGGTCGAAACGTTGATGAAGAATCAATAGGTCATGCGCAAAGCCACGCAAGGGAAGAATGCAGCAGCCGGGCCGCTCATGCGCACTATGCGAGCCGCTCGCACCATCCGCGCGGTCGCGCTAGCGCATGCGCTTGCCGGCTGCATCGCGCTGGCAGGCTGCCAGGAGGAGCTGTATCGCAACCTAACCGAACAGGATGCGAATGAGATGTTGGTGGCGTTGCTTGAGCAGAGCGTCGACGCCTCGAAGAACACCATCGACAATGGCAAGACTTGGACGCTGGAGGTCGACGACAGGCAATTGGTTCGCGCGATGCAGGCTCTGCGCGAGCGCGGCCTGCCCCACAGCCGGTATGACGATCTTGGCAGCCTCTTCAAGAAAGACGGCCTCGTGGCAACGCCGACAGAGGAACGCGTGCGCTTCATTTATGGCTTGTCGCAGGAACTTTCCGCGACGCTTTCGAAGATCGACGGCGTCATCGTCGCGCGCGTGCAGATCATGCTTCCCAACAACGATCCGCTTGCGCAGCAGAAGAAGCCTTCTTCAGCATCGGTGTTCGTCAAGTACCGGTCGGATTCCGACGCGAACGCGCTGGTGCCGCAGATCAAGACGCTCGTGATGCACAGCGTCGAAGGACTGACCTACGACGCTGTGAGCGTGACTGCGGTAGCGGCTGATCCGATCGATCTGTCGAAGTCGGCGCAGACGCAGGTATCGCGGTTGCCCACGTTGATCGCAGCGGCGCTGGTGTTGCTCATCGGCGCGGTGAGTCTGTTTCTGTGGCTGTGGCTGCGGCGCGGCATGCCGGCCGAGCGCGCAAGCGCGTGGCTTTATTCGCGGATTCACGCGCGAATGAATGCGCTCGTCGGCAGGTGGCGGCGAGCGAAACCTTCTTCTGCCACGTAATGGCATCATCCATGGTTTCTTTGTCCACGATTTCGGCATCGGAGTCCGTGGCGTTTGGTGCGGTCTCGTCTGTCGCGTCCCTCGCAGCATTTCCGTTTGCGCGCACTGCTGCCGCGCTCGCCGCGTGGCGGCGCAACGCAATCGAGGTCGCGCGCTGGGCACATCCGTCGTCTTGGGCGCCAGCGCTCGATGTGAAGCCCGCCCTGATGTCCGCGTCATTCGACGGGCTGCGTGAAGCGCTGGCCAGCACGAGCGCCGGCTCGCTCGCCGCCTGTTCGCGAGCGCTGTTGCGTGCAGCGGACGTCGCAACGCCCGAGTTTGACAGCTGGCGTGCGCTTGATCCAGCCGTGCTCGACGCATTGCCCGTGGACGACGGTTTGCGCGTGCTGCGCCTGCGCGCGCTGCTAACGCGCCGCGCCGAAGTGAGGAGGCTGGTCGACAAGCGGATCCGCCGCCGGCTCGCGCAATGGGTCGGCGTACCGCTCGAGCGGCTGAGTGCCGCATCTCTCCATGGCACGGAGCATCTTTCAGCTAACGCGACCGATCTAGCGCGTCTTGTCGCCAGCGGACAACTGCCGCCCCTCGAAGAAATCGACGAAGAGCGGCTGGCCTGCGAGGGCTATACGCTGATCGCGCGGGACATGCATGAGGCGGCACAGTCCGCGATGCCAGCACGCGCTACTTCCCCATGCTCACTGTTGCGCCTCGCGTTGCCGCGCGACATGCCGCCGTGGCCAGCGGGGAGCGTGCGCGAACTCGACGTGAATGGCACCGCGCTTCTCTTTGCGCGACTTCCCGAACTGCTTCCGGAGTGGGCATGGCTATTTGGCTGAGATCAGACCGATTGCTCTGTGCGGACCGCGGCAGCCACGACGAGCGACGCGGCGGTGGGCATGTCGGCGCGCATGCGGATGTCGTGCCGCGTGCCGCCTTCGGGGCGATGATGGAGCTAGACGCCGCCTACTCGCAGCTTGCCACCGATCGCGGCACCACACTCGCCGCCGCGCGCGACGAGGCGGTGGCGATCATCGCCGCGGCCCGAGCAGAAGTTGAAACGATTCGCGCCGCCGCGCGCGACGAGTATGATCATGCCGCCACGCGCGGTTACCGCGACGGCGAGCAGCGAGCGCTCGCGGACTGGATGGAGCGGCTTGCCGATACAGGCACCGTGCAACGCCTGGCACAACTGAAAATGCGCGAGCGGATTGCGAGCATCGTCACCATGGCCGTCGAGCAGATTGTCCAGGTCCAGCGGGCTGATCAGCTGTTCGAGCGGGCGCTGTCCGCGGTGGACCGCATCGTCGAAGGCGCGACGTGGCTGCGCGTCGCCGTGAGCCCATTCGACTACGATAAGGCCTGCGTCGCGTTCGAACGGCTCTGCGCGCGTTGGCGCGATCTCGGCAGGCCGTTTCCCCTGTCGGTTGTCGCGGACAAGCGGCTCGCGCCCGGCAGTTGCCTGTGCGAGTCCGATTTCGGCGCGATCGATGCAAGCCTTGCGACGCAAATTCGAGCTATGCGGCTTGCGGTCGCGCGCGCGCTCAAGCACTCGGCGGGCGAACTGAGCGGACTCGCGTCGTATGTCGCCACAGCGGCGGGCAATGCGACGGCACCGGAAGAAGCAACGGCGTGCCGCCACGCCGCTGAACTCGCCGATGCAGGCCACGGCTACGACGAGGGCTGGCGATGACCTCGCCGCGTGCGGCCAGCATGTCCCGCATTGGCCATGCGTACGACGTCGACAACTGCCACGATGTGCAACGCCTCGCCGATGCGATCGAACAGGAAATTTTGTCGACACAGAGCATCGCGCGGACCGGCAAGGTCCTCGAGGTTATCGGCATGCTCGTCAAGGTAGCGGGGCTCGATGTGACGCTTGGGGAGCTGTGCGAGCTGCGCGCGCCGGACGGAGAACTACTTCAGCATGCAGAAGTAATCGGCTTCACGCAGCATGTCGCGCTTCTGTCGCCGTTCTCGCGGCTCGCTGACATTTCGCGTTCCACGCGCGTCGTGGGACTGGGTCGTTCACTGACGGTTCCGGTGGGGGACGCGCTGCTGGGGCGCGTGATCGATAGCCTCGGCGAGCCGATCGACGGACTCGGGCCGGTTTACACTAACGAAGACCGCCCGGTGTTTGCGAATCCGCCTTCGCCGATGAGGCGGCGCATGATCGACACGCCACTTGCTACCGGCGTGCGCGCCGTCGACAGCATGATGACGCTCGCTGAAGGGCAGCGCATGGGCATTTTTGCGCCGGCCGGCGTCGGCAAGAGTACGTTGCTCGGCATGTTCGCGCGGGGCGCGCAATGCGACATGACCGTGATCGCGCTGATCGGCGAGCGGGGCCGCGAAGTGCGCGAGTTCGTCGAGCTGATTCTCGGTGCCGATGGCATGGCACGGTCTGTCGTTGTCTGCGCGACGTCGGACCGCTCGTCGATCGAGCGTGCTAAGGCCGCGTACGTAGCGACAGCGATTGCCGAGCACTTTCGCGACCGCGGGCAGCGCGTGCTGCTGATGATGGATTCACTCACGCGTTTTGCGCGCGCGCAGCGCGAGATCGGCCTGGCGGCCGGCGAGCCGCCCGCCAGGCGCGGCTTTCCACCGTCGATCTTCGCCGAGTTGCCGCGGCTACTTGAACGCGCAGGCATGGGCGAGCACGGTTCGATCACGGCGCTCTACACAGTGCTCGCCGAAGACGATTCGGGCAACGATCCGATCGCCGAGGAAGTCCGCGGAATTGTCGACGGACACATGATCCTGTCGCGCGAAATCGCTGCAAAAAGCCAGTATCCCGCAATCGACGTGCTCGCGAGTCTCTCGCGCGTGATGCCGCAAGTCATGACCGACGACTATGTTCGCGCGGCGGCCCGGCTGCGCGATCTGCTGTCCAGGCATCGCGAGGTTGAGCTACTGTTGCAGATAGGCGAATATCAGGCTGGCGGCGACCCGCTTGTCGACGAGGCGATTCGCAAGATCGACGCGATCCGCACCTTCTTCAATCAGGCGACAAACGAATTCGCCGCGCCGCAGGACACCGAGGCGCGGCTCTTCCAACTCGCGAACAGCTAACCCGATGAGCGTGCAGCAAAGTCCGGAGACGGCACGTCGGCGCGTGGCCGCGCTTGAATTGACGCTCGGCCGCCGCGAGCGGCTCGAGCGTAGCCTGCAGGCAGGCGTGTTGGCCGCGCGTGACGCGCATGCCAAGGCAGTCGCGCAGCGAGGCGCGCAACTCGCACGCACCGAAGCGGAACGCGAGCAGTTGCGCAGCTTCCACGCAAAGATCGCGCACATGATGACGGGCGGCAACGCCTTCCAGTTGACGGATCTCAATGCGACGATGCACCATGCCGATTTCGTCGCCGTGCGTGTCCAGCAGATGGAAGGAGAACTCGCCGCGCTCGACACGCTCTTGCGCAGCAAGGCCGACGACCTCGCCGTGGCCACGCGCGCGCATGCCCTGAATCGCAGCCGCATCGATATATGCAGCGAGCGCATTGCCGGGTTGCGCGTCGCGCTAGACAGCCACGTAACGGACGCAGGCGACGAGGACGCCGAAGAAGCTGCGCTGGCCCGTCTGCGTTTTACCTCGCGTGGGCATGGCGCGATGGTGTAACGACGTCGACGCAGCGATTTTCGATCTGTTGAACATCCATATGTACGACGCCCTCATCACGCTGCCGCAGTTTGGCGCCTCGCTGATTCGTTCGCTAACTATGCTAGGCGTGTGCTCGGTGCGGCTCTTCGTTATGCTCTACCTATTTCCGCCCACTGCTGACGGCATCCTGCAAGGCGTGCTGCGTAACGGCATCGTGCTGCTGTTTAGCGCGTTTATCGCTTATGGTCAGCCCGTTTCGCTGTATACGTCACTGACCGGCACGTCGCTCGTCGTTATTGGCCTGCGCGAGGCGGCCATCGGGCTGGTGCTGGGTTTTTCAGCATCCACGGTGTTCTGGGTGGCGGAAGGAGCCGGCATTTACGTTGACAACCTGGCCGGCTACACCAATGTGCAGATCGCCAACCCGCTGCGCGAGGAACAGTCCACGCCCACCGGCACACTACTCGCGCAGATAGCGAGCGTCGCGTTCTGGACCTTCGGAGGCATGACGTTCCTGCTCGGTGCGCTTTACGAATCGTATCACTGGTGGCCGCTTAGCGCGGCGACGCCGGTGCCCGCCAACGTGCTGGAAAGCTTCGTGCTGCAACAGACGGACTTGCTGATGCAGACGACTGCGAAGCTCGCCGCACCGATGACCCTGATACTCCTGCTCGTTGATTTCGCGTTCGGCTTCATGGCAAAGTCGTCGGAAAAACTCGAACCGATGACGCTCAGCCAGCCGGTCAAAGGTGCGCTTACGGTGATGATGCTCGCGCTGTTTGTTGGCATTTTCGTCGACCAGATTCGCGACCAACTCGTTCTATCGAGTCTCGGCGAACAGTTGCGCTCAATCGCCGGCACTGTGCGCAAATAATGGGAGGCGAGCGGCCCCAATTTCTCAACGTGCATCACGTGCACATGTAGCCGTCATACTTGTTGAGGATGTGCTTCACACGCCTTGATAAGTATTCACGAGAAACTGATTTCAAATTTTGAGCCATAGCCGGAGAGAAGCTTGTCGATCTCCGCATCGATGGTTTCCTTGGTCCAAGTGACAAATCGTCGCCAGTGGCTCTTGGCGTGTTTCCAGACGATTTCGATCAGGTTGAGTTCGGGGCTGTAAGGAGGGAGATGGAAGAGAATCATGCGGTGCTCGAACAGCCAGCGATCAAGGACTTCCTGCTCGATGGCGTGGTGGATCTTCGCGTTGTCGAGCACCACGACCGTG
>NZ_AUFE01000142.1 GCF_000426345.1 Cupriavidus phytohabitans | reverse complement strand
GCGGGACGTTCGGGATGGCGAGCAAGATCGTGAAAGACCTTGGTGTGCAAATATTCGGTAAGCGAAGCGAACAAATCGGACAGGGGCATGAGAGCCAAGCGAAGATCGAAGACCGATCCTCTATTGGCCGCCTCCCTGCTTGCGCTAAACAGCCAGCGCAAGCAGGGCGGCGGCCCCTCGAACCTCGTCATCTGTCAAGGGTTCGCGGGGGGAATTGCGATTTTATTGGCGGCTTAACTTGGATGGATTGAGGTCGCCAGGGCCGGTCGGTTTGTGAGCGAACAATAATGTCGTAGAAACCGGGACAATAAAGTCTGAGAAATGGCTGTTAGAGAAGCCTGTTCGGCTTACTTCCGCTTCCTTCTACGACTTCATTGTCAGCGAATACATCACTTTGGTTCATCGCAAGCTGCCCTTTGCCTCGTGAGCCTGATGCTAAGGGTATTCCGCGCGGTCTGGTCGACAGGTGACCGAGTACAACTGCGATTGTACTTCCGCCTTTAGACGACACCTGAGAGTGTGTCCCAGCGGCTCGTGCAGATTCAAGGAATGAATCTGTTCGCGAATCTTTGGTGAAGGGGTGAAGGGGTGAATGTTGCCACTGCACAATAAACTGTGTCAAAACGGTCCAATACAGTGGGGCTGTTTGCACAATGATGTGCCCGCAAAACGTTCGCCGGTAAGGAATTGCCAAACTCTGTTATCTTGGGCAATTCCCTTACATCTGCTACCACCCACGTTCATTTGCTGAAGCAATTTTGCACGTTGCTGCGGTGATCCATGGGGAGCGTTATCTCGTCCGCATGACCGATCCTGATTCCCGAACCTCACAGAGGCTTGAGGCAACCTTTGCAATTTGTTCATAGACCGCGCGTCGGCTATCGGGGCCTGTGCACGTAATCCACTTCGCGTCACGGGCACGCGACCCAGGTGGAAAGAACCCGAAGGCCATTCCGGCCCGGGAGCTGTGGCACCGTACTTCACCCCGAGTGCACCTTCAAGCAAGCCAGTTTCCTTCTGCAGCAAGAGAACTTCGACGAGGTCGCTAACCTCCTCCGTATGCGAGACGATGTAGTTTCGCACTGCGCGCGGACCAAACTGGGCCCGCAGCGAGCGTGCGGCTTTTGGACGCCGAGTCGGTCACTGGCGCCTAGGCAAAGAAGGAAGCTTGCATGTCGAACCGAAAAGTTGTACCTGCGATCGACGCATGGCGCCGGGGGAACAGGCTGACCGTGAGTGGAAATCGAACGCGTGGTGAACTATGGCTGCGTCACCTGACTAACGGGCCACACTATTCGCAGCAAATTGGTTGACCCCGGGGTGCCAAATGGGATCCCTGCCGCAACAAGAACAGGCTTCTCTTGCGCGACAATTCCGACAGCGTTCGCTGCGCTACTAGCCTTGGAAACCATGTCCTCGACATCAGTCGCATCGGCGACTTGGTAGGAGCTAACGCCCCAGGATAGGGCAAGCTGCCGAGCGACACCGAGACTTGGCGTAAGGCTCAGGATTGGGGAAGCGGGGCGTTCGCGAGCGACGCATAACGCAGTCGCTCCTGAGGTGGTGTACGTGATGGTTGCCGAAACGGGCAAGATGCCCGTTACTGTCCGAATTGCGGCACCTATTGCGTCGGTGGTTGTCGCCCGGGCTCGAGGGGCTACCGCGTGCATGAGTTCGCGGTGGGATGGATCGGATTCCGTCCGCTCCAGAATTCGGTTCATCATAGAAACTGCCTCGATGGGATGCTGTCCAGACGCAGACTCTGCCGAGAGCATCACAGCATCCGCACCATCATAAACCGCAGTCGCCACATCCGATGCTTCAGCTCGAGTCGGCGAAGCGGAATGAACCATGGACTCCAGCATTTGCGTGGCCACGATGACCGGCTTTCCAGCTTCACGGCAGAGACGAACGATGCGCTTTTGAATGGCTGGAACTTCTTCAGCCGGCAATTCCACGCCGAGGTCGCCCCGGGCAATCATGATTGCATCCGCTGCCTCAATGATCTCAGCAATTTGTTGGACAGCCGTGGGCTTCTCAATTTTGGCAAGCAGCTTTGCGCGGCCCCCAATCAGTTCGCGAGCTTCATGCAAGTCCTCCGGTCTCTGTACGAACGAAAGCGCGACCCAGTCGACACCTAGTTCAAGCCCGAAGGTGAGGTCGCGACGGTCTTTCTCCGTCAGAGGAGGAAGCGGAAGGACCGCACAAGGCACATTCACGCCCTTTCTGTCGGAGATAATGCCACCAGTCAAGACTTCGGTAGTGAGGTGAGTCGAAGTGACCTTAGTGATCCGGAAGCGAAGCAGCCCATCGTTCACCAACAAGACATCGTTCTCGTTGGCGGCTGCGAAAATCTCGGGGTGCGGAAGGCATACACGTTCAGCGTTTCCAGGTGTCGCGACTTGGTCGAACACAAACATCTGCCCACAAGTCAGTTCCGCTCGCCCGCTTTCGAAAGTTGAAACGCGCAACTTTGGACCTTGCAGGTCCAAAAGCACGCCGATTGGCGTGCTCTTACGCGCTTCGATGCGGCGGATCGCCTCTAGTCGAACCCTATGGTCGTCGTCGGTCCCATGGCTGAAATTCAGCCGGAAGACGTCGGCTCCCGATTGATGCAGAGACTCAATCACTGTCTCAGTGGAACTTGCCGGTCCTAGGGTCGCGACAATTTTTGTCGCTCTATTTCTGAACATATTGTGTGAAGAGGACGGAGGCCGATGTTGGTAGGCCGAGCGGGTCGACAGGGCTGCATACTGGTCGCTATACGAAGGCGGTAGATGAATTGCTCTGTCGTTCCAGTAATACTGCGATCCCCGGCAGAGCCGGGGGTCTTCGACCGCAGTAGGAGCTTAACCTTGACTAGGTTTCTCCCACAGATTCAGGCTCTGACCAATGCCTTTTTCCAACGCGTTCTTGTACAGTTGGTAGCCCCAGCTGATGTCGAACACAGCCATCCCGCAGGCGATGAAAATAACGCGCTGCTTTGCGTCTTCCCGGCCGGGCTTGGTCTTGTTCACGACATCACCGAGACCCGTGGATTCCGGCAGTTTCGGCAGCTTACCGGCGTCAATCAGTCGGTAGAAGGGGCCGCCAATCACGCCGCTGTAGTAGCCTTCCTTGTTGCCCGAAGCGATAGCGTCCTCGACATACGCTTCCTGCAGGGCGGTATGGTCATACACAATCTTGCAGTTCGTCAGGAACGACTCGTCGGTGTTGAACGGCCCGGAGACCAGAATGGTCGCGCCTTCCTTAATCCACTCATCCTTGAAGTACAGTGGCTTGAGGCGGGATGCCGCGACCGTGATGACGTCTGCGTCACGGAAGCCTTGTTCAGGTTGGTCGACACCGACGGCCTCAATGCCGTAGTTCTCCTTAATCCAACTGGCGAACTCGTTCGCCTTGTCAAGGAAGACGTCGAAACAGACCGCCTTCTTAATGCTATCCAGCTGGGTCATGATTGCCGCGAAGCATGCCTTGTTGATGGGGCCGCATCCGATAACCGAGATAGTTTCCGCATCCTTGTTGACTAGGTACTTGGCTGCGACGCCCGGCACAGCGCCGGTGCGCGCGGCGCTCAGGAGGTTTGCCGACATGAGAGCCAGCGGAGCGCCGGTCTCCTTGTCGTTAAGCATCATTGTCAGAATCGAACGGGGCAGACCCTTCTCGATGTTGGCGTGGTTCGAGCCATACCACTTGTTGCCGCACACGTCGAATCGGCCACCCAGATAGCCAGGCATTGCGGCGAAGCGGCGGTCCGGACCCGCTACGGGCATGTTCGGGAACTTCGTCGTCTTCGGGAAAACGATGTTCATACCGTGGTTGTTGTGATTGGCGCCGCCCATCAGGTAGTCGCCCTTGCCCAGCAGGCTGAAGGTTTCCTCACACACAGATACGCAATTGGCGGCATCCAGAACACCGGCTTCAATCATGTCTGGCTCGGAAAGATACACAAAGTCAATTTTGGGATACATGGTGCTGTCCTTATCTGATGGAGGGGTGTACGGGGTAGGTTCTGGGTTCTTTAAAACCTGAGAAGGGGAGTAATGTCGTAGAGGCGGCAGCCCGGGCTTCGCGCGTTGGCACGCATCAGGAAATTCAGCTTTTCGATTCGCTCGCCGGACCGCGGAGCCCCATTCTTCTGGAAGGGAACTTGGAGGCCAACGGAAAAGTCCATCACCACGTCATCCACGACACCGCCCGAGCGCCCGGAGGGCACGGCAATCATTCCGTGTTGCTCAGCGAACTGATAAGCATCCAATGCCTCGGTGATGGTGCCGACCTGGTTTGGCTTTAGGACGAAGCCGTCGACCGCGCGCGTTTCGTAGGCCTTCTGAAGCAGTTCAAGGTTGGTGACCGTAATATCGTCGCCGATGACGATGGTCCGGGTGATCTCGCGAACTGCTTGGCTGTAGCCGGCCCAATCGTTCTCGTCGAGCAAATCCTCGATGAAGACAAGATTGAACTTCTCGGTGAGCTGCTTGGCATATTTAATGAGCTCATCCGAAGACACCCGCTCGCCCTTAAGCAGATAGGTGCGGGTCTCTTTGTCGTACATTTCGCTGGAGGCGCAGTCCAGAGCAAACGCAATGCGGTCGGTGTACCCGCATGCGTCGATAGCCTTCTGCATGAGGAACAGAACCAACTCTGGGTCGTCCGAAGGCGCGGCGTAACCGTAGGAGCTGGCGACCTGCGGCTTGTGCCCCAGATACTCCGTCAGCACGTCGGAGAGCTTCTGGAACACAGCGACCGCCATCTCGATGGACGAGTCAATGCTGTCGGTGCCGTAGGGCACGATCAGGAACTCGTTAAATGACTGCGTGAACTCGTCATATCGACCGCCGTTGACGACGTTGAAGCAAGGGACGGGCACCGTGCGAATGGCGCCCCCGGCGATGTGTCTGTAGAGCGGAATCGAATGAGCAGCCGCTGCGGCTCGGAAAGTGGCGACGGATACCGAGTAAATAGTGTTCCCACCCAGACGAGATTTGTCCGGCGTACCGTCAAGGGCAATCATCTTTTCGTCGATGGCACGCTGGTCGAACACATTCATGCCGATGAGGGCTGGACCGATGATGTCTTCCGCATACTCAACGGCGCGATGCACACTCAGCCCCTTATATGTCGATGGGTCTCCATCTCGCAGGACAAACGACTCGTGCATGCCTACCGAGGTGCCGGTGGGGGCCGCACCGAGTCCTATCGCACCGCTTTCGGTCCGAACTTCAACCTCCACTGCCGGCCTGCATTTGCAGTCGATGATCTGCTGAGCCCGGACGGACGCAATCCTGTCTTCCATGTCACTTGGCTCCTTTCGGTGCAGGCACGTAAAGAATGTTGAGGTCACACAGATTGGTACCGGTGTTCCCCGTGAAAATGGCGGAGCCGATCGAATCAAGGGCTTCAAAGCAGCTGTGCTCGCGCAGTGCCTGATACAGACTGATTCCTTTCTGGGCCGCAGCGTTGAAGCTGGTCGAGTCCGTAATCCCGCCAGCGACCTTGGCGGTGCCATCAGTGCCTTCACTATCGATGGAGAGCAGACAAGCGCCGTCAGTTTTGGCTGCCGTGATAGCGAAGCTGACGGTCATTTCCTGGCCTGGGCCGCCATGGCCCTTAATGACGCTGCTATCGTTGATGAGGGTGGTCACCTCGCCGGAACTGAGCAGGACGCATGGGGGTTTAATCGGATTGCCGTAGGTCTGGATTTCGCGCGCGATAGAGGCGAAGAAGGTTCCGGCGTCACGGCTTTCGCCTTCCAGGAACGAAGACACAATCAAGGCAGGGATACCCATCTCGTCGCACACTTCCTTGGCATAGATGCAGGAGTCGGGCAGCGTGTTTAGCAGGAAATAGGTGTTGTTCGGAAAGGCCTTCGGCGTTTCGCCTTCCGGACCCGCATTCATCAGGTACTGGACGACGCTTTTCGGCAGAGAGATAAAGTCAAATCTGGTGTACGAAGGTTGATCGTGGCCGGTTCTCAGGCGGCGAGTTTCTGCTGATCCGGCGGATTGTCTTGCGCCGGGGCACCGTCCTTGAAGGGAATGCCCTTCAAGAGCAGTTCGATGTGTTCGGCACCGTTGATGCGGCGCCAGGTTTTCTCGGCTTCCTCGATCAGCTTGAAGGCCAGGCCAAGGAAGGTCGCTCGTGACACACAGTTGCGCGTGCGCGTCGTGCGGTGACGCACAGTCGCGAAGGTCGACTCAATCGCGTTCGTCGTGCGGATGTGCTGCCAGTGCTCGGCCGGGAAGTCGTAGAACGTCAACAGGCTGTCCCGATCT
>NZ_AUFE01000141.1 GCF_000426345.1 Cupriavidus phytohabitans | reverse complement strand
CTCGGCGCTTTCCTCGACGGGTTGCAGCCGACGTTCCGTGACCAAATGGGCCGGCACGCTAACGGCACACTGCTCTATCGCGCGTATGGATGGATCGAGACCGGCGCCTTCGCCACCC
Organism: Cupriavidus phytohabitans; assembly: GCF_000426345.1. Classification (GTDB taxonomy): domain Bacteria; phylum Pseudomonadota; class Gammaproteobacteria; order Burkholderiales; family Burkholderiaceae; genus Cupriavidus. The sequence goes on along the minus strand of NZ_AUFE01000141.1, from coordinate 6,292 downwards.
TGCACTACCGGGCCGCTCCCGCTCTTCCCTCGCGCCAGGCTCGCGTGCTCTGCGTTTTCGAGGGGCCGAGCGGCCCCACCGCCGACGTTGAAGTGGAAGAGTTCGTGCGCGGCCGCCTGAAAATCTGCCCACGTTGGGTCAGCGTCCGGGATCTCCACCCTTCTGCCGAGGTGCCGGCATGAGTGATCTTGACCGACAACTGCATCGGGATGCGGTTGAGCTTTGCCAAACCGGGCCGGCCACGCCCGCCAAACTCATGGCGCTGGCCCATGCAGGGCTCAAAGCGTGGGCGAAGGTCGGCAATCTGCAGTTCCCTCCCGAAAAGTGATACGCCCTACTCCAAGAAATCATGCGTTACTGCGCCTGCGAATGCCTGCTTGCGTGCTGCTTCACGCAGGCGGACCGCTTGGAGCGGATCGCGGACATGCTGGACGCCACCTACCCTCGCTACGCCTGCACCCGCGCAAGACTCGCCGCGCGCCGCAACCGTTATGGGCGGCCGCGGTTCTGACCCCCTTATTTGCAAGCGATATCCGCCGCGAAGCGGTGGCAGCTGTGCGAGATGGGGTAAATTCAGTATATAACAGGGGCATGACGCAAATGGACTCCCTCTGGTTCAGCAACCCAACCCAGGCGTACCAGGACTGGCAGGCTCGCGAAGCGGCCGGCGCTGATCGCCGCCCCTTCTCGGCGCGCTCGATCATCCAGCATCAGGCGATGTTCGAGCATTTTCGTCGGCACCTGCTGGCACGAGGCACGACCATTGCCTCATTTGGCACACGGCCGACGTCGACCCGTTCTGGCAAACCCCCGGATGGCCGCACATACTTCCAGGCCACCCGCATGCGCTATGTGGAGCTGCTGGATCGGCTGTGCCGACATCTGGTCTTCGCTGGCGTAGGCAGGACAGCTGAACGCTTGCCAGACCAGGAACCAACACCTCAGTTCCTGAGTGAAGCCGAGGATCGGCGGCTGCAGGCGTATCTCAATTTACCTCCTGTCGCGATCTGGCCAGTTTGCGCAGCCAGGCAATCGTCGCGACATTTCTCGGTACAGGCATCGCAGCAGCGAGCCGAGCACAAAGGTTAGCGAAGCGGAAGATCATGGAAATCTCGATGCCCGCTTGCATACGCGGCCGCTTTTGCTATGCTTCGCCCGTGCGCCACACTAAAGATCGCTGTCGGGCGCGCCCTTTTCTCATCAGACACGACTATGGCCACGAAAGCGAAACCTGTAGCAAAGACTGCAACGAAGACCGCAGCTAAGAAGGCTGCCCCGGCCAAGAAGGCCGCTGCTGCCAAGAATGCCGCTCCCGCCACGAAGGCTGCCGCTGCTGCACCGGTCGCCAAGCCGATCAAGGACACGTTCAATAAGTCCACCCTGCTGGCACACCTCGTGGAACAGACCCAGCTGGACAAGAAGGCTGTCCAGACCGTGCTGGCCCACCTGGAAAACACCATGGTGAATGCCCTGCATAAGAAGGGCGCCGGCGAATTCACCCTGCCGGGCCTGTTCAAGGTCTCGGCCATCCAGGTTCCGGCCACGAAGAAGCGCTTCGGCAAGAATCCGTTCACTGGCCAAGAGCAATGGTTCGCGGCCAAGCCGGCCAGCGTGAAGGTGAAGGTTCGTGCGATGAAGAAACTGAAGGACGCCGCGATGTAACCGTAACCGGTTCACGCGTGCAAAAGAAAAGGCCCCGGATCTTGCGATCACGGGGCTTTTTTGCAGGGGCTTTCAGAAGAGCTCTGAGGCGTAGCAACTTGCCGCCAAGCCAACTGGCTGGTCACCGACAGGGGCACCGCCAGCGAGTGCACCGCACCAACCTCATATGTGTTCCCTTCAGAGCGGGGCCACAGCCTACAGGGGCTGGGCCCCTATGGGTTGTAGAGCGTGCTGGAAGTGTTACAGATCGGCGAGATAGGCGATTACAACTCCGTCTTCCGCGCCGGCCAAGCGGTGACCATCGCGGCAGGCTGCGAAATCAACCGCCTTCAGTTCGATCTCGTTGGCCAACTGGCGCAGATGCCGAGCGGCTTCGGCCGCACCGGCAGCCCCCCGAAATGCGTGGCCACCAATATCGATGTCGACAATAAGCTTCATAACCAAGCCTCACCTGGCGGTCGCTTGCGGCACCAACTTGCGTAGGGCCTTCTGGTTAGTATCGATGTAGGTTCGCATGCTATCCAGCTTCACAGCCAGTTGATGACCGAAGCACGCAGCATCGGGCGAGACCTCAACCTGCCGGGCTGACTCGAAAGCCGCCAGCACCTTGGTCCTGTCTACATCGGCGCCCATCCACCCGAATATCTTGAAGAATGTGTGCACCTTTTTGCCGCGAGGCAGCAGCTTGGCGGCGTGTTCCGCCAAAATCATGATCTTTGACATGGTTGAAATGTGAGCGCTTGCAAGCCGGAGCCGGCAAGGGATTGAAAGAGAGAAGTTCTATGCGTCCGTAAAGGTCGCCACTGCCAGCACGCCTGATCGCGGATCGAACCGCGCAGACCTGCCGGCCTCAAGTTTCGGAATGCGTGCCACAACTTCGTCGGCTAGCACGTGCATGAGTTTTGCGGCTTGCGCCGGCTCATCCAGGCCATCGAAGGTAGGCCCTTCAATGGAAATAACGACCATCAGGCCCATTTCGTTCACCTCAAATTTTGGCGTCACAGGAAGAAAATCGGCCAGCCCCCTGCGGGACCGGCCGTAGCTTGAAAAGGAAGCGCTGATAACTACGCCGCTACAGCCAGCGCAGCGACGTCAATGACGCCATCGGCTTCATCGACCAGGTCGGGCGTATGCGCGACCTTAAGGGCCGCGTCAAATTGGAGTGCGAGCGCACCGGGCGTAAATTCCTGTACTGGAAGCAGGCGGCCCCGTCCGAGTCGATCCGCCTGAATCCGCTGGAAAACTGGTCGCAGCCGTCTGAAATCCCCAGCCGCATTGCGCAGCTGATGGAAGAAGGCCCATTCCGCGACTTTGCCTTCCTCTTCATTGACCGGGCGGTGAAGGGGGAGCTTTACGTCGGCGACAAGCCCAATCTGCGCTCGATCCTCAACTACGCCCAGTCTGGCATCAACAGCCTGCTGGAGCGCTGCCTCAAGCGGTTCTTCCCCGAGGCCGGCATGACCGACTGGGATGACGAGGTCAACGGCTTCATGCAAAAGCTTGGCCAGAAGAGCGGCGCGACGCTGCTCGATGGGATGGTGCAGCTCTACTTGCAGCGCTTTGCCAACGTCGGGCGCGGTCACGAATCGATCGACGGCCTGGTCTCGACCTTCACGCACGACCGCGAGCACTACATGCGCATCATCGCGTCGGCGCTGCCGCTGCTGCAGATGTTGGCGACCGGCGAGACCGGCCTGATGCTTGCGCCCAAGGCGGACGATTTTGAGGACGACCGCGAGATCTGGGATATCGACAAGATCATCAAGCAGAAGGCCGTACTGTGTGTCGGGCTGGATTCCATGTCCAACAGCATCGTCGCGAAGGCCATCGCGTCAATGATCCTGTCCGACATCGCGTCCGTCGCCGGCACCATTTACAACTTCTACGACAAGCCACCCGGCGTGGTTCTCATCATCGATGAGGTGGCCGAGGCGATTAACGAACAGGTGATCCAGATCCTGAACAAGGGACGTGGTGCCGGTTTCAAAGCGTTCGTGGCGTTCCAGAGCCGATCGGATTTGGAGGCCAAACTTGGTAACGCGGCAAAAATGCTGCAGGTCTTGGCGAATTTAAACAACCAGATCATCTTACGATTGGAGGACACCGACACGGCGCAATGGTTCTCCGACAAGGTGGGCGAAACCGGCATCACCAATATCGTCCAGTCCAGCACCACCAGCACCGGCAGTGAGGCCCACGTGGGCGAATTCAGTGGGTCGGTGTCCCGTTCCCGGCAGCTGGAGAAGGTCCCGCTGATTCCAGTCCGGCTTATTACGCAGTTGCCCAACCTCCAGTATTTCCTACGAGTCTCCGGTGGCGCCGTCTACCAGGGCCGCATTCCCATCATCGAAGGATAAGTTTCACATGACCAGCCTGTTTCGCCAGATCGTGAAGGAGCACAAGCTCTCGGCCAAGCTGTCGCCCGTCTTCATCTGCTTTCCGGAGCTCGACGACGTCTGCACGCGCCTAGTGGACTTCATCGGCCTTAACTTCATCGTGCGCGAAGAACCGCTCGTGAAGGAAATGCTGGTGGATGCGCTGGCCGGCTTCAAGGCAGAGCGCAAGGACGGTGAGGCCAACCTTGCCTTCATGCGCGGCCTCTTCGCACGCGCGCATGACCTGTATGCCAAGCGTTACGCCGCGTTTAAGGGCGAGAAGTACATTGTCTGGGCGCCGTTTCTGGAACCAATCCCGCTGTTCGAAGCGCGTCAGGCACCGGGGTATGTGTGCCGGATGGTCGATGAACCCTGTCCCGAGCCGATCACGCCACGGAGCGCCGCGTTCCAGCTCGCCGCACGCGTCCTCAAGGGACCGACCTTCCGCCGCTATTTCGAAGAATACGATGCCACTAGCGAACTCGCTCATTGCTAAGCTCGCCGGCGTCGCGCCGGACAGGGTCTCCGAAATGCGTGAATGGGTGCGCACAAGCGAGGTCGACACAGCGGTACCGGCACAGTTCTGTCAGGGCCGCGAGGCATTCGCAATGGCACTGGTGAAGGTCGAACAGGAGCGGCCTTTCCAGTTCTGGGGCGGCTTGCTCGCGTTGATCGCCATTCCGTGTCTCGCCCTCCATTCGCTGCTGCGCTGATATGTCGAACAGCCGATTTGCTTCACATTTGCGCCTGTGGTTGATCGTCACGCCCGTATTGCTGGCAACGCTTGCACCCATGCTGCCTGATGACAGGCACTTCGAGATTGACACGGCCGAGCTTTCCTCGGTCGAGGCACTGTTTGGCGAGGACCATGCCGATGATCTCACCCATCGCACCAACGAGCGGTTCCGGGTGTGGTTTGTCGACTCTGGCGCAATCCGACGGTCCTATGGCGGCTCCGCAAACAGGTCGTTCATCAGCGACGGCGGCACCGCCGACATCGCCTCAACGTGGCTGCGGCACCTTTGGATGGAACTGTACCGCGCCATCTACCGGGCAACGGTCGCGGGAAACTGGGCCTGGGGAGCGCTCCTCCTTGGCGCCGTCATGCTTAACGACGGCGCGGTGCAGCGTCGCATTCGGGCCTCCGCGGCCGGGGTTGCGAGCCCGGTAGGGTTTCACCTCGCAGCGCACGGCCTGCTGCTTGCGTTCGGCTTCTGCGCTTCAGCCCTACTACTGCCTGTGTCGCTGCCGGCCGGCGTCTGGACAATTGCCGCGGCCTGCGTTGGCGCACTGGCCTGGCGCCTGGCCGCCTCGTTCCATGTGAATCGGTAGCTGTATTCACCTCAACAAGAACTTCGAGTATTCAACGCGGATCACCCACCCTGTGGGAATCCATTTAGGAGAAAACCGCATGACCACCACCACCGACACCGCCCCCGTTGGCACCGTCCTGGAAGACGTCCCTCTCGCCACCGATGCCGACATGCCGGCGGCCTCTGCACCCGGCGTCACCGACGGTGCCGACGATGTCTCGCTCGAGCACGAACTGCAAGAGATGGACGCCGCTGCGGAAACGCTGCGCAAGGAAGGGCTGATCTCGCCGGCCGAGGCGGAAGAAAAGAAGGCCGAGGTCGCCAACACGCGCAAGCGCTTTCGCGAGCTCAAGCCGGAGGATCGGGCGGCAATTATTCGTCGCCGCCGCGAGATCGGCGTCCAAATCCTGACGCGCCAGCTCGCCGGCGCCGCAGTGGTGCCGGTCGCCATCAAGCTCAACCACACCCGCCTGCGCCCCTTGTTCGAACAATGGTGGCCGTTCATGAATCGCATGAGCATCAACCTGCAGCGCTTTGGCGGCGCCACGTACAGCAAATCCGAACTGGCCACTGTCGAAGCCTACTTCGAGAGCGCCCTGTCGCGCCTGGAGGACTACGTCGACGAGCAACTGCGCGTGGCCGAGGCGCTGCGCACACAGCGCGAGGCTGAGATGCGCGCGAAGAACGACATTGTGTTCGAGCCGTCAGTCACGCTGCCGTCGTTGAACCTGACTGTCGAAGCTTACTCGCGCTTCTCGATGCGCGTGCTGGGTGTGCTGGCCAAGTTCGACCGCACGATGGATCAGTTCGATTTCATGGTGTGGAACGGCATTCGCGACCAGACCGATATTACTCATAAGTCAGGAATTTAGCGGACAAATGTTCTATGCTTGAGCGATAGTCATTGAGGAGTGCGCTCATGAAACGGGACGGCCGCAGCCT
>NZ_AUFE01000140.1 GCF_000426345.1 Cupriavidus phytohabitans | reverse complement strand
GGCCGGCCGCGTTTCCCCTTGGGGTAGTACGGCTCGACCGCCGCTATCAGCCGCGACCACGGCACGACGTTCTCCATCTCCGTCAGGAAGCGCTGGCGGCGCGTCCCCCGCTTCTTGCCGTGGCTTTCTGCTTCCGCAAAACTAATCTGTCGCTTCATCACCGGACTGAACCATGGACATGACTATGACAACGCACTCACCCAATCCCGCGATGACTCGCGCACTGATTTATTCAGCACTTCCATAGCAGGTTGCGAGCCAGTTTTAACATCGGCTCTACGGGGTGCCTTTAGCACTCACGCGAAGACAGTCGTGCCGACAAGGCGTATGACACGTATGATTTCGTAAATGATTGCCGGCGCGTAATATAACCTGTATGTCGCACACAACGACGCCGCTAGGACGGAGCGCGATCGATGAGCGTATATCGCACGGCTGGATGAGTAAGGTCATCCGCATTTCAGCTGGGGCAAGGTGGTCGGTCGGATCCGGGAGACGGTGTATCACGGCATCAAGAGGTCAGCGTGCACTTCAAACTGATAATGGTCGCGAGCAACCTCACGCACATGGCGCGAATAATGGATGCGGTGCCATACCGGAGCGGTGAAATGAGTCGCCGATGCGCGCGGTCGGGAGGCCTGGCATCCACGCGCAGGCGCGTTGCACTGATCGGAGCGTCCGGATTTCTGTTGGAAATTCACACGCGAAACATTCCTGATCATCGCTTGGGTCCCTTATGACGAGGTGCTTTTCAACAACTTGCTGGAGGCTTGGGGGGGGCCGTCGCCAAGCCTGAAACTAAGGTTATCCGATAAAGCAAGCAGGAGGTCACGATGCTCGAACCCGCAGATGCACTACGTCAGCACCGAACCGAGGTAATTTCGGCAATACTGCACGCGCTGGGTGACAATGAACTCGATGAGGCACAGGCTCAGATCGAAAATCTTATTGAACTGACAAAACTGCCATCTGATCACCCGGACATTCTGGTGTTTCGGGTTCTAGTTTATATCCAACGTGGGGAAGCGTTAAACGCTTTGCATTACCTCAACGGACTGGACCAGCAACATTGCCCTGATCTACGGACACTGTGCCTGTATTTTCTGGAGGATCCACTCTGGGAAGGTCTCGCTACTGAGTTGGCAGAAAGTGATCCTCGCCCCCATATCCGCACGTCGATGGGGTTACTGATCAACAGACGACCGGGGCTCCCTGTATCAGGTGTTACCTCATGACGCTACGCTTGACGGATCGGGTCGATCTCGATCTCTATTACGATATTGAGAGCGCCCGGTTTGACGAGTCAGTGCGACGCATCGTCACTAGGGAGGCGTTTAAATCGGTGTATGCCGATTGCCATTCGATTGGGATCGAGTGCAACGGTCTTGACATTGGAGGCGTGATCTACGATGGAGAGTCTGCACACATAGCTATTCTCCCCTCGCATCACGGACGTTGGGCAGCTTTGCTTAATCCCATATTGGTTTGGTTGTTCAGCTTCCGGCGGGAAATATTCATTCACCTTGAGCCGTGGAACAGCAAGGGCTTGGCATTTGTGGAGCGTTGCGGCTGGCAGCGTGTTGGGACTATGGAAGACACTATGGTTTATCGCATGACGCCAGACAGCGGGAGTCGAGCCGCGCGTGTTGACTTGAACGGGCTGTCACATTGCCGGCCGTCGCGTAAGCTCGGGTGATGAGCAATGCTAAACCGCTTTATCAGGGCCATCGCTTTCCGGCTGCCGTATCGGCTGTGTGTGTCAATCACGACATTGGTTTTCACGTTGTTGCATCGCGCAGGAATTTCCTCAGGGATGGTGTACTCATGCAACTTGGGGTACGCATGAACAACGCTGTTTTCAGCAGAAAAGGCGCAAGAAACAAACTGAGCATGCTTCCCCTTTGCCCCCTCGGCCTTCCATTGTTGCCTGGGCGAGCGTAGCAGTACCTGTCACTTTCGCCCCAGCCGCCGTCTCTTTCCCTCGTATAATGATAAAGTTCTCTCGCCATGAATGATCGTACGGAAGTCTGCCCGCTTTCACGTCCGACAATGTTCCAGCCGGTATCCATCCCATAGAAAATGCGTTCGCTTTTTTCGGTGATTGGAAAAGTTATCGGTGAATTGCATCGCAGACATCGCAGCAGTGAGTTCCTGCAGTTTCTACGCACGATTGAAGCCAGCGTGCCACCTATGCTCGATGTGCATCTCGTCATGGACAACTACGGCACGCACAAGACGCCGTCGATCAAGGCTTGGTTCGCTCGCCATCCGCGCTTCCATGTTCATTTCACGCCGGCCTCCGCCTCATGGATCAATCAAGTGGAACGCTGGTTTGCCGCCATCACGGAACAATACATCCGCCGCGGCACGCATCGATCAACCCGACAACTTGAGCAAGCCATCCAGCAATACCTCGACCTGAACAATACCACCCCCCCGCTTTTCGTTTGGACAAAGTCCGCCGAAGACGTCCTCGCCAGCATCAGGCAATTTTGTCTGCGAATTTCTGACGCAGGACACTAGGCCTGTCCAATCAACGTTTCAACTACTGGGCCAATTGCAGTTTGGTCAACTCGTCGCATGTCGCTGGGGGGATGAAACTGGAGCGCACTCTCTCTCGATCGAAGACTAAGGTGGATGATGTTCAAAACCCCAAATGGTTGGTATTCACGCGGGTGTCCGTGTTTCGACGATCATCCAACCGCTTTCAGCCAGTCCACGCGATGCGTCTGTTATGCTCAAACGGCAGCGACCAATCGTCAGGCGTACGCCATCCAGTCGGCACACGCCTGTCTTCCGGATAGCGAGATGATCTCCTGCCGTGCGCGGGCGCTGGGGCGCGTCGCGTTGTCAGCTCTGATCGCGATGATGCGTGCCTGTTGCCGCCGCTTCTACCCAACTTGCCCGAGTCGCTGCAGGTTCCGTCTGGCGAGGTGCAGGAAGACGTGCTGACAACAACCGGGGACGTCTTGTACCAGTGTGACCGCAGCGCCGACGGAGTTGCTTGGGTTGTACAGCGTTGAATCGACGCTATCAACCCAGCGAGCTAAAGCGTCGGCACCGCCTTACCGGGCGCGGCTACTTCACTGACTATGGCGACATCTACGTCGTGACCCGACAGTAAGCCCTCTGTGTGCGACGGAAGGCTCGACGCTATCAACAGGTTAGCTGGCCGCTGCTAAGAGTTTACCTTTACGCGATGAACGCGATCCTTGGAGATCGAGAAAACTCACCTCTCAGATGCGCTGGATCGATGAATACATGGCACCAAAGTTTTAACGAGCGCTACGAACAAGGGATGGTGTTCAAGACAACGTTGGCAATGGCGAACTGTGATGCTGAGCGTGGTCGGTTGCATTCAGTGAGCTATTTCGCTCGGATTCGACGCCAAATTCGGCATGAACTGGAACGTTGTCGGCCATGTGTCGGGCCTTCGACCCGAACCCAGGCGCAATTAGCCCCTGGCATGCGACTGCAGTTGCTGCGTGTTCTTCATCAGCCCGCGATAACGCACCTTCATGTGGCCAAACTGGTTGAGGACTCGAAACGGATGTTCTGCCTTGGTGCGAATGCGCGCCTTGACCCATTCGAGTTCATCCTGCAACTTGCCAAGGGCACCGGCTTTGTTCAGCAAGCGACGCTTGCCTGGACGCATCGCGACATGCCAGTCCACCACGATCCCTTGGTTCTCATCGCCCTTGTCGACGCCTTGGTAACCTGCGTCGCTAAACACGTCGGCCTCCTCGCCATGCAGCAGGGCATGCGCTTGCGTGACATCGTTGACGTTGGCCGCCGTACCCACGACGGCATGGACCAAGCCCGAGTCGGCATCGACGCCAACGTGCGCCTTCATTTCAAAGTGCCAGGTGTTTCCCTTCTTGCTCTGGTGCATTTCGGGGTCGCGCTCGCCGTCCTTGTTCTTGGTCGAACTCGGCGCGGCAATCAGGGTGGCATCAACTGCCGTGCCCTCCTTGAGCAGGTAACCCTTTGCGCTAACCTGCGCGTTCACCGTCTTCAAAAATTGCTCGGCCAATCTGTGTTGTTCCGCCAGGTGCCGAAACCTCGGGATGCTCACAGGGGCCGGCAACCGGCTCATGCCGCCCAGCCCCGTGAACTCGCGGTACAGCGGCACGTCGTACAGCGCCCCTTCCATCGCTACGTCGCTCAAGCCGAACGACCGCTGCAAACAGTGAATGCGTGGCATCGCTTCGATGGGAAATGGCTTGCGATCAGGCGCTTTCGTCGGCGCATGCAGCGTAATCAGCGCCACGAATCCACTTCTACGGCACCACGCGCTCCATCTCGTCGAGAAATACCCGCTTACGCGTACGCCGGCACGTCAGGTTCAGATCGGTCTGTTTCATGCGTTCATTTGCCCCCCAACCGCTCCGCTGAACATGCGGACATTTGCCAATTTTGAACACCATCCCTAGCGCTTATCGCAGCCCGCAATTTGTTCAAGATATTTCGCGCACATTCCCTGGCAAGTGGGCGCTTCCTTGTGGCGCACCATACCTTCGCTCCTCGGTTCGGCGATTTGCTAAAGGCACTCCGAATAATCGCGAATGCGAGAGGCTGCGTATCAGAATTGGCCGCCAATTTTCCGATATTCTCAAAAATCTGCTGTTTGCAACACGCGTATTGCGTCTTGAGGGAGTTTGCCGAAATGTTTCTAACATTCTACTTTCCACTGGCGGCATCGCTATCAGTTCCAAACGTACCAGAGAGCTTCCTCAATAAGATCTGCGACGGTAATCTCAATGCTGCCGCAGCACAAGCAAGCAGTTGGCTGGACATCTCGAAAACCGTCGAGTTGATCGGACTGCGTCGACTGTATGCCGATATTCAGATGACAATCGGCGTCTGCGACGAGGCAGAAGAACACTATCGCAGTGCACAAAAGGCAATGCGTTCAGGGCGCCATGCGCTCCGCACGGCGTCGTGCCGTAACGCCGCCTGGCAGGCACTGTTTCGCCATCGACTCGCGATGGCACTGACATGCTTCGCGCGGCTTGTCGATGATCCGCAAGTTGAGCCGGCGCAGCGAGTGGAGACGCAGCTCGGCATTGTGGGCGCGTTGCACCAACTCGGCCAATCGCGATACTCGAGCGACGCGCTTGATGAGCTGGCGATCGCGATTTCGGACCCATCGCTTTGCCATTGGCACGAAATTGTCGTGACATTGCGCTATGATATTGCCGTCCAGCGCGAGCTTCGTAACGCGACGATCCTATGCGATCATGCGTATTGGCGGTCGGGTCTCGGCGATCATGCAATGTACAGTGGAGTTGCAACTGACGGAATCGATTCGATGCCATCGGCAAGCGACGAGGCCGATCGCCACGAAGCAGAGGCGCTGGACGTCTCCGGAACGCTATTGCGTCATCGGGTCAAGTATTTGTGGCATTTGCGCGCGCTGGCACGTGGTGAGGCTGCAGCCATCGGCGGCATCACGGCTCATCTGAACTGGGCCCAGCGGAGCGGTTTCGGCGCTTATCTGCAAAGCACACGCATCGAAGCTGTGCTGGCCGCGATCACTGCCAAAAAGCCACAATTGGCCGAGATTCTGCTAGAACCCTTGCATCGGATGGGCCTTTTGGCATCGACTTGCCATCGGCAGATTGAATACCTATACGCGTTCGCGAAGACTCATCAAGAGCTAGGGCGTAGCCGCGAAGCCATGCTCTATTTCAGCCGTTATGCGTTAGTCTTCGCTCGTTCCCTACGCGACGATTCGAAGGCACTTGTGTCATACGCCTGTAAGCGGGCGGAGCAAGCGCCACAACTAGATGATGTAGCGGTACGCTTGCCAGCCCGTTACCGCCGTGCGTATCGATATTTACTGCAAAATCTCGACAAACGCGATCTGTCGGTGCGCGAGTTGGCTGCGGAGGTCGATGTGACCGAGCGCGCGTTACAAAGCGCGTTCAAGCAAGCGCTCGGCCTTTCGCCTACCGAGCTAATCCGGCAACTGCGGATGGAGCGTATCCGGACGGAGTAAGGTTCCCTCGGTTTTTCGCCTTCCAGAGGCCTCGGGTTATGCGGGGCGTTCTAAAATCTGAAGTGCCACACCTTGCCATTTGGTAAGGTGTGGTGGATGACGAAGAAGAAGTACCGGCAACAGCAACCCGAAGAGCGCATGCGCATCGAGATTTGGAAGGCGGAGCAAATCGGCGTGAGGGACATGGCCTTCCGGCTGGGGCGCTCGCCGTCCACCATTTCGCGTGAGCTTGCCCGCAATACCTGCCATGGGCACTCTTACCGAGCTACAGTGGCGCATGCGTCGCGCACCCGGCGCCGTGACGCCAGCCGTCCTGCTGCGAAGCTCGACAGCGATGGCGTGCTGTGGGGCGTGGTGCGGCACTTCCTG
>NZ_AUFE01000139.1 GCF_000426345.1 Cupriavidus phytohabitans | reverse complement strand
CGCCAATCGATCTGCTCGTTGCCGAGAAACCGATATGCCGCGATGGTTTGCGACCAGTCATCGCATGCGCCGGGGATGCTCGCCGTCGGCAAAGCCGCAAACCGCTTGAGCAGCTCCTTGGCGCGCCGATCCCGCCGCGGATCACCAAGATCCAGACTCTCGAATTCCTCGTCCACCCATGCCCCCGACTCGTTGCTCATTGCTGCACGAAAATCTGAGAGTAAACGCGAGTCTGGCGAAGTTAACAACCCCCTTACCTCGAAATTCCCAGGGCCTCAGGCTCCATGCCTCGCTGCGGAGACGGTCCTACTTCCGTATAAGGGGATGCCCCAAAACGGGCAAGACCCGGTCCGGTCGCGGCCGCGCGCCGGCTTGGCTGGGCAAGCGCCCGCGCGTTTCTTGATTCCGCAGGAATAACTTGTGCGCCGATGCCTTTCTGGCCAGCGCCGCCGGCGCCTGCATAGGTTGTCGGCACAGTATTCACAGTATTCACAGTATTGAAACCTCGCCAAAAAAGGGGTACGACCGGACCTGGAGGCCAATGAGGATGGAAGAACGTCGGTATCGCTCTCCATAGCTTGAGAGAGTCTCGCCTTAAATTCAGGGTTATTACTACCCAAGGATGAGGCGCCGCTGCAAGATGACATGTCAAGATAGATCTTGCCATCGATATCCTGCGCCATCGAGCCCCAGGCGATTTTAAAAATGATGGAAGAGCGGGTTTCGCGCTCCCATTCAGCCAAATGACCAGTGGATCCAGAACAGGACATTTAGTTTTCCTTTTCGGTGAGTGACAGCGCCATTCGTTTTGCGTTGGCCATTATAGTATGCGTGGGATTGCTATTTCCGGCAAAATTCATAACGGAGCCATCCATAACATAGATGTTCGTTAGTCCGTGAATCTTGCCGTAGTGATCCACGACTGATGTCTTTGGAAAAGAACCCGCACGCATGGTGCCGTGTAGATGTGAACTGCCTTTGCCTCGCGAGAAAGGCATTCGCTCGATACAGGATGCGCCTAAGCGGCGGAGAGTGTCTTCAGCCCGGTTGGCGAGAAAACTGATTCGTGCCCTATCATTTTCTGAGTTTTTATACGCTATACGGATGTAAGGAATGCCGTGTGGGTCGATGGCTCCGTCAAGCATTACACGGTTGTGTGACCATGGTTCTTCCCCAGCGATGTAGTGAAGTCGCACGAGACCGATGTTGTCCCCTGGCGAATCCAAATTTGCCTCGTAGATTAACCCCCCAAATCTGCATGGCACGCCAGGGTGCTCATAGAAGTCGTCCGTATACACGGTCGCATGCGGGCCCCAATGGGCAGGAAGCGCGGCTGGATTCTTCACGTAGCCAACGGAGTACCCGCTTATCTTGAATGAGAGGCCGCGCCCTACGAGGTCAGAATCATTTCCAAGGCCTGTAGGTGCATGGCGGCTCTTCGAGCGAAGCATTAAAGCCGCCGACTGAATTGCGTTTGCACACACAATGACCGTTTTAACGGGGATGCGAATCCGCTGCGAGGAAAGCGGCACATAGCACTCAAGGGCTTCTGCGTGGCAGTCGCTTCGGAGCTCGATCGAATTGACAAAGCATCCGTACAGCACCGAAATCGATCCTGGGAGAGCGGAATCGTCTAAAACACTCCTAGCTAGGATGTTGGCCTTTGCATCCGTAGGGCAGACTAGGTGGTTGCAAGAGGAGCATTCAATGCATCCATTGGTGGTTTTGGGTGGCCGGATCGCCAGCGGAACACTCTTCGGCGTGATGCCAAGTTCTTGCATCGCATTGGATATCAGTAGACCTCTTTGGCTTGCTGGATAGGGCTGAAATCCATACGTACCGCTAATCTCTAAGAGATTTTCGATTTCGGAATAAAAAGGTTCGAGGTCCCGAAGTGAAATGGGCCAATCTATCTCCATGTCAGTCCTCAGGTATTGGGATGCCGAGAGATCTGCTTGACGGTATCTGAACATGATAGCGTTGTAAAATTGCATTCCTCCCCCAACGGCACATGCTGTCCATGGATTTCCATCGGCGCGACCGTGTGGAGATGTTCGTGCCTTACTATAGGTTGCTTGGTTGGGGACGTATAGCGCGCCTGGGGATACCAAGGCTCCATATTCGAGGAGGGCAACGTGGAAACCTTTTTCGGCAAGTGTTCGGGCAGCAATTGAGCCTGAAGCGCCTGAGCCTACGATAACAACATCGAAGCTTGTGTAATCACGAGATGCGGTCGCCGCAATGTGTTTGATGTCTGTCATGTGCAATTCTGTCCTTTTTGAGAAGGGATGTTAGCGCGGGCCAGTCGCCGTTGCGCGCGACAGACCTAAGCAATGCTTTTGTGCGTTCCACGTAGTGTGGGACGGCAATGCCTGCCAATTTGGTGGCGGGGTGGCGATAGCTAACGTGGAAGCCATCATGAGTACGTATGAACCAAAAGAACACCTCATCAGGATCAGTGCAGCGGCTACGGAAGACGGTAGTTCCCCAGGTGTTCCAATTGCTCGCACCAGGCGTATGGCGAAGGTCCATGTACGACACCATGAAAGGGTCGCGTAGGGGCTGGCCGAGGAGTTCGGCCACACGGGGCAGCGGAATTCGCGCAATATCCCTCAAGCCGTCTAGGCCTGCAACGGCCGAACGCACCACCTCACCGAAAGAGTCTGTTTGCTTGATGGGGAAGGCTACGGGCCCCATACCAACATACCATCCTATGGAAAATTGGAATCGCTCCGTCTGTGTATTGACGGGTACCATGGTACGGAATACGTTCGAACTGCAGATTTCTTGGCCCACCTTGGCAAGGCAGGCTAGCAACCCAGCAAACGAGTTGCCCTCAAGTGTGCGGCAGACTCGACCGAAGGAGAGTGCGTCAGATGCGTTGAGAAGTTCTGTGTATCCGCTTGGCTGATCGGCGGGGCTTCCGGTCGCCTCGCTTACTGAGGCAGGGAACTGAGGCAGTCGGCCGCCGCTCTCGCCGAGAAAGGTCCGCCAGCGCGCTATAGATTCGTGTTCAGCGTTCAACGCACCGGCGGCGCTCCGTTCGGCCTCTGCGAAATCCAGGTAGCTTGGCGGCTGTTCGGGAAGAATGGACGCAGCCGTGCTCCGTGAGGACGCGTGTGCTGACGCATACAGTAGTTGAACCTCATACGTAGTGTGGAGAATGGAGTAGCAGTCCATTAGGGTGTGGTCTGCGGCGACATAGACGGTGGTTGCTTGTGGACGGCTCACTGTGGCCCAAAGATAGCCAGGCCAGCCTATAGCGAGAACCTCGCTGTCGAACAGGTTCTCCAGATATCGTGCCAATTTACGGCCATCTGTGAAGGCCGCAGCCGCACTGCGGCGGATTCTCACGGCATCGGCCGGTAACGTCGTGCGAAGAAATCGTTCGCCAGGCGGAGCGGAAGGGGCCACGATGAACTGGCTACGGAGGGCTTCGTGGCGGGTTACCCAGGCACGCAATGCTTCGGTGAAAGCAACTGCATTGGATTCACCCGGAAGATCGAACATGCAGGCCAGCCAAGACGGCTGCAAGGGACCGTTGCCAGCTGTCTCAAGTGCATACGTGATGTGGGCTTCCCGGACGTAGGAAGGCCGCCGAGCGTCGGCTGTCCAATGGGGATCGGACACATGCGGTGCGCTGGCCCGCCAAATGGTGAGGTGGCCCGGAGATAGGATGACCGATAGCATGTCGGCGAACTTCATGATGGGGGGCTGTGTTGTCCGCGAGAAGTAATGGAGGTAGCCATTCTTAAGTGTCTGCCCCCACGAACTGCGGTGTACGCACGGATCGCAGAGGGGATGCCCAGATCCACCCAGCGGCTCCGGCAATGAGGGCTCCGCTAAGCAGTAACGTCGCGCGGGCGCCGAGCCATGTTCCACAGGCGCCGCCTAACACGGCTCCGACTGGAGCAAGGCCCCACACTATGGTCCGGATGCTTGCGTTTACACGGCCGTGCAGTTGCGGCGGAGCCAAGGCGTAGCGGATTGGTACCTGATGGACGCTGTAGACCTGTTTGCCGATCCACAATACAAATTGCGACAGTCCCAATGCAAGCCATCCTGGCACTTCGAGCAGCGGGGTTAGCGTTGCGCCAACGGCACTGGTGAGGAGCGCTGCTATTAACACGCGACCCAAGCCTAACGTTCGAGCAAAAGGACGTGCAAGCAAAGTACCAATAACACTTCCGATTGCAGCGATGCCTGAGACGGTCCCGATCGTTGTGGCGTTCAGCCCTAAGCCCTCGGTTAGATACAGCAGAAAGACGGCGGAGTAGGCGCTGTACCAAAATATGAGAGTACCGGTAGCAAAGGTGATTGCGCGGAGTTTGGGGGTACGTAACACGAATAGCGCGCCCTCTGCAGCTTCCGAGAGAACGCGTTCAAGGATGCTCCTAGTGTCGTCATGATTGTAGTCACTTGTCACCGACGCGCTTGTTGTCGGCGCTATTATCACGTATGGGAGCAGCGCCGTCACCAGAAGGAACGACGCCGCATCTGCCAGTATCGCGATAGGTGCCGAAAGCGAGTAGATCAACCAGCCTGCGAGCGGCGGACCAAGTACCAATGCCGCCGATTGTCCTAGTTCTATCCAGCTCTGAGCCTGTACAAGTTGTTGGGGCGGCACGACAGTTGCCACACATGCCAAAAAGGCCACGTCGGCAATCACCGTAAGCCCGCCCATCAGTGTAGCAACTGTGTAGAGATGGGGCATGCCGACGTAGCCGATAAGCAAAGCAGATACCGGTACTGTGGCCAACGTTAGCGCCATTATCCAATTTGCCGTAATCAGAAGGATTCGATGTGAGAATCGATCGGCGAAGACGCCGGCAAGCGGGCCTAGCAGAAGGTACGGGGCACGTCCACATGCAAGCAAGAAGCCTGTCTCGAGGGATCCTGCTTGGTGTAGTTGGATCGCGGTCAGAGGTAGGGCGATGAGCGTCACTTGGGCGCCGACGCGGGAAACCATCTGGCCTAGGAGTAGGAGATAGAAGCTGCCGGGCAAGCGTTGTCGTCGCGTTTGCGTTGCCACTGGAATCATTCCCTGCTCGAGAGAGTCGGCACGGACAGCGTGTAGCCGAATTTTTCCAGTTCCTTCCCTGCTAAGCGTTCGAACTGCTCAACCTCCTGAGGCGTGAGGTCGTGCACGTACCGCCCAATACATCTGGTGTATAGGGGTTGAGCAGCTGCGTCAGCTGAGGGATGGCCCCACGGTTTGTCGAAAAGCGCGTGCTTGTGCTCTGCGTGATGCAGAACCCTCTCACTCCATCCCAAGCCCAGATACTCCAGCATCCGTGCAGCTGTCTCACGCGGGGCGGTGACCAGATCCTCATATCGCACTTCGAGATAGCGACCACTGGGCGCACCCAAGTGTGCCTTGGTGACGACATCTAGCCAGCCTTGGACCGCCTCGCTGATAGTCCGATGGTCCCACCCAGGAACCTTTTCATGGGATGCTGCCACGTCGCGGCCATCGCGAATGATGTGGATAAAATGTGCTTGCGGCCAAATGGTGGCATATTTGCAGACGTTCTGAATCCGTCGCTGAAGCTTTAGACCCCATCGCTTCGCCCCGGTCTGTTGTCGCCGGAACTCGCCGATAGAGTCGATAAGCAGGCAGCGATCCTCTAGTGTAGCCAGGTCGGGTCCACGCTCCGCAATCACATGGGTCACCAACGTCTTTACGTCGTCTCGGTCCAAGCCCGAACGTTCACACTGCCAGACGAAGTGCACGCCATCGAACCATTCAGGGTCGATGGCTTCCTTCGTCGTACCGATAACCCGTGGATCCCGACACGCCATCAAGGCGCATACTTCAAGGATATGTGAGCCAAGGTTGATTGGCTCCGTGAAATCGATCTCCGGACCTACGACCAAATCCGGATGCGAGTCGAGCAGAATGCTAAGCAAGGTTGTACCGGAGCGGTCTTCGCCCCCCAAAAGGACAGGGTCAGAACGTAGAGGGACTAAAGTGTGGTCTGGTGAGGAGTTGAACATGGGCCTGGAGGGCAAGAAAGAATATGGCGGCCCAACAATTAGCGTTGCCGCTCATTTGTCAAAACACTGAGCACTGGGACCCAATTGCGGCCGAGTCAACAGCATTAGTGCAAGCGCTGTGCCTGGGAGCGGTTTAGAGCAAAACTACACTGCACGCTGGTATGGAGGCCCTTGCTTTCGTTCTGGGCGGTGCAAAGTGCTGTTGAAATTGTTGCAATTTGTCACCTACTGAACATTGTCCAGAGATAAAGTCAAATCTGGTGTACGAAGGTTGATCGTGGCCGGTTCTCAGGCGGCGAGTTTCTGCTGATCCGGCGGATTGTCTTGCGCCGGGGCACCGTCCTTGAAGGGAATGCCCTTCAAGAGCAGTTCGATGTGTTCGGCACCGTTGATGCGGCGCCAGGTTTTCTCGGCTTCCTCGATCAGCTTGAAGGCCAGGCCAAGGAAGGTCGCTCGTGACACACAGTTGCGCGTGCGCGTCGTGCGGTGACGCACAGTCGCGAAGGTCGACTCAATCGCGTTCGTC
>NZ_AUFE01000138.1 GCF_000426345.1 Cupriavidus phytohabitans | reverse complement strand
ATCGAGTTCGGCTTGTACGCCCATGCGCAAGTTGCCGAGCATGAATGCGATCAGTGTCGGCAGAGTGAGCTTGCGCTGACGGGTGAAAGCGGCGGGACGTTCGGGATGGCGAGCAAGATCGTGAAAGACCTTGGTGTGCAAATATTCGGTAAGCGAAGCGAACAAATCGGACAGGGGCATGAGAGCCAAGCGAAGATCGAAGAACGATCCTCTATTGGCCGCCGCCCTGCTTGCGCTAAACAGCCAGCGCAAGCAGGGCGGCGGCCCCTCGAACCTCGTCATCTGTCAAGGGTTCGCGGGGGGAATTGCGATTTTATTGGCGGCTTAACTTGGATGGATTGGGTACACGACGGGGAGGTCGATCGGCGAGCGATTTGTTGGCCATCTTCGATATAGGCACCGGGCGGACCTCAGCGATTGGCGCTGACGGTTTGGAGTTTCCCCTTATCGTCGCGCAGGTCGGATCCCATTACCCCTCATGGGTGGGGTCCGGCGTATGGCGCCATGCCCCCCCGACTGGCATGCTGGTCCGGAAACGCCGGTCCAACTTCACTGACAAGACTATTGGCGCGCAAGACTGACCTGCTGTCCAGCATCACATCCCACCGCCGCTCCGGGAGTTTTCCACCACCCATGCCGGGTCGTTCGGTTTGTAGATTGGTTTTTCTTCCCATTTCAGGGCAGCGCCGCTAGCTCGCTGACGCTATACTCTATCCCAAAAAAAAGACGTTTAGAATTCCACGGAGCCGGTCAATGTTTTTGAACGATCAGGAGACCGCAACCGACCTGCTGTACTACGAGGCGATTGCGAAAACCGTTGTTAGGCTTATCGAAAAAACATCGGAGGCACCGATTACCATTGGTGTCCATGGTGATTGGGGCGCAGGAAAATCCAGCGTCCTTAAGATGCTGGAGGCATCTTTTTCCGATAAGGAAAAGGTGCTTTGCCTTTGGTTCAACGGCTGGACGTTCGAAGGCTTCGAGGATGCGAAGACGGTGGTACTCGAGACCATTGTTGACGAACTGCGCCGGGAAAGACCTACTTCCACAAAAGTCGCACAGGCCGCTAAGAAAGTGCTGAAGCGAATTGATTGGCTTAAGCTTGCACGGAAGGCCGGCGGATTTGCACTAACGACTGCAACGGGTGTGCCCACCTTGGACCAGGTGAAGAGCGCCTTGGATCTGGCCAGCAGCATGCTCGCAAAGCCTCGCGACCATATCACCGCCGAGGATCTTAAAACTGCTACGGATAAGGCCAAGGAATTCATAAAAGACGCATCGGATGACACCGAGTATCTACCGGAGCATATCCATGCCTTCCGTGATGAGTTTAAAGAACTCCTTGCGGCCGCAAAGGTGGAACGTCTTGTCGTCATCGTCGACGATCTAGACCGATGCCTACCGAAGACCGCCATAGCAACGCTGGAAGCCATCCGGCTCTTTCTCTTTGTCGAACAAAGTGCATTCGTCATTGGCGCCGACGAGCTGATGATCGAGTATGCGGTGCGGGAGAATTTTCCGGATCTACCGCCGAGTGCCGGGCCAGTCAGCTATGCACGTAACTATCTGGAAAAGCTGATCCAGGTCCCCTTCCGCATACCTGCGCTCGGCGTCGCCGAGACGAGGGTGTACGTCACCCTTCTGCTGGCCGAGAGTGCGCTCGGTGCCAAGGATCCGCGATTCGCCGCGCTTCTGAAGACCGCACGGCAAGACATGAAGCGGCCCTGGAAGAGCCGCGGTCTCGATCGCAATACCGTCGAGACGGCAATGGACGGCGAGATTCCTGCCGAAATCGATCAGGCACTCGCCATCAGCTCACATGTGACACCCATCCTGAGCGAGGGCACGCGCGGCAATCCGCGGCAGATCAAGCGCTTCCTAAACTCGCTCATGCTACGACACGCGATTGCTGAGGCACGGGGCTTTGGAGACGACATCGAGCGGCCCACCCTTGCCAAGATCATGCTGGCGGAACGGTTCTACCCCGACTTCTACGAACAGATCGCACGGCTCGCCGCCGGCCACCCAGAGGGCGCACCGGACGCGTTGGCACAGTTCGAGGCGCATGTGGGCGCGTCGTCCTCGACCGCAAAAGGCGCGGCGGTACCGAAGAATGCCGGCCGGGCCCAAGCTGCGGGCGAGCCCGCGGAGAGCGAGGCGGCAGTGGCAGAATGGGACAAGAACCAATGGGCCCGGGACTGGGCGATGATCGATCCGCCTTTGGCTGGCGTTGATCTGCGTCCCTACGTTTTTGTGACGCGGGACAAGCGCAGTTCCCTCGGCGGGCTCGTTGCCGCCAGCCATCTCGAGGCATTGGTCGAAAAACTCATGGGACCCATGCTCGCTGTGAGCGGCGCTAAGGACGAAATTGCCAAGCTCTCGGTCCCCGAATCCGAGGAGGTGTTCGATGCCATCCGGGGCCGCATCATCCAGAAGGACAAACTGAAGACCAAGCCGGCAGGCGTCGATGGACTTGTACGGCTTGTGGAAAACCATCAACACCTGCAACGGAAAGTCATGGAGTTCCTACGGGAGCTCCCGATGCAAAGGCTTGGCGCGTGGGCCGTAACAAGTTGGGGGCCTTGCCTGCACGATCCGACGGTGACGGCGGAATTCCGCGCCATGGTGCAAGGCTGGGCTGAACAGACGGCAAACAAGGCTGTGCATGGCGCGGCGCTGGCTATGATAAGCCTCGATAAATGGGGTTAGGAAGATGGGTACATCGAAAGCATATGGGGGGCCCGCAACCGGACTCGTTCCATCATTCCTCGATGATCCGATGCCGCCGGCCATGCCGCCACCCGGTCCGGTTCCTGCCGTGACACCGCAAAGCCCGCCGGTCGTGCCCGGTCAACCGACGCCCGCCACCGCGCCCCGGCAGCCCGACACGGGCAGCGGTGGAGACCTATCCGGTGCGCGCGGTAACTTCACGCGCTTTGCCCGCACGGGGAGCAGCAGCTCACTCGGCAAAGCCGTTTCGCAGTATGTCAGCAAGGGGACAGGCGGACCGAGACGTGCCGCACGCAGGATGGGGGCGGCACAGGGCGCAGCCCGGGGGCTACTCGGTGTCGTGCGAGACTTTCAGCGACTTGGGCCCGTCGAAGCCCTCCGGCAACTCAACCTGGATGGTCTGGCCGGTCAGCCGGCCACCGACGTCTTCGTCGCGATCCTCGAGTTCATTTGCCCGCCCGGCGGCACCGTGGATGAGGGCATCGCCCGGCAGGCCATGCTCGAAACCATCAGTGACTTCGCCGACGCGGAGACGGGAAGCTTCGATTCGCTGACCCGCGAGCAATTGCAGGACTTCTTCCTCGATTTCATCGCCCGTTCCATCGAGGGGCGGGTCATGGCGGACATCGGGGGGCGCGGCGTTACCCTCCCCGAAGACGTCGAAGCTGTACAGGACACCCAAGACCAGCTCCACGATTTTATCGATGGCGCCACACGTGGCCAACTGCAGGGACGCTTAGCCAATGTCGACAGGCTGTCCGACCAAGCGATCGCAGATGTGGTCAGTCAAATCTATGAGGCCGCGTTCGAATTGATCGTCGCGGCGGGGGAGTCTGCATCATGAGGCATCATAGTATCGTTGTACGCTTGGGTACCGGCGACGCCGCTCCGGTCCGATTGAGCCGGCCCGAGACGCATCAGACCGTGATTGACTTTGTGACCGGGCAGCGGCGACTTGGCTACGGCCTGGGCCAGACACTCGAAAAGCTTGCCATACTCGGGCTGCAGCCATCGGAAACCGCGGTGGACCTCGCGGTGCTGGCCACTGCGGTGACGGCCGCCGATACGCGTATTTCGCGGGACCTGGACGCACAGGACGCTTGGACCCGCCAAATCGACCTGCATATCCCGGTCCAGGACTGCGGCAGGTGGACAGGCCTGAGCCCACTGCTGAGCACGACGCTTAACTTCCTTACCGGAGATCGCTGGAACATCTACTTCCGGCCGCGCCCTTCGGGTTTTACCTCGATCGCGTCCGGGCCGACGCAGTTACGCCTGTTCGAGCCGTCCTCGGTCTGCCTCTTCTCGGGTGGTTTGGATAGCTTCATTGGTGCGATCGATCTGTTGGCCCGCGGACAAACGCCGCTGCTGATCAGCCACTACTGGGATCGGGTCACCAGCAGCCACCAGAAAACCTGCTCCGTCGCGCTCAGCCGGCATTTCCGCAAGGGGAGTTTTGGACAAGTACGTGCGTATATCGGCTTTCCCAAGAAGACCTTCGAAGGCAGCACCATCGAGGAGACACAACGCGCCCGCTCCTTCCTATTCTTCTCGTTGGCGGCGATGGCGGCCGATGCAACGGGCGAAGAGATGATCATCCACGTCCCGGAGAACGGGCTGATCTCGCTAAACGTACCACTTGACCCCCTGCGCGTGGGGGCCCTGAGCACGCGCACCACGCATCCTTACTACATGGCAAGGTTCGGTGAGATCATCCGCGGGCTGGGAATTCGAGCCGAGCTCGTGAATCCCTACGCGTTCATGACCAAGGGACAAATGGCCGCCAACTGCGCCGATCTTGCCTTCCTCAGAAGGGAGGCCAGGAAAACCATGTCGTGCTCATCACCGGGGAACCGGCGCTTCGACCCGGATCCGGAGGAGCGCCATCAGCGACACTGCGGGCGCTGCGTGCCTTGCCTGATACGACGCGCCGCCATACGGATGGCCCTCGGACGCGACAAGACACCGTACCGCGTGCGCAATCTTCGTCATCATGTACTGGACACCAACAAAGCGGAGGGCAAGGATGTCCGCTCGTTCCAGCTTGCACTCTCCAGGCTCGCCGACAACCCTGGTAGAGCCCGCTTTGATATCCATCGACCCGGTCCCCTGACGGATCACCCCCAACGCCTCGCCGACTACGAGGCGGTCTACGTGGCCGGGTTGCAAGAGGTCGGGGAGCTGTTGCGACGCGTCCGCGCAGCTCCACTATGACGGGGTCATCGCGTGTCGCGACGCCGCGCTGGGTGGACTTCCACTGTCATCTGGATCTCTATCCCGATCACGAGGCATTGATTGCGGAATGCGACCGCGAAGGGGTCGCCACACTCGCGGTCACGACCACTCCCAGGGCGTGGCCGCGCAATCGCGAGTTGGCAGCAGATGCAAAGCACGTGCGCATTGCCTTGGGCCTCCACCCGCAGCTCGTGGCGGAGCGTCAGGCCGAACTATCCCTCTTGGAGCGCTATCTTGCGGACGCCCGGTATGTTGGCGAAGTCGGCCTCGACGCCGCGCCACGCTTCTACCACAGCTTCGATGCACAGCAGAAAGTGTTCGAGCACATCCTGAGGGCCTGCGCGGAGCAAGGCAATAAGGTCCTCACTGTTCACAGCGTCCGTGCAGTCGCCAAGGTACTGGGCCACATTGAGAACGCCCTCCCGGCCGACCGCGGACGCGTAGTCCTTCACTGGTTCACGGGCACCGCGAGCGACGCCCGCCGGGCTGTAGAACTAGGCTGCTACTTCTCTGTCAATAGCGAGATGCTGAGGTCAGCGAAGCATCGCAAGCTGATCAGCGGCCTGCCGCTAGAGCGCCTTCTGACCGAAACGGACGGCCCCTTCGTCTCGCATGAGGGTCGTCCTATGCGCCCCAGCGACGTCCGAGATGCCGCAAACGAGATGGGGTCCCTTTTCGGCCTATCGTCCGAGGATATGCGGTTGCGACTGGTGCATAACCTCAAGGCGTTGCTAGGCACCGGCGGCTAGCCATTTCGACAAGCCCGGCCCCGCCTTATCTTGGTCGCAGGCCAAGCGCTCAAGCTCCTGGAAACAGCGGGGGTAACGGTCGTGGATCTGGACTATGAGTCCGGTTGGCAAGACGCGATCGAACTTGGCCGGCTGGGCGACAAGCGTGGTGTACGGATCCAGTATCGCGGCCATGAGAGTATTGCCGTCCGCTCGCCGGCAGCGCTCCTGGCCGGACTCAGTCGTCCGAAGTTGACGTTCCGTCAGCGCAATCTTTACTGCCAATTTGAGTTCAGCAGTCTGGAGGCGGGTGAGTTGGAGCGGCTGGAAATAAGGGCAGCGAAGCTCGGCGATTACGTCCTCGCAGGACACCTAATCAGGGAAGTCGATGCGGTGTGGGACGAGTAAGGGGCCGATGCAGTGGAACGAGACGGCAGACGACGCACGCACGGCTTGGCTTGCGTCCGCTCAAAAGTTTGGTAGCAGGTAATCAATCACAGCTTCTGAATCGAATGGCCCAAGCTGGACAACCTCGGGTTCATTGTAAGCGGTCGACTAACAACGCCTCTTGCGGCCGGATACGAGGTCGGCTAAACAGCGGATGTCTTGAGATTCCAAGGCAGCAAGGCCTCGTAGTCGTCAACGGTCTTCGCGAGCGGCAGCGCCTTGAACAAGGCGACGAGATAGCGGTACGTATCGACGCCATTGGCCTTGCAGGTCTCAATGATCGAGTACAGATTCGCGCTTGCGTTCGCGCCAGCCACGGTGTCACAGAAGAGCCAGTTCCGGCGCCCTACGGTGAACGGCCTGATCGAATTCTCAATGAGATAAAGTCAAATCTGGTGTACGAAGGTTGATCGTGGCCGGTTCTCAGGCGGCGAGTTTCTGCTGATCCGGCGGATTGTCTTGCGCCGGGGCACCGTCCTTGAAGGGAATGCCCTTCAAGAGCAGTTCGATGTGTTCGGCACCGTTGATGCGGCGCCAGGTTTTCTCGGCTTCCTCGATCAGCTTGAAGGCCAGGCCAAGGAAGGTCGCTCGTGACACACAGTTGCGCGTGCGCGTCGTGCGGTGACGCACAGTCGCGAAGGTCGACTCAATCGCG
>NZ_AUFE01000137.1 GCF_000426345.1 Cupriavidus phytohabitans | reverse complement strand
GGCGATGAAACGTATCCCTATCTCGAAGACCACGGTCCTGTGTGGATTTGCGCCGCGTGCCAGGCCTGGATCGGCGTGCGGGCACGCAGCAAGCACAACACGCCCCTCGGTCGACTGGCCAACGCGGCGTTGCGCGAGCGCAAAAGTCAGCTGCACGACATGCTCCAACCTTTGGTCGCGGCAAAGATGCGGCGCGACGAGGTCAATGCTTTCGAGGCGCGCGGCAAGGCGATGAAATGGCTCATTGCATCGCTTGGCATGGATGTCGCGACCCCGAGCATTCACGCAATGGGAGCGATGGCGCGCCAACCAGGTTCAGCGTGGCAATGATGCTGGCGTCGCCGATCCGCACCTGAACCCTTGCCCGCGCGGCACACAGGCAGTCCGGGTGGAGGTCGATGACATGCTCCTGCCAGGTGTCGATGCCGAGCGGCTTGAAGGTCACCGGCTCGGATCCCTGGCCTTCCCCGGCGGCAAAATTCAGCTCGTTGGCCAGCATCGCGCTTTCCCCGCCGACCGGCGAGGGCAATGGCATGTACTTATCACAGATCGAGCGCCTCGAGATCGAGGAGTTCGATCTGCTGTACCCTAACCAGTCCTTCCTGCTGGAAGCGGGACAGCGTGCGGCTCGCGGTCTCCAGGGTCATGCCGAGATAGCTGCCGATGTCCTCGCGTGTCATGCGCAACGTGAAGCAAGTCGCCGAATAGCCTCTGTGCTGAAGGCGACGCGAGATGTTTTGCAGCAAGGCAGCCACGCGTTGTTCCGCGGAGAGATTGCCGAGCAGCATCATCTGCCCGGTCTCGCGGACGATTTCCGCGCTCATCATCTTGTGGACATGTTGCTGCAGCGATTTGACTTCGCGGCAAAGGGCTTCCAGCAGGTGGAACGGGATCACGCAGACGGCGCTGTCTTCCAGGGCAATGGCGTCGCAGGTGTGAACCTCAGTCGAAATGTCAAAGCGTTTCGCCTGGAAGGAACAAGCCGGACACGCATCCGCGGCCGCTCGGGTGAGAGAGCACGGTCTTGATCGAGCCCGACCGCAGCGCGTAGATGCTCTGGAACGGCTCTCCCGCGCGGTAGAGCGCTTGCCCTTGCCTGACCATCTTCCAGTTCCTCACCACGCTGTTCAGGCGCACTACGTCCGTCTCGTCGAGGTGGGACGCCATGCAGATGTGCCGGAGCATGCGGGTGGAGCACTGGGCACCCGCCTTCGGTGGTTTACCTGACAGCGGTGCGGCGGATTCCGACTTCGGCAAAGTCGCTCCAGCGCCGCATCGAAGTCGATGCAGCGATCTTGATGCAAAACAAACGCCCGCGGCGCTCAACTTCCATTCTGGAAGCAGCCGGCCTTTCCGGTTCTGTTCCAGGCTTCAAGGAGATCACCATGACCAACCTCAGGCACTTTGATCCGTTCTCTGTCGAACCCATCAGCGACATGCTGCAGGGCATGCTGCGCTCATTCCGCGGGACTGCGGATAACGGCCTGGCATTCAAGGTCGATGTGTCGGAATCGGACAGCGCCTACACCCTGGCCGCGGAACTGCCTGGTGTGAAGAAGGAGGACATCGACGTATCCGTTGACCGCGGCACGGTGATGATCAGCGCAAAGGTGGAGAAGTCCTCCGAGCAAAAAGAGGGCGAGCGCGTGATCCGGCGCGAGCGCTACAGCGGCTCGATGCAGCGTGCCTTTAAGCTGGACGCCAGCATCGACGAGGGCAAGGTCGATGCCAGCTACGACAACGGTGTGCTGCGCGTGGTCCTGCCCAAGAAGGAATCATCGCCGCAACAGCGGATTACCGTGAAGTGAAACCCTGTCTGCAACGGAGTACGGCAATGAGAATCGACGAGCTTTGTACGCGAAAACCTGTCCATATTCCGCTTTCCTGCACATTGCAGGAAGCCGCAGTGCAAATGCGTGACCAGCATGTGGGCTCATTGATCGTCACGGAAGCAGGGCCGTCAGGCACGCGCGTCGCCGGCGTGCTGACCGATCGCGATATCGTGCTTTGCAGCACGGCGGCCGGGGCAGACCCTTGCACCAGTCAGGTGGGGGACATCATGACGCGCGGCCTGGTTACTGTCGGCCGCCATAACAGTGTCGCCGACGCGATGCAGTTGATGCTCTCTCATGGCGTGCGCCGGCTTGGCGTGCTCGATGGGGAAGTGCTCATCGGAGTGGTTTCGATGGACGACATGGTCGGTGCCATGGCGGCGGAGTGGGGCATGCTCTCCACGATCATTCGCAATGAGCAGGAGCGCGAACGCACCGGCCATACCCAAGCAGTGCTTCATGTCTGAACCTTGCAGGAATGACGGAAGCCGTCGCCGTACGGGCGCGTCGAGTGCCGTTCCGCACACCATGTTGTGAGATTTTGCGATGAAAACTGATCTTCAACTCAAGAAGGAAGTCACGGAAGAGCTGGACTGGGATCCCGCCATCGATGCGGCTGCCATTGGTGTGGAGGTACGCAAGGGCGTAGTAACGCTCAGCGGCCACCTGCCCAGCTATGCCGAGAAGCTTGCCGCCGAGCACGCTGCCGAAAAGGTGTCGGGCGTGCGCGCGGTGGTGGTGAACCTGGATGTCAGGCCTATGGGCGAATTCAGCGATGAGGCGATTGGCTCTGCCGCACGAGGCGCACTGCAATGGCATGTCCACCTGCCTGCCGATGCGGTCAAGCTGCGCGTCGAGAAGGGCCACGTAACGCTGACCGGGGAAGTGGAGTGGGGTTATCAGCGCACCCTTGCCGAGCGTACCGTGTCGCAACTCCGCGGTGTGACGGGTGTGACGAACCAGATCAGGATCCAGGTGCGCCCCGCCCCCGCGAATGTCGTTGAACGAATCGAAGCCGCATTGCGTCGGCATGCCGAGCGTGAAGCGAAGCACATCAGCGTAGCGATGAGAGATGGCACGGTGACGTTGAGCGGTCGCGTGGATTCCCGCGCGGAGCGGCTGGCGGCTGTCGGTGCGGCCTGGTCCGCGCCCGGCGTCGGCGCCGTGGTGGACGATCTGGAGTTGTCCTGATGCGCAATGGGAAGATGAGGGCGACTTCCCCGTCTCGATGAAGAACCTTCAACCTGCCGTCCGGGCGAAGGCGATCGAGATCGCCAGTGCGCTGCTGGCATCTCGCGCCGCGCGCTCTGGTGGAAGATAAGAGTTTTTTCAGGCATGGCGAATCCCGCATCGTGATCCAGGTAGGCAACGGCTCTACCGTAGGTGCCATGGCGGCGCGCGCGTTGATGTACGCAAAGGCGGCGATGCGCGAGGATGTCACGGATCGTCGGATCAGGTTCGCGGTTCGGCCCGCACACGCCAGTGCATCAGCAGCAGGGCGCTTCCCGCCATGCCGCCAAGATGGGCAAAGTGCGCGATACCGGTCCGTGTATCAGCCAGTCCCAGAAAGAGTTCCAGCACGGCATAGATGGTTGCAAATAGCCATGCCGGCATGGGAATCGGCGGGAACAGCAGTACCACAATGCGGCGGGGAAAGAGCCGTGCGTAGGCGAACAACAGCCCGAACACCGCGCCGGAAGCGCCGATGGTGGGCATGTGTGCCGGCGCAATATAGCCAAGTACCGCCAACTGGATCAAGCCGGCGCTGATCAGGCTTGCCAGGTAGACAGCGAGCATCCGGCCGGACCCGAGACACGCCGCTACGTTCCGGCCGAACATCCACAAGCCGAGCATGTTGAACGCCAGGTGTGCAAGGTTGGCATGCAGGAAACCATAAGTCAGCAACTGCCACGGCGCGAAGCCGACTTCGCCCTCGACCGGCATGCCCGTGATGGGTGGCCACAGTGCGAATTGCTGTGCCAGAGCCCCGTCTGTCACCACCTCGCCAAAGAACGCAACGATGTTCAGCAGGATTAAAAGCGTCGTCATGTCCGGTCTGGCTCTTGGCTTTGCTCGCTCAAAGATAGGTGAGCCATGGCGGGCGCGAATTGCTCCGTATCAACGGATGTGGAAGCGCGCAGTTAAGGCTTTTGCCCGTAGCGGCGGCGGTCCTCCTTTGCGGTCGCCGGGCACCTTTGCAGTTCCTTTGATCCAGCTTAAGGCCTGGTCCGGCCGAACGCCTAGGTTATCCCTATGTGACCGGCGATGGCTGCCGACGCGGAATGCGGTGGTACCCGAAGCCGCCTGTTAGGGCATTTTCACCGGCGTGCCGGGCCGTCAGGCCGGCTGCAGGATCCCCAGAACCGAGGAGCCCAACGGGAAAGTCCGAGCACAGTTTGCGAAAGTCCGTCCCGTGCGGTCGAGTCCATTTCCGGTCGAGCATATTGCGGACCGCTACAAGCAGCCGGCGGCGGCGCCGGAGGAAACTGGTTGGCGTCAGGCCAATGCGAATCAGAGTGCGACACAGACGCGCGGCTTTGTTGACAGGCATCAACCCAGCTCACCCGGCGCGCGCTACGTTTGAACAAACCGTGATCGAACCAAACTCGCCCCTGTATTGGGCTAGGTTTGTCGCGGACAACCGCGATTTCGTTTTTGCGATTAGCCACGGCAAAGATAGCCGGTATCTTTGCCCCCGCGGGCAGACAATGGCCCACACGCCTGAGTGCAACTAGCGTGCGATCGAGCACCAGAGTTGGCGGAGGGTCTGGCAGCCCTCAAACGACTGGGGAGGCGATCCGCGCATAGGCGATCAGTGGAGCGCGGTCGTCACCGTAATCGGTACGGCGACCGCGGGGCGTCCGAGGCGCTGATTGCGCTCCGTCTCAGAGCCGGTCACTACATGGACGGTTCGCCCAGTGCTGCTGGCAAAGGATCGATCTGATGGTGACCCACCCTGAACAGTCGGCTCCCATTGTGACCGGCAATCGGGGCCGTTATCGGGATTCAGAGGAGGACAGGCATATGCAGATCTCGAAAGGACTTGGCATCGCGAGATTGTCGCTGTTGGCCGTGCTGGTGGCCGCGGGTTGCGCGACGCGGACGGAACCTGCGGAAGACCGCGTGCAGATCATGGAGCAGCGGGGCATTCCCTACGCCTGTGCCAGAGACGATGAAGCCGGCAGGCGGGCCATGGAAGATGTCGCCGCGCGCTTTAATGTCCGACTCAGCATGATCGATGCGGGCAACGCCAGGCCGCTAAGCGGGGCGACCGTGGTCGTGACAAGCGCCGATGGCAAGGCGGTGCTGCGCATTGTTGCCGGTGGTCCACTCTTATACATGCGGCTTAAGCAAGGTGCGTACCGACTCACGGTCGGATACCAAGGTCGTGACCAGATGCGAGACATCGTCGTGGCGGACCACCCTCTGGACATGACGTTCCGATTCCGCGTGAATACGCTCGAAGATGACTGGCTGCTTTGCACGAGCACGAACTGCCCGTGCCGCTAAACTGAGCTGCCGCTTGGCGCGTTAGCACCGCCTGCATTGCGCCACGAACTAAGCCCCGGCTTGCCCCGCGCGGACGTCACGGTCTGACGCTGATGACAGGTGCGGTGGGCAGTCTTTACCGATAAGGTCGTTGCGCGCCAAGTGTAAGACGAGAGGAACAGTTGATGGCTATCAATACCACGCAGTTAGTCTGGCTTGAGGAACTGCGGCGTGCCGACATCTCGCGCGCGGGCGGCAAGAACGCCTCGCTGGGTGAACTGTTAGCCAGCCTGACATCTCCGCGATGCCATTTGATGATACCAACCTCTACATACGGGAGCAGGTGCCCCATGACTCTCACGTTGCCATCCTCGGCGGACGTGCCTGATCAGACCGAACAGGCAGTTCAACGAATTCGCCAATACGTCGGCGAGTTCCGTCCCCAGATTGGCATGATTCTTGGCTCCGGGCTCGGTGGTTTGGCGCGAGCAATCGAAAATGCCGTTGCCATTCCCTATGCGGCGCTGCCGGGATTCCCGCAATCCCTGGCTGAAGGCCACGCCGGTGAAGTCGTTCTGGGCCGGTTGGGTGGGGTGGAATTGATGTGCATGCGAGGGCGGCAGCATTTCTATGAAGGGCATGGCACGTCAGGGTGGCTGCTTTGAGACTTCGCGTCCCACCAGCCATTCGGATCCGACCTATATCGTGGACGGGGTGCTGCACTACTGCGTGACCAACATGCCGGCGGCTGTTGCCAGGATATCTACTGGCACCAATGGCAGTGGGGCCCTCGAACAGCATTGCCGACAATCAGGCGGTGGCGCGTTGCCTTCAGGAGGCCGCACACCGCCTTGAATCTCAGGGAGCGAACCCGTTCCGTGTCTCGATAGCCTGGAAGGGAGTTCGGAGTCGGTGCAAGCAACGAAAAGCCGACTGTAGCTTCGACGCGGCGCGTTCAGGAGTTGCGGGCACGGCTCAAAGCGGCTATTTGATTTGATTGGACGCAAATACTCCGGGATCTCATGACTCCCGTGGGGCGTCGACTTCTATAGTCTCAGACACGTGCCGGCGACCGGACCCGGCGGCCAGGAGAGGCCGCTGCGGCGTACCAGGCATGCCCCGTCAAATACTGCCGGAGACAGGAGATGCTGAGTCCTCACGAGATCGCAGCCCTGATGGTTCTCAGTGGCGCAAAGAGTCACCGTGAACTGGATCCCGCCGACGAGATAAAGTCAAATCTGGTGTACGAAGGTTGATCGTGGCCGGTTCTCAGGCGGCGAGTTTCTGCTGATCCGGCGGATTGTCTTGCGCCGGGGCACCGTCCTTGAAGGGAATGCCCTTCAAGAGCAGTTCGATGTGTTCGGCACCGTTGATGCGGCGCCAGGTTTTCTCGGCTTCCTCGATCAGCTTGAAGGCCAGGCCAAGGAAGGTCGCTCGTGACACACAGTTGCGCGTGCGCGTCGTGCGGTGACGCACAGTCGCGAAGGTCGACTCAATCGCGTTCGTCGTGCGGATGTGCTGCCAGTGCTCGGCCGGGAAGTCGTAGAACGTCA
>NZ_AUFE01000136.1 GCF_000426345.1 Cupriavidus phytohabitans | reverse complement strand
GACCGATTAAGCATCGGCATTCGGCGCGCAACAGCAATGCATCACACCATATCAGCCGGCACCGCGCAGCAAAATTCCCGACACGAAGTAGGCGTGATCCATGCGAAGCGCGTGTTGCGCCATGCTGAGTTGGACGCGTGGCGGCGTCACTTCGCTTGCCGAAGACAGGCTTCGCATTCGCCGCGCAGCGCGGCGAATGGTCCGCTACCTTCGAGCCCCGAAGGCGCATGGGTGCGCCCATTCGACATTACGAGCAGAAAGTCATGAGCGAAGAAAAGACCGAGCAGCCCACCAACAAACGGCTACTCGACACACGCAAGGATGGCGAGACGTCGAAGAGCGCCGATCTGGTCGACGGCGCGACGATGGCCGCTGTCGTCGGCGTGCTCGCGTTCGGGGCCGATAGCTTCGGCGGTGCGCTGCGAACCATCGTCAGTACTGCGCTCGAATTCACGTCTGGCAGTCACGGTCAGTCGCTCATGTTCGTCAAGCTGTTCAACCTCGGCAAGCAGGCATTGATCGTGATCGTGCCATGCGTGGGTGCGGCAGCGCTCGCAGCAGTGGCCGCGCTGATCCCGCAAGTGAGTTTTCAGATTGCCACCAAACCTGTCGTACCCGATCCCAAACACGTGAGCCCCGTCGACGGCGTAAAGCGGATGTTCTCGTGGCGCACGGTGATCGACATCGTAAGGATGGTGATCAAGGCGGGCATTATCGGAGCGGTGATGGGGTTCACGATCAAATGGATACTGCCGTTGATCGTGGGTTCGCTGTACCAGCCGCTTCCCGAATTGTCGAAGCTCTTCTGGTCGTTGCTGATCAAACTCTTCGCCGTGGCCGTGACCGTGTTTATCGTAATCGGTGTCGTCGATGTCAAGGTGCAACGCATGCTGTTCCTGCGAAAACTGAAAATGTCGAAAGACGAAGTCAAGCGGGAACACAAAGAAATGGATGGTGACCCGCAGATCAAGGCGAAACGCAAAAGGTTGGCGCGCGAATTGGCGACTGCGGCGGCACCCGCGCAGCGCGTGAGGTCTGCGAACGCCCTGATCGTCAACCCGACGCACTATGCGGTCGCCATCCGCTATGCCCCCGCAGAACATCCGCTTCCGCTTGTGATCGCGCGTGGCATGGACGAAAATGCGGCGCAATTGCGTCGCTTCGCGCGCGATGCGAATGTACCGATCATCGGCAATCCACCGATCGCGCACGCGCTCTACAAGGTCGAGATAGACGACCCTATTCCGGAGGAAATGTTCGAAACCATCGCCGCGATCCTACGCTGGGTCGATGCGATCGGCTCACGGCGTATTGAAAACGACGCCGGCTAGCACAATGGCGACAACCTCGGGAGCCGCGATGTTCAAGACACCACCTAAGTTACCCGCCACCGGCGAAATCGGCATCGCGATGCTGGTGGTCGCGATCATCTCGCTGATGATCCTGCCGCTGCCGCCGTTTCTGATCGATGTGCTGCTCGCCATCAACATCACGATCAGCGTGACTCTGCTCATGGTGACCATGTATGTGCCGAACGTGGTGTCGCTTTCCGTATTTCCGTCGCTGCTGCTTTTCACCACCTTGTACCGGCTCTCGCTCAACATTGCCTCGACCAAATCGATTCTGCTGCACGCGGATGCGGGCAACATTATCGAAAGTTTTGGCGAGCTGGTGGTCGGCGGCAACCTCGTGGTCGGCATGGTGGTGTTCTTGATCATCACTACCGTGCAGTTCATCGTGATTGCGAAAGGCTCGGAGCGCGTGGCCGAAGTCGGCGCGCGTTTTACACTTGACGCGTTGCCCGGCAAGCAGATGAGCATCGACGCCGATCTGCGCGCCAATCTGCTCACGCCCGAAGAGGCGCGCCGCAAACGCGCAACGCTTGCTGTCGAAAGCCAGTTGCACGGCGGCATGGACGGCGCGATGAAGTTCGTCAAGGGCGATGCGGTGGCCGGTCTCATCATCACACTGATTAACATCATTGCGGGCATTGCGGTAGGCGTCTCGTATCACGGGATGACGGCGGGCGAAGCGGCGAACCGCTTTTCTGTTCTGTCGGTCGGCGATGCAATGGTCTCGCAGATTCCGTCGCTGCTGCTTTCGGTGGCCGCGGGCGTAATGATCACGCGCGTCTCCGACGAACGCGACGCGCGGCCGCTGTCGCTCGGCGACGAGATCG
The DNA here is from genome assembly GCF_000426345.1 of Cupriavidus phytohabitans. GTDB lineage: Bacteria > Pseudomonadota > Gammaproteobacteria > Burkholderiales > Burkholderiaceae > Cupriavidus. The sequence continues at coordinate 4,903 of NZ_AUFE01000136.1, read as the reverse complement.
GTCAGCAGCTTTCGGTCAGCGCCCGCGCACTCTACTTCGCGAGCCTGCTCCTGCTTGGCTTCGCCGCCGTGCCGGGCTTTCCGACTGCGCTGTTCGTGCTGCTCGCGGCGATTCTCGCGTCCTGCGGTTACCGACTCGGCAGGCACAAGCCCGCCGTGATCACGCATGCGGGGGGAGCCGTCAACGCAATGCAGCGCGTCGGCTCGAAAGCCGGGACGCCGGCAATCCTCACGCGAGCGCCTCAATTCACCTGCCCGGTCGGTGTGCGCATGTCGCCAGACCTCGTCGTGCGCCTGTCAACTACCGCGCTCGACCGCTCCTTCGAAACCGAACGCGGGCGGCTGCAGGAACATCTCGGCTTGCCATTTCCGGGCATCACCATGTGGACAAGCGACGACTTGCCCGCTTCGAGCTGCGAACTGCTCATGCAAGACGTCCCGTATTGTGCGATCGAATTGCCGCCCGGCAAGGTAATGCTGCCGGAGCCGGCGCTCACCGGCATGCGCGAGCCGCTTTCCGCCGACGCCGAAACGCGCGACGCGCGCGCCGATGTTCGTGGCGGTGAGGAACGCCGTGGACTCGACGGCGGCCCTGGGCCCACATGGTGGATCGACGAAACCAGCTTGCCGCCCAACCAACCGGCATGGCGCGCCGAGCAGGTGATCGCCTATGCGTCGGTGGCGATGCTGCGCAAGCACGCGTCGCTCTTTCTCGGCATTCAGGAAGTGCAATGGATACTCGATCAGCAGAACACCGAAAATCCAGGCCTCGTTGCCGAGGTGCAGAAGGTGCTGCCGCCGCAGCGCATTGCCGACGTGCTGCGGCGGCTGCTGGAAGAGCAGATTCCGATCCGCAACGTGCGCAATATTCTGGAGAGCCTCGTCGCGTGGGGCGCGAAGGAAAAGGACATGCTGATGCTGACCGAATATGTGCGCGGCGATCTCGCGCGCTTTCTCGCGCATCGCGCAGCGGGTGCGGGCCGGATATTGGCCGCGGTATTGTTCGATCTGCCGGTCGAGCAGCATATCCGCCAGGCGATCAAGCAGACGCCAACGGGCAACTTCCTTGCATTGCCGCCTGATGAAGTGGGCTTTTTTATTGACCGGATCCAATCTTTTGTTGGCGCTACGCCGCGTGACGGCGTAGCGCTCGTCACCTCGATGGACATTCGCCGTTACGTGCGCCGCATGATCGAGGGGCGGCTCGACTGGCTCGCCGTCTACTCCTATCAAGAACTAGGCCAGCATGTCGAATTGAAGCCGCTCGGTCGCGTAACACTAGCAGCGCGCTAACCTCCACGTTAACCTCATGACCCTCATCGAACCGAGGCCGCTCCGCATCATTGCGTCGAATAGCGACCAGCGGCCCACCGCCCGCGTGGTGCGCGCGCGGCCTTTCGATTACGCGGTGCTCGTGCGTCGCCCGAGCGCGCCGCGCGCTTCCGTTGCATTCGATCGAGCGACGCCTGAAACGCAAGCGGATCACTCATGCGAAGCAAGCGATCCCGTTGAGAATTGCGCGCACGTAATTCCCTTTGACGACGGACGGGCCAGCGATTCGAACGCCCACGTGGAAGCCACTGCGGAGGGCGAAGCCGCGCGCGAATCGGCCAGCCCACTCGCCGCGCACGAGGCTCTGCTGCAGCGTCTTCCCGCCACGACGATGCCCGCCGTCGACGTCCTATTTCGCACGCGAGGCCACTTTCTCGAACTTGCGCGCTCGCTCGCGTGGCAGGTGGCCGCCTTCTGCGCCAACCGGGCGATCGGCAATGCCGGCAACTGGGAAGTGAGTATTCCGCTCGACGCGCGCATTCTGCCGGACACGACGCTCTATCTCTCTCTTTCGCGTTTCTGGCTGTCGCTTCGGTTCGACACGCCGAGCATCGGAACGCGGCAGTTACTCTTCGACCACAGTGCGGTGCTCGAACGCGATCTCGCTGCGCTGCTAAACGCGTGGGGCACGCCACGCGACATCGAACTGACAGTGTGGTGAACTCACCGCCTGTTGTTTATCCTGGGCGGCCCTCAAATCTGAAATGCAGCACCTTGCCATCCGGTTCAGTGAATGACAAGAATGAAGTACCAACAACTACAACCCGAAGAGCGCATGCGCATCGAGATAAGATGCCCAACGCTACTGCTGCTTCGGCCTTGGCGGGCTTCACCGCCAAGCTGCAATCCCTGGTCGCGCCGCTGCGCCAGACGCTGACCTACGACCAGGGCGGTGAGATGGCGCGGCACGGCGAACTCAGCGCCACCACCGGCGTGCGCGTGTACTTCTGCGAGAAGACCAACGGTCTGCTGCGCCAGTACTTACCCAAGGGCACCGACCTGTCCGTCCACTCTCAGGAGGACCTCGATGCCATCGCCGATAGTTTCAAAACCCGGCCTCGCAAAACCCTAACTGCCACAACCCATTACAAGTCCAGTCCTCGCTCAGGTTCTAGCTAATCCCTCGGACCGACTTCCTGTTCAATAACATACGGGGTGTTGTCCTTCACACTTGAAACCGCCCTGGCCAACGCAGGCCAGGCCATTGAACCGACGCCGCATGAGTTATTCGATCGCTGAAATGCCAGGGGTGAACGTGGCCACAGAACACGCCGCGACCGAGGCTGCACCGCCTGCCGCCCAGCCGGCTGCTGCAGTGAACGCCGGCTTGCGCGCGGGAGCACAAACCACGCCCATTGGCGTGCTGCTCCTTCGCGCCGTGCCACTCGGCGTTGCGCGCGTTGCGCGGCTCGTCTGCCATGCGGGCAGCGTGCAATGCGTAGAACGGAACGCCGCTATCGCCGAATGGCAAGCGACGCCCGAAGCCGCAGCCGAAGGCCCGCCCGCGCCTTTTGCAGAGCCGGGCGTGCTCGATCTCGAGCATCCGGCCGGCGCGATTCGCGTGCTGTTCGATCTTGCTGCGTATCCCGCTCTCGAGATCGCCGCGTTGCCAGACGGCGCGCCGGTCCCCAGCGACGCGGCGCGTGCGTTGCGCATCGCGGTCGCCGGTGTGCTGCTGGAGCCGTTGCTGAAGCGGCTTGCTGCGCTCGGCTTTGCCGGCGTGCATGTCACGCAGCTCAAGCGCGGCCTGCCGCACGCGTCGAATGAGCCCGATATCCTCGATGCGCGAGACGGCGCGGCATTCAGCGTGACTTTCTCGGCCGACGGAACCCGGCATCGCGCGCGCGTGATGCTGGCGGCGCCCTTGGTGGACGCGCTCGAAGCGTGGCACTTCGCGCGCACGGCCCGTTTTACCGCCGACGCCTTCGCCGCATACGCTTCATCGCGAATGCAGGAACGCACATGGCCGTTGGGCAACTGCCCGGTGCCTGGGCGCCTGATACTTGGCTCGCGGCGCCTGCCCGTCGACACGCTGCGCGCGCTTCAACCGGGCGACGTCCTGCTGCGTTCGCTGGCCGGTCAACTGCGCGCACTGCTGCCGCAAAGCGACGCACGCCATATCGTCGAAGCCTGCGCAACGCACGCGGCCGAAGGCTCTGCCGCACAGGCCGCGTCGCCCGCGAGCGCCACCATGGCTTGGGGCTCGCCCGGCCTGATGCGCGTTCACGCGCCAGTCAACATCGAAGGCCGCAGGCTTTCACTCACGAAGGAGCCCATCATGACCAATGAGCTGGATCCCGTTCGCCCGGACGATCTTCTCGCGCCGGATGAACATTCGAATCCGATCGACATCGGCGAACTCGATCTGCCCGTCCAGTTCGAATTGGACACCGTTGCGCTGCCGCTCTCGCAACTGTATGCGCTGCGCCCTGGCTATGTGCTCGAACTGCCGACGTCGGTTGCAGAAGCACAACTCAAGCTGGTCACTCATGGCCAGACCATCGGCTACGGCGAACTCGTCACCGTGGGCGACCATCTAGGCATCCGCATCCTGCGCATGGCGCACGGTGATGGTTCAGTTCAGTGACATCACCGGACTGCTGATCGTCATTGTTGCGATCAGCCTCGTCCCTTTCGTTGCGATGATCGTCACCTCGTACGCGAAGATCGTCGTCGTGCTCGGCCTGCTGCGCAATGCTCTCGGCGTGCAGCAGGTGCCGCCCAACATGGTCCTAAATGGCATAGCGATTCTCGTCTCGCTCTACGTGATGGCGCCGGTCGGCATGGAGGCCATGCAGTCGATGCAGGGGCAGCCAATTTCCAGCCAGCCTACTCAGGCGCTGATCCAGATCTTCAGCGGCGCGCGCGAACCGTTCCGCGCGTTCTTGCAGAAGCACACAAACGAACGCGAAAAACGCTTCTTCATTCGCTCGGCGAATGTGGTATGGCCAAAAGACGCGGCGTCAAGCCTGCACGAGAACGACCTGATCGTACTCGCGCCCGCCTTCACGCTGACCGAACTGACCGACGCGTTCAAGATCGGCTTTCTGCTCTACATCTGCTTTATCGTCATCGACCTGATCATCGCGAATGTGTTGCTCGCGATGGGACTGAATCAGGTGACGCCCACCAACGTGGCCATTCCGTTCAAGCTGCTGCTGTTCGTCGTGATGGACGGCTGGTCCACGCTGGTCCACGGCCTTGTGATGACCTATCGTTAGCCCGAAGTTGCATGGTGACGCCGCAGCCGTGGCGTCGCGAAGCCCTTGTCCCGCTTGAGGAAACGGCTCATCAGGGACGTTCCAGGTCTTCTTTTTGTAGTCACTAAAAATACTTGATATTTGCTTGTTATTTCCTATTCTTCTGGCTATGCCAGCACGAACCGGAACCGCTCACGTCGTTACGACGACCCGCAAGTACAAGGACCAGGTCTATCACACCCACCTGTTGCGGCGTAGTTACCGCGAGGACGGCGTGGTCAAGAACGAGACGCTGGGCAACCTGTCCCACTTGCCCGAGGCCCTGATCGAGATCATCCGCCGCTCACTCAAGGGCGAGACCTTCGTGCCGTT
>NZ_AUFE01000135.1 GCF_000426345.1 Cupriavidus phytohabitans | reverse complement strand
GCGGGACGTTCGGGATGGCGAGCAAGATCGTGAAAGACCTTGGTGTGCAAATATTCGGTAAGCGAAGCGAACAAATCGGACAGGGGCATGAGAGCCAAGCGAAGATCGAAGAACGATCCTCTATTGGCCGCCTCCCTGCTTGCGCTAAACAGCCAGCGCAAGCAGGGCGGCGGCCCCTCGAACCTCGTCATCTGTCAAGGGTTCGCGGGGGGAATTGCGATTTTATTGGCGGCTTAACTTGGATGGATTGGGGCGTCCATCCCATTAACGCCTGTTCAGGCCCTGACAGTTCTCTACTTGTAAAGAGCGATTTTTTTCGTTATTCAGGCCCAAAACAGTCTCCGAAACTGGGGCAAACGCTGCAGCTCGGAGCCCTGCACACGTATAGCGCATCGCGCTCACATAGCTGTTTGTAGAGGAACTTTTTCCACTTCATTCCATGGACGTTCTTTTCGGCAAGCATGGGAAACCAGTACATCAGAACCTCTGAGAGCTCGGCCCGGGATGGAAGGCGTAAGTTTTGCCAGAGATGTTTGTCTTTCAAACACCCGGAGGCCAATGCATGAGAAACACAGCGCACCTCGATAGGTGTACCGGCACTTGGATCTGCGTGTGCCTCAAGCAAGGTTACAAGTTCTTCGACTTCGTCATAGTACATCTGGTCTTGCGCGTTTGCCTCCCTGTTTAGCTGCAAAGATAAGGCATACTCGGCACCTGGAAACCAGTGTGCAAGCAACCATCTAGTTTCATTGGCATCAAGTCCTATTATGGGGAGACCATGTACATTTCCTTCCTCGAACGTTGAAGAAATGGCGCCAGCTAGGGTCAGCACCGTGCAGTCATCGCCATCTACCGCGTGACGCATTAGGGTACTGTGAAAATTCATCTTCGTCATAACTAAGGCCTAAGCGGGCGCGTGCGTGTAACATTTTTTTGGACAAATCTTCGCGCAAGCGGTGCAACCTATGCAATACTCGCGATGCAAGATTGTCATAACCTTCTTCTCAAGCTCCTCCTCATTCTCGTTTTCCCCCTCAAGAGAAATATGGCTGCCATCCTCGCTCACTCCAACCAGTTGAAGGACACCGCGCGAACACACACGAAAACATCGACCACACCCGATACAATTATGATGATCGATAGAATTTACAAAGTTCGGTGTCCAGATCGCGCCACTTGGTAGCACTACTGTAAAGTTGTCACTCACGTTGCATTCTCGCGATATTCACTTATAAGCCAAGCCGGCGGTTTTCCGCGCCTCCATCAACGCGGCGTGGATTTCGTAGCAGCGTCTGGCAACGACTAAAATTTTCTCCCAACTAGCCGGCAACTCTTCGGATAAATCGTGTAGATCCATCTTGGCTTGCACCGCAAGCGTGTTCAATCTTTTCAAACGAGCTTTTGTTGCCTCAGGGTCATTTATCCTGTCTTCGCTGTCAGTTTCAGCACCGAAGGTTATTTGTGGCGGAGGATAGTCCTTCTCTTTGAGGTAGTCGCGATTATTCGCTAACCCGTCGTCCGCGCCCAAATCGTATGACGTGCCCGAATCCTTCTTGATCACCTTCCTTAACCACGGAGGCGGCGTCCCCTTCAACACCTCCTGCAGCTTTCTAAGGATCGTTTCAATCGGCTCCGCCTTTGCCACCTTGATAGGGTGGATCTTCAGCGCAACCACGCGCGCGGCTCCGGCACCTCCAATCGCGGCGACGTACAATATCGCGCAGTCATGGATTGCTTCAAGCCTTTGACCAAGCTTCTCTTCGTTATCATGCTTTTGTGGCGTGTCGCTGAAATCGAAAGCCTGGATGAACCTGTGCGCGGCCGCTGTCACGTCATAGACGAGTATATGGTTCGCGCACCCAAAGTGGGCGTCAACATGCTCCTTATCTTGCGTAGCGAATGCGATTTTCATGCGCCGTCTCCTTGTAGGATCACATAGTGGCTGGAGGAAACCTTGACATCAGATCACCGGGGTTTCCGCAGCGCGATGGGTATTGATCGTGGATAGGGGCCAATTCGTCGGTGCGCGGAACTGGATTCGCTCGAGCATCAGATTTGCAATTTCGAAAATCAGGTCCATCGTGCCTCGATATCCAATCTGACATCGATGTGCGTTTCCGACGCGGTCGAATACGGGGAAGCCTACGCGCATCAGCGGCTTGCCGAGTCGCGCAGCCATTTGGCGGCCATGCGAATGAGTGATTAGCACGTCGCAATTGCCGGCCGCACGCTCCATGTCTTCCAAGTCGCCCAGCACTACTTCGCTTGCGGGCAATAGCGCATGCGCTGGAGATGCGGTCGTGCTGACGCAGACTGATAGTTCTGCCCCTAGCTCGTGCAGCAGTGACCCAACCGAAAGGAGCATGTCCGGATCTGCACCGATCGCAACCTTTATACCCCCCGTATAGAAGTGACTGTCCAGCATTGCATCCAGAAGTTGATCACGCTGCCGACGGTACTTTTCTGGAATGCCTCGCCCTGACAACTGCGCGAGAAGCCGCAATAATCGATCGTTAGGTTCTAGACCCGTGAGACGTTCGAAGATTTCAAATGGCGTGCCACCTATTTCCTGTAACGCTCGCGCACCAGCACGAGTCTGCTCTCCAATGCCGATTGTGAAAGAAGATGCCCCTGCAGCGCGGATTTGTTCGAGCGTGGTTCCGCCCTGCGTTACCCCACGCCATTCTGAATCAAGATGGCCATCGAGCGAACCGGAAATGTCAGGGAGGATTATTGGGTCTAGGCCAAATGACTCGACTATCAGGCGTAGTTCTTCAACATCACGCGGCGACAAATGGCTCCCCGGCAACACGCTAATTTGTCGATAAATAGCAGGCAGTGGCTTTACCAGCGCCATAACAATCTCCACCACAGCTTTGCTGTAGCCGTCTTCGAAGGCCCCAACATAATCTGGCGTCGAGACATACACAATTTCTGTATTGAACAGTTCTGGATCACCTTTTCGTATAGCTCTTAAATGACCCTCAAGATCCTCGCCGTTGGTCTCGGTGAGACCTGTTGAACAGACCACAATGATTCTCGGCGCCTCGCGCTTTCGGATGTTAAGCAATGCCGTCTCGACATTATCGTATCCGCCCAAAACCGCAGAGATTTCATCCATTGCGGTAGTCTGCAGCGGGATTGCTTCCTTGAAATGTCGCGTCAGCAACACCAAGGCAAACGACGTGCAACCTTGTGAGCCGTGCAATACGGGCATACAAGCGTCAAGCCCCATAGCCGCAAAGCTAGCGCCGAGTGGCTGGCTAGTTTTCAACGGGTTTACCGTGCAGGCTTTTTCAGATTGGATCACGATAGCCATAATGGTCTCCTCACTTTCCTAGACCGCCGCCACGCGTAAAGATGTACTTCCTGGATTCTGTGGCGGCTTAGTATTCCGAGTACATTAGCTGTGCCGCGAGTCTATTGACCAGCCAACTTCACCTCCGTTATTTCACGGCGCTGGGATTCGCACCTGTTGCCACACCGGATTGTAAATAGTACGCTCTATCTCACGGACCAACTCCACGATCCCTTCATACCCGGCATACGGATGATGACGTTCTTGATTTACGTCAAGCCAAGGCATAAGCGCCTTCAATGCGATAAACTGTGAGCGCCCACCAGACAGCATGATGTCGGCCTTCGCATCGTGCAATAGCTTGTACATCTCGCGCGCCGTCATGTTGTCGAACATGAGCGCGTCCTGTCCGAGGATCCCTTTGATTCTTTCTTTGTCTTCCTTGGTACTCTTCTTCACGCTTGTGCCAATGATTTCTAAGCCGGCCTCCTGTAACGCAGCCACAACTGACCATGATTTCACGCCACCTGTGATTAGCAGCGCCCGTTTTCCTTCAAGACGCGCACGGTACGTGGCAATCCGCTCCCATGCCCGCTCCTCCTGAGCTTGAATCAGGTGCTCTGTACGGTCTAACAGCTTTCCAGATGCCCCTCGCTGCACCAACAGACTCGCGATCTGGCGGAGAGCATTGCTTGTGTCGCCAATTCCGTAGAATGAGCACTCAAGGTATGGAATCCCATAACGCTCTTGCATCTTAGTTGCCACATGGACCATGGACTTCGAACAGACCACCATGTTTGCTCTGGCCCGATGCGCGCTCGCAATATCGCTGTACCGACCATCGCCAGTTATACACGACAAAAGACGGATGCCAAGTTCGTCAAAGAGCGGCTTTACCTGCCATAACTCGCCTGAGAGGTTGTACTCGCCAATTACGTTAATGTCTGTGGGCGTTGTGTACGCCGGCTCACGGGTACCTATCACATAATTCAAAAGCGCCTCGCCGCCAAGCTTATTGCCGACGTTCTTTGATCCAGCGAACCCAGGCGCGTGCACCGGTATAACTGGTCTACTGAATTCTACTGAGGCCTGCTTGCACACTGCATCTATGTCATCGCCGATTAACGCAGTAACACACGTTTGATAAACAAAGACCGCAGGTGGATTGTACTTTTCAATGATCTCGCGCACGCTGCGGAATAAACGTCGTTCACCGCCGTAGATCACGTCGAACTCATTGATGTCAGTCGTGAAGCCAGTGCGATAGAGCGTCGGCCCTGAGGAGGCCGCCTGGCGGTTGTCCCAAGAGTTGCCTTCGCATGCGATTGGTCCATGCACGAGGTGCGCCACGTCAGCTACAGGCTGAAGTGCAATTTTCGCCCCGTCGAAAGCGCAACCCCCAGCGGCCGCCCCCGGTGAAAGCTGCCTTGAGCAGCCCTGCTTTCGCCCCTCCTCGCTCTTGGCCCGGTTCTTCGCACAATTCGGTTGGTCAAAAAGATCGGCGGCCCTCGCCTTTCGCGACATAACGACTCCATACACTCCGCGGTTCGCGAAGGTCAGCAAGTTGCGTGCCATCATCGCAGCCATGCATTTACCGTTATGCAGCCCTACACGCACGCTGAATTGTCGTAGATGCCCGCTCCTATGGCAAAGTTGGAATCGATCCCGACACTTTGCAGTTCCTCGAGGGTAGACCCATTTGCGTTGAGTTGTCACAAACTTTTGTCATAGGTGTAGGGAAGCACCCAGGCAGCGAGATGCTGCCATCAGAAACGGCGAAGCTCGATCCCGTTCTTGCGCAGCGCGTAGCCAATCTGCCGTGACGTAATACCCAAGAGCCGGGCCGCTTTCGCCTGCACCCAGCCACAGCGCTCCATGGCCCAAATGAGTCGCTCTCTCTCGCCTTGAGGTCTATCGTTCCTGCTGGGCACCGTAAATCTGGCGCTATCGTGACCTGCATCTACGGAGACTGCAGGAGTGACCTCCTCGCTCGCTGCAGCGTGTGCCGATCGGCCCGGACGTACGGCGTCTTCTCGCTCGATGTCATGCAATCCTTGGGTTAGACACTTATCCATCTCACACAGGAATGAGAGCCGATCAATGGAATCGTGGAGTGCCATTGTCGCGGTCCTCTCAACGCAGTTCTCCAACTCACGTACGTTACCGGCCCAGTAGCAACCCGAAAGCACCCTCAATGCTCCCTCTGTGAAGCGCAGCGACCTGCCGTTGTCACGGTTGAATCGATCTAAAAAGTATTGCGCCAAAGCCGGGATGTCCTCGCGGCGCTCACGTAGCGGTGGCAGACGAATGCTTACCACATTAATGCGATAATACAAATCTGCTCGGAATTCACCCTCTTTGACCATCCGTTCGAGGTTGCGATTTGTCGCAACGATTAGCCTCACATCAACCCTTACAGGCGTGGCCCCTCCTACGCGCTCAAACTCCCTTTCTTGCAGAACCCGCAATAGCTTCGCTTGGAAGGACGGTGAGATATCGCCAATTTCATCGAGAAATAGTGTGCCGCCGTGCGCTAGTTCGAATCTACCTTTCCGTTGCGATTGTGCCCCGGTGAACGCTCCCTTCTCATGGCCAAACAGTTCGCTCTCCAGGAGAGTCTCTGAAAGCGCCGCGCAGTTCACCGAAACGAATGGCTGATCATTACGCCGAGACAAGCTATAGATTGCGCGTGCGATCAATTCCTTCCCCGTTCCGCTTTCACCGCGCAAGAGTACTGTCGCCCTCGCCGGGGCGACTTGATGAACTTGCGCAAACACCCTCTGCATCGATGGGGAATCGCCTACCGCGTTCTCTATATTCCGCAAAGGTTGATGCTCCTTCTGTAGACGTCTACATACCTGTTCCGTGTAACCGCCCTTGTTCATCGCCTCGCGATTAAGCAGCAGCGCTTGCCCCATCGGCGCTGCAACAACTTTCATAAGTTGGAGATCGTTAGCAAAGACGCGCGTTCCGTCTCGATTCTCACAAAATGCGACCAGCACCCCGAGCGGACGGCCCTCATGCCGGATAGGAGTCCCCAGGAGAGCGATATGATCACCGTCCAATTCATTAGCAGTTCCGAAGCGGTCCGCGAGAAGATGTTCGTCGTGAATCTCAGGGACAATGACAGGCGAATCACTTGAATGAATGCGGCCCACGACCCCCTCATCGGGAAGAAAGCGTACGCGCTCGCGCCAGCCCTCCGAAAGTCCCGTGGAACAAAAACCAGCTAGATATCCACCCGGCTCCGCGACGGCTATGAAGGCGGAGCGCCATCCTAGCGCAGATGAAAGATACCGTAAGGATCTGTCCAAGGTCTGCTCAGCATCCCGCGACGAAACTAGCGTCTCCACTACCTCGTACACCAAATCGAAATTAGCACTCTCGTTAGCATAGAAATGCGGCATGGATTTAAACTCCCCGGGATAGCACGTCAAACGCCGTCAGCAAACACGACTAGGCCGCAACGACACATTAGTTTGCTGCGCGCGATGGCAAGTTCGAACAACGCCGCCAGTGGGCGGACATCTACAATGTCAACAAACGGACAATATCGCAGTGGCGATGTCGGAGGGGCACGGAGGGAACAACGCCTCTCTGTGCGCGCATAGGATACTAACTGAAAAAACGGCGCCTTTAACACAATCCTGCGTTGACGCCGCTCCCCCATCGAGGCCGTCTTATGCTTAAGGCTACGCTGAATAAGCTGGGTAAGTTCAGTTACGCAGGGGCCCGTTCGGCCGAAAAAATAGCTGTGGTGACGAGAATTGGCCCTCGCGCGCCCCATCGGGGTGTGTTGGCGGGGCGTCCGCCCCGCATTTGCCCTTTACGGGCGGACTGCTCCCATCAGATGCCCTCGACTCAAGTAGAGATTGGCCAGCGCCAGCGTCGTGACGGGGCCGGCATTCTT
>NZ_AUFE01000134.1 GCF_000426345.1 Cupriavidus phytohabitans | reverse complement strand
CCGTCAGCACCTCGCGCTCCGGGAGGTAGCCATTGCGAACCACGGCACGCTGCCCGCTCAACGTCTTGACGTTACTGAACTGCTCAAGCAGCTCTGCCAGCTCCACTTCAATCGCCTCCTGGATGACCCGTCGGGCCCCGCGCCTGATCAGCTCCTCGAGCCCAAGCCCGATTTCCGATAGACCGACTGCTTCTTTCCCTTTATCCTTGCTCATGGTGGACCTTTCTTGTGCTGGTTTCCGATCTCGACAATCAGATTCTCAGCGGAAAGCTCCACCGCCCTCTACTCCGCGCCTCAAATTCCCCGCCTGTACACCAGTTTCGACTTTAGCTCTTGAATGCGTCACTCCGGCGCAGTGAGCGACGCGCTGGCATGCTCAAAGTACTGTTTTAATTGCGCTCACGGTTCTTTGCTTACATGATGTTCGATCTGAACTACTTGAGCCGGGAATTTCATACGTCCGCTGAGTGTTCTGCTGGCTGGCGCTGTGCTGGACGACGCACTGCACTATACGATTCCTGCGCGCACCCCAGCGCGTTGTCGTCACCACATGTTCAACGAGATCGCTTGCAAGCGCCCGGCTTGCTGAGCCCGCTGTCGGACCTGAAGGTGGTGGTGCCGATCAAGACCGCTGTGGGCTATGCGCCGCAGGGCATCGCCAGCCACGTTGCGCGCTTCCTCAAGGCATGTGCGGGCTCAATCAGCTATGGGGGCAGTGTGCCGGCGACATCTGCCTTATCATGGGGCCTTCGCATCCATCACCACAACCATGCACCTGCCAACCGAAGACTTCCAAGGTCACCCGCTGGTGCGGATTGGCCACGCCGACTCCTATCTGCTGCTGGCACCTCAACATGGTGGGCGCCTGGTCCGCTGGGTACACCGAGGGCAAGATATCCTTTACTGGCCCGACGCCGCTGACTGGAACTGCCCTACCAAGGTCCGCGGCGGCAATCCACTGCTGTTTCCGTTTGCCGGCCGGCATTTTGTCAAGGGCAACCCGGGGCAGTGGCGTGATTCGCAAGGGAAAGTGCATTCGCTCGCGCTGCATGGTTTTGCGCGCGACCTTCCGTTTGAGGTCAACGCCATCAACGCTCGCGCGTCCATCAGAATGACGCTGCGCGACAGCGGGGCAACGCGCGCAGGTTATCCATTCGCCTTCGTTTTTGATGCCGTCTACGCGTTGCTGCCCGATGGCCTGGAAGTCACGCTGCGCACCATCAATACCGGCACGCAGCGGCTGCCCTGCTATCCCGGCCACCACTTCTATTTCGCCTTGCCCCACTCACAGCGCGCCGCAGCATCGCTCGCACTGCCGCGCACGGAGCGCTTGCGCCAGCGGTCGGATGGCAGCCCGATGTGCGCGGAGCCGGGCGAGCCGACATACCGGCTCGACGACCCACGGTTGCAGGACGCCCTCCACGCCTTCCGCGATAACCCGGCTGCCACGCTGGCCATACCTGGGCGCAAAATCCGCTTCGAACTGAACCAGCCCGGCAGCGCGCCATGGCATGCCGTGACCACCTGGTCCGAGACTGAGACCGCCGACTTCTATTGCGTGGAGCCGTGGGTAGGCCTGCCCGATGCGATCCACCACGGCCTCGGCCTGCGCTGGATCGAGCCCGGCCAGACGGAAAGCGCGGTGTGCCGGTTGCGCGTGACGTCAGATCTCCCCGCGTTGGCCAAAGTTCGCTCAGACGATGAAGTGCCACCGACGTGATAAACGTACTTCAAGTCGCTTTGCCGGAAATTGTTCTTTGTGCGCTCGTTTTCATTAATTCTGTTGCTTTCCTAGCGCATCAGCCTGTCGCTAGCTTGAAAACTTCGACGCGGCTCCTATCGATCATGGGAATCGTGCCGGTGACTTTCAACGTCGCCCATCACCCGCCGGATCTCGCGCCGTGGTCGGATACTACTTCAGCTTAAGACTCCAAGTTAGTAACCACATGGGGACACAATCAACACGCGTTGTGCCCATGGTCCCAGCCGGGGAGTCTCGGGGACACGCCGAATCTGCCCAGTGCAGGGCTGCCTACCGCAATAGGCGATTTTTTCATGGGCCTATGCTTGGAAGAAACCAGAGTGAATGGCGTTCGCATAGACCTGTAAGTAGGTTCACGATGCGCTGCGAATGCGGTCGGCTCGTCGTTTCCGGATTCCAGGACCTCGTTCGCGAGGCGGCGATCTTTCCTTATCGCTCTTTGCGGCCTTGGCCCGTCAGTGATTCCAGTACCTTCGGCCGTGCTGTACCGCCGCAGCGGCGAGCACATAATTTCAGCTTAGGGCGCTGGCGGAGCAGCCCGGCCGCGACACGCTTGAAGGCGGCCGCTTGCATGCGCCGGACGCGAGCTACATGTGAAGATTCAATACATTGTATCCGTGGTTCATCCAAACTGAGTCTGGAAAACGCGCGGCACCACACGTTGCTGGAACGCTGGATCGAGCCGGCCAGCCAAGGTGGCGGGCGCTTTCTGATCCGCGTCATCGACGAAGTCCAGGGGATGTCGCAGCGAGAATGGTTGTGGCTCGGCAGCGAGTGGCCGACGGGCTCTGGCCTGTCGTTCACGGCAAGCCTTCCGCCGGTGCCTTGTGCACAGGGATTCCGGTTTGCGACAGCGCGACCGCGCTGATGCATGCCATGACCGATTGCCTGCCGGTGGGTTATTGCCTGGCCAATCAATTTTCCGATGAAGACGGTGTGCCATGTCTGCCGCCACGTGCTGCTGCGCTTGGCCGCGGGCGCGGACGTTGAGGAAGCGACGTCACTGAATGCGTGGCGGCAGTTGGTCAAGGCATGCCGGTCATCGCATCTTGACGGCGATGGTGTCGGCCACTGCGTCACGACAGCGCAATGAACGCAGCGCGATGCAGATGAGATGGAACCACCGCGTTTAACCTGGCATCGCGACAGCATCCTGACCTATGCGTCCTAGATGGGCCACACACTGCACCGGGCCTGCGCATTCAATGGGCTTTGGCCACGCCCCTTGCGCTCATGCGGCGGACTGGGATTCACCACGGCCGGCACCGGCCCGCCTACGGATTGATCGGGAGCGACTCGCGGCGTTAGTGGGCGAATCGGAGAAATTCCAATGGTCAACGCTCGATGAAGCGCGGGCTTGCCTGCGGCCCGCCCTCTTCGGCGCCGAAGCCAGAGTCTGCCCCCTCTGCCTGGCTGCAGACTTGTTTGCGCTGCGCTGGCTGCAGGACTGTCCGATCCACGCGGTGCCCAGCGTGCTGGAGTGTCGCTGCGGCCGGGCGTTTCCGATGACGTTTTCGGATCCTGACGGCCGGCCGGCAGCTACCCCTTGCGATCGACTGCGCTTTTTGCCCCCGAGTTGTGCCACCGCCCTCGCATGGTGCCGGCGGACATGGTGCGGTGGATCCGTTGTTGGTGTGGCTCGATGCGCTCACGTACCTCTCGTATTCGGAGGTGGTCGCAGGCCAACGCTATTGGACCCCACGCCTGGCTTTGAGCGCTGGCGGAGCGCCGCGTCCGCGATACGCTTGCGGACGGCGGCTTGCATGCGCCGACGCCGGCGAGTTCGCGACCGGCCCGCTCGCTGTGGCCGTGGTGGAGTACCAGGCGCCGTCACGCTGCCTGCCTCGTTGAGCCGGTTATTGCCGGCGCGAGGCGTGGGGCCAATGCCCGGCCTGCGGCTATCGCGCCATGCGGCACCGTCAACGCCGCCGCGTTCCGGCCGGGGCGAGGGCGGCAGCGACCGTCCAGCCTTGAGCGTGCCATTGCGCGACAATGGCCCTCCGCAGGCCGCGCCTGCTCGGCGGGCTAGAGCGCGGCACCAGGTTCTGGCCTTACCGAGAAGCTGTCGGCGCGTTTGTCGCGCGCTTGTACGACGGGCGAATTCAGGCAGTTGGCGAAACGCCCCGAGCCGCTATCTAGGATTACGGTCCGCGTTGCTTCGCTCTCGCCCGGCTTGCAGTCGTCTGCACGAACGACGTCGCCACGAGCAGCGACAACACTAGATATGGGAACGTGACCGCCTGCACAAGTAAAGTTGTAGCTATCGTCGTGCGTGGCCAAATTCCCTGCCACCCCTTGTCGCGTATCGCGCTCGGGGCGTCAACTAAAGTTGTAACGCAATGCGCAAATTCAACTAATCTATCGGCGACGCGAGCGCGCGATGCGCCTTTACCTCGAAGGCGCGACCGACAGCCAGATCAAAGCAGCCTGTGGCATCAGCCGCGGCCAGACCTACCGATTGCTGACCGAGCGCTGCCTCAAGCAGCACCCCGACGGAAATGTCTACGGCTGGCGCGGCCTGTTACCGCACGCACGGGTGAAGTCCTACCAACGGACAGCGCCACTCGAGCTCAATGCCTGGAGCGGCGGAGCCGTCGGATGCCCTCCAATGGTTGTTCGAATCTCCGGCAGGGCGAGTGTCTCGCGTTGTCGATCTTGGCACCTGGCCGACGATCGACGAGTTCGCCCTCCCCCTCGACCGTCATGCTCTCTCGACGCGCTCGAACGGCGCCATCATCGGCCGCCGCGTCCCGTCGCCGGAGCGAGCCTTGCGCACCGCTTCCTGACCGCCAGCCAGTTGCCGCGGCCGTGCGGGAGATTCGGCGAGCACGCGATCAATGTAGCGGGCGGGCGTCACATAGCCGCGCTTCTCGGCTTTGAAAGGCCATTCGCCGCGTTGCTTCCCCGCGTCGCCATTCAAGTGGCCGTCTACACGCAGTCGCGGGCGTGGGTCGTGGCTCTCCTCGATGTCGCCTCACGTAGCAGTTCCAGTTCGAATATGCGGAGGAACTGCTCGACACGCTGATCGCCAATTACAACGCCGCCCCGCACTCGGGGCTGGGCTACCGCACGCCACTCGAGCAGCTTGAGCGGTTGATGGCCAACGGTATGGCCCCGCCGCGCACCGCCGAGCCCGCCGCGGTGTGCCGCTTGGTGGGTGTGCGCAAGCTTTGCACCCTGCTAGGCGGCGTCAAGAGTGGCCGCTGCCCACACTTCAACTTTGCCAACGCTCGTTACTCGGCCGAGTGGCTGCTTGCGCACCGATCTGCTGGGTCACGCGTTTTGGTTGCACCTCGACAACGAAGACGACGCCCGCTATGCCGCCGTCTCGATGCAACAGGGCTTGTTTCTCGGCGTGGTCCGCGCCGCGCCCCCCGTGGCACCGCACGCCCCACTCTCCATATGTGCGCAGGGCGATTCGCGCGCTGGAAAAACGCCGGCTGCAGCCAGCGAGGCGACGACCGGAGCGAGCGCATGGGTGGCCTCGGGCGCCAGCGTCGGCCGACGGCAGGCTTTGTGCGAAAACGCGCCCGGTAGCCTGGAGTGGGTACTCACCGCCGCGCAAGCGCTGGGCCTCGCCTATCCGGCGCGGCCAACCGGTTTTGAACCGCCTCCCATCGGGACGGCGTGGTACCCCCCGCCCACATCTAACGCCAGCTGGCGATCATGCGCCGCCACCACTTGGCAAAAAACGCGAGCACGGGAAGCCGTCGTATTGGCCGTCGCTGCCGACCACGACGGAGTATCGGGCGCTCGCCCGCCACGTGCGCCGCCACCTCGCTCCGACGGCGCGAGATGAGTGGCCTGGTTCATCGGCGCGTGCGATCCGTTGGCGATCAGCGCGTGGATGGGCAGCAGTCCCCGCGCGCGGTAGGCATTCATCGAGCTGCTGTAGGGACGTGCCGCCGAACCGGGCGTTGAACAACGGCGTTGGCCCGATCGCTCAGCACATCGTGGCGTGACAGCGCCTGGCTGGCGCGCCTCATGCCCAGCGGCCGGCTCGACTTCGCGGCGGCGATCCCGGCCGAGTGGACGGCGGCTCCGCGTGCTGACAAAGCAATGCGGCAGGTGGCAGCCGCCGCCTGCCGACGGGCGCGCCGGGACGCGATGTGGGCGGCCAGTCGTGGCGCGTGCCTGACCTGGTCGGAAGCGACCGGTTGGGAGGTAATCGACGCGATCGCACCGGCCGATTGCGATGGGCGGCATCGCCGCTTGCTGGGCCTGCAGGACGGGCATCCGATGCTGGCCGCGCTTTGTCGCGCGCTGTGCGCACGCACCGCTGCAGGCATGGGCGTCGACGCCGGGCGCGGCGATCCCGGGCCTGCGGCGCTGTGCGACGGACTACCAGCAGCAGATCGCACAGGTCGCGCTACCGTTTCCCAGCTCGGCGCGCGCGGTGACGCGCGAACCGATCCCGCCATGGCGGGGCGCGGCCTATCAGGTCTTTGTGGCGATTGTCGGCCGCCGGAAGGGATACTGGCAGCAAGCCCATGACCTGACCGAGGAGGCCCGCTACTACCAAAGGGGTGCGCCCGGCCGATGTTGCCGGGCGCTGATTTGCCCCTTCTCTTTCTGGTCGGCGCGTAGAAAGGGGCCGGGCCGGATGGCAGTGATCTCGATGTGACGGTTCAGCCTGCCCGCGCGAGGGGGGTTACAACTTGAGTTGACGACATAGACCCAACTTTAGTTGTGTGTGAGCGGCAAAAAATGTGATGCCTGAATCCTAAACCTTACCTGATAACCCCCATTATCAGGCTTGAATTTTTGCGGGATTTGCCGGGTTTTGGAAGCTGCACTTGGGGAAATTGGGCCTTGCGGAGGTGCCGGAACCGGCGCCAGGAGGCCGGCAGACGCGGCGCTGACACCGCTTGAAGCCGCCACGGGCGCGGCGGATTCCCTACAGTGTAGCCGAAAATGGGGTCGCTGGCGCTGCCCGCGACGCCACCAGCACGCCCCTGCCTGAGCGCTTCATCCAGTTCATGCGCCGCGCTCGGGTCGCCGCGCAGTGATTATTAGCAGGTAAGATGAGGGTCGTTGCCGACCCCCTTCCCTGCCATGGCCCAACATAACCTCGTCGCCGCCGACATCCCGCGTTATACCCGCGCCGACTTCACGGCGCTGCGCTTCCGGCTCAACCGCATCCCGACCGACCAGATCCTGGCGCGCGTCTATGACGAGGACGCGCTGCATGCCGCCGGCATCGAGACATCGGCGCAGCTGGAAGCGCGGCTCGACGCCATGCGCGACCATCTGGTCGAGCGCGTTTGCCTCAGCAATCCGTATCTTTCAGAGAGCCTGTCAGACGCCCGCCGTTTCAATCGCTGGCCCAAGACCGCCATCGACTATTTGGTGCGTGCCGCCGACCAGGATTTCTCCGCGCCGCAGCCCAACGACCCGGTGTCCGCGTGGCTGCGTCCGATCGTGTTCCGGGCGCTGCGGCACGAGCACATCCAGACGCTCGGGCAGATGCAAGGCTACATCGCGCTGCGCGGCCGGCGCTGGTATCTGCCG
>NZ_AUFE01000133.1 GCF_000426345.1 Cupriavidus phytohabitans | reverse complement strand
CTGTGATCGAACTGCTCGACGATCTGCGCGACCGTCTGCTTGCACACTATCAATTGGCTTTGGCCGAGTGGCTGGCCGAAGATCGGCAGGAGCATCCTGATGGCCTTGGCGATCTCGCCGATAACGACTTCTGATCCAGCAACAAGGGGCCCGTCGGGCCCCTTGTTCCATCAATGCCGTCGCTCCACATCTGGACCTCCGCGTTTGATCGCCACGTCCATCAGCATCACCCGACGACCTGCAACATTGGCGATGGACCAGACCGCAGCCACCCATCATTTACCGTGCCCGCGCGCCCATCGAATCCCGTGCTCACGCACAGCTAGCAGCAGGAACAGCCGGTTGAAGAAGGCGTCGCGGACGATGCGCTTCCGCATGCAGATTTCGTTAAGGCGCGTCGTCAACTTCGGCGGCAACGCTAGACTAACGAGCTTGCGATTACCGAGTTGCCTCAGCCGACTGGAGACGAAGTCAAAACTTGCGTGCGAGTTGGCAAGGGACACCTCGTCGTCCAGGTAGTCCAGCTCAGTGTCCAACACCTTCTCCAAGTAGGGGTCGCGCCGAAGGCAGGCGCGCTTGATTTTTGCCTCGAGCTTGTCGAGGATGGGCTGCCAAATTTGGACCGAGGTTTTGGGGACCGTCTTGAGAGACTTACTTGCCATATCGACTCGTGTGTTTGGGACTATGGGCACAGTTTAGGGCTCATCCTATTCCATTTGAAATAAAGAGTTTTCTTTATTTCAAATGGAATATCGTGCGATTGGGCTCCTTATCCAAGTGCGCAATGCGCTGCCCGCCGATACAATCCGAGCACGTGCATCGATTTCCAAACTTTCATGTCGACATTCGGCTGGACCTATTTATCGCGGGACGCGTTGCGCCGCGCAGAGGCTCAGATGGCGGATAAGTCTCAAGGCGTTCGGGACGAGATCGGCTTCCTGCATTTGCACCAGCGCTATGCGGATCTTTTCTTCCCAGGTACATCGGTACTGCAGACCCGTCTGCGATATGCTCTTTTCGTCCCATGGATGTATCAGGGCCTGCGCGCCAGGCCGCCTAAGGGAAGCGTCATTAACGCCGTGCGCGACGCCGAGCGCCGCTTGGTAGTGCGCCTGCTTAAGAGGTTGCCGGACGCGAAGGAGAAGCGCGGCATCATCGGCCGCGATAGCGCTAACTACATCAGTAGCCAGCCGCCCTCTATGGTCTATTGGGGCGCCCTCGGCGCTTGGGGCATTTTGCGAAGGAAGGATGGCCTGCGCCACTACAGCCGCGCCGATGTGCATCGCGGCCTGAGGCCCGGTAAGGTTTCCCGCGACGATGATGGTGTGCCGCTCGGTGCGGTAATCGAGCCGTTTAACTCGTTGCCGCCGGTACCGGACGACTGGAGCTCCGACGACGAGATTAGATTCGAACTGAATTTCGTTGAGCGAAAGTTTTTCCGCGAACAATGGAAAGGGCTGCGATGCGCAGACGGTACGCGCCCGCTGCTAGCGCAGCTTGCTCAGCACTCTTTGCCCGACATCATGGCCCTGCCGACTTGCTGGGCGGAGGAGGTGTGCGAAGTCGCCGGCGACCAGGCGCACTCACTCCGACGTGCTTCGGCCGCTGCGGCACTGGCGGGCATTGGCCGCAGTGTGTACGCGGCGTTGGTTGAACAGACGCGAGAGCAGCGCGATCGGCAGCCCACACCGAGGAAACACCGTGACTACCTCGTCGCAGTTGTCGAGGAACACGCCGAAGGGGCTCTCCGGTTCGACCTGGCGGCAGTCGAGGCCGATATCGGCCGTCTTCCAGATACCCTGAGGGCCGTGTTAGAGCGAACTACGGAATGGCTGCGCAGCGGAAAGCGGAGCCCGGAGCCATTGCGGGCCGTGTATGAAATAGCCGAATTCGACCGAAAGCGATCCCGAGCGCGGCTACCGGACCGCGGATTCGCACAGGCTAGGCGCCTCGAATGGGGCAGCGACGATTACCCCCAGGCTAGCCCGCTCCACTATCGGTGGGACCGAGTCTCCCAGATGCTTGCCGACCTACACGGACAATCATGAGCAACGCGCCGAAAGCCTGGCCGAACCAGTCCTATCTCGATGCGTTACGACCGCCGCCGGGTGAGCGGGTCCGGTTCGCACTGCTGGCCACTTATTCGGCGGACCTCTGGTCGCTAGGCGCCACACTATTGGCCCTGGCTGGCCGGGATCTCGATAATGGGAGTGGAACTCGGGCGGATATGGCCGAGGCCATCGAAGCCCTTAGGGGACGAATCGGGGTGGTGGTTCAGAGAGGGAGATTGGCAAAGCCGCGGCGCACGCCAAAAATCGCGGCGGTATTCGATCAGTTCGTCACAGAAGTGGCTTGCGATGAATCGATCAGCAGTTGGCACCCAAAAATTGCCTTGATTGGCTATGAACAAGCCGACAAGCCGACCTCCTGGCGACTGTGGATCGGAAGCAAAAACCTCACTAGGGCCTGGAACCTGGATTTCGGACTGGTCCTTAACGCCGGCACCGGCGATAGACGCGCTTGCGACATCGAAGGGGTGGCCGACCTTGGCTACCATCTGGCCACGCTCGCAGGAATTCCAGGGGTGGCTCCCAATGCCATCGCAGAGCAGTTGAAAGGCTTGAAGTGGATCATGCCGCCTGGAGTCAAAGTCAAGCGGATTACTCTCAAGCGCGATCATGAAACGCTAGTGCAGCTGCCTGATGTGGCTCGGGCAGATGAAATCTTCGTAGTCAGCCCATTCCTGGATGGCACTTTTATAAAACGCATAGGTACCTGGGGGGATGAACATTCCGCCCGGATCCTCGTGTCGACGGAAATGGCGGCACGCAAGCTCGCCAGCCAGGCCGGCTTCCCCCTCGAAAAATTCGGAAGGTTTGTTTACGTTTACGATCAGCCGGAACCCGATGCGAGTGTGCCCCAGCCGGCCGACATACTGGACGCGACGGCTATGGGCACCCTGCAGGAGGATGAAGTCGTGCCATTCGGCCTTCACGCAAAAGTCATCGCGCTGGTGACTGGACGTAACGCTAAGCTTTGGGTTGGAAGCGCGAACGCGACCCAACGGGGATGGGGCAACGGGAACGTCGAGGTCATCGCTGAAATCGATTGCGAAGTCTCCATGCTAGACGGCCTTAGACACTTAGTAGGCCTGGCTCGACCGGTCGAGATCGCCGCGTTGCGGATTGCACCCATCGAGCCAGACCACGTGGCTGAGCGGCTTGAGGAATGCCGTCGTCAGTTAGCCGCGGCGTTGGATGCTCTATTACTGCGTAATGGCGACGTTTTCACGTTGGTCGCGGCCGAAGCTCCGTCCCTGTCTGGCGTGGAGATGGAATTGCGGGTCGGACTGGCGACGACGGAGACCGTCCCGTGGCCGGCGGGGCAACGAATCGTCCTGATTGGCAGCGTGCCCGCGGCCGAGCAGACCGGGTTGGTCCGTTTTCAGCTGGCGCTGGCCGGACAAGTGTGCGAGTGGCTGCAGAAGTTCGTCATCGAACCGGCCGTCCCCCCTGGGCGTGATCGAGCTGCAATTGCTGCGCACCTGGGTCCCCAACAGTTCCTCGCCTGGGTGCGCGCCATGTTGAATGGGAACAGCGCCGATCCAGATGAGCCTAACTGGGATGACGAAGATAAGGATGATGACGGCGAAGATTTGGGGGGCTACGATGAAGTGCGCCTACAGCCCGCACGCTGGAAGGTGCGAGCGTTCCCCCAAATAACGCTGGAGGAGATTTTGTCTTGCTGGGCACGCGACCCCGAGGCCTTCGCTGCTGCCTATGCCAGAGTTGATGCGTACACGGATGCTGTGCTGCGGGTTGCCGGCCAGGCGGAAGCCGAAAGAGAGCATCTGGACGAATTGCGCCGAGTCTGGAGCCTGGCCCACGCGTCATTGGGGTTACGCTGATGGCGGCGCGCGCCCAACCGTTCCAGTCTGCTACGGCCCGGCGAGCTTGCGCCATCCTTAGCGACACTAAGGGGATGCGACGCTTCCTTGTGGCAGACGAACCAGGCCTTGGGAAGACGATGGTTGCACGGGAGATCATCACCACGTTCGTGGCCGATCGTCAGAAAATTGACTCGCGCCGCCCAGTCATCGTCTACTACATCACGAATGGGCTGCGCGTGGCGCACCAGAACCGCGATCGGCTGGTTGCGGCGCTCCAGGAAATGACGCCGCACGACCTTGTCTCGCCCGCCGAAAGGCTATCTCTGGTCCCGATGACGCCGCGTCTGCGTGGTCCGGTCGAATTGTTCGCGCTGACACCGGCAACATCCTTTCCGGGCAAGACAACTGGCGCTACCGGCGGGCGGGTCGACGAGAGAGCCTTTCTGATGGCGATCCTAAAACGGGCTCTGTCAAAGGTGGCGGACGAGATCCCCGACGACAACCTGCGCCGGCCAGCCGGCGTCGAGACGTGGAAGAAAGCGCGCTCGCGGATGGAGCAGCGGGCGGCCGATTTGTCCGCTCATTTTTTCCGTTTGTTCCGGCATGCTATGCGCGAGGAGTTTGGTGAGGTGCTGGATGACTTCGGCACATTAGTAGCGCAGATCTCCGCCCGTGTTCTGTTGACGCGACTACGTCGCGCGCTTTCGCACGCCGCCTTGCTCCAACACCCTCCCGACCTGGTGATCCTGGACGAGTTCCAAAAATACCGAGAGATGATCTCTGTAGATGGACGCAAAGATCGGCTGATCAGGGCGCTCTTCGCCGGCGTGAATGACATACGCCCGGCAGTCCTGCTGCTGTCCGGCACGCCCTATCCGAGCGTTGGCGAGGACGCCCACCTGCAGTTGTTTGAGCTACTGGCATTCCTGAAAGATAGCTCGACCTTCAGCAAGGCCCTGGCCGAAGATTTTCAGAGCTTTGGTGCACTCCTGCAGGCCATCGCGCGGGCGGCCGGCAACGCCGGGCTGCAGGGCGAGCTGGAATCCGATGCCCGCGAGCTGCGTGACAGGATTCAGCGCAAGATGACGTCAGTGATGGCGCGCACCGAGCGAGCGATACACGACACAGCAGCATCGGAGTACAAGACCCAGCACTGCACGGCACCGCTGTTGCCTGCGGATATGAAGGCGTATCGTGGCCTCGTCTCGCTGTTCCAACCCAAGGACCGCGGGGACGCTCTGGCGTACTGGCTCTCCGTGCCCCTGCCAGCGCAGGCGCTTGGTCCCCGCTATGACGCGTGGAAGTGCCGCAGACGCGTCAAGTTGACCGGGCCGAAGTTGGATTCAGGCGCGGTCGATGGACTTGAGCTCCCTACAGCATGGCCGCACCCGAAGCTGCGGGCGTTGCACAAGATAGCGCCCCCAGGAAGCCTTGCCTTGCCTTGGATTGCACCTACCCTGCGTTGGTGGGATCTCCGCGGCGCATGGAAACGTCGGGCGCCGGAGAAACTACTCCTCTTCAGCCGTTTCAAGGCAACACCTCAAAGCATTGCAGCGCTCACTAGTTATGCCATTGACGCGACCGAACTTCATGCTGGTCAGCGTGATTATCGACTTGCGGTGCGCGCTAGCCGCCTCCAACCGAGCAAGCCGCAAATGCCGCTATTTGCGCTGTTTCACCCTTCGCCGTTCCTGGCCGCAATGACGGACCCACTCGCAGGCGGAATTTCCGGATCGCTTGACAGAATTCGCCGGAAGCTACGCGTCCAGATTCGTACGGCGCTGGGACCTAAAGTCGAGCTGCCCGACGAGCGCAAGCCGGCGCGACGTTCCACGCACCGGCCAGTGTGGAAAGTACTGGCCGCCATCGAAAGTCGATTCGAGTACACCCGGGACGTACGTGGCGCTTGGTCGGGACCGGCTGAGCGCGATGCGAGCGTCGCGAAAATGCGAGAGAGCTGGTGTACCGTTGATCCGCTCAAGGCAATCAGCGCGCGCGAATTGGACGACTTGGTCGAGATGGCGCTGTCAGCCCCGGGGGTGATTTGTGCTAGGGCGCTGCTTCGCCATCATCCCGGCGCGCTGGCCCCGAGTCAGCTCTCTCAGCTGGTATCGCTATCCTGGAACGGTCTGCGCATATATCTTGACGAACCAGTCTTCTGGGCTAAATGGAGCAAAGGGAAGGTTGTGGAGGCCGTGCACACCATCATGGTCGACGGCTGCTTCGAGTCAGTGTTGGACGAGCACTACTGGATGCGACTTCCGACGGTCGAAGGTGGCAGCACAAGGCTTGCTGAAGACCTGACCAAGACATTTCAGCTGAGCGCGGGAGCATTCACGTTCCAGAGGCTGGAGCCCAATGAGCAGCGGTCCAAGGGCATCCGTATCCGCTGCCATGCGGCGGTGCCGTTCGGCGGGACCGACGATAAGGGCTATGTCAAACGTGGCGCAAAGGAAGGAGTAGCCGACCGTCCATTGGCTCGATCGGACGACCTACGTGTGGCATTCAACACACCGTTCTGGCCCCATATTCTGTCATCGACCTCGGTCGGCCAAGAAGGGCTCGACTTCCATACCTGGTGCTCCCGAGTTGCCCATTGGGACCTATGCCCGACGCCGGTCGAACTCGAGCAAAGGGAGGGCCGGGTTAACCGATATGCGGGTCTCGCGGTGCGTAGGGCGCTAGCAGCGCAGTTGCGTGAGGAGGTCCTTGGTGCGCAGGAAGGCGATCGCATTTCGCCATGGGCTGCAGTCGAACGACTAGCTAATCAGCAATGCAGCGACGAATCCGGGTTGCGGCCCTGGTGGCAGACGGATGGCGCACATATTAGCCGCTACGTGTTCCGGTTGCCTTTGGGGAAGGATGAGCTGCGGTTCGCCCAGCTCCAGGATCAACGGCTGCTGTATCGCCTTGCATTGGGCCAACCCAATCCAGAGGACCTGGTACAGTCGCTAGCCGCGCGCGACGAGGCGACTTTGCAGATCCTGCGGGGGCTGGTCCTCAATCTGTCCGCGTACCGGCCGGAGCCAGGAGCGCGCTGGCCTGGATGCGAGGCTGCCTGATGGTGGGAGAACTGACTGTTCCCGTAGCGGGATGACCGGCGGCCGTGACGTTCGAGCTCAGGAATCAAGAGCGCGGCCCTTCGTGTAGCTTCCCGCCTAGTATCGTCGGATGATGCTACGAACAAATGGCTGCTCAACTCAAAAGACACCTTCTTTGAGATGCGCTGTGCAAAAGATGCTCAAACCTTTCGCAGCGTGCTGGGCGACGCTTGGAAGCGGTCGAAAAGCTGGTAGAGATCGTAAATTGTGAATATCACCGGCAACGGCGATTAAGGAATTTCATGGGCGTCCATATGTGTGTATCCTATTTCCGATTCGTCGAACTTGGCCAGTAGAGATCACCACATGAGCTAAAGTCGAAACTGGTGTACAGGCGGGG
>NZ_AUFE01000132.1 GCF_000426345.1 Cupriavidus phytohabitans | reverse complement strand
GAGGCAGGACTTCGGCGCCAAAATCCTCAGCGACAACTTGCACGCCCTATGCTGCCTCAGCGCCGCGCAGGAACATGAGATTGACTCGGACCGTCGTATCAACCGAACCTTCGCCATCACGGCTCTCAAACCTGTCCTGTCAGCGGCGCTGCTCGGCTTGCGCTGGGCCAAGGCTGCCCTGAATGAGACCTTGGCTTTGATCGCAACACGTGCCCATCGCGTGCGACCGGATCGCAACAAACCTCGTCCGCCTCGCCCAAAGCCTCATCGACATGCCGCTTATAAGGCTTGTTGATGCTTACAGTAACTTGGGTGGATTGGGTCCAACTCCCCCATCCTTCCCACCGCCACAATTCCGCCATGCAACTACCCAGTGCTCCGACGCCTGCCAGTATTCCCTGGAATTCTACCTCGAGCCCAAGCCCGATTTCCGATAGACCGACTGCTTCTTTCCCTTTATCCTTGCTCATGGTGGACCTTTCTTGTGCTGGTTTCCGATCTCGACAATCAGATTCTCAGCGGAAAGCTCCACCGCCCTCTACTCCGCGCCTCAAATTCCCCGCCTGTACACCAGTTTCGACTTTAGCTCGCGGAAGGTTGCGCACTACGTTTACCCAGCTGTGCGCCGCGATCTAAATAATTCAACTACCGCTTCCCCGGCGGTAGTCCGAGGAATTCCGACGCCTCTTGCATAGCGCTCTCGGCCAGCTCACCGGCTTCCTCGCCTCCGCCGGGCGTCATCAGGCCGACCAGTGCTGCGTACAGCAAGTGGATCAGGTCCACGGCACGGTGATACTGTTCGTCGCTCATGTTTTTCTCTCTACGAAGCCATCGAACCGTGTCGTCAGCTCAGGTTTGCGCAACTTTCGCAATGCCTGGGATTCTAGTTGGCGGATGCGCTCGCGCGTCAGGCCGAACTGCGCGCCGATTTCATCCAGCGTATAGTCGGTCTGCAGCCCCACGCCAAAGCGCATGCGCAAGATCTTTGCCTCGCGCGAGGTTAGCCTTGCCAGGACGGCTTCCATTTCCTGCTGGAGTGCCGCTTGGGTCGCCGCGTCCACTGGCGATATCGTGTCCTCGTCAGCCAAGGTGTCTCCTAGTAGCGCATCCCCGCTTTCCCCCAATGGGGTCTCCAGCGAGATCGGCTGCTTGACGAGATTCAGGATGGATTTGATCTGTTTCTCGCTCATCGCCAAACGGGCAGCCAACATGGACGGCGTTGGCATGGCGCCGGTTTCCCGGAAGATCTCGCGCGAATGCCGGTTGATCTTGCCAATGGCCTCGACCAAATGCATCGGAATACGGATGGAGGGCGCCTTATCGGCGATGGCACGGATGACCGCCTGCCGGATCCACCAGGTCGCGTAGGTCGAGAACTTGTAACCGCGCCGATAATCGAATTTGTCCACCGCCCGCATGAGGCCGATATTTCCCTCTTGGATGAGATCCGGCAACGGCAAGCCACGATTCTGATATTTTTTGGCGATGGAGACCACCAGTCTGAGATTGGCCCCGATCATCTCAGACCGGGCTTGCAGGGCTTTCGTCTTCGCCTTCGCCACTCGTTTGGCGGTTTCCCGCAGATCTCCCAGCGGCATCGCGGCGCGAGTTTCCACGGCGCGCAACTCTTGCTGAAGCGCTCGCACTTCCGGCGCCCATCTGATCAGGTGAGCGCGAATGGCAGGGTTCTCCGCCGCGAGCGCATTCATCCAGTCCAGATTCGCGGCTTGATCTCTGAATCGCTCAAGAAACAATTCGCGCGTCATGCCGCATTGGTCGATCAGGATCTTGGCGACGCGGCGCTCCACCTGACGGACCTCCTCGATCAACGCGTCAAGGATCTGCGTGAGCTCCACAATAGCAGGCGGGCTAAAGCGAAATGCCGCGAGCTCAGATTGGAGGGTGGTCAGCACCCTGACATATTGGGTGGGGTCGGACTCGGACTCTGGGCAGCGAGCGACGCTGGCAAGCGCATCGGCCTGACACCGGATCGCTGCAAACCTCTCCAAGCCAATGCCCCGCAACCGGACGGATTCGCTATCAGCAGAAGTCGTCGGCCCCCGATCGCCATCGTCGAGTCCTGTGTCGTCATCCTCCGGCTCGGCATCGGTCTGCGCCTGCGCTTCTGGTAGCAGGCTACCGCCTGGCTCGGCTCGCGGCTCCACAATGTGGTCGACCAGATCCTCAAATGCCATCTCATCGCGGGCCACCCGGACGGCCATCGCCAGGAGTTCGGAAAGCACAACGGGGCAAGCCACCATCGCCGCCATCATTTCCGCCAGCGCGTCTTCGATCCGCCGGGCGATGGCCACCTCGTCCTCGCGCGTCAGAAGAGGGATTGCACCGATCTCTCGCAGGTACATTTGCGTGGGATCGGTCGTGCGAGTCAGTCGACCGTCGCTCTGCGTGATGGCCGCGGCGGCTTCCTCTGCGACATCCTCCTCATTTGCGGAGGGTGCCGCATCCTGAGTCAGCCATGCTGGAGCTTCCGTTGGCGCTCGGTCGACGACCTCGATGCCGAGATCGGCCAACATCGCCAGCGTCCGGTCGATGACAGCTGATGTTTCGTCGCAATCCGGAAGCTGATCGCTCAGCTCACCACGCGTGAGGAAACCGCGCTCTTTGCCAAGAGCGATTAGTGCAAGCAGGTTCGTACGTAAGTTCTCGCTCATCTCATGCGCGCTCGCCGCGCGATCCTGTGCCTCGCTCTCGCCAAAGGCTTCGCAAAGCGCTTCATTTCTGCCCCAGCGACAGCCGGACCGTGACTTCGCCGTGGCACTGGCCGATGGCTGGGCCTGATCGGGCCGTCGTTTCAGGTGCCTCCCCGCCCGGGCAGATGTTGCACGAGCCAGATCAATGCCGACACCGCGGCAATGGCCCAGAGCGTCACGATCACCAGCGCCGCAACGTGGCTGACCGGGCGATTGGCGGCCGCCGCGGCCGCTGCACGATGCTCGCGCATCACCTCAAGCGGAATCCATCGTATTGCCAGCAACAAGCCGAGCGGCACCACCACCACGTCATCCAGAAAGCCAAGTACGGGAATGAAATCGGGAATCAGGTCAATAGGCGACATGGCATAAGCGGCGACCAGCAAGGCCAGTGCTTTCGCATACCATGGCGTGCGGGGATCTTGCGCAGCCAGCCACACCGCGTGCACATCTTCTTTGACTGCGCGAGCCCAACGCCGGGAACGTGCGGTCAAATGAGGCAGAAGGTCCCGGCGCCACAAGTGCAGGCGCACATCGTCGAGCACCGGGACTGCCGCGAGGGCGAGCAGCAGGGTTGCCAGCGCAAGCGTGGCGCTGAACCCGACGTGCTTGAACCCCAAGGCGCCAACGATGCCACCGGCAAAGAACAATGCGACAAGCGTGATAAGTACCCGTAGTTTGTGCCGATTGGCGAGCACCGGTGGCTTGCTCGAATCGGCTCTGGACAGGTTGCAATAGAACAGCTTGCCCAGTTCTATCCCGATGTCAGTAACCATGCCGGTCACGTGCGTGGTGCGGATCTCGGCGTTCGACAGCTTGGTGACCATGGCATTTTGTAAGCCCATGATGAAACAGAGCACCATGACCGTTGCCGGCACGAACAACCATTCGTGGTGCTCGAGATTGCTTCCAAGCAGGCCAAAACACACCAACAGCGCGGCTTCCAGCATGAGCGGCAATGCGTATTCGCTATGCAGGTGCTCGCGCCGACCCCAGTTAATCAGCACCGCTGACCAGGCGGCGCCCGCCAGAAACGACAGCATCGCCCCCAGGCCATCCAACATCAGCCAGAAACTGCCAAGCGCCAGGTTGTCTGCCATGGCGGACACAATCCCCGACATGTGCGAGGTGTACTGCTGCACGGCCAGGAAGCCGCCCGCGTTGGTCGCTCCGGCCACAAAGGCCAGGTAGCAGGCCAGTTGCCGATTGCTGTCGGGACTGCGCACCTTCCCAGTCAGCTTACGCAAGTACAGGATGGGCATGGTTGCATTGGTGAGGAGGCCTGCACGGGGGGAAGGGCTTGTCAATACCGGACCTGCCGCCTTGCCAGCTTGGTCCGGGCGGCGCGATCCGATGCCAGGCGCTCGCCGCCTTTCAGGCGGCGAGCGCCTGCAGTCAGGTTCAGCGAATGCGCCGTTTCCAGGATGCGCGCCCGCGCCATCAGTGCTTCCAGAGCGGGCAGCTTGTGTGCCCCCTTCCAGGCGAACAGCGTGTAGTTTGCACTGTCTTCGGAAAGAGAAATCGACATTGATTTGCCGAACACGGCGCTGACTTCCTCCAGATAGAAGGGGATATCGGGATCGCTTTCGAGAAAATTCGCGACCAGCACACCAGTATCGGCCAGGCGTGCATGACAGGCGGCATAAAAGTCCGCCGTGCCAAGCTGTACCGGCATGCCGTCGGCCAGGAACCCGTCCACCAGGATGACGTCCGGTCGCGCATTCTGGTTCGCGACATATTCGGCGCCATCCGCGCAAACAATCTCGAGTCGTTCGTCGTCCGGCGGGATCTGGAACTGCTCGCGCAGGGCGATGACCGCCGGATTGATTTCAATTGCCACAATCTTGGTGTTGGGTAGATGCCGGTAGCAGTACTTGGCAAGTGAACCGCCACCCAGGCCGATCATCGAGATTCTGGCGGGAGTCGGATGCAATAGCAGGAATCCCATCATCGTGCGGGTGTAACCCAGCACGAGCTTGTCGGGATCCTTGCGCGACATGAAGCTTTGGGTGGCCAGCGCATCGAAATGCAGCGATAGGGCGTGCTGGGTTTCCAACACTTGGGGCGTACCGTCGCGGGTCGCCTCGGCAAGGAATTTCAGATAGGCCTGGAATGAGGTGCGGTCGGCGTGCATCTGTCCATTTCCATTAGAGAGACTTGGGGAGCGCCTCGCCCCTTAACAATGCCGCGATGGTAACGACGGCGGCGGCCTCGTCCACGCCGTCCGCCTGGATGCGTACATGCGTCCCCACCCGCGCGGACAAGCGCATGACCTCCATCACGTCCTTCGCATTTGCGATCCAGGGGCCACTTGTGAGCAGGGTCTGGCACTCAAACTGATTGGCCGTGAAAGCCAATCGCGCGGAATTCCGTCCCTGAAATCCGTTCTTGGCGGTCACCTCTATCGTCACTTCTACCACTGCGCCCTCATCAAAAAAATAGTGAACCTCAAGGCTCATCTGTTCTGGAGCCGCGTATTGCACTGCCTGGCACGCGCGTCTCCTCATACCCGGACTTCCGGAGTCGCAGCGGGGCGCTCTCGGCGGGATGTGTAGCGGGTCTTGTAGTCATATATAATGATAATGCCATTATTACACAATGACACTCCAAAACGCATGGAATCCAAGACTGCCCGTCTGACCGTATTGATCGACCCGGTGAAGAAGAAGGCCTTTGAGGCGCTGTGCGCCGCCCAAGACCAGACGCCATCCCAGATTGTTCGCCAGATGATTCGCGACTATTTGGAGCAATATGAGGTGGACTACGCCACCAAGCCGAAGGTCGGCGCGGCTAGGTTGGCGGCGAACGAACGTGAGTGATAGTAGGAAAGAACCAGCCGGTGCCCAGGTATAGGGG
The DNA here is from genome assembly GCF_000426345.1 of Cupriavidus phytohabitans. Classification (GTDB taxonomy): domain Bacteria; phylum Pseudomonadota; class Gammaproteobacteria; order Burkholderiales; family Burkholderiaceae; genus Cupriavidus. The sequence goes on along the minus strand of NZ_AUFE01000132.1, from coordinate 1,796 downwards.
TTCGCACGCATTGTCCGGTCCGCATGGCAACCAGGTGTGGTTCGCGGCACGCCCGTGAGCGACGGGCGTTAGGCAGTCGTGCCATATGGATAGCACCCGGTTCGCAAGGCACAGTCGAGCGGCCACTGTGGCAGTGCGGACGATGCTTTGCGTAGGCGCGCTCTCCTTAGTGCCAACCAGTGTCGAAGTTTGCGTGCTGAGCCCAGCCTGGCAATATGCCGGGCATCGCTCAACGCTCCCTCGCGAGCTACATCGCTAGCGCCGCGCGGGATCGGTCTGGCGCTGCCGCACGGCGCTCAGAATTCCGCGCAGGATCGCTATGGGCGGCGGTGGACAGCCCGGCACGGCTACGTCGACCGGGATCACGTTGGCGACACGGCCGCAGCTCGCATAGCTCTCCCCGAAGATCCCGCCGGTGCAGCCACAGTCGCCTACCGCCACTACCAGTTTCGGCTCTGGGGTCGCTGCGTAGGTGCGCCGCAGGGCCTCTTCCATATGACGCGAGACCGGTCCGGTTACCAGCAGCATGTCGGCGTGGCGCGGGCTGGCGACGAACTTGATGCCAAGACCTTCGATGTTGTAGTAAGGATTACCGAGCGCGTGGATCTCAAGCTCACAGCCATTACACGACCCTGCGTCGACCTGCCGGATTGTCAACGCCTGGCCGAGAATGTCGAGCAGTTCCCGGTGGATGTGCTGGATAGAGGGGGCCTCGTCTGCCGCGTTGGACGGCGCAGGCTCGGTGACAATGCCGGTGCGGGCAATCTGCTTGAGGATTTGCCACATCAGAGATCGTGCCCCGAGTAGCTGAGGTTGAAGGATTTGTTGATCAGCGGAAAGTCCGGCACGATGTTGCCGATGATGGCGTGTTCGAGCACCGGCCAGTTCTGCCACGACGGGTCGTGGCAATGGCAGCGGAGGATGCTGCCGTCATCGGCAAGTTCGAGCGCGACGAGGACTTCGCCACGCCAGCCCTCCACCCATCCCACTCCGATGGCGGCACCAGCGGGCGCTTGCGGCAAGATTCGCGTGGTGCCGTCCGGCAGGCCTGCACAGATGGCACGGATCAGCCGCAGCGACTCCAGCAGTTCATCGAATCGCACGGCCACGCGGGCGGCGACATCGCCGCCGCGGTGCGTGGCCATTTTCACGGCGAGGCTATCGTAGGGCAGCCAGGCATGGTCGCGGCGCAGGTCCGCCGCGTGGCCGCTGGCACGTCCGGCCAGCCCGGTCAGCCCAAGCTGTGCAGCAAGCTGTGGCGTGACGCGGCCCGCCCCAAGAAAGCGGTCCTGCAGGCCCGCATGCTCGTCGTACACCACGCGCAGCACGCGTACTTCCCGCTCGATGTTGTCGCACTGCTGACACAGGCGCTCAAGCATGGCTGGCATAAGGTCGCGCGCAACGCCGCCTGGTACCACAGCGTCCATCATCAGCCGGTGGCCGAAAGCCTCTCCGGCCAGCCGCTGCCAGTCTTCGCGCAAGCGCGAGAATTGCGCCAGGCCGAAGGCCAGCCCCGCATCATTGCCCAGGGCGCCCAGGTCACCCAGATGATTGGCAATCCGCTCACGCTCGAGCATCAGGGCGCGAAGCCAGTTTGCCCGCGGCGGAGGCGCGCAGCGCCAGGCTGACTCGAGCGCCATGCAATAGGCCCAGGCAAAAGCCACGGTGGAATCGCCCGAAACCCGGCCGGCCAGGTGGTAGCCCAATCCACCCAAGATAAGCCGCCAAGAAAAATCGCAATTTGCACCAAGAACGCTTGCAGTCCGGCTGATCCGGCAGATCTCGCCAGCCGGCAA
>NZ_AUFE01000131.1 GCF_000426345.1 Cupriavidus phytohabitans | reverse complement strand
GTAATCCGCAAATCGGTCACGTGTGCTCATGCACTTCCACCTTTAATGAAGAAGTCCATATAATGCACTATTTTTTATGACACAGTAAGACTAGACCCTGGATGGACATGTGAACTATCGAGGAGATCGCGCCGACACGGCCTGCGATGCCGGATATACAGATCGAAACGCAGCGCGGGGGCGTCGACGGCCAGTATTCATTCGCTGGGATTGGCGGCAGCAGAGTGAGCCGAGTGGCAGCAGGGGTGGCTGCGTTGATCCGAGTCGAGCTACTGAGCCGCTGGACATGCGCGCGGGGACCGACACGGTGCTGGCGCGGGTGGTGAAGGTATTTGGGACTGCCTGGTCGCACCATGCTTATTCCTTTGCCAAGAAGTGTGCCACTCGCATGAAGTTTCCGGTATACGACGGCATCGTTTCATTTGGACCGACGGCACACGATTGTGCTGGTAGCAACTGGATGCACTGGTGTTGGGCCGCCTTGGAAACGCCTGGGTTAAGATGGAGCGATCACGGTGCTGTAGTAGTGGCTTGGCACAAGGCAGCAACGTACATTGGGGCTTTGCCGATGGTCTGGGTGCAGGCAAGATTCGGAACATGAATTCTGCCGAGCACCTGGGCGACCTGAGCCCACAGCAACTGCGCGAGTTTACTGCGGCGGTGTGAGCGCAGATCGAGCAGCAGGACGCGCTAATGCTCGCGATCCGGAAGAACCACGCTACCGGCAGACCAAGATCGAGCAGCTCACGCGAACTGGCCCCGCGCAAGCGCTGGAAGTTCGGCAAGCGTAGCGGGCAACAGTCGCCGGCGCAGGCCAGCCTGCTGGAAGAGGCATCATGATGCGGACCGTGAGGCGATCGAGGCGGAGCTGGAAGCTCTGCTCCCGTCGTCCAAGGCGGAGCCCAAGAACAAGCCGAGACGCAAGCCGCTGCCGCCCTAGTTACCGCGAACTTGGATCCATCACGAGCCAGAGTCCGGGACTTGCGCGTGCGGCTGCGCGCTCAAGCGCATCGGCGAAGACGTCAGCGAGAAGCTGGACTACACTCCTGGCGTGTTCACGGTCGAACGCCCATATCTGGGGTAAGTGGGTACGCGCGCAACGCGAGACCCTCCCGCAGGCCCCGGTTCTCCGCACGTCATCGACAAGGGCATCCCCACCGCGGGGGCTGCTGGCGCATACGCTCGTGTCCAGATTCGGTGACCAATCCTCGTCTCTATCGGCAAGAACGTAAGGCATGTGCCGGCTCGGCGATCCCGCAATCGACCCTGGGCGCTTGGGTCGGCATCCGCGGTGTGCAATTGCAACTGCTGGTGGACGCGCTGCAGCAGGAGGTCTGACGCAGAGCGCGCGGCACGCCGACGATGTCCAGGTGCTCTCGCCAGGCGATGGCAAGACACAGTACCTATCTGTGGGCCTACGCGCCGAGCCAATCTCGTCGTTGCGAGCAGTGGTCTATCAGTTTGCCCCGAGCCGCAGCGGGGAACATGCCCGGGCGTTCCTGCAGCTGGCAAGGTAGCTGGTGTGCGATGACTTCCACCGGGTACAACGTCACCTTCGGCAAGCGGCATCATTGAGATCGGGTGCGTGACGCAAGCATGCCGCAAGTATTTTGCTGCACGACAAGCACACGAGCGAGTTGGCCGGCCAGGCGCTGCGCTTCATTGCCGGGCTATACGAGATCAAGCGAGAGGTGAGGGACGCGGAGCCAGCATTGCGCCCGGATATGCGATAACCGCGGGCCGGGCCAATCCTGGACGCGCTGCCTCTCTGGCTTGACGAGCAAAGGCGGCGGGTGCCCGAGGGTTCCGCCATCGGACGTTGCTATGGACTACAGCCTCGATCTAGGAGATCAAACTAGCTGTTAATCGGACCCCTGCGTGCCGCCAGCGGGCGGCTGCGATCATGAGCCTGGTCCAGTCGGCCAAGCTCACCGGGCACGATTCCTTCGCCTACCGGAAAAGCGTGCTGGCATGACTCCCAGCCCAGAAGACCTCGGACATCGCTGAACTCCTGTCCCCTCGCTGGTCCGCTTCCGCTCTCGCTGCTTAGCCCTGTCAAAAGGGGTTCACGGGGCCCTTACCAAGATGTGGCGAGTTGCACGTGTAAGCAGATATTGCTGCCGGCTCCACGGAAGCGTCTCCGAGGGAGCCGGATAGTTCCCCAGCCGGTTCGCGCTCACCGGCTGGGCGGCTGCCACGGAATAAGGCGCCGTTCGAGTTGTTGGAATAGCGCGAAGATCACGGCCCCCATGATGCCTGCGGCAAGCAGCGCCGCCAGCGAGAGCTTGAGCGACAGGATCTGCCAGGACTGCCAGATCAGGTAGCCAAGACCCTTCTCGGCATTGAGATATTCGACCGCGGTGGTACTCATCAGCGCCAGGCCGACCGAAATGTGGACGCCGCTCATGATGACCGGCATCGCGGCGGGAAGCATCACTCGCAAGTAGAGGTCTCGCGACCGCGTCTCGAAGCTCCTGGCGACATCCTTGTAGATGGTGTCGATGCTCATCACACCAGCCATGGTGCAGATCACCATGGTGAAAAACGGCCCGAGCGCGATCATCAGGATGTTCGACTTCTCGTTGAGACCGAGTAGGATCAGAAACAGCGGAAAAAGCGCGATGCGGGGCAGCGGGTAGAGCACCGTAACGATCGGCTGGACCAGCACGCGGCACCAGCGGAACATGCCCATGCTGAGCCCGAGGAAGATTCCCGGTATCGTTCCAAGCAGCATTCCCAGCGCGAAGCGCCAGGCGGTCTGCCCGATATGCTCGTAGAGGCCGCCTTCGCGCGCGAGCTCCGCCAGGGTCCCGAGCACGACTGTCGGCGCCGGCAGGATACGTTCATCGAATACGCCGAGCCGTGAGCACAGCTCCCATAGTACAAGCAGGGCCAGTGGGCTCAGTACCGAGAACATCAGTTCCGGTCGTGGCAGCTTGATACCTCGCGTAGTCCGCGGCAGCGGGTTGACGGGAGTGTTTCCGAGGGCGTCATTCATGGTTTTCTCCCTTTGCCTTCAGCTCGCTGCGCAGCGAAATGACTTCTTCGCGCAGACTGTTCCAGATGCGGCGCCGGACCTCGATAAACTCGCGGTCGTTCTGCATGTCCAGCACATTGCGTGGGCGAGGCAGCCTGACATCGATGATGTCCTTGATGCGGCCTGGCCGCTTGCCCATGACTGCCACCCGGTCGCCAAGGATAATGGCCTCATCGAGGTTGTGGGTGATGAAGACCACGGTCTTGCGACTGCCCTCCCAAAGCGCAAGCAGGTCCTCATACGCCAGCATCTTCGTCTGCTCGTCAAGCGCGCCAAAAGGCTCGTCCATCAGCAAGATCGCCGGATCGTTCGCAAACGCCCGCGCCAGGTTCACGCGCTGGAGCATGCCGCCCGACAGCTCACGCGGGTAGGCGTTCTCAAATGCGAGCAAGCCAAGTTTGTCGAGATATTCGCGCGCGATGGCATTGCGCTCGCTTCTGCCAACCTTGCGCGCGGCTAGGCCGTAGGCCGCGTTGTCGAGTACGGTCATCCACGGAAACACGCCGTTCCCCTGGAATACCATCGAGCGCAAGGAGCCGCCATTGGCGCTGATGTTGCAATGCATGGTTCCGGTTGACTGCATTTCAAGCCCGGCCAGCACGCGCAGCAGTGTGGTCTTGCCACAGCCGCTCGGCCCTACCAGGCAGAGAAATTCGCCTTCGTGGATGGTAAGGTCCACCCGGCTGAGCGCCGTCATGTACCCGGCTGCGGTCTCGAAAACCTTGGTGAGGTTGCTGAGTTCGATACGGCCGCTGCGCCGCCCGATCTCAGTCAGCGTTGCACCGCCTGTTGGCGGTGCAGCAGCCAGGGTGCTTGTACTCATGTGCGTTGTCTCCGTGGGTCGTGGTCCGTCGGGATGGCGGAAATCGCCTCCGACGTATTGGTGGGTGCATAGTGTGGGCTGGGTACGGCCCGTAGTTGGCTGAGATGAGGCTTGCATATCAGTGTGCGCCCGCAGCCTGGCGCGCTCGCTCCAGCTGGGTCATATCCACGACCTTGGCCGGATCGATTGGCTTCTTGACGAGTCCGGACTCGACCCAGAAGCGTTGCACGCGCGCCAACGACTCCAGCCGGATCCCCGCCTTTTCGTTCCAGTAGGGAATGCCGCCCACACTGCGCAGCAGATCCTCCGGCAACCCGGTCCATTTGGCCGCAAGGGCCAGCAACTCGGGCGTCCATTGGCCTCTGGCTTTCGCGACTTCGCGCACGGCTTTGAGGTACGCCGTGAGGAAGCTGCTGACCGCGGCGGGGTGATCGCGCAGGAAGGCCTCGGACGAAGCAAGGTAGCTTTCCTGGTACCACGGCACCACATCCTTGTAGGACAGCCAGCGAACGCCAATGCCCCGGCTCTCGATCAGCGTCGCGGTGGGCTCGCTGACGCCTGCCACATCGACCACCTTCTGGCGCAGGATCTCCGGGGTGTCGCCGGGAGTGCGCGGCTTGTACGACAGGGTTACGTCAGATTTCTTCAGGTCTGCACTGTACAGCGCGCTGCGCAGCAGGAAATCGACCGGATTGCCTTCAACCGCACCGTCGACCTTGCGGCCCTTGAGGTCCTGCAGTTTGCGAATCGCGGCCGCATCCCATAGATCCTTGCGGACGACCAGCACGGCGCCGTCGCGATAGCCCTGCTTCGGCTCGGTGAGGGTAGAGATCAGCTTGATATTGAAGCCTTCGGAGAACTGATTGAACATCGCAGGCCCCGCGATTACCGCGCTGATATCGACGTCGCCGCGCGCGAGCAAGGGCATCTGACTGTTGGCTGACCCCTTGTACGGCATGACCTGCACATCGAGGCCCTCCGCGCGGAAGTAACCGCGTTCGACCGCGAGGAAGAGCGGCAGGTAGATGATCTGCGCTGGATTGAGGGAAAACCGAACCTTCTGGTACTGGCGGCTGGCCTGCGCCTGCGCCACTGCGCAGCTTAGCGAGAGGCTTAGTATCGCAAGCAGCAAGCCAAGGCGCTTGAATCCATGTGTCATGCGAGTCTCCGTGAGATGGGATGAATCGTTCGCCTCGCTGGAAGGCCGGGACGTGGGCCGATAGGAAGCGAAAGATGCGCCCGTCCGGGGCCGGACCGGGGCCCGGCTCTGCAGGCCGGCAAGAACAGTGTGCGCGTCGGTAAGCCGAGGAACAAGACGACCCCGAATGGAAATCATGTTCCAGAGTTGGAACGCGTAGCCTTGGCTTACGACCGTATTGACGGTCGATCAGGTGAGCAAGTCCGCCAAGATTGCCTTCCACTGAGGCAATCGTGTCGCCATACTTTTATAGTTGCAACTCGAGCCGAGGATAAATATGTGGCTTGACTTTGGATTGTCCACAACCGACCATGTCTGATTCGATACCCTGAAGGTATGGCTTGGAACTGCGCCGTCTCCGGTATTTCCACACCGTTGCCCAAGAACTGAACGTCACCCAGGCGGCAGAGCGCCTTCATATGGCCCAGCCGCCGCTGTCACGCCAGATCAGGCAACTTGAGGAAGAAGTCGGCGTGGCGCTGTTCGACCGGGTTGGCCGCGGCCTGCGGCTGACTGAGGCTGGGCGCTTTCTGCTGGAGCAGACCATGCTGCTCACTAAGCGGCTGGAAGAGACCATCGAAAGCACTCGGCGTATCGGTCAGCAGGAGAAACGGTGGTTCGGCATCGGCTTCGTGCCGTCCGTGCTGTATGGCGTGCTGCCGGCGCGGAAATGATTACCGTCGAGCAGGTGGAAGCGCTCAAATCGGGGCGTATCGATCTGGGCTTCGGCCGCATCGCCATCAACGATCCCGCCATCCACCAGCAGGTCGTGCTGGCCGAACACCTAGTGGCGGCCTTGCCGCAGAACCGGCCTGCCCCCCACCGCCGCGCCCTGACCCCGGAAGGCCTAGCGCCCAAGGGCTGCAACTGCGCGTGGCGCTCGAGGCCAATGAACTGCAAACAGCCCTGGGGCAGGTCGCCGCAGATGTAGGGATAACACTGGTGCCGGCTTCCATGAGCGCGGTGTCCCGGGGCGATTTAGATGCTAATCGTGCACGTTTAGGACCGCGTTGTTCAGAAAAGTGACGAATAAGGATAATGCAACACTTCTTACATGCAAGCATAACGTGGCATTTCAGCCACGAATTGCCTGACTTCCCATTTTGAGAAACCTAGGCAATCGTTGGCGCAATACAGGGCAAGGAATGGCGCGATTTTGGCGGAAATGATCTTCATGCGCCATGCGTTCTATGCCTTCCACAGGGCAAAAGATGGCGCATTCCTTTTTAGACAAGGCATTCCGTGTCGCAATTTCTCCGCGATTAATTTATTGATTTGCAAATGTTTTTTTGTGCGGTTATGGGAATTGGACACGGCATAGTCTGTCGCAACTCGACCTCCTTCGTAAAAAGACAGACGTTAAGTGCGGTATGAGTTACCCAATGCATGAGCGTGGCTCGCGCCTGCGTCCGCCACTTGAGGCAAAGGGACCAACAAATTTGTGCAATGCCGCATCACGTCTGCTAGATTAAGGGAAAACCCGTGAGGATAATCCCCATAAGAAGACGGCGCCATGAACATCCAATCCGACATCAAGCTGACCGACTAACTGGAACGCGACCTCATTGACCGCGAACAGGGTACCCAGAGCCCGGGCTTTGCCAACGACGTGAAGTACGTGATCGCCGGCGTGCAGAACGTTTTCACCCGCCTGCAGGCGGAAGCGCGCAAGGCCAAGGTGGTCTACGCGAACGGCTGATCGAAACACGCTGCAAGTACCGGCGGCGCAAATGCGCCGCAAGTATTGAAACCGGCCCGCCACGTACCTGGATTCGGTGCGCGGCGGGCCTTTGCCTTTTTGCACGTATGGGAAAGCGGAAGGCCCGACTCCTACCATCCTGGAGCGCTTTGAGCAGTAGCCGTGGCTTCGAATAGCAAAAGAACATCTCCGCAGGTCGCCTCAAGTGCAGGCAAGACGCTGAGCAGTAGTTCGTCGAGTGCGCTCCAAAAGTCGCTAGCCGGCTCGGCCTTGCGGCAATCCGGCTCTAGGGTAACGCTTATGTGGACGCCTCCCGGATTGCAAGCCGATTGACATGGTGGTCGACAGGTGAAGGCAGCACGCTTATGTCCGGCCCTTTTGTGCAGGCCGCTCAGCCTGCTGGCCCATATGGAATTCGCTGGCGAGGTCCTCATCTGATCATCGAGCGTTGCTGCTCACATTCCCTATCGGGTTTTCCTCGCCCCGGTCCAACCTGTTAGCCATCATGCGATCAATGCTTGCGCTCCTTGAGAACAAGTCAGTTCAGACGGATTGTCGGGGGCACGCACCTGGCTATACAGCCATGGCGGGTGCCGTGTATCTCGTATCCCTTGCTAGCACCGACCAGATGGTCCGGGC
>NZ_AUFE01000130.1 GCF_000426345.1 Cupriavidus phytohabitans | reverse complement strand
AGGCGTTGTTGCATAAATCGAGATTGAAAACAGGGGCTCCTCGGTGAGGCTGAACTCAGGTGATACAGACGGATTGCGGGCGAGCGAGCGCGACCATGCGGTTGAGCACGCCCGCACGGATGGCCACTTCGGTGGCCTGCGAGCCGATTTCGCGTGCCCACAGACTGTGTCCCGTCAGCGTCTTGAGGCGGTACATCAGGGTCTCGGCCAGCGAGCGCCGGTGGTAGCCGCTGGCGGCTTTCCATTCGCGTCGACTGCTCTTCTCGATGACATCGATGGCCTCGTTACGCCAGGCTGCACCCGGCGTACTTTCGGACCATGGCTTCGCTCCATCGCGTGGTGGAATCGAGGGCTGTGCATCCCGCGCGACAATCGCCGCATGGCACGGCTTGCTGTCGTAAGCGCCGTCGCCTCCGATGGTATCGATCGGTGTATCAGCGGGGATTTGATCGAGCAGGTCGGCCAACACTTCGCCATCGCCAACGTCCTGATGGGTCATCAGCGCGGCACGGATTTGGCCGGTGTTCGCATCCATGGCGAGATGGACCTTGCGCCAAATCCGGCGCTTGGACCAACCGTGCTTGCGAACCTTCCACTCGCCTTCGCCGTAAAGCTTCAGCCCAGTGCTGTCGATCACCAGATGCAGCAGCTCGCCGGTACGCGAGGCGGGCAGCACGACGTTCAGATTCTGCGCGCGGCGGCTCAATGTCGTGTAGTTCGGCACTGGCAACGTTGGGAAGGCCAGGGTGCGCAAGCTCTGCGCGAAGCCTTGCAGCGCGCGCAGCGGCAGGTGGAACACCTGCTTGAGACCGAGCAGACCCTGGATCAGCGCATCCGTATAGACGAGCGGGTGGCCACGCTTGGGCGACTGGGCTTACTACGCCGCTTCGTCAGAAGTTAACAGAGCCAGCGGTCCAGCGCGTTGCGCGTAAACGTCAGCCCAACCGACCCCGGATCTATGCAACAACGTCCTATTCGGACCACAAATCACACCCAAACACGGAAACATATTATTAGCCTGGAGATCAATAAATTGGACAAATCAACTTCCTCAATGGGCATTTTCTCAGACGCCGCCCCCTTCAAAAACACAAAAGCGAAAACATTAATCGCACTTAGAGCCGCCGCCTCGAAATTCGACGTTTATCCGCTTCATCGTGTGACGCATGCACAATGGAGCACGAATTCCACAAGGATTGCCAAACTAATCAAGATATCTTTTGGAATATCGGAGCCTCTAGCAGTTCGATCTAGCGCAGCATCCGAGGATAGTCTGGAGCAATCTAAAGCCGGCCAGTACCTTTCTGTCTTAAATGTCCGTACCGATGAGCAACTGATTCAAGCAATAGATGATGTGTTCTCTTCGTACGGCACCCTATTGCCATCCGACGAGGTGTTCGTCCAACCGATGGCCAAAGATATCGCAGTAAGTGGCGTTGTCATGACTTGCGACCCTGAATCTGGCCTTCCATACTATATTGTCAGTTACGATGAGAGCGGCGATACCACAGTTGTGACTTCCGGTGGAAACGGCACCCGCACTTACATATTTGTACCGGGCCACGATGCACCGGAGCCTCTCCGCTGTTTGGTGCCAGCAATAGAAGAAGTGATCGAAATTGTTGGCATTAAAGAGGTAGATATCGAATTCGGGATCTCGAATAATGGAACCGTGGTGATCTTCCAGGTACGGCCCATCACAGCCCCGCGGAAATGTGGATATAGCGTAGGCCACCTTGACATGCTTCTCCAATCACTGACTTGCGTTGAAGCGTCGATCGAGGACGTCAACAGCTTCAATAACGGCCAGGGACTCGTAGGGGAAGTTCTTGGAGTCATGCCGGATGTGAACCCCGCCGAGTTGATAGGAACTAAGCCGAGACCATTGGCCGCCTCCATCTTTCGTCACCTGTTCACTAATACCGCGTGGGCTTCCGCGCGGGCAAATTTCGGGTACCGAGATTTGCGCGCAGTTCCCCTCATGCATATGATTGGCGGCACACCATATGTTTCTGTATCAGCAAGCGTCGCCTCCTTTTTACCGGCCCCATTGCCCCATTCCATAGCAAAAAAAATCATCATCGAAGCTCAACGCAATTTAATTCTTATGCCAGAGCTTCATGACAAAATAGAATTTCGCGTTGTTCCAACTTGCCTCAAACCAAGAATGAGGGACGGCCATTGGCGCGAGCTATTTCCAAGCCTTTCTGAGAACGAATGGGCATCGTACCTGGACCTGCTACGTACCTTAACGAACCGCATTATCACTGGCGACGACCTCTTTGATCGTGCTAGACACGGCATCGAAGCATTGGAATCCGCTGCAAGATCTATAAATTGGGATGAGGACCACGGACTGCTAGATGTCCTATCGTTGATCGAAAAAGTGCACGTGCATGGCACAGTGCTATTCTCTGAGATTGCGAGAGCGGCCTTCGTAGCCACGGACATTCTCAAGTCATTAGAGTCTGAAAAATTGCTTCGCTCGGGGTTCCTGGATGCCGTCGTGCGCGCCTCCGACTCCGTTGCAGCCCAACTAGTAAACGATTTTTCAGCACTACAGCCTGCAGAATTTCTAAATTTGCACGGCCATATTCGCCCTGGCACATACGAGATCACCGTTCCTCGATACGACGATCCTATTAGTAAATACTTCGACTGGATGAATCGCACCATCAAGGAGGAGCCGACAGAAGTATCCGCCATCGACTTAGCTCTGTCACCTGCTCAGATATCAGCCCTTTCTTCCGAGTTCGATCGAACCGGCTACGCTTTCGATTGGCCGATATTTGAAGCCTTTGCAATGAAGGCGATTCAGGGCCGTGAACGCGTCAAGCATTCTTTTAGCCGTCTAATTTCGGACGCCTTGGAGATGCTCGCACTCGTCGGAGCAAATCTTGGTCTTAGCAGGGACGATCTGTCGTTCCTTACGATGCCCGACATTGCATTCTCTTTAGAGATTCGCTCCAATCATTCGACCTTTCTGCGGTCTGCAGTCGAGAGAAATCGACAGCACTGGGAAACAACCAGATATCTGCGCCTGCCTGATCTGTTGTGCTCACCGAAAGACATCTTCGGCTTCCATGTCTTCCACTCCCGCCCGAGCTTCATCACCGAGATCACAGTTGAGGGGGTTGTCACGGATGTATATGGTTCGTCTTTCAAGGACAGCATCGTATTTATGGAAAATGCTGACCCCGGTTTTGACTGGATATTCACGCACGGCGTCAAGGGATTCATCACGAAGTACGGTGGCGAAAATTCACATATGTCAATCAGAGCGCGCGAACTTGGTGTTCCCGCCGTTATCGGCGCCGGCAGTCGCTTTGAACAATGGCGGAACGCACGCGTTATTCGACTCGAATGTGCAGCTCAACGCGTCCAAGTTCTCGGTTGAGCTATGTTTCGTAAAAAATGAGGAAATAGAAGCGATGTCTGAACACGGAGTACGGCGATGCCCTCGCCGCATTAGAACGCTCCCACGAGCGGCCTTACCGAGACTCGTGAGGACCTCATAGCCAAGTTGCTTCGCTTGGCCCTCGGCAGGCACACCGATCACGGTCCTGCCGAGGGCGGTCAGCCCTTCGACATCCATATTCCAGGATGATCTTGCGCAACAGGGGACCCTGATGCTCTTCTTATAGGGTAGGAGGTAACCAGCGTGCTAATAAATATCAGTAAGCGTTCGCTTCATGAAAGAACTTCATAGCGTCTTGAAAACTGATCATTTTACCGACCTCGCACCGGGCAATTACAATAAAAACTTGGCTTGAAAAGAAAGCGGCTAGGGCCAAGCTAAGAAGTGTAGAATTTTTAGTGCCCTCCGAGGCGGCATGGGATAAGGAATTGTAGCGGTATCCAGCATCGCCGCAAATAAAGGGTGCCCAATTGAGCAAGCCTCCTTGATTATGCCCGCGCCATATTCTTTGCCGTATGTTGGGTGATATTCTGCAACGAGCTTGAACTGATCCGGCATCAAGTAGACAAATCAATTTCGTGTGGACACGCGGCATGCACAAGACACTTCGGCGAACATAATGCTCATGAATTATCGACGGGAAAGTTAAAGTCAGCGGAGACAAAATTAGTCCACTCTTCCGAGTCGTTATCGGGTATCCAGCGCTGAAATGATGAAATATCTCCTATTTCATCATTGTAAATGATAAATATTTGATGAAATGATGGCGGGCGAAGAAAGAATGAAGATTACGAAACTCTCCTCAAACGAAAACCCATTTGGTCCATCACCCAAAGCAGTTGATGCCGCGAAACTAGCAATTGCCTCGGCGAATCGCTATCCAGAACGCACCGATAACAAGCTCTGCGACGCCCTAGCTGCGTTTCATGGTAGAGGCCTTACAAGCGCGCAATTTTTCTCGGCAAACAGCGGTGTCGAGGTACTGTCTTTAGTGGAAGATGCGCTGATTAAGCCTGGTCAACGTGCCATCATATGTCCGCCGTGCTTTAGTGAATACTCAAGATCTCTTGCAAATAAGGGATGCGAGATAGACAGAGTGCCTCTTATTAGACCGGATTTCCGCTTGGACGTCGATGCAATCCTGCGCAGGATAAAAAATGATACCAGGCTGCTATATCTTTGTAATCCAAATAATCCGACCGGGACCTGGTTTGGAGAAAATGTGTTGGGTACAGTGTTGGATAAAATTCCGGATTATGTCACCGTAATTTATGATGAGGTGTATTATCAATTTGCTACGGAAGAAGGCCTTCCTGATGCTATACGGCATGTCCTCGGCGATCAAAATGTCGTGATTGTTCATAGCTTTTCCAAGGCCTATGGTTTGGCTGGTATGCGCATCGGTTATGGGATCGCGCCGCAACGGATAGCACGGAGTGTGAAGAAGCGGAAACGTAATTTTCACCTAAGCACAGCAGGAATGGATGCTGCAATTGCCGCTTTGGGGGATAGGGTTCACTTGCAGCGCACCGTCGATAACAACCATGCCGAGCGGCTCAGGCTCGCGACCGGGCTGAAAGCCCTGAATCTGGAGGTGACACCAAGCCAGGCTAACTTTCTGATGGTTCGCTGTCCCAAAGGCTTCAACGCTGAGGAACTGGCAGGGCTCTTGGTTGGGCACGGGGTGATGGTACGTCCCGCATTCGATCTGCCGCATTGCATAAGAATCACGGTTGGTGCACCAGGTGACAACATGAGATTACTCGCTTTATTGAATACGCTTCTGGAGGGTTGAAGGCTATGAGAGCTATGACGGGTGGTGAGGCAGCAGTTCTTTCTTTGCATAACTTCGGAATAAGGACGGTATTCGGCCTACCTGGCATGCAGAACGATTGGCTCTATAATGCATTTTTCGATCATCGAGAAAAATTCCGGATAATTCACACTCGACATGAGCAAGGCGCGGCATATATGGGGCTCGGTCATGCTCTGGTCAGCGATTTGCCCACGGTATTCAACGTTGTTCCGGGGCCCGGTCTTCTCAATTCAACCGCCGCGATCTCAACGGCGTACGCACTTAACGCAAAGCTGATGTGTTTGACCGGTCAGATAAACTCAACGGCAATAGGAAGGGGTTGGGGTGAATTGCATGAAATTAATGATCAGCTCTCAATTTTGCGTTCCCTTAGCAAATGGGTAGCAACTGCTAACACCCCATCGGAGATTCCGATCTTGATCGGCGAAGCCTTTCACCAGATGCTTTCGGGTCGACCTCGACCCGTTGGACTGGAGATTCCAATGGACGTGTTAGCCAGCACGGCTCCCGCCGATCCCCAACTCAAACTACGGACTCCTTATGAACCTCCTCTGGACGAGGAAGCTATCGAAGAGGTCGCCAAAGTGCTAGGTGCCTCAGTTGCTCCAATGATATTTGTCGGAAGCGGTGCGCAAGGCGTGAGCGCACTGGTCCGGCAGTTAGCGGAGGTCTTACAGGCACCGGTCGTGGCATATCGTACGGGTATGGGGGTTGTGGATGCCCGTAGCTATCTCTCCCTTCACCTGCCTGCCGCGAAGGATCTTTGGAGAAAAACCGATGTTGTATTGGCCATCGGTACCAACATGCGAATACCAGCCAAAAAATGGATTCGGACACATCGACCGGATATTATTCGCATTGACGTTGACCCGACCACCCATCGTAGATTTTTCACGCCGAGATGCGAGATTACGGCTCGGGCAGAGCAAGCCTTGCCACTCTTGCTGAGAAGGCTTGAAAAATACAATGCCGTTCGAAGTCCACGAGAAACTGCATTGATTGAAGTCAAAGCCGCATGGGAAGCGCGTTCAGCGGTGCTCGAACCACAATTGAGCTATCTTAAGGTTATCCGTGAAGAAATAGGTGAACATGGAATATTTGTAGACGAATTAACCCAGGTTGGCTTTGCGAGTCGCATCGTCTATCCTGTATACAGTCCCCGCACTTACATATCTACCGGCTATCAGGGAACACTCGGATATGGCTTTCCGACTGCGCTCGGAGTGAAGGTTGCAAAGCCTAACGTACCCGTGGTTTCTATTACGGGGGACGGCGGGTTCATGTTTGCCGTTCAAGAGCTAGCCACTGCTGTGCAGCATAAGATTCCTTTGATCGTTCTGCTTTTCAATAACAACTGTTTTGGAAATGTCCGCCAGATGCAAGTCAACGACTACGGCGGTAGAATTATAGCAACTGATCTTCGAAATCCAGATTTCTGCCGTTTGTCGGAAAGCTTTGGTGCACAATCGTTCCGAACGGACTCTCCCGAAGGACTGCGGTTCGCATTACGTCGGGCCATTGCAACGACGAGTGTACCGACGGTGATCGAAGTCAGCGTGGGGGATATGCCAAGTATTGACCAGTTCCGGTGAGGTGATTCTCCATTCTATGAAGTTTTCGATAAATTTAACCGCTTCAGGAGCCGGTATGGAGAACGGCGGGACACAGCTATGAATTTCCAAGTGTTTATGGGCTTGCCCCCGTGCCCGACGAGAATCCACCCATATAATGGCTGAGTGATCATCGCCGCATCGATTTGTTCATTTTCACGCGCTTCCAAATCAGACGGGCACGTCAGTTGGCGACGCTCATGATGTCAACATGACCCTGTCATCACCTATCGATTACAATTGTATTGACCGTTCGCCTTGCTGAGTTTAGTTGGACCATGGTATCGGATTATCACGCTGGTTACCTCCTACCCTATGAGATCATCAGGGCACCCTGTTGCGCAAGATCATCCTGGAATATGGATGTCGAAGGGCTGACCGCCCTCGGCAGGACCGTTATCGGTGTGCCTGCCGAGGGCCAAGGGAAGCAACTTGGCTATGAGGTCTTCACGAGTCTCGGTAAGGCCATTGCATTACACACAAGTTGTGACGACGGGGTTGTAAACCGAGCGAAGAAGGCGTTTACTCGCGGTTTCGAATCGGCGGGTGAGGCAAACAAGTGGTGGCAGCGAGTTGGGCAGAGGCGGAGTTCAGGGACATTGATTTGGGCGATCGGCGCCTCAACAAGCGCGCGATGCTGTTGGCCGAGAGCCTGGCAAAGAATCCATCGGCGAGCATCCCGAGCGCTTGTGGGGGCTGGGCAGAAACGGCCGCTGCCTATCGCTTTCTGTCCCAGGATCGGCTGGAATGGCACGACATCCTGACGTCGCACTGGCAGTGCGCGGCCGAG
>NZ_AUFE01000129.1 GCF_000426345.1 Cupriavidus phytohabitans | reverse complement strand
CCCACGGGTTGAAGCCGCACATCGTGCGCGGCTTCAAAGTGTCGCGCGATCCGAAGTTCGTCGAGAAGCTTGAAGACATCGTTGGCCTCTACATGTCGCCACCCGAGCACGCGCTGGTGCTATGCTGCGATGAGAAGAGCCAGGTGCAGGCGCTGGATCGCACGCAGCCCGGCTTGCCGTTGAAGAAGGGACGTGCGGCCACCATGACACACGACTACAAGCGCAATGGCACGACCACGCTGTTCGCCGCGCTCAACGTGCTCGATGGCCAGGTCATCGCCCAGTGCCAGCAGCGCCACCGCCATTCCGAGTGGTTGAAGTTCCTGCGCAAGATCGACCGCGAGACGCCCAAGGACAAGACGCTGCATCTGATCGCCGACAACTACGCCACCCACAAGCATCCTGCGGTGCAGGACTGGTTGGCCAAGCATCCGCGATTCAACATGCACTTCACGCCCACCTCGGCATCATGGCTGAACATGGTCGAGCGGTTCGTTCGCGACATCACAACCGAGCGACTTCGCCGCGGCGTATTCACCAGCGTGCCGGAACTGGTCGACGCCATCAACGAATACATCGCTTGCCACAACACCAACCCCAAGCCGTTCATCTGGACCAAGAGCGCTCGCGACATCCTACAGAAGGTCATTCGCGCCAACCGCCGCTTAAGTTCCAAACAGAATGGAACACTGCACTAGGTCGAATGAAGCGGCTGCATTTCATCGTCGGTCCGACGACGACAGGAAAAACACGGCGATCCGTTATGCTTGCCGAACAAACCAACGCTCCCGTCATCGTGCTGGATCGCATCCAATGCTTTCCCGACCTGGCCGTGGGAAGCGGCCGCCCTGCCGTGGACGAACTCCGCTCGACCCGGCGGGTATACATTGCGGATCGCAAGGTCGCCGATGGGGAATTGGCCGCCGCGACCGCCAATGCGTTCTTGCATGAGCACGTGGCCCGACTCCTGCAAAAAGAGTCTTTGCTGATTCTTGAAGGCGGGTCGGTCTCGCTGCTTCGGACCATCGCGTCGGATCCGCGCTGGGCAACGTACGAGCAGACGTGGGAAAGGCTGGCTTTGCAGGATGTCGCCGGATATCTTTCGAAAGCCAAATCTCGGATCCGGGAAATGCTGGCGCCGGGGGATAGCTCGCGGTCCATGTTGGACGAGATCGCCGGTTTGTGGCCGGACGCCAGAACCCACGCCGTGTTGAATGAAATTGTCGGCTATCGGAGCATCATTGCGTATGCAGACCGTTACCATATTCCTGTCGGCAGCTTGCCGCACGCCCTCTCGCTCGGGCAGATCGATCAGCTCGTGCAGGAAATGGCCGGCGAATATTTCGTTTATGCGCGTTGGCAGGAGCGTGAGTTGCCGGTCATGTCCGGTCGGCCCATTGCCGTACCCAAACTGGAGTACTGAGATGCGAACCCGGTGCGTTTACTGGGGCTCCAGCAAGTTTCCCTTTGTTTTTGCTGCTATTTACCGGGCTAGCGACCCCAAGTAGCCATGCGGGTTTCCGGGCCGCTTCCTGGCGCAGTGGGCACGCAAGCTGTCGTGGAAGGAGACGGCACAAAGAGATCATGTAAGCGCGGGTAAGCGTGTGCTTGCCATTGGCCCACGGCAGAGCTTCGACCTTCACGCCACAGTCACGACAATCGACGCGCCGCATGGTATAGAGCAGGAATACTGCAAAACCCCAGACGGGAATAAACTCGAAGCGGCGCTCCGTGAGTGAGTCGTAATCCCGCGCAGGCTGGTTGCAGCATGAGCAGGCCGGCTTCGAACCCTTGCGCGGCCGAACGTCGATCTCGATGGACTGGGTTGCCTCGCACAGCCGCGCACCTTCATAGACAAAGCCGGGAAAATGATGACAGGCGTTAAGCAGACGAGTCAGCAACATGGTTAGCAAGCTCAAAACCGGCAAGGGCAAAGCTGCCATTGTCACCGAACAGCAAACGCTCACCCAGTACATTCCAGACCTGCATAACTGGCCGGCTTCGTGGCGAGTCGATGACGAAGATATCTCGACTGGAGAGGAAATCGTAGCAATACTCACGCCTTTCCTTGAGCATCTCCCAATCTCGGGATACGCACGCAAGACATTGCTTCGGCACCGCGATCACATCTGGATGCTCGGCGGCGAAATGATCCGACGACGCCATGAAGATCCCGATCTCCTTACCCTCCCTGTGGCAACCCTCCTGGACAAGCTCATCGAGGAAGACGGCGGCCCTCTCATCTGGCCAGCTATCTTCGAGTCCGCACAAAATTCCTTTGATGCAACCTGTCGCAAGCTCTATCAGTACCTGAATCGGGCTTCACTCGGCTAGCCGCACATCCGCTTTCACCCACAGATTCCGCCGACGAGCCAAAAATAAATGGAGACCATCAGTGTCATTGCGTCACCCTCCTACCCACCGTTTGCAACCGCACGGGCAGTTCCGGCGGCGTTTTCTGGCGTTGCTCGGTGGTGCGACCCTGGCGGCGCATGCCGTTGCACGGGAGTTCAATCCGCTGGCCGCTGGGCGCCTGCCGGAACCCGTTGTGCTTGACGAACGCTTCCACGAAATCCTGCGGCCTGGCCACTTGCTGGAGCGGCTGGCGACCGGTGCGATCTGGAGCGAAGGGCCAGTCTGGTTGCCCCGGCTGCAGAGCGTACTGTGGAGCGACATTCCCAACAACCGCATGCTGCGATGGTCTGCCTCCGGCGTGGAGGTATTTCGTCAGCCGGCACAGTTCACCAACGGCCATACGCTGGATCTGCAAGGCCGGCTGGTGTCGTGCGAACACGGCCGCCGCTGCGTTTCGCGCACCGGGGCCGACGGCAAGGTGACGATCCTGGCTGACCGCTATCGGGGCAAGCGATTCAACTCGCCCAATGACGTGGTGGTCGGATCGGACGGCGCCATCTGGTTCACCGACCCAAGCTACGGCATTCTCACTGATCGCGAGGGCTACAAGGCTGACCAGGAGCAGGCGGGGCGCTATGTTTATCGACTGGATCCGGGCAGCGGCGCACTGGAGGTGGTTGCCGACGATTTCGTGCAGCCCAATGGGCTGGCGTTTTCGCCGGATGAGTCAAAGCTGTATATCTCCGATACGTCGGCCTCCCACGATCCCAACGGCAATCACCACGTGCGCGTGCTGGACGTGGCGACGAAGAGCAGACCGGGCAAGCGCCTCGCGGGCAGCGGTGTGTTCGCCGTGATCTCACCGGGGCTCCCGGATGGCTTGCGCGTGGACCGCCAGGGCAGGGTCTATATCACCGCCAATGACGGGGTGCACGTGCATGCGCCGGATGGCACGGTGCTCGGGCGTATTGCCGTACCGGAGAAGACCGGCAACTGCACGTTCGGCAGCGCGCCCGGTAGCGCCGCGCGCAACCGCCTGTACATCGCTGCGTCGAGCTCACTGTACGCCATCACGTTGAATACGACGGGAGCAGGACACGCATGAAATCGTCGCGAGCCATTCCTTCCCGATGGTGTGCCGCAATATTGAGCGGCGCCGCATTGCTGCCAGGGGCGGCGGCGGCCGATGTTCCAGCGCCCCGTGCGGGTGAGGTCGCCGATACCGCACGCGCGACCGAGCTACTCAAGCGGCAGGCCGCGTTGCCGCGGCGGCCGTGGTCCGTGCCCGATCCAGCCACCATTCCAACCGGGGAGGCAGGCAACGAGATCCGCCACGGCAAAACTCTCCTCGAGCAGACCGCGAGGTCGATCGGCCCCAATGCGACAGATCCGGGCAAGCGCTTCGCCGGCAACAACCTCAACTGTGTACAGTGCCATGCAGGGCCCTCCGGCCTGCCGGGCACCAAGCCCTATGCATTGCCGCTCGTCAACGTGGTTCATGAATATCCAAAGCTCGACGTCAAGTCGATGAAGGTGATCACGCTGCAGGATCGCATCGCCGGCATGGTGGGCAAGGGGCCAACTGGCGGCATCCCGACCGACAGCACTGAGATGCGGGCGATTGTCGCGTACCTGAAATGGCTGGGCAGTGGCGGCAAGCCCGATACCCGTATGGGCAAGACCGGCTTGTACGAGGCGGTGCTGCCTGCCCGGTCGGTCAACCAGCAGCGAGGCGAGCAGGTTTATCGCGCACAGTGCATCGCCTGTCATCAGGTCGATGGCAAGGGCGTAAAGCACGCAGATTTTGCGCGTGGTGGCGGCTACAGCTTTCCGCCCATTGCAGGCAACGACAGTTTCGACGATGGCGGCCACATCTCCATGGTGCCATTGATGACGCGCTTTCTGCTGCTCAACATGCCTTATGGCGCCTCGGAGCAGAACCGAAAACTGAGCCTAGAGGATGCCTACGATGTGGCCGCGTATGTTGTGTAGGGGTAGTCGTCCTTGTATGGACCCGACGCCTTTTGCAAGCTTCTTGTTCGTGATGTCGAAACGGTCTGCATGCATGTATCCGGCTTGCTTGTTGGGCGCTTGCCGAAGCATGCCCGCAGCCTCGATGAGATCCGCGCATCCCGTCCTTAGCAAAATCGCGGCGTGCCCCACAGGCCGCCGGCACGAAAAACAGGCTTTAGGATGCTGGTTCAACCAATTTCGTCATCGCTTTGAGAAGCTTCGCAAACCTGCGTGGGTGTCCCTCTTCCTTGCAAGCAGTTGTTGGGTGGTTATGCTGCCGCGCTTCGCGTTATGTAGGCCGAGTCGCTGCTGAGCAGCGCCTGGATGACGCGAGCGTTCTTGTTGGCCAGCGCGACCGCCGCGCAATTGTGCCCCCGTCTCGCAATCAACTGCTGCAGCCAGACGCTCTGTGGATCGCACTTTGTCGCTGAGTAACGCAGGACGGCCCGGGCACCGTGGATGAGCAGGGTCCGCAGGTAGGTGTCGCCGCGCCGGCTGATGCCGTGCAGCCGAGGTTTTCCTCCCGAGGAGTACTGACGTGGTACTAGGCCGAGCCAGGCCGCCAGATGCCGGCCGTTCCTGAATTGCTTGGCGTCGCCGACTGCGGCAACCATGGCCGTGGCGGTGATCGGACCGATACCAGGCACTTCCGAGATCTTCTTGCACAGCGCGGATTGCTTCATGAACGACTGAATAGATGCTTCGATCAGATGGACACGCTCCTCGATTGCCTTCAGGTGCTGCAACAGTTCAGTCAGCAGCGTCTGACAGAACGACGTCAGTTCGTCGGCGCTCTTGCTAAGCAGTTCCGGGATTGCGCGCTTGAATGCCTCGGGTGAGCGCGAAATCGTGAGCCCTCGTTCACCGAGCAGGCCACGCATCTGGTTGATCATGGCTGTACGGTGGCGGAGCAGGATTGCGCGCATCCGATGCGCGGCTTGGATGTCCTGTTGCTCGACCGACTTGACTGTAACGAAGCGCATTGCAGGCCGGCTGGCGGCCTCGACGATGGCTTCGGCATCGTTGCGGTCATTCTTGTTGGTCTTGACGAACGGTGACACATATTGTGGGCTGATCAATCGGACCTCAATACCGAGTGACTGGAAGCGCCGTGCCCAGTGATGCGCTGTGCTGCAGGCTTCCATAACGACCGTCCTGGGATTCAGGCTACGTACCGCTTCCAGAAGCGAGCCGCGCGAAACCTTCGCACGATGCACAGGCCGTCCGCGGCGGTCGGCGCCATGGAGCTGAAAGACTTGTTTGGCCAGATCGATGCCAAGGATGTCGATTTCCATGATGAACCTCCACGTGCCAGGTTGAGGCCGACAGTGTCCCCCGAAGGGAGGCGCCGGGTCCATCTCAGTACAACCTTACGCATTCAAGCGGCCGGACCAGCCACGCCGAGCTGTGTCCGATAGTCCGCCAGCAACTGCTGCTGGGCGTCGAGCCGTCCGGTGACCTTGGCCAGCTCGCCGGCCAGGCGCTCGCGCGCGGCACGCTCGGCGGCTAGCGCGTCCGCTTGCTGCTGGACCGCGGAGCGTAGGGCATCGCGTTCGGCTTCCGCGCGGACTTGATCGACGCGGGCTTGGTTCAGCCCAGCATGTGCCTGTTCTGCCTGCGTCTCCAGGCCGCGGCTGCGTTTGGCCGAGGCGGCAATCTCCGCGACCAGCCGTGCGCCGTCCTTGTTCAGTTGCGTGATCTCCCCCTGCTTGACGATCAGCGCCTGATTGGCTTGCCGGGTTTCTGCCTGCAGTTGTTGGACCTGCTGCTCGTGCCGGCGTGCCTCCTGATCGCGCTGCTCTTTGCTGGCGTTGCGGAAGTGCTCCAGTGCTTGGTGTGCGTGCTGCAGCTTCTCCTCCAGCGAGCGCCGGAAGCCTTCGTGTTCGGCCAGCCGTTCGGTGAGATCCTGGACCTGCTGCGCCAGCCGTTCGGCCTCCAGGGCACGCTGCTGCAGCGCCGTCTGCGTGTCGCTGTGCGCGGCCCGCACTTCGGCAACGGTGGCATGCGCCTGCGCCAGTTCGGCGCGCAGTGCGACGAGATCACCGGACAGCTTGTCGGCTTCTGCTCGGATCTGCTGCCGCTGTGCGGTGGCGGCCGCGACCTGCTGGTCGACCACTGCCTGCGCTTCTTCATGCAGCCGTGCCGCCAGCCTGCCGACCAGATCCAGGATGGCGTCGGAGGTCGAGCCGGCCCGCTGGAGCGCCCCGCCTTCCTCTTCTTCCAGTTCCTTGAGATAGCGGTGAATCGTCGTTTTCGAGCCGGTATTGCCCAGCGCGATACGTATCGCGTCGATCGACGGATGCTGCCCCTGGGCCACCAATGAATCGCGGGCGCGTTTGACATCCAGACGGCTTAGACCAGCACGGGCCATGATGCTCCTACAATTTGATACCATATTACGTACTATGTATATACGTACCGAATGTAACCGTCAACCAAGGTGGATCCGCTCAATTTTTGACACGCGATAATGGCGGATTATCACGTATGAGGCCCTGGCGCGAGGCTCCCACCACACTCCCTGACGAAGGCAACTGCACAGCGCGCTGAACTTCACCGTGATCGGGTCCAGGATGGCGTCGCTACCCGCAAGTCACCGCTTGCACATGACGAAGAGCGGACGTGGGGCGATTCGCGGTGGCGAAATGCACAAGAGGATCCCGAGATGGTCATGGAGAGCCATTCCAGCACGGTCGTTCCCGCTGTCGCATGTTGGGCGAACACGGCGGCTTCGGCTCCTGCTCTCTGCGCCAGGGGGACGACCGCCTCAATCGCCACCAGCAAATCTCGCTCGATGCCCGCCCAAATTGAACGAGCCAGGCTCAGCAGCGCTCGTGTGGAAGGAATCAGAATCCGTCGCTCATACAACCAGTAGTGGGCGTGCTGGATCAACTCATCAAGAGACAGCGATTCGGCGGCATCTTGCCGCATCCAAGCTCCGAGGCCTCTCCAATGCTCGTCATCGATTCGTGTCAAGCCGAGGTATTGGCAGGCCCAGACCTGGTGTGAACGGCTGTCTAAAACCGGCACTAAATGGCGGCGCGGCTTAAAGATGCGGAGCAACTCCTGTATTGCAGGACGTCCCGAAGTCTTCTGATTCGATATTGAAGGTTGTCACCGGGCGCGTCGGAACGAGCCCGTAGGGCGAGTGCAGACGCGCCCGGTGACGGGCATTCCGCAAGGTGGTGACGTCGCAGCAGGGGATACGGTAAAAGGTTGGCTTTACCGCCGAAAAGAAACAGGCACGTCACCGGTCCAAACCGCCAAGTTCATCCCGATGTCGTGCCCCCACTCGTGCCAAAGGCGCGCGTGCCGGGCCAGTATGGCATGGCTCGCCAATCCCGTCGAGG
>NZ_AUFE01000128.1 GCF_000426345.1 Cupriavidus phytohabitans | reverse complement strand
CAACCCTGACAACGGTGCGTGACAATTTGCGGCACGCCTCCATCACTACCACCTCAATCTATCTGCACGATGACGAGGTGCAGCGCACGCGCCAGCTTGAGCAGGCCTTCGGGCGCAGATAGAGATCATGCCGCCGATCCACGAGACCGCCTATCCAGTGCTGCCGGCCGAGCCCACCGTTGTTGAACTGCAGGCAGCGTTCACGCCGACCGCGACCGAGATCCGCTTTGCGCGCAGCCAGGCGCGCCAGGCCTTGACGTCGGTGCTGATTCTCGTGCAGCTCAAATTGCTGCAGCGCCTTGGCTACTTTCCGATGCTGACCGAGGTGCCGGCCGCGGTGATCGAGCACGTACAGGCTGCCCTGCGGGCGCGGCCGTTGTCGCGCAGCGTGGTGACACGCTACGATGTCTCGGGCACCCGCGCCCGGCATCAAAAGTGGCTGCGCGCCTATGTTGGCATCCGGCAGGTGGACGCCAACGCGCAGGCATGGCTGGAGTCGCAGGCAACCGATGCCGCGCGGACCAAGGCTGAACTGCCGGATATCGTCAACGTGCTGATCGAGGAGCTGATCCGGGGGCGGTACGAATTGCCGCCGTTGGCGGGCCTGCAGCGGATGGCGGCACAGGCCCGGGCCCGGTTCAACGAAGCGATCTACCGCACCATCACGGAGGCGCTCGATGACTCGCTGAAAGCTCGGATCGAGGCGCTGTTTGACGGCCAGACCGGCAAGTCCGGCTGGGACCAGCTCAAACGCGAGCCCAAGCGCCCGGCTACGCGCGAGATCGCGAACTTTCTGAAGCATATTCACGGTCTGCGGAAACTGGCCGATGGCCTGCCGCCAGCACCGCCCATGCTCTCGGTCGCCAAGCGCACGCAACTGGTCACGGAGGCGCGGGCGCTGGACATTACCAAGTTGCGCGGGCTCAAGCCCGCCAAGCGCTACACGCTGGCGGTGCTCTTCATTCAGGCGCAACTGCAGAAGGCTCTCGATGATGTGGCCGAGATCTTCATCAAGGTGATGCGCAAGCTCGAATCCCTCGCCAGGACCCGGCTGCAGCAATATCAGCTGGCGCATGCCGACGCGCTGGAGAGCCTGGTCGGCCAGTTCCGCGACGTGCTGCAGGTTCTGCAGGACGATGGCATCGCCGACATTTTCCGGTTGCAGAAGGTGCGCGAAGTGCTCGGCAACGACGCCGCCGGGGCGCTCGCGCGCTGCAATGAGCATATTGCCTACGCCGGCAACTTTGACCCGCCGTTCATGCTGGCGCCATATCGCCAGCAGCGCTCCTTGCTGTTTCAGTGCGTTGAGGTGCTGCCGCTGCGCTCCAGCTCGCA
Source organism: Cupriavidus phytohabitans (assembly GCF_000426345.1). GTDB lineage: Bacteria > Pseudomonadota > Gammaproteobacteria > Burkholderiales > Burkholderiaceae > Cupriavidus. The sequence goes on along the minus strand of NZ_AUFE01000128.1, from coordinate 6,448 downwards.
GGACAAGACGATCCTGGTGGCGCTGGCCTGGATGGAGGGCTTCCGAGCCTCCCACTGCGAGTACCTGCAGCTCACTGACAACGATCTTGCTAACCTGCCTCTGGACTGGATCCCGGACAAGTGGAATAAGGCCATCTTCCCAGGCGGCCGCAGCGCCCGGCTGCTCCACCGCCGGTACTTCGAATTGTGCGTGTTCCACCAGGTGATGCAGGAACTGAGTTCCGGCGATCTCTACGTCGAAGGCAGCGATCGCTTTGATGATTTCCGCGTGCACCAGGTCTCGCAGGAGGAATTCCAGCGGGAGATGCCGCGCTACTGTGAAATCGTGGGCTTGCCGACCGATGGCAAGAGCTTCATCAAGACGCTGCGGGACAAACTCAGCGCCGCGCTCGACGAGGTGGATGCGAACTTCCCTGCGAACGACAGCATCGAGTTCGGCGAACAGGGCCTGATCATTCACAAGCCGGGCAAAGAGCCCGACCCGCCCAACAAGATGCTGATCGACCAGGCCATCACAGCCTCGATGCCGCAGATCAGTATCCTGGATGTGCTGACCGAGACCGAGCAATGGCTGAACCTGCACCAGCTCTTCGGGCCGCTGTCCGGATTCGATGCCAAGATCGACAAGCCGCGCAAGCGCTTCATCAGCACGCTGTTCTGCTACGGCTGCAACCTCGGGCCCAGCCAGACCGCGCGCTCGGTCAAGGGGCTGAGCCGCAAGCAGATCGCCTGGCTGAATCTGCATCACGTCACCGAAGAGCGGCTCGACAAGGCGATCGTGAAGGTCATCAACGCCTACAACCAGTTCGCGCTGCCGAAGTACTGGGGCAGCGGCAAGCGCGTGTCGGCGGACGGAACCAAGTGGAGCCTGTACGAGCAAAACCTGCTGTCGGAGTCCCACATCCGTTATGGCGGGTATGGCGGGATCGGCTACTATCATGTCTCCGACATGTACATCGCGCTCTTCAGCAACTTCATTCCGTGCGGGGTGCATGAGGCCGTATACATCCTGGACGGGCTGATCCGCAATGGTTCGGAGATCCAGCCAGATACCATTCACGGCGACACCCAGGCGCAGAGCGGGCCGGTGTTTGGCCTGTCCTACCTGCTGGGTATCAACCTGATGCCGCGTATGCGCAATATCAAGGGCCTGGTGCTGTTCAAAGCGGACCGGCGCCGGAAATATGCTCACATCGAGTCCCTGTGTCGTCAGACCATCAACTGGGATCTGATTCAGCGCCACTATCCCGACATGCTGCGGGTGGCGGTCTCGATCAAGGCCGGCAGAATGACGCCGTCGACCATCCTGCGCCGGCTGGGTTCGGACAGCGCCAAGAACAAGCTGTACTTCGCATTCCGCGAACTCGGCCGAGTCATCCGCACGCTATTCCTGTTGAAGTACCTGAACGAGCCGGAGCTGCGTCGCACAATCCATGCGGCGACGAACAAGAGCGAGCAGTTCAATGACTTCGCGCAGTGGCTGATGTTCGGCGGGGACGGCACCATTGCTGAAAACGTGCGGCACGAGCAGCGCAAGGTCATCAAATACAACCAGCTCGTCGCCAACATGGTCATCCTCTACAACGTCCAGTGGATGTCGCGCAAGCTCAAGGCATTGCAGGAGAAGGGGCACCCCGTCGATGCCGAGGTGCTGAAGGTGCTTTCGCCTTACCGGCGCGAGCATATCAACCGGCTTGGGGACTACCTGTTGGACCTCCAAAGACGGGCTCCGCCGCTCGACCCAACGATCGATTTTCTCTTCAAATCAGCCGCTTAGCGGAGATGTGGCGGATTTTTCACGAATTGCGGCCAACCCTCAACGACATGCAAGAGACAAGGTCTCACCGTCCATGGGATTAGGAAGCGTCTGCACGTGCAGTGACTTCAATGAAGGAGAACGAATTGGCCCCAGAGCAAGAGGTTGAACCCCGTGTCGCGAGCAATGCGACGAACGGACTTGGTCAGATGGAGCTTCCCATCGCTGAGGCGATGCGCGACGCGGATCCCGCCATTGGTGAAGCCAGTGGTGCAGGCGTCGGTAGTGGCAGCGTTGACACTCAGGCCCAACGCTTGGACTTCTGGTCGACAAGCCGGGATAGCGGCCCGACGGCGACCGTGTCATATCGGCGCCGGCGGTCTTACGCCGCCCCGGACGCTTCAACGGAAGACGTGGCACCGGAAGAATCGAGGGAAGCTGCCGCCTCGGCAGCGTTGACTGAATCTGACGCGCCGGAAGCGCCCATTGAAGCCATGCCCCCGGCAGCGACCACGGAAGCCGTGGCCGAAGCTCCGGTTGAAGTCCTGGCCACGGACGAACCGACGGAAGCTGCCGCCCAGGATGAACTGACCGAAACAGCCGCCCCGGTCGCACCGCTTGACGTCCCAGCTCCGGAAGCCGCGCCCGAAGAGACGCGGGCCCCGAAGCGCGGTCGGAAGCCGAAAGCGCTCCCCCAAACTGCCGCTCCGGAAGCTGCGCCGGAAGAGACGCGGGGCCCGCAGCGCGGTCGCAAGCCGAAAGCGCTCACCGAAACTGCCACTCCGGAGGCTGCGCCGGAAGAGACGCGGGCCCCGAAGCGCGGTCGCAAGCCGAAGGCGCTCACCGAAACTGCCACTCCAGAAGCGGCGCCGGAAGAGGCGCAGGCCCCGAAGCGCGGTCGGAAACCGAAAGCGCTCGCCGAAGCGGCCGCTCCGGAAGCTGCTCCGGAAGAGGCGAGTGCCGCGAAGCGCGGTCGGAAACCGAAGGCGCTCGCCGAAACCGCCGCTCCGGAAGCAGCGCCGGAAGAGAAGCGGCCCCCGCAGCGCGGTCGGAAGCCGAAAGCGCTCACCGAAACGGCCACTCCGGAAGTCGCGCCGGAAGCGACGCGGGCCCCGAAGCGCGGTCGGAAGCCGAAAATCCTAGCGGAAGTTGCCGCTCCGGAAGTCACGACTCAAGCGACCCCAACCCGCAAGCGCGGGCCGAAGCAGATAACCCTGCCTGGCGTGGAGGCGGCCCCGGAAGCGCCGACTCAGAAGACGAAAACCCGGAAGCCGCGACAGGAGCAAAGAGCGCCTACCGCCACCCAACGCCCGTCCCAATCCTCACTGCTCGCTCAACTGGCCTCTGTCAATGCGCAACTTGAGCAGTTGCGAGCCACGGAAGTGCCAAAGGTTGTGGAACAGATCCGGCAGTGGATGCAGGAGTACGACCTCAGCATTGAGGACATTGCGGGCAAGCCCAGTGTTGAGCCCGCTGCCCGCGCGGTTCCGAGCAAGACGAAGGCCGCGCCGCCTCCGAGGTACCGCAACCCCAAGACGGGCCAGACCTGGTCGGGGCGCGGTCGGGCTCCCGCATGGATTGGCAAGAAGCGCGAGCGTTTCCTCATCGATCTCTTGTCCTGAACGACAGGTTGGCGGGCGCGGCCGGTCCGCCCCCATTCTGATCAGCAAACTCGGCAGGTCGGAAGTTCGGCGGCCACTGCGCAGGAAGCCCAAGGGGAAGAGCCGGGCAACGAGCCGGGGCGACGGCGCTGCCTAACAACCAGGGCGAAGGCAACGACAGCAGTGACGGCAGCGATGACAGCAAAGACTGAGCGGGCGGACGCGATCCGCTGGATCCAGGCGCAGATGGACGACTACGGGCTCACCCTCGAAGAGCTCGACGCGGCGGGGTGCTTCGCGCCACCGCCCCCACCGCCCGAGCCACCCCCACCGCCGCCGGTCTGCTACCGCAACGCGGAAGGGCTGACCTGGGACGGGCAGGGCGAGATGCCCTCGTGGCTCAAGCGGGCGGTCAATGCGGGGCAGAGCGTCGAGTTTTTCCGGGGTCGGATAAAGACCTTCAGGCACAAGCCGAGTACCGCGATGTGGCGGGGCTCGGTCAATCGAAAGATGAGGTTCGCCAAGCACTGCTGCGTTCCTTGCCAGGTGATCAGTCGTAACCCGACGCCTAGACGCCTTGGCGGTAGTAACGGGAGTGCACAGGCTTGACGGAAATTTGCCTACAATTTTCGGACACCGTTGGCAAACGTCCGAAAATTGTATATAAATTCCGGACAACGCCATGGCTAAACTCCGCGACAAACTCTTCGCACTCATCGAACAAGCCGGGCCCGGCAAAGTCTGGGTTCCGACCGACTTTGCACACCTTGGCAGCCGAGATGCCGTCGACAAGACCCTGCAGCGGTTGGTAGGGGCCGGCCAACTCCGGCGCATTGACAGAGGTCTCTACGATCAGCCCAAAATCAATCGGCTAACCGGACGCCACACCATGCCCGACTATCGGGCCGTGGTAGAGGCGATTGCGAGGCGTGACAATTTGCGCCTGCTGGTAGACGGCATGACCGCGGCCAACGACCTAGGGCTCACCAACGCGGTGCCCGCACGCGTCACCATTCATACGGACAGCCGCCGCCGCTCGTTGAAGCTCGACAACCTCACGATCGTCTTCAAGCAGACAGCGCCGAGCCGGCTGTTTTGGGCGGGACGCCCTGCGATGCGCGTCGTTCAAGCGTTGCATTGGCTTAAAGACACCATTGCCACCGACAGCGAACGGATAGCCATGGCGCTTCGCGCGGTGCTTGAGGATCCAGAACACGGTAAGCCAGTCCGCCAGGACCTGGTGGCGGGATTTAGTGCAATGCCTGGATGGATGCAGACCTTTGTACGTGACCTTCTGGAAGGCAACGGCACTGGGCCTCTCACAGTGCAACGCGATACTAAGAACGAGAGGAAGTCCCATGAGGCCTGACTATCGTCAAATCATCGAGGCAACCGACACGGACCGGCGAGATCTCTTTTTCACGACCGCTGCAAGTCTCGGTACGGCGGTCCAGCACATCGAGAAGGATTTTTGGGTGTGTTGGGCACTCGATGCGCTATTCAATGGCGTAGCACAGCCGCCCCGCATCCTCTTCAAGGGTGGGACGTCCCTGTCGAAAGCGTTCTCGCTGATCACCAGATTCTCCGAAGACATTGACATCACGGTGTTCCGGGAAGACCTGGGGCAGGCCGTTCAGGTCTCGGAGCTGGCCGCGCTAAGCGGGAAGAAGCGGCGCGTGCGGCTGGAAGGCATTCGACAAGCCGCACAAGCACACATCACTGGGCCCCTGCGTGAACAACTTGAAGCGCTGGCGCACGACCAGATGCCGGAAAGGCGGTACAAAATCGAGCTTGATCCGGCCGACAGGGACAACCAGACAATCCTTTTTTGGTATCCAGCGGTCACGGCGGACGACAGCGCGTATATCCGCTCCGCAGTGAAAATTGAAGCTGGAGCGAAATCCGCCCTGGACCCTCATGTGACGGCTTCCATCACACCTTACGTAGCGACCGGACTACCTCATCTCGATCTCACGGTCCCCAACGTCACGACGGTGGCGCCAGAACGGACGTTCTGGGACAAAGTAGTCATTGCGCATGGCCTTCGGCAATGGCACGAGCGCCGAGGAGAGATCCGACATGGTGGTCAGCGGGTGACACGACACTACTACGACCTACGCAGCATGCTCGAAACGGCCAAGCGCAGTGGATGGCACTTGCGTGATGACCTGGCCAGGGACTGCGCCAACCATGCGGACATGTTTTTCGGCAGCCCCGATCTAGGCTTGGACCTCGCTAAGCAAGGCGGTTTTACGCTGACGCCAACGGAGAACATGCGAAGCGCTCTGGAAAAGGACTATCAGGCGATGAGCGGCATGATCTTCGGTGACGTTCCCGTGTTTTCGGAAGTAATAGCTGCCATCGAAGAGCTTGAGTACCTTGTAAATACAGCAAGTCAACGATGACAACCATGAGCGGGCAGACGCGATCGCCTGGATTCGGGATCAGATTGCCGATACGGGCTGACGATGGAAAAGCTAAAAGCGGAAGGGTTCTTCGATCCGCCGCCGCTACCCCCGCCGCGGGCGGTCTACTACCGCAATGCCGAGGGGCCGATCTGGACGGGCAAAGCGAGATGCCTTCATGGCTCAAACGGGCGGTCAATGCGGGGCAGAGCGTGGAATTTTACCGGGTCGGGTCTTTGTAGAGCCGCACGCAAACTGCTTTGCCGCTGCCGGCAGGAGGCGTAGAATCTAGTGCGTTGGGGGCCGCAAGGTTCCCGATAATGGTTGTGAACCTTCTTCTTGAAGGCCTTCTGGACGGCGGTTCGATTCCGACCAGGTCCACCAGAAGCACATTGCACGGGCAGTGCGCTTCTGATGGGCCTGACCTGGTTTCGACAGGGGGAGATAGGGTCGTGAGGCAACCCGTCAGAGAAGACGTTAAAACTAAATCGAAGTAAATGCTAACGACGAAAAGTTCGCATTGGCCGCCTAACAGCCGCCTTGGGTTGTAACTGACCTCGAAACAGAAAAGTTACTGACAAGGGCTCCTTCGGGGGCCCTTGTTCATTTGAAGGCTTGGCATCGATGGCAGCATGCGAATGACCTTGCCCCGGAGTCCGCGCGCACGCACGGCGCGCCGGCCCGCC
>NZ_AUFE01000127.1 GCF_000426345.1 Cupriavidus phytohabitans | reverse complement strand
GGTGCTAGCAAGGGATACGAGATACACGGCACCCGCCATGGCTGTATAGCCAGGTGCGTGCCCCCGACAATCCGTCTGAACTGACTTGTTCTCAAGGAGCGCAAGCATTGATCGCATGATGGCTAACAGGTTGGACCGGGGCGAGGAAAACCCGATAGGGAATGTGAGCAGCAACGCTCGATGATCAGATGAGGACCTCGCCAGCGAATTCCATATGGGCCAGCAGGCTGAGCGGCCTGCACAAAAGGGCCGGACATAAGCGTGCTGCCTTCACCTGTCGACCACCATGTCAATCGGCTTGCAATCCGGGAGGCGTCCACATAAGCGTTTCCCTAGCGTGCAAACAGGTGCCCGCCCCGAAAGCAAAGCGTCGAAGGCACTGGACAATTCTCGCTCCTCTCCGCTGACGAAGACACTTGCCGGGACGGTGGTGTCTCAGTCGAGCAAGAAGCGTTGATTCTGGCAGCGCTAATTTGTGAGCGAGCTGCCCTTCGCTACCTCCACATAGAGCACTGCCTCGGCAGTGCTTTTTATTTTCGGCAGATCGGGGGCGCTCCATACGAACTGAGGCTGCCCAAAGTAGACGGCAGACTCTCACTAGCGCAGCATGTTGCTGTGCTCGTTTCCTACTCCAACCGCGGCAACTTTTCAGCGGAAACCGCCAACACTTGGCGCGTTCCATCTCTCGGCGCCTGGTAGAGCGTGCCGATCGCATCCTCCAGAGGAGGTGTGCCACCTATCCCTACTGCTTGGCCTGGTCAGGCCTGCAGCAGGACGCCGAGCCGCCGGATGAGCCAATCCAGTTCGTCCTCTGACACCCACCCCTTCTGCGACACGGAGATGCGCATTCGCCTGAGCGTCTGCTCTCTGGAATGTTCAGGATGTTTGGCAGCATCTTTTTTCGCAACTGGCAGAAGCTGTTGCGCCAAGTCCTCGCAGATGTCCCAACGCTCAAATCGCTCTTCTTCGGTCTGGCCAGCGACATACCGCCCGTCAATCTCGCGAACGCCTATTTTCGGTTGGGCGCCTGTAACCACGGCCGGAATCTTGATTCGCGGAAAGTCCTCGGGGATGTCGTCCAGGTTCATGTTTGATGTTCCTCCTTCTTAGAGCGACGTCTGCTTGCGCGCTGGCGCGGCTCGGCACTCCTGGCGGGCCTCAAGGGGTTGATAGTCGCGATGGGCACAATCTTGCCGAAATGCTCCAAGTTGCAGTTGCTGCGGAGTCGCGCAAAGCTCTCACCAATCATATATTCAAGCTCCTCAGACGTGTATGAGCGAGAGGAGGCCGTGCGTGCCACTTCACCGCCTCTTGGGATGAGAATTTCCTTGGAACAACCGGCGCATTTTTGCCGCTACAAGTCCACTTGTGGGTTCAAGCGGCAAATTCCTGCCGCTTGCTGCGAGTGGAAATGCAGCTAGCCTCCAAGAAGATTGCTGTTGGCAATGCCTCTGTCAGCAAGAATGCGCCGCCAGGAGGAAGGCGGTCGACGGTTCGAAGTCGGGGCCTTCGAAAAATAGCTGCCGTCGGCGAGGGGAGCGGCTACCATCCCCAAGCAGCACAGTCTCGTATGCGCTGCATTCGCTAGGTTCGAACAAGTCATGACGCTTTCGCGAATCTATACTCGGCATGCACCTGCCATCGACCTCCTACCTTGACGCCTACGACCTTGCCGAAATTCTAAAGGTCAGCCCAGGCACGGTTCTGCGCCGGGCCAAAAGACAGCCGCGCACCTTACCACCGCCTGCGTACCTAGGCCCGAACTTCCCGCTTCGCTGGCGCCTTGCGGATGTTCTCTCCTGGCGAGCGCAGGAGGCCGCCTCCGCTGCTTAGCTGTTGTTCCACGACTTGCCGCCCATCGCCGTCCATGGCGCACGGCTGCCGAAGACCGAGGGCGGAGAAGAACGTCAACGCAACCCTGCCGCGTGAGCGGCTCGTACCGGCGCAACTTGCACAGTGCCAAGCTACGTTTTCGAACTCCCGGGCCGCCAATCACAGGGTCGCAATCCCGCCTTCCGGGAGTTCGTCCGATTACCGCACAGAATTTCTCCGCGAGAAAATTTGGAATATGTTGCTCCAATTACTGCCAAATTTTTAAATCGATAACAAAAAGGGGTCAGCATATTCAGTTTTCAGGTGTTTTCATCAACATTTCTCAAACATATACTTCTTTCGCAGCACCACACCGCTTTTGCGGGTGAGCCGCCCAACACACCTTCAATCCTGAATTAAGTTTAAAAAAGGAGTTTTTGAAAAAATGTTCGTCTATACCGTTTACAAGGAAATTTCGCCTGTTCATGCAGCTGTCAACTCGCTCGGTTCGTGGATCGACTCGACGACGGGACAAAAGATTGAAAAAGCCTTCTACGAGCAGCACGACGACAGCTCTGGTTGCCGGAGCGTGCTGAACGAGCTGAAGGATTCAACCCTCTATGCTTACGAGCAAGTGCTCGAGTATCCGTTGGCCTGTGATTACCAAGGTAGAGATTGGCACGACATGCTGGGCGAGCTTGTCGGCTTCGACAAGGACAACCACGAAGCGTATCCGGCCGGTGGTCCGTTCGCTGAGCTACTGAATTGCGAGTACTGGATGACCACCCTTGGCCCGCGTACAGCGGCCAAACTGGTCGCAGATTTCGACGCATGGGATGATAGGGCTCGGTCGTTCTCAGATGCCGGCGGCGAGTTCTATCTGACGTATTGGTGGGTTCGCACGTGCCTCTCGCACGCTGTCAAAAATGGCGCAGTGAAACTCCACTACGCCCTGTCTTGATTGGACGAAAATAGTCCGGGGATTCTTGCGAGCACCGCGTCATGCGCGTGCTCGCTTCCCATAACCGGAGCCCGTAACTGCGCGGATGTACAGCAACAGCAACTTCGTGTCGGCGAGACAAACATCCACCGGTATCGCGCTATACCAAACAGCAGATCTTGATTCTTCTTGCCGGTGCACCTCAGCACCGAACCGAATGATCTGCCGCGCTTATCCATAGCGCGATTACCCGTCAATAACTTCTGCAGGACAAAAGAGATGGAAACTAGCTTCATTATGACCACGAAGAAGAGCTCTCTGCCTATCGGTACGCTGGAAGAGCTCCAGTCGTTGGAAACGCAGTTCAAGCAGGCTCGTGGCTTGCCGGGAAACCTTCCCATGTTGACATGCCCAATTGCCAAGGAGCAGAAGCACCTTCTCGGGTCTCAGTACAGGCAGAGCAATCTCGGTTTCGGATGCATCGAACTGGGCGACGGAAGCAAACTGCAAACAATCCGTTTTCAGATGGGAGATTTGCAGTTCTACTGGGTAGCCGATATGGTCGACCCGGAGGTGTGGTCGGCGCTTGACATGTGGAGGTCGGTTGGGCGTATCCCTCTTCTGTTCAGAATCGAGAATGGCGACTCTTGGGACGTGTCGCTCGGCGTAGCAGAGGCTCCAACCGGAGTTCTCCGCAACGAGGCATATCGGAGCGGCGGGAATTCAGCTTCTACTGCGAGCACGGTGGACGCACTATTTCAGCTTGTTTCAAGCGGTGTTCTGCAGGCGCAAGCGACCACTGACATTCCGGGGGTGCCCCTGCGGCATGTCTTTGTGAACGTTCTAGTGACGAAGCGAGTGAGTCCGTTTGTTGAGCAGTATGTGACCGTGGGTCCGGGAGAGAGGAAAAACATCTGAGAGCTCTCAAATGCGCGGCCTCTGGGGTCGCGCATTTTCTGGGTGCGCTCCTTCCCGGGATGTGGCATGGGTGGGGCACTGCCCGCTGTGACGCGCCGGAAGAACGCGCCCCCGGGGCGCTTGATGTGTACGGGCTTCGGTAGCCATCAGCGCATCCAAGTCATCCCAATGCAAAAAAAGATTGATGCCGTTCCACGGCGAAAACGACCTCTATTTGCACGGGGTATTCCGCTCAAGCGCACGCTAGAGCAGGGGACGAATGCGCTTTCGAGCAAATTATGCCTCCTCGGCAAACCTACACTCATATGCAGGCAAAGCATGCCTGTGCGAGGCGTGCCGACCGGCATGCTCGCATGCTTAATCGATGAAGACGAATGAACAACTTTGGCGACAATATTCATGCCGTAGGAGAATTCGACCTCCTCGCGCGATTCTGGCACAAGCCGGAGATGCCGGAAGGGCTGCCTCTGTACGCTGGCGCGTTGACATGCCCAGTGGAAGCCTCGGCCCTGGCCAGCCTGCCGCAGGACTTCTCGCCGGCGACAATGACTTTCGAAAATTTGCAGCTTGGTGCGCATCTCATCATCGAGATGAAACTGTCCGTGGGTGAGCAGGAGATTCGCTGGCTTGCCGATGCGAAGGACCCGGACGTTTGGACGTACATCGACTCCTGGAAGCAGTGGAAGGTCATGCCGGTTGTGGTTGGCGTTGAGCAGGACAATGTGGGTCTACAGGTTCTATTTCCCGAAGACGCCGGATATTGCTCTGACGCCGGGCGAATTGCTTGAAACGGGATATGTTTGGGGAGACACCGAACCGTGGCACAGTATGCTCGAGCATATCAAAAGCCATCGGGCTGCATACCCGCTCATGTCTGCCCGCGTGCCACCGGTTCCACGGCCAGACGACTTTAAGGGTGTCAAGGTCGTGCTATCTTCTGAGGGCCTTTGAGAATAGCCGGGCTGACCTTCTTGCGCTGCATCACTACATTCGTCGGCAACCTGAAAGTTATCTCTGGGCGGCCACCTGGCGTACCCCGGCACCTGATTCTCGAGAGCTTGCCGGTGAGTTCAATGAAACTGAACTACTCGCAGCTGAGTACCAGAAATTAGCCGAAGAATATGGGGGAATGTCTATACTGGGCTCAGATTGGGTTAAATTCCAGACTCCCGCAACCGGCTGAACGAGGATTATTACATGGCAACTTACAAACAACTGCTGGCACAGAAAGAAGCCTTGGAAGCTCAGCTCGCCGAGGTACGCTCTACTGAAGTGGCCGGCGTTATCGAACAAATCCGGTCGTTGATGGAGCAATACGGCCTGTCCGTGGAAGACATTCAGGGCAAGCGCCGACGCGGTCGACCCGCTGGCAGTGGCGCTGCAAAGGTAGAAAAGGAGCCGCTACCGCCGAAGTATCGCGACCCGAAGACGGGAAAGACTTGGTCGGGCCGGGGCAGGATGCCGGCGTGGCTTGGGAAGAATCCGAACAGGTTCCTGATTGCCGAAGAGTAAATTGTGGCCTTGGGCTCCTCCGTCCAGGGGGCGCCCGTTTCCTTATTTCTCGGAAGCAGTTTGCCGCATCTCGATTCCGAAGAATGATGCATCCCCAGCGTGCAACTCAGCCCTAAACAATTTCTCCTTGCTGACGATAGAGCGAAGCAGCGTCATTGTTGACGCAATTTTCGCGAGAGGTGAATGGTTCGAAACGCGTTGCAATGGATTGGCGGGAAGCTCGAAGACTTGTTCTGGTTGCTCGATGGCATGTACGACGACCTACGCGAAGGCTTTCACTACCATTTCGCGACGCTGGGCTGCCCATCGGCAAGAGGAGTCCGAGAGTAGGGCGAGAGTAGGGCGAGAGTCCGGGTACGTCGCCGCCGGCACACGGCTGCCAGACTCGCCCACGAGGTCGTCAAGAAGCGGGCACCGGAGACGACCCATTTCACGCTAAAACTCGTTAAACGCGAGGTCGCCGTCGTCACACAAATTGCGGAAGGCCCGGTTTTACTACACTTCACGTCGAGCAAGGCTTGCCCGTAGCAGCGCTTACTTTGCTGCGATAAGCGGCAATTGTCTCGCAGCTTCAGACCACCATCGGAGTGGTGGCTCCATCGATCGACAGGATGGAGCCAGAAATATAGCTTGCGCGTGGCGAGGCGAGGAACAGCACGGCGTCCGCCACCTCTTCCGGCGTGGCCAGGCGGCCCAGACCGGTGCGCGCATTAGCGCGCGCCAGCGCCTGCTTTACCGTCAGGCCGCCGATTCGTGCATCCACTTCCATGCCCTGCTGCAGACGCTCGGTATGCGTAGCCGACGGATTGATCGCGTTCACGCGTACGCCTTGCTTGCCGTAGGCATTGGCCAGTCCGGCGCTGGCCAGCATCAGTGCAGCGTTAGCTGCGCCACCTGCCAGGTGGGCGGGGGTGGCTATCTTGCCACCCATGCCCACGATGTTGACGATGGCGCCGCGCCCTTGCTGCGCCATGCGCTTGACCACTGGATCAATCACATTGATGTAGCTGAAATACTTGGCGGCCATGGCTTCCTGCCACAGCTGTGGGGTCAGCTCGTCCGGCGGTCTGCGCTTGGCCGCGCCGGCGGAGGTCACCAAAATGTCGATGCCGCCAAGTCCTGCCACCGCTTCTTCCACCGCGCGTGCGGCCTCGGCGATATTGGTCAGATCGGCGGATACCACGACAACGTCCTTGGCAAAGTCGCCCTGGCCTTCGGCCAGCTTGGCGCAGCCCTTCGCCAAGTTTTCGGCGCTGCGCGAAACGATGGCCACGCGCGCGCCTTCACGCAGAAAGCCGGCCGCACAAGCCAAGCCGATACCGCGGCTGCCGCCGGTGATGAGCACCCGTTGATTGCGAAGTTCGAGATCCATAATGGTGTGTTTTGGTTGGCGGGGAGCGCGGACATCGTTCGACAAATCGCGAATCCCGATCTGTGGCGGGCCGGTTGCGACGCCGGTTAGACGACAGCGGTCATCATAGCGCGCCTGTTGGTGCTCACCACACTTTCACGATGGTGAAATGATTTCTACGCGATTTCTTACTGCCCAGCGATCCGTCGCCCCGGATAGAGCGCTCTCGTATACGACGGTCGCGCATCCTTGCGAGCCTCACCGGTCCTTGCAATAAAAGGCACGGCTTTTGAAGCAGCTATTCAACATTAGGCAGCGATTCGAACCCTGAATGGGTCCGCAGTAGCTTCTCGCTGCGATGCCTGCATGGCCGCAGCGTACTCAACTCGGGTGCATTCGACCAGTGCTGCGACTGGGACCACAGCCTTTACTGCGCCGACACTGTGGCCGCCGCTCCGGATGTCGCTCCATCGACGCGGCCCGGGTTGATCATTCTGCGGTCTGTCGAAGGTTGTTCTTGCGGCACCAAACAGCTCGCGGGCTCGCGCGGGCGATATGCTTTCATCCAGTTGTTCGGGGTCAAGCCCAGCCGCGACAATAGAAGGGCGGAGCATATTGGTTTGCAAGCCGGTAAATGCGCGCGTGAGTTGGACATCGTCCAGAGAGCAATCGACAACCAGTCGGCGGTAGGCCTCGTTCGCCAACGACTCTTCGGTTGCGATAAACCGCGTACCCATATAGGCGAGGTCGGCGCCAGCGGCTCTAGCAGCCCATAGAGCATGACCATCGGATACCCCACCTGCAAGCACTATGGGTCCGTCGAAAAATTCGCGTACGGCACGGATGAAAGACAAGCCATTGAGCCAACCAGTTTGCCCACCGGCACCAGCGCTTAAGAGGATAAGTCCGTCCACACCTGCCCGCACTGCCTTGCGAGCATGGGCGAGCGTTCCAACATCCGCTAGTACGCGACATCCTGCATCGTGAAGTGGTCCGATGACAGCAGCGGGCGAGCCAACGCTTGTGATTACCCACTCAACCCCGTGACGGCGCACAGCTGACACGTCTGCGGAGAGTTGATCAGCGGAACGGTGAATGATGATATTCACTGCAAATGGAGCGTCGAGTGGTGACAAGGCGGTACGAATTCGCGCAAGCCACGCGTCTAGCCCGCCTGATTCTAATGCGTTCGCCGACGGAAAGCTTCCCATCACTCCGGCGCGGCATGCCGCGATCACGAGTTCTGGCCCTGACACTTTTAGCATAGGCGCGGCGATCAGCGGGAGCTAAAGTCGAAACTGGTGTACAGGCGGGGAATTTGAGGCGCGGAGTAGAGGGCGG
>NZ_AUFE01000126.1 GCF_000426345.1 Cupriavidus phytohabitans | reverse complement strand
TGCCAGCTCCACTTCAATCGCCTCCTGGATGACCCGTCGGGCCCCGCGCCTGATCAGCTCCTCGAGCCCAAGCCCGATTTCCGATAGACCGACTGCTTCTTTCCCTTTATCCTTGCTCATGGTGGACCTTTCTTGTGCTGGTTTCCGATCTCGACAATCAGATTCTCAGCGGAAAGCTCCACCGCCCTCTACTCCGCGCCTCAAATTCCCCGCCTGTACACCAGTTTCGACTTTAGCTCGGCCGGAACCTCCGTACATCACATGGTGATCGCACTGGCGGTGGATGAGGAGCTGACTGTGCGAGACGTCGTCACCCGTATGGAGGCCGTTCCATTCCGCGTATGCCGAGAGATCGAGGATAGTCTCAAGGCGATGGTTGGCGTGCGCATGGGATACGGCTGGCGCCACACGATCAATGAACGTCTCGGCGGCACGGAGAGCTGCACTCACCTGCGCGAACTGCTAGTCAACATGGCCACGGCTGCGTTCCAAGCAATTCCGACGTGGCAAGCCCAGCAACGTAAGCACAAGGGGGAGGATCCTCTTAACGGAAGCCGTCCCCATTACCTCAACCAGTGCCGGTCCTGGCGAATCAATGGTCCGGTGGACGAGAACATCTCCCGCAGTTTTATCAACCTAGCGATATTGCCGGTGTAGGGCCGGGTAAGGAATGAGCCATGTCTGAAATTGAAGAACGCAAGCCTCGCGGCATGTACTTCGAAGACTTCGAGATTGGGAAGACCATTGTCACCTCACGCCGCACGGTGACGCTGACTGATATCGTCAACTTTGCCTGCCTATCCGGGGACCATAATGCGCCTCATATCGACCATGAGTTCTGCAAGACGCAATCATATGGAGAGCCAATTGCCCACGGGCCGCTGGTACTGGCCATCGCCGGAGGGCTCCAGTGTCTCAGCGGCATCAATGACGGCACCATCATTGCCATGCTGGGCAATGACCAATGGCGCATGCATCTGCCCGTCAAACACGGGGATACCATCCACGTTGTGATTACCCCCATCGAGAAAAAGCTGTCGAGCAAAGGCAAATCTGGCATCGTCACATTCGACCGAAAGGTCAAGAATCAACGAGGCGAGGTAGTCCATTCCATGATTACGACGTTGTTGTATCGCTTGCGTCCGCAATAACGCGTTTACGCCCGCTTGCCTTGGGTAAGCGGGTGGGAAGCGTATCGAGGGGGGCGAACGCCAGTTCGTCCCCTTCTTTCATTCTGAATAGCAAGTACTCTACACGGCTCCCGCTGGTACTCCGCGAATCCTCACTCAATGCAAAAAGGGCGCTTTCGCGCCCCTTCTCTTAGCAGAGGCCTAATTACAGGTCCATTTGCTTTGCAAGGATGTTGCGTTGAATCTCGTTGGTGCCGCCGCCGATGGGACCAACGCGAGAATCGCGGAAGAACATCTGCATGTCATACTCCATCGAGTAGCCGGCGCCACCCATAATTTGCAGGCCGATGTCCGCGCACTTGAAGTTGTTCTCGCTAGCAACAATCTTGGCGATCGATGCTTCGTTCACTGCGGCCTGACCGGCGTCGAGCACATCGGCGGCGCGGTACACCACCTGACGCGCGGTTTCCGACAGGATGAGCATGTCTGCGAGTTTGTGCTGAATGACCTGGAAGTCGGAAATCGGCTTGCCGAACTGCACACGTTCCTTCGCATAGTCACGAGCATACTCAGTAATCTTGAAGCAGTGACCCGCCGAAATAGCAGCCAGCCCAAGGCGCTCGAGACCCAGGCAACTCATGATGTTCTTCCAGGCGCGGCCTTCACCACCGAACAGATTCTTGGCCGGCACGCGAACGTTGTCGAAGAAGACCTCATTGGCATGGGTCGTGCGGCGGCCCAGCATTTGCAGCGGGCGCACGGTAACGCCAGGCGCCTTCGCATCGACAAGCAGCGTGCTGATGCCTTGATGGCGATTGCCTTCTCGGTCGGTGCGTGTAATGACAACGAAGTAGTCCGCTACGTGGCCGCAGGTAATCCACACCTTGTTGCCGTTTAGGATGTACTCGTCACCAGCGGGCTCCGCGTAGGTCTTGAGACCAGCTACGTCAGAGCCTGTACCGGGTTCGGACATGCACAGTGCCAGCTTCGCCTTGCCGGAAATGATCTTCGGAATGAGTTCCTGCTGCATCTCGGGCGTACCGAACTTCGCAATATGCATACCGGCATAGACCGCCGAAGTCGTAATCGCTTGCGCAATGCCCGTGTAGTAGTAGCCGAGCGTTTCGAGGAGGACAGTGATATCGCGGTAGGACCCGCCCATGCCACCAAGGTGCTCGGGGTAGAACAGGCCGATGTAGCCAGCTTCCGCCAGTGCCTCATAGGCCTCGAGGGGGAACTCACGGGCTTCGTCCATCTTCCGAACTTTTTCCCAAGGCAGGACCCGATTGAGCAGGTCCAGGACGCCTTCCCGCATCATCCGCTGGTCTTCAGTCAGCCCGACAGTGTTAATCAACGACATTGTTATCTCCTAACTACAATGAGTTTTGCAACAGCATGGGGCCACAGTGTTTGGACTGATCTGGGCAACCCACAGATGATGCTGGTTAAGAAAGTTATCTACTTGCTAGGCCGCGCTGCGAACAGAGGACCATCCTTGTACTGCAAAACCAACATTTCGACTGCTTGACCAATCTTCAAAGGCACGCCGTTGTCTTCCACGAGTCGACATGCCAAGCGAATCCCACAATCAAGATCCACGATTCCGCATGCATAAGGGGCCTCGTCAGCGAATACCGCAGGCGCAGCGTGAATGCGCGTCCACGAGTAAAGCGTTCCGGTAGTTCCCAAGGCCTTCCATTCCATCTGTGTCGACCAGCAATGGGGGCAAACAAGTTTTGGCGGGAAGGTTGTCTTGCTGCAATCGGTGCATTGAGTGGTAACCCAGTGTCCCTTTGCTAGCTGCGACCAGAATTCCTTGGTGAACTCGGACTCCCGAGGCGGGTATGCACGCTCGCCGTCGACGATCAGTGCTTCGAGGGTCATTGCTTTGCCTCCATAACGTGAACCATGGCCGCGTTGTAGTTGCCGAGTTCGCCTGTAGCCAGGCCGAACTGCGCATTCTTGACTTGGCGTTCCCCTGCCCGTCCGCGCAGCTGTTCGGCGAGTTCCACGTAGTTGTAGAGCGAGGTGACGTACGCAGGGTGCCCGCGGGATGTCAAACCACCAGAGGTCGAGATGGGAATACGGCCACCGAGGCGTGTCTCGCCGTTGAATGCTGCGCGCGCGCCTTGTCCTTTGGGAATGAGGCCAATCGCCTCACTCACGAGCACCTCGACAATCGTGCACGGTGCGTACAACTCAGCAACATCGACGTCCTTTGCACTAATCCCAGCTTGTTCGTAAGCCGTGGCTGCCGCCTGTCTCGCAGACTCGAAGGCGATCATGTCATTCGGTACGTCGCTGATTTGATGGCTTCCATCATGGAAGAATCCACGTCCCTTTACGAGTACGTATGGACGTCCAATCTCGCGAGCAACTTCCTCGCTTGCAAGTACCAAGCAGGCTGCACCATCTCCTCGCGGCGGAACGTCATAGAGTCCAAGCGGCGCGACAATGGGACGCTGCTGAACGACCTCCTCCAGGGTTACCGGCTTGCGATATTGCGCCAGCGGATTCATGGAGGCATGGAACCGGTTCTTCACGGCGACTGAGCAGAGCTCTTCCTTCGTGGCACCGTGTTCATGTATGTAGCGCATGGCGTCCATGGCATACCAGGCGATGGGCGTGAACCCGGCGGACGTATGAAAGTCAACATCCCCCGTTGTCCGCATGCTGCTCATCATGTGTTCGGCGGCGGATACCGCGCTCTCCATGTTGATACCGAGAGCAAGCGACACCTCAGACCTGCCCAGCATGATGTCGTTGCAAGCCTGGTCGAATGCCAAAGCTGCTGTCATGCCGTTGCCCATCACCTCCATGACGTTGCCCCGGCATGACAACCGAAGCTGCCCCATGAGGAACGTGTGGAAGTACTTTTGACGTGTGTAGGGACGCGGGAGCGTAAACACCAAGCTCTGAATATCCTGCTTGTCTACCCCTGCATCTTTCACGGCTTCCACGACGAGGCGAGTCATGATTTCGTGCTCCAAAGCCTGGAGCCCCGCATCATCTGCGGTCTGGTGGCGCCCAACCGGGATAGCACTAGCGCCGATGATTGCTACGTTTCTGGTCATATACGTGACTGAGTCGATCCTACTTGGCACCAAACGCGCCTGAGGCGGCGAATTCCGCGATTTGGTGGTCGCTGAGTTTGAGCACGTCCCTGAGCACCTGCTCGGTGTCAGCACCCACCGCCGGTGCAGCCGTTGCAGCGCGCGCGGGCGTCCGGCTAAGCCTGAGTGGCGTCGAGATGTTCGGAATCCAGCCTTTAACCGGATGCTCGATGCGGCTAACGAGGTTGCGGGAGGCGGCTTCGTCCGACGCGAGTGCCTGCGCCAGCGTTTTGACTTGGCCACTTGGGACCCCTGCTGCACGGAGCTTCGGCTGCCAATAGGCCCACGGTTGCTTGCCGAACTCCTCTCCCATGAGCTTGAAAAGCTCCTCGCGTCGCTCCAGACGATTGGCCCTCTTCGACAGAACTGGGTCATGTGCGATGTCTGGTCGCTCAAGCACCTGTTCGAACAGCCTGACGAAGATGCCGTCGTTGCCACAGTTGATGTAGAACGGCACGTCCTGACAGTGGAAAACGCCCGACGGACACGTATCGGGGCTGGTATTCCCGTTACGCTGGGGTTCATAGCCAGTGGTTAAATGCTGCATAGCCGCAAAACCCGTCATGAGAATGGCCGTATCGAAGAGCGCTACCTCGACAAACTGACCTTCACCGTCCTTCTCGCGTCCCAGCAGCGCGAGAAGAATCGCGTTGGTGGCCATCATCGCGGTACTGATATCCATCACGGCGGCACCAGTCCGGACGCCCTGGCGGTCCGAGTAGCCGTTCATCGAGATGAAGCCGCTCTCAGCTTGCGCGATCGGGTCGAAGCCCAGGCGATCTGCATAGGGCCCGGTGCGTCCATACGCCGAGACCGAGCAATAGATCAGCCGCGGGTTAAGCGCGCGGCAGGTCTCGTAGTCCAGGCCAAAGCGCTCCATGACGCCTGTTGAAAAGTTCTCAACCAGGACGTCGGCTTCCGCAATCAAGGACTTTGCGAGAGCAAGGCCATCCGGCGACTTCATGTCGATACCGATGCTTCGCTTGTTGCGATTGGCCCACAGATAGGGAGCACCCTGCGCCGGAATTTCCGGATCCATCGGTGGGTAGTACCGGAAGTCATCGCCCTTGACGGGGGCCTCCACCTTGATGACATCCGCACCAAAGTCCGCCAGCGTCATCGTGGCCAATGGTCCGGCGACAAAGTGCGTGAAATCAATTACACGGACACCATCAAGGACGCCGCCGCTTTTTGGCCTACCCGCCTCATGTTCCGGTAGAGATTCAACGCGAGATTGGTCGAACATGCTTCTCTCCTCGTCTTGTCGAAAGAGCCCCATGAGACTCTTTACGTGCATATTTTTTGGCCTGTCGCAAATCGGCCTCTTTGGTTGATCCGTTTAATGGTTCTACCAAAGCATTCTACGTAAGCGGATGCCAAGACGTCAATGGGGATTGACGGACATGCGACCGCCTACGCTCGCGGGTCAAGCAGTGGAACCAACTGGGAAAGAGTTGAGGTGCGCCAATCAGCGCGAGACGTGGACGGATGTCCACAGCGCTGCCAAACTGAGGCTTAGCAGCGAGAAATGCTCGGTGGCGTCACAAGGGTATGTCGTTGTGCGGCGCAGTACGCGAGCAGGCAGAGAGTCCGGTTGCCGCCCAATACCATGAAACCCTACTGGCGTTGGGCGACTTCAATGGATTGCTATTTAGGGGACGTCGGAACGAACAGCGCGGATGTCTCGGTGAACTCTAGCAACCCTGCTTTCCCGAACTGCCGTCCAAGGCCGGATTCTTTTGCTCCACCAAACGGCACCAAGGGGTCAACGCCCACATGTCTGTTTATCCATACGGTGCCAGCTACCAACTGCCGCGCTACGTGTTCTGCCATCCTGAGATCATCGCCCCACACAGATGCACCCAATCCCATCGACCCGGCATTCGCTCGCTCGATCGCTTCCTCATCGGTTTGAAAAGATAGGACTGGAAGCACTGGCCCGAACGTCTCCTTGTCGACGAGGGAATTTCCTTCTCTTACACCCGATACGACTGTGGGAGCAATGAAGAATCCCTGGCGGCTCAACGCTTTTCCACCCGCGACAATGATTGCTGTCGGGTCTGCAGCCACTTCGGCCAGAACGCCTTTTACCGACTCGTATTGCGCACGATTTTGAACCGGCCCCATTTCGCTCGTCGAGTCAAAGCCATCGCCGACTTTGGCTTGACTAGCTAGGCTTCCCAACTTTTCAACCAAGCGGTCATGAAGATCCTGATGTACGAAAAGGCGCTTTATCGCCATGCACACCTGACCACTGTTGATGAATGCCGCGGCGAACAACGCTGGCGCAATCTTGTCAACGTCCGCATCCCGGCGCACGATGCAGGCATCGTTTCCACCTAGCTCAAGCGTTAGGCGTTTCAACGAGGCTGCAGCGGACGCCATCACCCGCTTTCCAGTTGGCACAGACCCAGTCAGGGAAATCTTGGCTATGTCCTGGTGCGTGCAAATCCTCTCCCCAAGATCATTCCCACCGTTCAAGACGTTCAGCACCCCAGGGGGAAACAGGTTCGATGCGTACTCACCAAGTCGCAGCGTGGCTAGAGGTGTGTATTGGGACGGCTTCAGTACAACCGTATTGCCGGCGTACAGTGCATGGGTGATCTTCGGAACGGCAAGTCCGATCGGAACGTTCCAAGGGACAATGGCACCGACAACGCCAATCGGCTTGTGTTGCAGAATGACCCGACCGGATTCATCCTCGCGAAGAAGCTCGTCTTCGATGTCAATCGCGAGCATGGCCTCGAGTAGCATGGCGGCACGCATCACTTCCGCTTCAGTCTGGGCGAGAGGTCGGCCTTGCTCTAGCGTCAGCAGCGCAGACAGTTCCGCAACGTGCTCTCGAAGAATCGTAGCTAAACCCTTTAGAGCCGCTCTGCGCTCGGTCAATGGCAAGCTACCCCAGCTTTTCTGCGCACGCCGGGCAGCATCGACAGCCTCGTCGAGCTGTCGCAAAGAAGCCACGGGCGCAACGGCGCAAGCCTCGCCGGTAGCTGGGTTAATGACTTCAAGTTTTTCGGCCCCATCAACCAGCGAACCGTTAATCAGTTGCCGGACCGGATTACCTCGCAAGGCTTCAGAAATGGCGTCCGCAGTTGGGTATTTCATAGACGTTCTCACTCGATCACTGACCAGGGATGGCAAGCAAACGGCCAGCAACTCGACCTCGTGCAAGCTCTTCTAAAGCCTCATTGACCGAAGACATTGGCAGCGACTTGAGATTGACCGGCGAACCCTTTCCTTTCTCTTGTAGCAAATCCAAGAGCGCTCGCATTTCCTCCACCGAGCCGACATAAGAGCCCCTCAGCGTAACGTTCCGCATGGGCAAAAGTGCGGTCGACAAAGTGATAGCACCGCCAAAGAGGCCAACGACGACGACGGTGCCTCCGCGGGCCACACTCTCCAGCGCCACACCCGTCGTCTGTGCTGAGCCGACAAAGTCGACAATCGCTCGAATCCCATTTGGTGCCGCTTTTCGCAAATCCCGAGCCGCATTTTCGGATCGAAGATTGACCACCTCATGTGCCCCAGCCGCTGATGCGCGGGCAAGCTTTTCGTCATCGATGTCTGCAACCACTAGACGTGCAGAAGTGAGCTGTGGCGCCAAACCAAGTGAGCTAAAGTCGAAACTGGTGTACAGGCGGGGGATTTGAGGCGCGGAGTAGAGGGCGGTGGAGCTTTCCGCTGAGAATCTGATTGTCGAGATCGGAAACCAGCACAAGAAAGGTCCACCATGAGCAAGGATAAAGGGAAAGAAGCAGTCGGTCTATCGGAAATCGGGCTTGGGCTCGAGGAGCTGATCAGGCGCGGGGCCCGACGGGTCATCCAGGAGGCGATTGAAGTGGAGCTGGCA
>NZ_AUFE01000125.1 GCF_000426345.1 Cupriavidus phytohabitans | reverse complement strand
GGATGTCGTGCCATTCCAGCCGATCCTGGGACAGAAAGCGATAGGCAGCGGCCGTTTCTGCCCAGCCCCCACAAGCGCTCGGGATGCTCGCCGATGGATTCTTTGCCAGGCTCTCGGCCAACAGCATCGCGCGCTTGTTGAGGCGCCGATCGCCCAAATCAATGTCCCTGAACTCCGCCTCTGCCCAACTCGCTGCCACCACTTGTTTGCCTCACCCGCCGATTCGAAACCGCGAGTAAACGCCTTCTTCGCTCGGCTTACAACCCCGTCGTCACAACTTGTGTGTAATGCAATGGGCTTAAGGGCGTGCGCTCGGCGTGCACGATTATGCACCTATCGGCACGTACTCGCTATCTAGAGACAGTCTCCTGATGGCCTGCTCGGGCACGAAGCTCGATCGGGATGCGCGCGCCATCGACCTATACCGGGGCGTGATGTACGAATCGTACCGGGCGCACGTGCGTGGCGATGCGGCGCCCCGCGTCCTGATTCTCTCCGCGCGCCACGGTTTCCTGCAACCCGACACCGAGATTGCCCCCTACGATGAGCGCATGACGCGGCAACGTGCCGACCAGATGGTGGCCGACTTGCCGCGCTACCTGCGGCCCGCCGCCTGGCCAACCCATTCGGCTCGGTGATGCTGGCGGGCGGCGCCGAGTATCGACGCGTCATGCGCGCCGCGCTGGCCCGCCGGTACGGTCCCCAACTGCCTCCCCTGCAGGAAACCACTGGTGGCATCGGCATGCGGCGGTCGCAACTCGGCGCTTTCCTCGACGGGTTGAAGCCGGCGTTCCGTGGCCAAATTGGCCAGCAAGCCAACGGCACACCGCTCTATCGCCGGTACGACTGGATTGAGGCGGGCACCATCATCGGTGTCACTTATCGGGCGACGCCCTATCGCCCTGCCCTGAAAGCCCGTGTCCTGGCGCTGTTCGAGGGGCCAAACGGTCCGACCGCCGACGTCGAGGTGGAGGAAATCGTCCGCGGCCGCCCGAAAATCTCCGCACATTGGGTCGGGGTAAAGAACCTGCACCCGCTCTCGCTCCAGGAGGCGGCATGACGGACTATTACCGAGCGCTCCAGGAAGAGGCGACGGCCTCTTCCAGCCATTTCATGGCACGCCCGAGGCTGATCGCCTTGGCCCACGCCGGCTTCCGCGCCTGGGCCAAGGCGGGCAACCTGAATTTCCCGGACGAAAAGCGCTACGCCCTGCTGCACGAAGTCCTGCGCTACTGCGCCGACCGGTGCCTGCTGGCTTGTTGCTTCTCCCAGGAATGGCGGCTGCGCGAGATCGCAGAGATGCTGGACGCAAGCTATCCCCGCTATGCGCTGACACGGGCGCGGGTCTCTGCGCGGCGCAATCGCCATGGTCGGCCGCGCTTCTGACCCCCTCTGCTGCAAGCAATTCCGCCTCAGCGAGGCGGCAAGCTGTTGGGAACGCCAAATTCAGTATATAACTTGGGCTATGACTGGCATGGACACCCTCTGGCTCTCGAACCCCACGCTTGCTTACCGCGACTGGCAAACCCGGGAGGCGGCCGGCGCCGACAGGCGCCCCTTTGCTGAGCACTCGATCATGCCAGCCTGCGCAGCCGCACCATCGTGGCCGCCTTTCTCGGGACGGATATGACAGCGGCCGAGGCTCGCGCGGCGCGTATTGTCGACCTCTACCCCGACGCCTCGCCACCCTACCTGTTCATCCCGGCGCACGGCTCAAGAGACGCGCGCACCGTGCATCTGCCCGACTTTGCGGTGCCGCTACTGAGGGACTGGTCAGCGCGCCGCAAGAAGCTGGCGATCGAGGGAGATCGCCTTTTTTCCCTGCGCCCCAACGGGCAACCGATCACTGACATGAGTTTCGGCCGCATCGTGTCCGAGATCCTCGAAGCCATCGGCGCCACCAATGTCGAGATGAGTCCCTGCACGCTTCGCAGATACGATCTGCCGCCGTCAGCTGCTGGCGGGCCGTCCGCACGATGAAGTCAGCCACATGCTTGGTCTCACCAGCAATCGGACCTGCGACCGCATTTTTGCCACCATCCTTCAGCCAGCGATTTACCGGACACGCGAGCGCGATGGAGCGGTAACAATGCCTGACACCGAACGAGAGCCATATGGACATCGCGACGGACACTGACAAAAAATGCCACCGCGCGAACGACTCGAGGGCCAGCGACAGCGAAGGCGCCGCCTGGTGGGACGCTGTCGCCACGACTGGACCCAAGTGGGCGATACGCCGATGGCGACAGTCGCGCGCATACGCCTTGCTATGGCGTGACATGCCTTGCTGGAGCGTAGCGCGGATTGCGACAACGTCGATCACCTTTGCCGTAACGAGGAATACCCGACTAATGCTTGCTTGACCAAGCGACGTTGCCGGCGGCGGACGCCATCAGCGACGTCTGGTTCATCGTCATTAGGCGCTCGCCAGTCAAGGAAGTCGAGGTAGGAACCTGAACACCTTTGTTCACGTTCACGATAGAAAAATTCCCCCCCATGCAGGGTACACACAACAAACAGACCGGCGACAGAATATCCGCCTCGTGAGTTGAACGCACGCCGAGGGTAAGGGAAATTTGATATCAGGAGGGATATGGCCCGAGACCAATCCGAGGCACGCTTGGATATTCGACGACGCTACCTGATCCGGAATACCTCACCGTCTGCCCCCGCATTGCCCGCTCGCCGCAGCCACAGGAACATCTCACCCTGCCCGTCCCAGATCATCGGCATTGCAGTAGCTGGCCAGCCGAGCGGCTTATCAAAGCACCCCGCCGCTTCCAGTGAAGGGCTGGACGGGATTCGGTCGGCGCTCGCAACCGATGCGGCGCCACCAAGGTCGAATTGTCCGACATCGTCAACGTGTTGGCGTGGCGTGAAGAAGTGTAGTTCGAATTTCCGGTCACCGCATTTGCCCATCCCCGCATTGGAGCAGCCCTGATGTCGACGTCCCTCCCCGCCTGGCAGGCCTTGTGTGAGCATGCTGCCAAGATCCGCCATATCCATATGCGTGACTGGTTCGCGGGCCCGCACGGCCAGATCCGCTCCAAGCACATGACGGCTGCGGCCTGCGGCCTGACCCTTGACTACGCCAAGAACCGCGTTACCGAGGAAACCCTGTGCTTGCTGCTCGATCTGGCCCGCCAGGCACACGTGTGCGAGCGGCGAGATGAAATGTTTGCCGGCGAACCGGTCAACACCACGGAGCGCCGCGCAGCACTCCATATGGCGCTACGAGCCCGCCCCGGCGACGACTACCGTGCATTGGGTGTGCCGGTAGAGGCCGATGTATCAGCCGTACTGGCGCAAATGGAACTGTTCGCACATGAAGTGCGCAACGGCACATGGACAGGCTTTGACGGCCGCGCCATCACGGATGTGGTCAACATCGGCATCGGCGGTTCCGACCTTGGGCCACGCATGGTGTGCCGCGCCCTGGCGGACGATACGGAATCCGCGCCGCGCATGCATTTCGTCGCTAATGTGGACGGCTATGACCTGGCCCGCAAGCTGATTCACCTAAATGCCGCCACCACCCTAGTGGTCGTCTGCTCCAAGACCTTCACCACAGTGGAAACCATGGCCAACGCCCGCACTGCGCGCGACTGGTTCCTGCGCCATGGCGCCACACGGGCGGACCTTGCCCGCCACTTCGTGGCCGTGTCGTCCAACCGGGACGCCGTGGCGGCGTTCGGTATCGACCCCGGCAACATGTTCGCGCTATGGGACTGGGTGGGCGGGCGCTTCTCGCTGTGGTCGGCCGTGGGCCTGTCGATCGCAGTCGCGATTGGCTTTGACAGGTTCCGCCAGTTGCTCGACGGCGCACGGGCCATGGACCGGCACTTCGCCAGTGAGGCACCCGAACAAAATCTGCCAATAATCCTGGGCCTGCTGGACGTCTGGTACCGCAGCTTCCTAGGCGCTGCCAGCCGCTGCGTGGCACCCTATTGCGAACCCCTGGAATTGCTGCCGGCCTTTCTGCAGCAACTGGAGATGGAGAGCAACGGCAAGTCCGTGCAGCACAATGGTGCGGCGCTGGAAACCGGTTCGGCCGCAGTGGTATGGGGCACTACCGGCACCAATGGCCAACATGCCTATTTCCAGATGATGCACCAAGGCTCACAACTGGTACCGGTGGACTTCATCGCCTGCCTGCAACCTCACAGCGACCTGCCCGGTCACCACACCAAGCTCCTGGCCAACTGCTTCGCGCAAAGCGAAGCACTGCTACGGGGGCGCACTGCCGCCGAGGTGCGCGCCGACGCCCAAGTAAGTGAGATGCTGGTGCCGCATCTCGTATTCGAAGGGAATCGGCCCAGTAATACACTCCTGCTGCAGCAGCTGGATGCTTTCCATCTGGGCGCCTTGCTCGCTATGTGCGAACACCGCACATTTGTGCAGGCGGCACTTTGGAACATAAACCCCTTCGACCAATGGGGAGTGGAACTCGGCAAGAAGCTGGCCGGCCCCATCGAGCGCGAACTGGAAGGCGCACCGGCGCAACCGCATGACGCATCGACAGCGGCGCTGATCCGCCGCGCGTGCCGCGCCAGAGCCATGACGCCGGACTGATTCGTTGCACGTGAAGCCCTTGCTCTCTTCGCATGGTTCGCCCGGCCGACGGAAACTGGTCCGGCCAGCCAGGCTGGTGCCTGCTGGCTTCGCCTTCAAACCTACTTTGTGCATCAAGTGCGCGGGTCAGACTCGCGCTCGTGAATCGCTCCACAAGCTCGGAGCTTCAGAGGGGGGTGGCAAGCGCCGGCAACAGGTAGGGGCGACATGGTGTAGTTATGCAGTCCTGCTGCACTCCAGCGCGCCGCACCCCGAGGTACATGCGCGATGCAGAACCGCGCATCGCGCTGCAACGTGGGCGTCGAGTCAGGTTGACCGCGCACCTGAGACGACGAAATCAAACCCGTCAGCTGGCCGCAGCCTGAGACGAAGTAACTGCGCAATAGGAAGGCCTGCTTGCGTCCAAGCGACCACGGATGTCGACTTCGTCGGTCTCGGCTGCGATTGCGCAGTATGCGGGTTCGACGGCCTTCGCCATGCGGGCGCAGTATGCGGGGTTGTCGGCTGCTTCCCGAGAATATGCGGCAGAGGTCAGCGTGCTGCCGAATTCGTGCATGCTCAGCGCATCGCTCGTCGCGGCCATCTCCATGAGACGAACCTCATCCTCCGGGCCGTCGATGCCAACGTAGGGGTTATGGTGAAGGACATAGCCAAAGATGCGCTCGCAATCGCTGGCATAGCGCCTCGTATCCAGGATGTGGGCATGCCAGAAGGCATCCACCTGCTCGCTGGGGACGGCAGGCGTGTCGGGATACTTCGCCGCCAGCTTAAGGAATTGGCGGTAGCCGCTCTCCGCGTGCTCCAGCGATTCCGGCGTCCAACGCGCGTGTTGCTGCTGCAGCAGCTTGGCCTTCATCCTGGAAAAATCGAGAGTGTCGATGTGCTGCCACATGATTTCAATATTACGGTTTTGCATTTTTGCTTCCTTGTTATTGGACTGCGTAAGCACGCGCCTGACTGGCGTCAGTCAGGCGCGCATCGGCTCCGGCCCATCCTTGAAAGCGGCGCCGTTCTCCATTCGGCTGGCCAGGAAAGCAGTGATCTTTGCCGGCGGCAGCGGATGGCTGAAGTAGTAGCCCTGCACTTCGTCGCAGCCTTCGCGGCGCAGGAACTCAAGTTGCGCTTCGTTCTCCACGCCTTCGGCGACCACTTCCAGCCCGAGCTGGTGCCCGAGCCCGATTACCGCGCTGGTAATCTGCGTGTCGCTGCGGCTTTCTGGTATGTAGCGGATGAAGCTGCGGTCGATCTTGACCGTATCGATGGGCAAGCGGCTCAGGTAAGCGAAGCGAGGAGTAGCCGGTGCCAAAGTCGTCGATCGCCAGTCGCACGCCGATGCGTTTCAGACGCGAGAGCCAGCTGGACGCCTGTTCAGCATCGCGCATGACCATGCTTTCGGTGAGTTCAAGCTCCAGCAGGTTGCCGGGCAGCCCGGCTTGCCGCAAGGCATCGATAATAGTCAGCCTAAGCGACTTGTCGGCGAACTGACGGGCCGAAAGATTGACTGACACACGCACAGGCGAAAGTCCCTGGGCACACCACGAGGCGTTTTGACGGCACGCTTCGCGCAAGGCCCACGCGCCGATCTCGACTATGGCGCTACTCTGCTCCGCGAAGGGGATGAAATCTCCAGGCAGGACCACGCCAAGTTCCGGGTGGCGCCAGCGGATCAGTGCCTCGACGGTCGTGCATGCGCCCGACGCGAGTGCAATGCGCGGCTGGTAGTAGAGCATGAATTCGTTTTGCTCGAGCGCGCGGTGTAGGTGCGACTCCATGTCAATGCGCCGCTGCAGCGACGCGCTCATGCCGCGGCAGTAGAACTGGTAGCCGTTCTTGCCGAGCTGTTTGGCACCGTACATGGCCAGGTCGGCATGCTTGAGTAGGGTCTGCCACTCATCGCCGTCTTCGGGAAAGGAACTGATACCGATGCTTGCAGTCACCCTGAACTTCAGACTCATTGACAACGAACGCTGGCTCGAGCGCAGCCTGGATCCTGGCGATGGTCCGACCTAGGAGCGTCGAATCGCCTCGAGCGTCCAGCAGCACGATGAATTCATCTCCACCGAAGCGGGTAATCAGTTCCACGTCATTGAGACTATTGCGCAGCCGGTCGGCCGCCTCGCGCAACACGTTGTCGCCAGCGTTGTGGCCGATCGTGTCATTGACGACCTTGAATCCGTCGAGGTCGACAAAAATAACGTGCAGAGTCTGGTCGCTTGCGCGGGCACGGGTCAGGGCCTTTTCGAACTCGGCCTTGAACATCAGTCGGTTGGGCAGGCCCGTAAGAGAATCGTGATTGGCGATGAAGCGCAGGTTCTCCTCGGCCTGGCGCCGCAGCAGGAAGTGGCCGGTCTGATTGGCAATGCCTGTCGCCATGGTGAGCGCGTGCGCATCGCGACTACACCTGGCACGGGAATAGAGTTCGACGATGCCGAGCGTCACGTGGCCCCTGGTCAGCGGGAAGGCAAACACCGTCCGGATGCCGCCCGCATCGAGCCACTTGGCTTGCGCATGCCGGGCCATCGCAATCCGGTTTGCATACCATTGCGGCGCCTGCAAGACCGCAGCGCCGGCCGGCCATGCAGGGCGATTAGCGAGCCAGGACTCCAGCGCCTTGACGCGAGCCATACAGATAGGGGGCACCTTCAGTCCATGGCTGTCGTCGCTCGGCCAAAAGGCACCGGCCTCCCATTCCATGCCTTCGAGCAGCGTGTGGACGATCTCCTCGAGCACCTCGATTTCACTGGTGGCGGTCGCCAAACTCAGGGTGATCTGGTGTTCCTGCGCCCTGGCTTGCTCGGCGGACTTGCGCTGGGTGATATCCTGCGCGGTTCCATGCAGGACCGCGTTGTCCGCCCCCCCAACCACGTGGCCAATCAGATGCAGCCAGCCCCGGCGCCCGCGCCGCGACTGGTAGGGGCACTTGAACTTGAACGGCTGGCGATCCTGCACGGCTGCCTGGATTCTTTCGCGCAGCGCGGCACGATGGCCAGCGTCGATCGCCTCGAACAGCGTTTCCGGGGTCGGCTTGTCACCGCGCCAGCCGAGCAGGCGGGCCATTTCGCGGGAAAAATGCGCGCTGTCCTTGCTTAGGTCAATGCGCCAGTCCCCGAGATGAGCGATTTGCTGCGCCTGGGCGAGCGCGGCCTGGCTTTCGCGAAGGCTGTGCGTCATCTGGTCGGCCACGGCGATGGCACGGGCCCGCGAACTCGACAACGCGTAAGCCAACCACCCCATCAGCACGCTGATAATCATCCCGGAAATGACTACCAGCGCCGGCAGGTAACGCTGTGGACCACCGATAACTTTGGCATCGGCCGCAAATGCGATCACCCAGCGCCGCCCACCGAAATCCCGTTCGACGCTCTTGACCAGGTCATGCTGCCCTTCACCCGGGGCCATCTCGCCCTCCGACCCCGCTCTCGCAACGTGCGAGGCAGCCGCGTGGATGCCGCTGAAGCCTGCGCCCCGGCTGCGTCCCAGTCCGGTGAGACTGTCATAGAGCAGGTTAGCAGCGGACGGAGGAACCGCGGGCTCCGTGAAGTCTCCAGCGTCATACACGCGGAACCGGATCCTGCGCAGGTTCTCGTTGCTGACAAGGTCCTTCATCAGGTCATCCACCCGGATTCCCGCGCCCACCGAGCCGACATATGCGCGACGGCGCGCTTCAACGGAGTCTAGGTTCTGCACCTTGTGGTACACCGGTAGGCGCAGGGCGATCCCTACATGCGGGTTCTTTGCCTCGTTGAAGATCAGGCGCCCACTGCTGACCGACTGCCCGGTATCGCGTGCCCTTTCGAGGGCAGCCAGACGGCGAGGGTCCTCGCCCATGTCGATGCCAATTGATGCAAGGTTGGTCTCGAGCGGCTCTACATAGGTCAGCACGTAGTGACCCGGCCGCCGGCCGGGAGGACGGAGATTGAAGGTTATCCCCTTCTTGCGCAGGATTGGATCGCCGCGCTGCCGAGCAACAAAGACAT
>NZ_AUFE01000124.1 GCF_000426345.1 Cupriavidus phytohabitans | reverse complement strand
CCTCCCTTATGACCGTTGAGCAGGCCGCACAGCCCTTTCTCGCGCCAGGCGTTCATCCAGTTGTACACGGTCTTCTTGCTCACATCCAACTGCGTCGCGATCTCGTGCACGCGTTGACCTGCGTCGAGTAACACCATGCCTTGCCCTCTGGCTCGGAAATCTTCATACGGATGCCCCAGCGCAAGCTCTTGCAAAGTTCTTTTCTCCACGTCGTTCAATTCGATGGTGCACTTCATCGGCGATGCCAGCTCGTTCTTCTTATGACTGGCATTTGACTCTCATTCGTGAAATTGGTTTACTCAGAACACTTATCAAGCTCCAACCCTCTCAACATATTTAATGACGAGACAGCCAGTCGAATACCATACTGGCTCCTTCATCGATGGACATTGTGCAAGTGTCGATGAAGACATCGGGACTCGTTGGTCTTTCATATGGCGAATCAATGCCGGTGAAGTTTTGGATCGCCCCCCGTCTGGCAAGTCGATATAGTCCTTTAGGATCGCGAGCCTCCGCTACGGCCAACGGTGCGTGAACGTAAACTTCAGCAAAGACATGTTTCCCCGCAATCAACCTAGCAAGCTCTCGGTCGGAATGGAAGGGTGAGATAAGGCATACAAGCACTACAACGCCGGCGTCGGCCATCAGTTTGGCAACTTCAGCCACGCGCCGAACATTTTCGCGTCGATCCTCCTTGTCAAAGCCAAGATCTTTGCAAAGGCCACGCCTGACTGAGTCGCCATCGAGAATGTAAGTGAGCCGCCCGCACGCATGCAGGGCTGCCTCAAGCCGGTCGGCAATTGCCGATTTCCCTGCGCCGGACAGGCCTGTGAACCAGAGGATGGACGGCGCCTGACCAAGCAGTTGCGCTCTCGATTCCGGACCGACTCCGAAGTCGTAGAAGTAAAGGTGAGGAGTGCGAGCATCGCTCATCATATTTCGTATACGTGCGTGAAATTGGACTTTGCAAACAACACGGGCGCCCGGGCTTGCAACCGCGTCCTGCCAAGTCTACGTGCAAATTGGGCGAAGGTAGTTGAACGTCTAGCCGCTGAAACGCGGAGCTACGTCGGGAGCGATGTGCCCACTATCGAGTCTATGCTTCTTTGGAACACATTACTGCTTCGTCCACATTCAATGTCGTGACGCTTCCTTCCGTTTTTCTCCAAAGAATACCCTCGAACCAAACTTGTTCCACGCGCCCCCATTCACAAGCGGAAGCAGCGTCGGGGAAAAATCCTCGGCCGTGGAAATTCGCGCTTGTGTTGCAGAGCAAAGGAATACCTGTTAGCTTCTCATATTCGACCAAAAGCTTTGCTACGGGATGTTCAGAACTTCTATGGATGGTTTGCAAACGAGCAGTACCGTCAAGATGCACGACCGCAGGGATCTTGTCACGCCATTCCTTACGCGTTAGATGGTCGAAGAGCATGTAGGGGTCCGGAGTACCAGGCTCAAAGATGGACATTGCCTTATCCTCAAGGCATATTGGCGCCACCGGTCGAAAATGCTCCCGATGCTTGACATCGTTCAGAAGACGTTTCATTGCAGCCGAAGTTGGGGCTGCCAGAATGCTTCTTCCGCCCAAAGCGCGAGGGCCCAATTCGGCACGACCTGCAAGAAAGATGACTGGCTTGTTATCTGTAAGTATGCGGGCGAGTTCCGAAATCGTGCACGGAGACGCGGTCCATCCCGGAGGAACGACGCCAAGTTTTGCGGAAGGTCCGCTATATACTGACCATTCCAACGGTATGAACCCCTGGTCCGCAGCCATCGCACAGCAAGCCGCACCAATTGCCGAGCCGCTGTCATTGGGGAACGGAGGGACCCATATTGCAGCGAATAAGCCACTCTCACGTAATGCGCTATTCCATTTGATGTTTAGCCCACATCCCCCAGCAATGCACAGGTTTTGGGGCACTTGTATTGAATGGCGCTGCAGCGCCATTCCAATCTCATGAACGAGAAGGCGCTCGAGAAAGACGTGAAAGGAGGCAAGCACATCTTGGTGAAGCTTCCCTTCAAGTCGTTGCACGCTAGCTTGGAAAAAATCACGGACGGGTTTCAACGAGCCTTCAGGTGCCCTAATATTCGTACGATAGCTGCGCGCCAACTCGCTGTTACCTGCGAAGTGCTCTTCGTAAAGGCTGTGAAATACAGCTACGGTACTTTCATCAACGGACCCGAGCCCAATATAAGCCATGAGCTTGCCTGCCACGCCGAGATCCCATTCTGCTCCGCCAAGTTTCTTATAGGGACCAAAGTAGTGACCCGCCGCCGCATAGATATGGCCAATGAGGGGGAAGAGGCAGTCAACGCGGCGCGCCCCATCACGCTGCACATGGTAGAGCCTTGGGACGATGCCGCCATCCCAAACCAGACAAAGGGCGGGTTGCTCCTTTTTTGCAAACGGGCTGGTGCAGTATGCGGCCGCTACGTGCCCTGACACATGCGGGAAACTTTTGTACGGAAATGAACCTTCGCCGACCACTAAACCGTCGCCGTCAAGGGAGGCAAGGAGGTCATTGGCGTCGCTCTCAGCATACGGTGCGCCCTTTAGACTGATCGGAACAGATCCACTACGGATGTGGAATCTAGACTCCACGTCTCCGTCCCAGCCATCAATGACGAACTGGTCGATATCTACAGCGTTCAGCCCATGTTCGGCCAAAACGACGGCAATTTCCTCAAGGTTCTCGATTTCCTGATAGCGCTTATTGTTCTCTCGCTTTTCCTGCTCGATGCAAAAAACCAATTTCCCATCTTCTACCACGGCGATGGCCCCGTCGTGCGTTAGCTTGATCCCGCAGATCCGCATGCTATTTCCTCTTTCTAACTCGGTAAACGTGTGTGTTGTGATTCGTCCGGAGATTTGCGAAATCTCGCTAGCGAGCAACCCTCAGTGAGCGATTGTCCTTTGCATTCAACGTGCTCAACTTCAGCCAACTCTTCTCTGAGCATAGCAAGCACAGTTTCTGCACCAGCAATGTGCCCCCATCTCCGGCAACTGTCGTCATGTGACGATCCGAATACCAACTGTCCGGCAGGCGCAAGCATTCCTGCGAGATTTCGGATCGTGGATCGCATTTCTTCAAGGTTATCCAAATAATAGAGAACCTCAGCGACCACGATTAGATCGAACTTGTCACGCGTCGAGAAATCTTTGACATCTGAAACGATCCAAGTAGTGTTTGCTGGCTCCTTTAGTCGTTCGCGTGCACGAGCTATCGCTTGCGGAACAACATCTATGACTGTGAGGCGTTGGCAGTGGTCCACAAGTTTCTCCGTGAATGCCCCAGCAGCACATCCCACTTCAAGCGCATTAGTGACTCGGCCCTGCGCGAGTGATAATCGAAGCATATGTCTGTGACGCTCGTGTTCGTAAGGATTAGTGTCGAGGCGCCAGGGATCATCTGTATTCAATTCACGACGCAGCAATTCTAGGTTTGAAAGCATGGGCAAATTTTTCGGTTCTGAATTGGGGACCCTAACGTACGCTTCTTTCTGCTCGAAGGTCGCCGACTAATCAATCCAGTAGAACTGTCTTCATAGCTCGGGTCCGTTGCGTTCGATTGTTTCGCCGCTTGGCCATTCTTGCAACGAACTGTTAATTGGCATAACCACGACGAGGACATCCTCCACCCGAGTAGATGGCAAATCCAAGTGGACGTTCGGAAGAGTTGAGCGCACACGGATTCCTTCGATGATTGTTCCTAGTCCATGTCGGCACAATCGGGAAAAGTGAGTTTTCAACTCGTGCCTGACCGTCCCGAAAGCGAACGGTATGCGAAGCTCTTGAAGCACGGGGTACATTGCGCGGATGGAATGGCTAATTCCGAATCCTTCAAGGTCCGGCCGAACTCCGTATAGACCTAGTTCGGCCACAAGCACATCGACCGAATTTACCTTGATGAATCGTCGAAGTGCGCCCATGTGTGCCGCAACCCCTTGAGAATCGTAAGCTATGGCGCGGAGCTCAGGCCGTGCGCCTGCCCAACTTCGACCGCCGCTAAACGGCTTCGCATTGAAGGGCCCTGTCGGACCGTACGTCGCTCTGAAAAACTCAGCCAATTCTAAATGGTCGGAGAGTTCAAGATCATTTTCCCAGCGCAGTTTCCACTGAACTTTTGGCGACGACATAAAAGTAACCTATCGGAAGAGTTAATAGGTCAACCACTGTCACCTGGCGACCAATTAATTAAGTTGAGGTACAAAAATACGCATGCTCGTGCGATGGTTTGAGCCATTCTAGGCTTCGAAATAGCTTGTATGCGGCCCCCCGCTGAAATGGCGCTTTAGCTCAACGAAGTTGCATACCGTCTCTTGCAGAGGCCGCATTTCCTGACGCCGAAGGGCCGTGCGTACTGAGCATGCGTGCGGCGATGTTCCTAGGAAGGACCAAACTGCGTCGAGGCATGGGGCGGAATCGGGCAGTAAATCCTCATAGTCGATCGTCATAATCCGATCTCGCTGAAAGGAATTCGCGACGAGAGTGTGGAAGTCGTCAGCGATCCTGAAGTAGGCTTCGCATTCATCGATGGTCAACGTTACGGTGGGTGGAGCGGCCAAGGAGTGGCACGTACCGTACTGTAGCCATTGACCACATGTCCTTGCCTGAACGAGGGATCGCAGCGACTCCAGAGAATTTCTGCGGACAAATATCGCGCGAAGATGTGGCCAACCGATCAAGTTCTCAAAGAATCCCGGCCGCTCGCGGAACTGGGGTTGGTTTATCTTGCAGCCAACGTGGGTGAGCGCCGTCTTTCCAGAGCGGGTGGGGTAATGTTGATAAGCTAGCTCAAGAAGGTCCCTATCGCTACGTAGGAGTCGAGTATTATCTGGCCAGTTCATATCGTACGGATTGAGCAATTCTCCATTGCTCGACACATTAGGATGCAAATTCAGCAATTCTTCCAGATAGTGCGTACCTGTTCTGGGCATCCCAAGGATTACGAATGGCGCGGCTGTTGGCATGGTTTCGTTAAAGAGTTGCACAGATATACATCAAGTGGTTAGCGGCGGCACAAGGATTTGACCTATATTCAAATTGATCCTGGTCAGAGTGTCGATGCGATCATCAAGACATCAGACGCCGGCGAACAAGATCTGTCGATAGGAAGAAGGGCACTATTGCGTAAAGGCAAAGTACGGACACATGCAGACCGACGCTCGCCGATGGGCGTCCAAGCATCGCTGGGCGGATGAGTTCGACGGAATGGGAAAGTGGAAGGGCTCTCGAAATATGATGAAGGGCCCCTGGCAACTGTTCTACTGGGAAAATAACACCACTCAGGAAAAGCATCGGTGTGAGGACAAGCGTTTGGTAGAACACAAAGTAATCGTAACTCGGCGCAATCGCGACGAGGACCATAGCAAGGCTTGCAAATGCGAAGCCGGTTAGAACAATGACCGGTATTAGTAAAAATATATTCGAGAGATCGGCATAGCCCAATGTTGCGGAAACGGCAGCCACCGCGGTGCCTGCCAATAGGGCTTTGCTCGCCGCCCACGTCATTTCACCGAGGACGACGTCGCCAACCGTAAGCTTTGTGCACAGGACTGCTTCCCACATGCGCTGCGTGTGCATCCGAGAGAAGGCCGCATAGATTGTCTCGACCGTTGCGGAAGTCATTGCACTCGCAGCAACCATACCGGCTGCCAGAAACGCAATATATGCAGATCCTTCAACGTGATCTATCAGTACCCCAACTCCGAAGCCAAGGCCGAACAGATACATCATTGGATCTGCAAGATTGCCAATTAGGGAAACCAGAGCAGCCTTCCGCCACGCTAAGAAATTACGGCGCCATACCGTGCGCCAGTTCCAAGCGTTCGCGGGCAAAGTCATCATGAGTACGTCACGCATTATTTATTCCCTGATCTCACGTCCGGTTAGCCGCAGGAATACGTCCTCCAGATTTGCGGGGCGTTGTAGGACGCGCAGGCCCGAAAGCTCGCGTAAAGGTACCCGAATCTGTTCCAAATCGGAGGCGTAGCAGAACAGCGTCTCGCCGCTTACTTCGGTTCGGGGACCGTATGGTGCTAGTAATGAACGCAGCTCCTGTGGTTTGCCGCCATATACTTCTAGCACTTCGGTACCGATTTGTTTCTGGACCAGACTCTGCGGAGTTCCCTCAACGAGCTTGCGTCCGTCCTCTATTACGCAAAGCTGGTCGCACAACCGCTCCGCCTCTTCCATGAAGTGAGTAGTGAGAAGAATAGTCTTGCCCTTCGTGAGCAGCGAGCGCAATCGCTCCCAAATCAGGTGGCGTGCATGAGGATCCAAGCCGGTTGTAGGTTCGTCCATTACCAGAAGTTGGGGATCATTGATCAGCGCGCGCGCGATAGTCAATGCCCTTTTCATGCCGCCTGACAGTTCCGTGACGCGAGCATGGGATTTCGTTTCAAGATGTGCGAACTCAAGCAGAGATGGAATCGCCGCCTCGATCTCGGCTGTGGTCATGCCAAAGTAGCGTCCAAAGACAATCAGGTTCTCGCGTACCGTAAATCCTGGTTCAAGATTGTCGAATTGCGGAACTACGCCGATGCGAGCGCGAGCTCGGCGTGCTCGTATTGGTACGGGCTCTCCCAGGACTGTGATCGTGCCGCCGTCAGGCATTGCCATTCCCAGAACCATTCGAGCAATCGTGCTTTTACCAGCGCCGTTAGGGCCCAACAAGCCAAAGCATTCGCCAGTTTTCACACAAAAAGATAGATCATTGACGACAGGCTTGCCGCCATATGACTTTCTTACGCCGGAGAAATCGATCGCTGCGGTGGACATGAAGCTCGAAATATAAGTGTGTTGTTGTCTTCTGAAGGAAGCTTATATGAGTAATGCCAGTCCTACTCGGTATAAAATTCATTTCCCGATGTCACGCACGTAGGAGGCAAACATTTCTTACCAGTAATTTCAGAATGAGAAGTTGAATGCGTTTCCCCAGCAGCATATTTTTCCGAAGATTCCGATGATGGATAGACGGATTTATCGTGCGAGCTGTTTAATGCCTCGCCCCGGGACAGCCAATCGCTATTTTCAAGTGTGCACAATGCGTAGGCTTTCACCGGAAGTAGAAGGAAAAGGTTAATCAGGGCATGCGCCGAGAATCCAAAAAATCTAAGCTGTCGAGCGCGAATAGCCGCTACACTGGACCGAATGAACGTCATTGAGGCAATTGTTATGCACGCCGGCCAAGGAATTGTTGCCGTCATCACAAGCTGTGCAAGTCCACTGATGACTGAGATCGCTAGCAATAGCGAACCAACGTTCTGCGCAACGGTGTCCAGCGTAAGAAAGCCATTGAGGTGGGGCAATAGACGTAGCGAGAGGAGCGTGTCACGGTATGTGCTGCGTGCCCACCGGAGCTGTTGCCGAAGATACGGTATGAGCTTATCTGGCACAACAGTAGCCGCGATAGCGCTAGGAACATACTCCGTTCGATAGCCTGCAGTCAGCATGAGAATCGTCAAATGGCGATCTTCACCAAAATCACTTTGCTTGCCCCGGAAGAACTGGGTCTCGTATTTATCAAGAAGGCGAAGAAGCGCGGAGCGACGGTATATCGCACAAGGACCGCAGCAACACATAACGGCGCCAAATCTCCCCTGAGCCGCTCGCTCCTCGTTACACGCGAGCCAGTACTCCATGTCGATCAATCGAGTCAGCCACGACTGCTTTCGATTACTGGCTGTCAACTGTCCCATGGCGGCACCAATTGATCTGTCCCGCATCTTGAGCACAAGGTTTTTTACGACATCATGGGCCAGCGTCGTATCTGAGTCGACGTTAAGTATGAGTTCTCCATACGAGGAACGTATTGCGGCGATCTGAGCTTTACGCTTACCCACATTCTTCGGAAGGAGAATGAAGTTAAACCTCGGATATTCCTCATAGTCCCGGTAGACCGCGGCCAACGCATCACGGTTACTTGAGCCGTCATCAATTACATAAACGTTCAATACTCCGGCATACTCCTGCTTTGCGATTGAAGTAAGACAAGCTCTGAGCGTGGCCGGGTCTTCGTTGAAACAGGGCACAATAACGTCGACGTCTGGCCGCCATTCCGGATCAACGACATTGGCTGGCGCAGGAGTGCCCCGTGTTGGTCGACTATGCAGAACCTGTGCGCTCTTATAAATGGTGGATAGGAGTGCGTACAATAAAACAGAAGTCGTGTTGATTGCGGCCGGAATATTCATCTATGTCGTTTTGTCAGGGGGGGCGTTAAGAAATTTTCAGATTACAAGACTACGCTGATCCGCAAAGAGAATCAGATGAAAATCCGAGACAAGTTATGAGCGCTACTTAAGCTAATATCGAAGCGGTTCGGTTGGAAGCACGCGACGTCTGATGTATAAATTTTGGAGCTGAGGCGGCCAGTACAATATTTGAGGTAAGCAAGCTGGCTGCTTGATTTGATGTTAGCGTTAGAAGCAATGACTCCCCAATGGGGAAACGCGGGAACTTCGTTCAGCACTATCTGTTTCTTGTGTCAGTAATTCCTGACGTACTCACGTCCGACGAGATGAAATATTGATTAATCTTCCCTCGAAGACGACTCAGGGGTAGTAGAGAACACATTCGTCTTGTGGTCTACGTGGGGCGTTGTTGCATAAATCCGGGGTCGGTTGGGCTGACGTT
>NZ_AUFE01000123.1 GCF_000426345.1 Cupriavidus phytohabitans | reverse complement strand
CGGCACTGACGCCGGCACCGGCCACTGCCAGTGTCGGACCAAACAAGTCCTCGCCGACCACAGTGCGTCCATCCTTCCCCTTGCGCGCAAGCACCGGCGCCAGGGCCGCCTCAATGTTGTTCCATGGCATCCGGGTCGCCAGCACTGCGAGCGGATGCCGTAGATCAATCATCCCGTCCAAGCGGCTGCGAAAGAAGTCCGGTGTGCTCATCAGCAAGGCCCTCAAATCTCCCAGGATTTAAATCAGATTCCTATTCGATCTGGGAGTTCTGCACGCAGCACAATTCTTCCGACGCCTTGCTGCGCCTTACCCTTCAACATTCTGCAGGCCGGACTAATGAGATAACGAGGGCATTTGTTGCTGAATTCCTAATGAAATTCAGAAAACATTGCTGTATGTGATGAAATCGACGCTTGCGTCGCAACGTCATGCCGGTGCGCTGCACGGCACCTGGCCGGGCGCCGTGCCCAGTGGCGGGATATATATCGCGGCCTAATTCAGGCCGGTAATGTAGTTGGCCAGATTCTTGATATCGTCGTCGCTCAGGTTGCGCGAGACGCTGGTCATATTGCCCGCGTCGTTGGTACGCCTGCGGGCGCGGAAATCCTCCAGCTGCTTGACGATATACGCGTACTGCTGGCCGGCCACCCGTGGGATTTCATTCTGGCCGGCGAATCCGCCGAGATGGCACATCGTGCAAAGCACTTCCTCCGCCTTGCTGCGCCCGGCCGCGACACGCGCGGCATCGACCTTGTAGGTCGACGCGATCGGCTTCTGCGCGGCGAAGTAGTCGGACAGGTCCAGCATGTCCTCTCGCGACAACGGAGCGGCCATGGGCGACATGGCTGGGTCGCTACGCCGCCCTTCCTTGAAGTCACGCAGTTGCAGGTAGAGGTAGCGCGCGGTCTGCCCCGCCAGCTGCGGATAAGCGGGATCGGTGGAATTGCCCTGCGCGCCGTGGCAGGCTACGCATACCTGTGCCTTGGCCTGCCCGGCGGCGGCATCGGCGCGGGCATTGCTGCTTGCGCCCGGCAGTGCCAGCAGCGCAGCCACGACGGCTGTCGCCACGGCGGCCCGCGCCGCCGGATTGCGGCGCGGATGGATCGGCGTGCCCGGCATTTCCGATTGCGTGTCTATGGTCCTATTGCACCGCGAAGACAAAAATGCTGTTGCCGCGCTTGAAGTCCAGCTGGGTGTTGCCGCCAGCTGCCACGGCAATGTACTGCTTGCCGCCGACGGTATAGGACACCGGTGGAGAATTCACGCCGGCGCCGCACTGGAACTGCCACAGCAGCTTGCCGTTGGCCGCATCGAACGCCTTGAACAGGCCGTTGCCCTCGCCAGTAAAGACCAGCCCGCCGGCCGTCGCCAGCACGCCGCCGATCAGCGGCTGCTCGGTCTTGTAGTCCCACGCCACCTTGCCGCTATCGATATTGACCGCCGACAGCTTGCCCCACTGCTGCTCGCCCGGGATGACCTTGAACGCGCCGCCCAGCCACAGCTTGCCGCCTGGATAGGGTACGTCTTCCACCTGGTACGTCATCGGCTGATGCAGGTTGGCGGCATAGGCAAGGCGCGTCTTCGGGTTGAATGCCATGGGCGACCACTCCACGCCGCCGTTCGCGCCCGGCAGCATGCGCGCGCCTTGCGGGGTGGGGAGCGTCCACATGTTCTCCTGCGGGATCATCGCCTGCGAGTAGCGGATCAGGCGGCCGTCGCGGCGGTCGTGCACATAGACGTGCCCGGTCTTGCCGCCGTGGATGACGCCCGGGATCAACTGTCCTTTTTCGTCGCGCACGTCGACCAGGATCGCCGGGCTGGCCGCATCCAGGTCCCACACGTCATGGGCGATATATTGCAGGTGCCACTTGTAGGCGCCGGTGTTCAGGTCGACCGCGACCAGCGAGTCGGTGTACAGGTTGTCTCCGGGACGGATCGCCCCGTACAGGTCTGGCGACGGATTGCCCACCAGGAAGATCGCCAGGTTGCTGGCGCGGTCGACGGCCGGGGCCATCCACACGCCGCCGCCAAGCGTCTTGTAGAAGTCGCCGCCCTTGTCGGCCAGCATCTTCTTCTCGGCGGCGATGTCGCGCTTCATGTCGCGGCCGGTGGCGTCCCTGGTGGCCCACACGCCTTCGTGGCCCTTCTCCGGGATGGTGTGGAAGGTCCAGAGCAGCTTGCCGTCCGTGGCGCTGAACGCCTTCAGGAAGCCACGGATGCCGTATTCGCCGCCATTGGTGCCGATCAGGACCTTGTCGTCGATGACGACCGGCGCCATGGTTTCGGAGTAGCCGAGTTCAGGATCCGCAATCTGCGTCTCCCACAGCAGCTTGCCGGTCTTGGCATCGAGCGCGACCAGCTTGGCGTCGAGCGTGCCCATGTAGAGCCGATCGCCGCTGATCGCCACGCCCCGGTTGTTCGGCCCGCAGCAGAACGTGGTGACCGGCCCCATCTTGTGCTTGTAGTGCCAGAACTCCTTGCCCGTCACCGCGTCGATGGCATAGACATGGTTGTGGGAAGTCGTCAGGAACATGACGCCGTTGACGACGATCGGCGCGGTTTCCATCGATTCCATCACTGCCGTCTGGAAGACGAAGGCGGGCCGCAGTCTGGCAACGTTCTTCGTGTTGATCTGCGTCGCCGGGTAATAGCGCGTCTGGAAGTACGAACCGTTGGAGTGCAGCCAGTCGTTGCCATTGGTGCCCGCGGCATCCAGCTGGCCTTGCGTGACGGGGCGCAGCGCACTGGACATCGGCGCGGCGGATGTGGTCGCGCCGCCCTGGATTTCCCCGGCAGCGAATGCCGCGGATGCGTGCAGGGCAAGGAACAGCAGAGGGAGGGCATGCCTGGAGAGGCGAGGGAGTGAGAGCATGGGGCGCTCCTTATTCGATCTTCTTTCGACCTGGCCGCTGGGGAGCGAAACGCGCAAGCCGGCAGGAGCCGATGCGTATCGAGGCGACGAAAAGGCGGCTGCGCCGCGCGTCGTAGTGGCCCGAGGTGAAGTGCAGTATAGGCAAGAACCCTTGCAAAGCAACCGACATGCCGGCCGCTCCCGTCGGCGCCTTGCAGCATGCAGGGCGTGCTTGAATTTGTGCTTCCCGCGCACCAGACTTAGCGGGCGGGCACCGGCGCAGGCCGGGAACGGCCGCGCAAGGCGAAACCTGCGTTGCGCGATGTGCCGCGCCGGGGTGTCATGGGAGGGGCCGGAAATGAGTCGTGATCTGCGAAGGATTCCAGTGGCGTGCCTGTGCGCGTTCGGCCTGTTCGCCGGCAACGTACTTGCGCAAGGCGACATCAGCGTGAACGCGCGCCTGCTGGCTTCGGCGCGCGCCGGCGACGAGGCCGGCGTGCGGGCTGCGCTGGAGCAGGGCGCTGCGGTGGACGCGCGCAACCGGATCGGCGACACGCCCCTGATGACTGCGTCCAAGCGCGGCCTGACCGGCATGGCGCGCACGCTGGTCGAACGCGGCGCCAATGTCAGCCAGGCAAACCTGCAAGGCGTGACGCCGCTGATGGCGGCGGCGTTTGGCGGGTACCAGGACATCACCGCGATGCTGCTGGCGCGACATGCCGAACTCAACGCCACCGACCGCGTCAGCAAGACCGCCATGATCTATGCATCGGGAGAGGGCCGCACGGTGGTGGTGAAGCAGTTGCTCGATGCCGGCGTCGACAGCAACGCACGCTATGCGCATGGCCTGACGGCACTGATGTGGGCTGCCGGCTATGACAAGGGCGAGGTCGTGCAACTGCTGCTTGCGCGCGGCGCCGATGCCTCGTTGCGCGATGACCGCGGGCTGACGGCGCGCGAGATTGCGGAGCAGGCAGGCGCGAAGAGCGTGATGTCCATCCTGTCGGGCAGCCAGACCGCGGCGGCGCCGGCGAAGTAATGCCGCGCCGCCTACGGCGAATCGATCGAACCCACGCTCTTCGGAAAGGTCACGATGCCCCAGCTTAGCGGCAGCCCGTCGAAGTGCTTCACCGGCTGGTAGGTGCGCGCGTCGAAGACATAGACCGCATTGGAGCGACCGCAGGCCACCAGCAGCCGTGCATCGTCCGGCGTAAAGCTGAAATGCCAGCAGCGCTTGCCGACCGGAATCTCGGCCAGTGGCGCGAAGGTCTGCGCATCGAACACCTGCAGGGTGTCGGCGCGCGACGCGGCGACGAACAGCCGCGCGCCGGCGCGATCGAACGCCACGCCGTAGGGACCGGTGCGCGTCGGCACGGTGCGCTGCACGCGCAAGTCCGTGGCGTCGACCACCACGAACGCATTGGCGGTTTCCAGTGTCACCACGTAGCGGGTGCCGTCGGGGCTCGCCTTGATCCCGCGCGGCCGCGAGCCGGCCGGCATCGGCAGCAACTTCACTTGCCTGCCGCTGGCCGTCTCGTAGACGGTGACGGTGTCGTCGCCTTCGTTGGTCACCAGCATCAGCCTGCCGTCGTGCGAGAACTCGATCCCTTCGGTTTCCAGCCCGCTGCGGATCGTGCGGCTCACACGCCAGTCTTTCAGGTCGATCACGGCGATTTCGGCCGGCAGGGACTTATCGTCATTGCCTTTGGTCTTTGCGGGAGCTGCCGGCGTGGCGCCGGGCGGGCCGGAGCGCTCGCCCGGTTCGAACGTGACGAAGGCCTGGTTGCCGGCCACGCGCACGAATTCCGGGTTCTGTCCGATCGGCACGCGCCGGACCGGCTGGCCGGTGCTCAGGTCGATCACCGACACGTCGCCCGTGTCCCGGTTGGCCGCCAGCAGGTATTTGCCATCGGCGGTCACGCCGAGTCCGCGCGGCCCCTTGCCGCCGGCCGGAAGGCTGGCGACGGCTTCAAGCCGGTCCAGGTCGATGACGGCGATGCCGCCGCCTTCGGTCGAAACGTAGGCCTGCGCCGCGCGGGCAGAGATCGGGCACGCCAGCGCCAGTACGGCAGCGGCCAGCATGCATTGCGTACGGCGTAAACGATGCGTAGGCATGGCGCTTTCTCCTTGCTCGGTTGACCGGCGTCCGATTCAACGCCCGTCCCATTCATAGCGCACGCCGACCAGGAGCAGCCGCGGCGCGCCGGGTGCGACAAAGCGCTCGACGGGTACGGCGGCACCCGGCTGCAGCAGCGTGCCGCCTGGAAACAGGTTGTAGCCGACTGCCCGTAGGTCTCGTAGCGGCGATCGAATACGTTGTCGATGCGTCCGTAGCGCTGCCAGCGCGGCGAGAACTGCCAGCTGGCGCGCAGGTTCAGCAGCAGGTAGCCAGCGGTGCGGGCCAGGCCCGGGTCTTGCGCGCTGAGTGCATCATCC
This sequence comes from Cupriavidus phytohabitans, assembly GCF_000426345.1. Taxonomy (GTDB): domain Bacteria; phylum Pseudomonadota; class Gammaproteobacteria; order Burkholderiales; family Burkholderiaceae; genus Cupriavidus. The sequence goes on along the minus strand of NZ_AUFE01000123.1, from coordinate 3,414 downwards.
TCGTTGCCCGCCACCGGCCGCGATGACGACACGATCATGTCGCCGCCTACGCTGACGGCCGCGGTTGCGCGCCAGTCGGCGCCGAGCCTGAAGCTGTGCAGCGCAATGCCTGCCATGCGCGTGCCCGGATGCACCCCCACCGGCGCGGCGAACGGCGATTGCAGCTGGCCTTCCGCCTGGAAGGTCGCTTGCGTGTAGCTGTAGCCGGCGCGCAACGTCAGCCGCCCAAGCCGCTGGCGCAAGCCGAGTTCAAGGCTCATCCCTGGCACATGCCGGGACCGGCGGGCGCGGCGTCGGGCGTAGGCCATTGGGGGTTCCCCTCTCGCGCCGCATCGCGCGGTCGGCTGTGACGGAGACTTCTTGGCGTGGCGCAAATGCTACCTAATCTAGTCCAGCGCGCAGGCAGTGCCAAGGGCGATTGCCCGGTAAGCCATTTTTTCGCCTAGAGTTCCTTGGGCGGCCGGCGTGCGGCAGGAGATCCTGCGCAGGGGGCGCGCTGGCAAGCAATCATCCTGGGAGTGCATGATGCAAGAGCCGGCCAACGTCTTCGGCCCCGAACGGCGCCGCATGCTGCGAGCGGGGGCGCTGGCCCTGCTGGCATTGAGCGTTGCGCCGTTGAGCGCGTGCGCCGGGCGAACGGCCGCCGCCGCCGCGAACGCGGGCCCGGCGCGCATCGGCGTGATCGGCTCCGGGCGCATTGGTGGCACCGTCGGCGGACTCTGGGTCAAGGCGGGGCATCCGGTCCTGTTCTCGTCGCGGCATCCTGAAGCGCTCAAGCCGCTGGTCGACGGCCTCGGCCCGCTCGCGCGGGCGGGCACGGTCGCCGAGGCAATCGCCTTTGCCGAGGTGCTGTTCCTCGCCACTCCTTACCACGCCTTGCCGCAACTCAGCCAGGAGAATGCCGGGGCGTGGTCGGGCAAGATCGTGCTGGATGCCACCAATGCCATTGTCCAGCGCGACGGCGCGATTGCCGATGAGGCGCAGCGTAACGGCATTGGCATCACCACGGCGAAATACCTGCGCGGGGCCCGCGTGGTGAGGGCGTTCAACTTCATGGGCGCGACCAATTTCGCCAATTTGCATCACCGGTCCGGCGGCCTGATCGCCGTGCCGATTGCCGGTGACGACGAAGCGGCGCTGCAGGTGGCGGCGCAGCTGGTGCGCGATGCCGGGTTTGAGCCGGTGGTGGTGGGGCCGCTGGCCAGCGCGGACAAGTTCGCACCGGGCGGGCCATTGTTCCGGCAGATCGGCACGGCCGAAGAATTCCGCGGGAAGATGAGCGGGCAGTAGCGCCAGTGGTGCCAGTGGCGCCAGTGGTGCCGGTCGCCGCGAAGGTAGCGGTCCCGTGCGCCGTTCAGCGCCGTCGACCGGACAAGGCGGCCGCGCGCCATGCGCCGGGCGGTTGCCCGAAGCGCCGCGTAAAGCTGCGCGTAAAGGTGGTCCGGATAGCCTGACGCCAGCGCGATCTCAGCCAGTGGCAGTGTGGTCTGCGACAGCAGCCGCACCGCCCGGTCCAGACGCAGCCGGGTCTGGTACCGGTGCGGCGTATCGCCGAAGGCCTCGGCAAAGAGGGTCTGGAAGCGGCGCACGCTCCAGCCGAAATGCCCGGCCACCTCGGCCACCCGCAACGGCTCGGACAGGTTGGCGCGCAGGTAGGCATCGACGGCCATCAGCGGGAAGACATGCTGGTCGGCCGGCATGCCCAGGCTCTCGGCCAGTGCCGCGGCCAGCGTCGCGGCAAGCTGCCAGTCGGTATGCGGCCCGCGCGCGGCCGCGGCGGCGCGCCACGCGGCCAGGGCGCGGACCCGGCTGCCAAAGGCACCGTCCAGCGCAAAGGTGCGGGGGCGTGCCATCAGCCGTGCCGGCAGCGCTACCGACTGCGCCGGGAAGTCCGCGACCAGCTGCAGGTTGCCGTCGAAGCCCAGGAACTCATGGTGGCTGCCGGCCGGCACGATCAGCCCGGTGCGCGCGTCGACGCGGTAGACATGGCCATCGATCTCCAGTTCGGTCGCGCCCGCCAGCCCGAACAGCAACTGGTGGTAGCGGTGCTGGTGGCCGTCGGGCTGGTCGCGGTAGCGGCGGTGCTCGACCAGCGGGGCAGGGGCTTCAGCGCGCTTCGGCATGCCGCTGCCTGCCCTGGCTCTGGCACAGCCATACGCCCGCGCCGGCCACCGCCATGCCAAGCGCCTGCACCGCACCCAGTCCCTGGCCGAACAGCAACCATGCCTGCGCCGCCGCCAGCGGCGGCGCCAGGAACATCAGCGCCGCGGCATTGGCCGCCTGCCCGCGCCGCACCAGGCCGACCAGCAGCCACGTGCCGCCGCCAGACAGCCCGAGGCCGGCCCACGCCAGCGCGGCCCACAGCAACATGCCGCCTTCCCAGTGCAGCGGCGCGCCGGCGCCCCCGGTCGCGAGCATGGCAGCGACCATGACGCCGGCCACCAGCATGGCGCCCAGGTTCTGCCACGCCGAGCTGGCGCGCAGGTCGGAGGTGGCGATGGCGGATTTTTGCAACAGGGTTCCCATGGTGATCGAAACAATGGCCAGAACGCCCAGCAGCACGATCCACGGCGAAACCGGCTGCACACCGGCCTGCATCGCCGGCGCCACGACCAGCGCAACGCCCAGTGCACCCAGCGCCAGGCCCTGCCAGGTCCGCCTGGAAGGTAGCTCTTTGAGCAGTGGAATGGCAAGCAGCGCGGTCAGCAGTGGCTGCAGCGCGCCCAGCAGCGCCATGATCGCCGGCGGCAGGCCTTGCGCCACGGCGCCGTAGCCGGCACAGAGGTAGACGCCCTGCATCAGCGCGCCGGCCAGCAGGTGGCGTGGCGCGTCGCGCAGCGGCGGCCAGGCCGCGCCGGCGGCCAGCGTCCATGCCACGAACATCAGCCCGGCCACGGCAAAGCGCGCCAGCAGGAACAGGCTGGTATCGGCCAGGGGCACGATGGCCTTGCCGACGATGAAGCCGGTGGACCAGACCAGCACGAAGGCGAGGCTGGGCAGCCAGGCGGGGGCGGCGAAGACGGGGCGCGACATGACAGCCATCGGAAAAGACAAAGCGCAAGGCTAACGAGGCTCTGCCTCAGACCGACGAGTAGTACGGGTGACTGCGGAGCGCTGAGGGGGTAAGGTGGCTCCGGTCGAGCCGGCTGGGACAAGCCCAGCGATGTACGAGCTCGAAGCTCAATGGGGTCCGAAGACCCCGTGGACGACCGGAGCCAGACATGACGGTACCACACAGTGTGTGCGATGTTCTACGCGACCACGTCGTGCTCGAAAGCGAGTGCATCGACCGGATGTACCTCAACGTGTACGTGCCGCAGTTGCAGCGCGTAGGCGGCGTGGTGTGGTACCTGCGCGGCCACCTCGGTCAGCGCTTTGCCTCGACGGCGACGGTGGCGCCCAAGACCGTGGCCT
>NZ_AUFE01000122.1 GCF_000426345.1 Cupriavidus phytohabitans | reverse complement strand
GCGTGCATGGACGTGGTCACGCCGTATATCCACGACCGCAAGCAGTTCGGCCAGAGCATTGGCGAGTTCCAGCTGATCCAGGGCAAGGTGGCGGACATGTACACCACGCTGCAGGCGGCGCGCAGCTACCTGTACACGGTCGGCAAGAACCTGGACGCGCTCGGCAGCGACCACGTGCGCCAGGTGCGCAAGGACTGCGCCGCGGTGATCCTGTACACGGCCGAGAAGGCCACCTGGATGGCGGGCGAGACCGTGCAGATCCTGGGCGGCAACGGCTACATCAACGAATACCCGGCCGGGCGCCTGTGGCGCGATGCCAAGCTGTACGAGATCGGCGCAGGCACGTCGGAGATCCGCCGCATGCTGATCGGCCGCGAGCTGTTCGCGGAAACGATGTAACGGTGTGCCGGGTGCGCCGGAATCACCTCCGGCGCCCCCGGACATCCGGAGCGCTTCCCCGGAACCCATTTACAATCCCAACTACCCGTCGCAAGACCGTCACGCAGTCGCCCCCGTCGATCCATGTCCCACTTCCCCAAACTGCTCTCCTCGCAGATTGCCTTCGATGTGGCGAGAACGATGCTCGACGGGTTCGACAAGCACTACCGTCTGTTCCGCGAGGTCAGCCACCAGGCCAAGCTCAAGTTCGAGGCCGGCGACTGGCACGGGCTGCAGCAGATCCAGCGCGACCGCATCGCCTTCTACAACGAGCGCGTGCGCGAATCGAGCGTCATCCTCGAAGACGAATATGACGCCGAGAACATCGACGACGAGATCTGGCAGCAGATCAAGCTGCACTACATCGGGCTGCTGACCAACCACCACCAGCCCGAGCTGGCCGAGACCTTCTTCAATTCGGTCTGCACGCGCATCCTGCACCGCTCGTACTTCAACAACGATTTCATCTTCGTGCGCCCGGCGATCTCGACCGAATACATCGAGAACGAGGAATCGCCGACGCGCCCGACCTTCCGCGCCTACTACCCGGGCAGCCGCGCGGGCATGGCGGCATGCTTCGAGCGCATCGTGCACAACTTCCAGCTGGAGCGCCCGTTCGAAGACCTGAAGCGGGATATCGGCTACGTGGTGCGCGCCGTCAGCGAGCATTTCGGCGACTTCCGCACCGCGCCGAATTTCCAGGTCCATACGCTGTCGTCGCTGTTCTTCCGCAACAAGTCGGCCTTCATCATCGGCCGCATCCTGAACGGCGACCGCACCTTCCCGCTGGCGATCCCGATCGTGCACGGCCCTTCGGGCAAGCTGATGCTCGACACGGTGCTGCTGAAGAAGGAACAGCTGCTGATCCTGTTCTCGTTCACGCATTCCTACTTCATGGTCGACATGGAGATCCCGTCGGCCTACGTGACCTTCCTGCGCGACATCATGCCGCGCAAGCCGCGGGCGGAGATCTACACGTCGCTGGGCTTGCAGAAGCAAGGCAAGAACCTGTTCTACCGCGATTTCCTGCACCACCTGCAGCATTCGTCGGACAAGTTCATCGTCGCGCCCGGCATCCGCGGGCTGGTGATGCTGGTGTTCACGCTGCCGTCGTACCCGTACGTGTTCAAGGTCATCAAGGACTTTTACCCGGCACCCAAGGAAACCACGCGCGAGCTGGTGAAATCCAAATACCAGCTGGTCAAGCAGCACGACCGCGTCGGCCGCATGGCCGATACGCTGGAGTATTCCGATGTGGCCTTCCCGCTGTCGCGTTTCGACGATGCGCTGGTGCGCGAGTTCGAGCAGCACGCGCCGTCGATGATCGAATACCAGCGCGACAAGCACGGGGGCGAGGAGATCGTGGTGCGCCACGTCTATATCGAGCGCCGCATGACGCCGCTGAACATCTACCTGCAGGAAGGCACCGACGAGCAGGTCGAGCACGGCGTGCTGGAATACGGCAACGCCATCAAGGAACTGATGGCCGCCAACATCTTCCCGGGCGACATGCTGTACAAGAACTTCGGCGTCACGCGGCACGGTCGCGTGGTGTTCTACGACTACGACGAGATCGAGTACCTGACCGACTGCAACATCCGCCACGTGCCGCAGCCGCGCAACGAGGAAGAGGAGATGTCGGGCGAAGTCTGGTACACGGTGCGGCCGCACGATATTTTTCCCGAGACGTTCCGTACGTTCCTGCTGGGCGACACGCGCGTGCGCGCGGCGTTCCTGCGCCACCACGCGGATTTTTTCGACCCTGCCATGTGGCAGGGCCACAAGGACCGGCTGCTGGCCGGACATGTCCATGACTTTTTTGCCTATCACCCTTCCGAGCGATTCATCAACCGCTACGGCGCTGCCTCCGAACTGCCTGCCGCCGACCCTGCAAGGAGAGTCGCATGAATGAAGCCATCGCCCAGCTGTTCCGCAACAACCGCGATTGGGTGGACCGCGTCAACGCGGAAGACCCCGCTTTCTTCACCCGCCTGGCCAACCAGCAGGCGCCGGAATACCTGTGGATCGGCTGCTCCGATTCGCGCGTGCCGGCCAACCAGATCCTGGGGCTGGCCCCGGGCGAGGTGTTCGTCCACCGCAATATCGCCAACGTGATCGCGCACAGCGACCTGAATGCGCTGTCGGTGATCCAGTTTGCGGTGGAAGTGCTCAAGGTGCGCCATATCACGGTGGTGGGCCACTACGGCTGCGGCGGCGTCAAGGTCGCGCTCAAGCGCGAGCGCATCGGCCTGGCCGACAACTGGCTGCGCCATGTGCGCGACGTGGCCGACAAGCACGAGGCCTACCTGGGCACCATCCTGCGCGAGGAAGATGCCCACACCCGCCTGTGCGAGCTGAACGTGATCGAACAGGTCAGCAATATCTGCCAGACCACGGTGCTCCAGGACGCCTGGGACCGTGGCCAGGCCGTCACGGTGCACGGCTGGATCTACGGCGTGTCCGACGGCCTGCTGCGCGACCTGGGCATGGCGGCCAGCAACAACGACGAGCTGCACGAGCAGCTGGCCGCGGCCTACCGCCAGTACGGCGACCCGCCGCAGGCGTCGATCCGCTGAAATCGCGCGTAGCCGACACCTCACCCGACACCTCACCCGACAGCACTACCGCACACATACCCCGATCCAGGAGACCCGACATGGAAGAGATCGTCATCGTTTCAGCCGCCCGCACGCCGATGGCTGCGTTCCAGGGCGAATTCGCCAGCGTGACCGCGCCGCAGCTCGGCGCCGTCGCCATCCGCGCGGCGGTCGAGCGCGCCGGCCTGAAGCCGGAGCAGGTGGAAGAAGTGGTGTTCGGCTGCGTGCTGCCCGCCGGCCTGGGCCAGGCGCCGGCACGCCAGGCTGCGCTGGGCGCGGGCCTGCCGCTGAGCGTGGGCTGCACCACCGTCAACAAGATGTGCGGCTCGGGCATGCGCGCGGCCATGACCGTCTATGACGGCCTGATCGCCGGTTCGTTCGACATCGCGGTCGCCGGCGGCATGGAGAGCATGACCAACGCGCCGTACCTGATCCCGAAGGGCCGCGGCGGCTACCGCATCGGCCACGGCATGATTTATGACCACATGATGCTGGACGGCCTGGAAGACGCCTACGACAAGGGCCGCGCCATGGGCACTTTCGGCGAGGACTGTGCCGCCAAGTACGGCTTCACGCGCGAGCAGCAGGACGAATTCGCGATGGAGAGCGTGCGCCGCGCGCAGCAGGCCACCGAGAAGGGCGATTTCCGCTGGGAGATCGCGCCGGTGACGGTGTCGGGCAAGGGCGGCGATACGGTGATCGACACCGACGAAGGCCCGCGCCGCATCAAGCTCGACAAGATCCCGTCGCTCAAGCCCGCCTTTGCCAAGGATGGCACCATCACCGCCGCATCGTCGTCGTCGATCAACGACGGCGCCTCGGCGCTGGTGATGATGCGTGCTTCCACCGCGAAGCGGCTGGGCCTGCAGCCGATCGCCCGCATGCTGGGCCACACCACCCACGCGCAGGCACCGGGCTGGTTCACCACCGCGCCAGTGGAGGCCATCGCCAAGCTGTACCGCAAGCTCGACTGGACCACCGACAGCGTCGACCTGTTCGAGATCAACGAGGCCTTTGCCGTGGTGCCGATGGCGGCGATGCACGACCTCAAGATCCCGCGCGACAAGGTCAACATCCACGGCGGCGCGTGTGCGCTGGGGCATCCGATCGGGGCTTCGGGCGCGCGCATCATGACCACGCTGATCGGCGCGCTGCGCAAGACCGGCGGCAAGCGTGGCGTGGCGAGCCTGTGCATTGGTGGGGGCGAGGCAACGGCGGTCGGGATCGAGATCCTGTAACGCCTTTCCGCTTGTTTCTCCCCTCTCCCGCAAGCGGGAGGGGGGCCGGGAGAGGGGAGCCATGCAGAGGCAGATTGCTGAACCCGCCCATACCAGACCAAGGAGCAACCCTTGCCAACCGTCCTGATCCTCGGTGCCTCCCGCGGCATCGGCCTTGAGTTCGTCCGCCAGTACCGTGCCGACGGCTGGCGCGTCATCGCGGCGGCACGCACGCCGGAGGGCGTGGGCGCGCTGCAGGCGCTCGGCGCCGAAGCCCACCAGGTCGACCTGTCGGATCCTGGCGCTGTCGCCGGGCTGGGCTGGAAGCTCGACGGCGAAGCGCTCGACGTGGCGATCTATAACGCGGGCGTGCTGGGTCCGCGCACCGAAGGCGCGCAGCCGGTGACGCCGCAGGAGTTCGACCGGGTCATGCACGTCAACGTGCTCGGCCCGATGATGGCGCTGCCGCTGGTGCTGCCCTATGTCGAAGCCGGCCAGTCCGGCCACGGCGGCGTGCTGGCGGTGCTGTCTTCGCGCATGGGCAGCATCGGTGGCATGGAGCACAACGGCAGCTGGCTGTACCGCGTCAGCAAGGCTGGCGCCAACGCCGCGCTGCGCGCGGTGTCGCTTGACGCGCGCCACGCCACCTGCATCGCGCTGCATCCCGGCTGGGTCAAGACCGACATGGGCGGCCAGGACGCCGACCTGACCGTGCAGCAGAGCGTCAAGGGCATGCGCCAGGTGCTGGCCGGCGTCAAGCGGCGCGACAACGGCACCTTCCACAACTACGACGGCACGCCGATCCCCTGGTGATCGCGGCGCGCACGACCAACCGACCATCGATATGCTGCTGACCCCCGAACAGGAAATGATCCGCGACGCCGTGCGCCAGTTCGCGCAGGAGGTGATCGCGCCGCAGGCCGCGCAGTGGGACCGCGACAAGACCTTCCCCAAGGACGTGCATCGCGAGCTGGCCGCGCTGGGCGCCTATGGCGTGGCCGTGCCGGAAGAATACGGCGGCGCCGGCCTCGACTACCTGTCGCTCGCGCTGATCCTGGAAGAGATCGCGGCCGGCGACGGCGGCACCTCCACCGTCATCAGCGTGAATAACTGCCCGGTGTGCAGCATGCTGATGTCGTTCGCCAGTGAAGCGCAGAAGCAGCAGTGGCTGGCGCCGCTGGCGCGCGGCGAGACGCTCGGCGCGTTCTGCCTGACCGAGCCGCACGTCGGCTCCGACGCGGCGGCGCTGCGCACCACCGCGGTCCGCGACGGCGACGATTACGTGCTCAATGGCGTCAAGCAATTCATCACCAGCGGCAAGAATGCCGACGTGGCGATCGTGCTGGCGGTGACCGACAAGGCCGCCGGCAAGCGCGGCATCAGCGCGTTTATCGTGCCGACGTCGACACCCGGTTACGTAGTGGCGCGGCTGGAGGACAAGCTCGGCCAGCATTCGTCGGACACCGCGCAGATTCTGTTCGAGGACTGCCGCGTGCCGGCGGCCAACCTGCTGGGCGATGAGGGCGGCGGCTACAAGATGGCGCTGTCCGGGCTGGAAGGCGGGCGCATCGGCATCGCCTCGCAGAGCATCGGCATGGCGCGCGCCGCGTTCGAGGCGGCGCTGGCGTATGCGAAGGAACGCGAGAGTTTCGGCCAGCCCCTGTTCCAGCACCAGGCGGTGCAGTTCCGCCTGGCCGAGATGGCGACCCGCATCGACGTGGCGCGCCAGATGGTGTGGCACGCCGCGGCGCTGCGCGACGCCGGCCGGCCGTGCCTGAAGGAAGCCGCGATGGCCAAGCTCTTTGCCAGCGAGATGGCCGAGCGGGTCTGCTCCGACGCGATCCAGGTGTTCGGCGGCTATGGCTATGTCAGCGACTTCCCGGTCGAGCGCATCTACCGCGACGTGCGCGTGTGCCAGATCTACGAGGGCACCAGCGATATCCAGAAGATCCTGATTGCGCGCGCACTTGCCTGATCATGGCTTAAACAGCGTACGATGATGCCAAGTGCCGCCGGCGCCCCCGGCAAGGGCGGCACGACCCCGACCCCCGACTCGGCAAGACAAGAACAAAGGCTCCCGACATGACCGCAGCGATCGATTTCTACTTCGATTTCTCTTCGCCCTACGGATATTTCGCCAGCACCCGCATCGATGAACTGGCGCAGAAGTACGGCCGTATCGTCGCCTGGCATCCGATCCTGCTGGGGGTCGTGTTCAAGACCACCGGCGCTTCGCCGCTGCCGCAGCTGCCGCTCAAGGGCGACTACAGCTGGCGCGATTTCGAGCGCACCGCGCGCTTCCACGACATCGAGTACAAGCGGCCCACGCATTTCCCGCTGCCGACCACGCATGCCGCCCGCGCCATGCTGTGGCTGCAGAACCATCACGGCGCCGATATCGCCGCGGCGTTCGCCAGGTCGGTGTACCGCGCACTGTTCGTCGACGACATCAATATCGCCGAGCCGGCCGAGATCATGAAGCTGGCGGAGCCGCTGGGCATCGACGTGCAGGCCATGGATGCCGGCGCCACCAGCTACCAGATCAAGGACCAGCTCAAGGCCGAGATCGACGTGGCGATGGCCAAGGGCGTGTTCGGCTCGCCCTTCGTCATCGTCGACGGCGAGCCCTTCTGGGGCTTCGACCGCTTCGACCAGGTCGAGGCGCACCTGAAGGCGCGCCGCCAGACCGAACTCCGGGCCGTACCTGGTGTAGCCAGCCTGGACAACAAGGAAAAGAAACCCGCATGACCGCAGTAACCCAGGGCCATTCCGGCCGTTTCGATTGCGTGATCTTCGACTGCGACGGCGTGCTCGTCGACAGCGAGCCGATCGTCAACCGCGTGCTCAACCAGATGCTGAACGAACTCGGCATCGAGATCTCGCTGGAAGACTCCACGCGCCTGTTCCTCGGCCGCGCCGTGCGCGAAGAGCTGGACATGATCGAACGCATGCGCGGCGCGCCGCTGCCGGAAAACTGGCTGTCGACCTGGCTGGCGCGCCGCAACGCGGTGCTCGAGGCCGAAGTGGCGGCCGTGGCGCACGTGCGCGACGCCATCGGCAAGATCGCCGCCACCGGCATGCCGGTGTGCGTGGCGTCCGGTGCCGACCGTGTCAAGGTCAAGCTGCAGCTGACCAAGACCGGACTGGTCGAGCTGTTCCAGCAGGATGAGCGCGAGCATATCTTCTCCGCCACCGAAGTGGCGCGCAGCAAGCCGGCGCCCGACGTGTACCTGCTGGCCGCGCGCACCATGAGCGTCGAGCCGGCGCGCTGTGCCGTGATCGAAGACAGCCCCACCGGCGTCACCGCCGGCGTGGCCGCGGGCATGACGGTGTTCGGCTACGCCGCGCGCAACGACGCCGCGTCGCTGCGCGAAGCGGGTGCGCACACGCTCTTCACCGACATGCGCGAACTGCCGGAGCTGGTGGGATGACAGCGCGCCGCCCGCCCAAGGCCGGTCCGGTGCCGTGCCCATGCGGCGGCGCCGACTATGCCGCGTGCTGCGGCCGCTTCCATCGCGGCGAGGCACTGCCGCCCAATGCCGAGGCGCTGATGCGCTCGCGCTACAGCGCCTATGTGCTGAACGACACCGACTGGCTGCGCCAGACGTGGCATCCCTCTACCTGTCCGACGGACCTTGTGCCAGACACCGCCACGCGCTGGCTCGGCCTGTCGGTGAAGGCACACGCGCAGCAGGACAACACCCATGCCGAAGTGGAGTTCGTCGCGCGCTACAAGGTCGGTGGCCGCGCGTGGCGGCTGCATGAGCGCAGCCGCTTCGTGCACGAGCCGCGCGTGCCCGGCGAGGCCCCGCGCTGGCTCTATGTGGATGGCGACATGATCGGGAAAGCGCCATGAGTATCGCCATGTAGCCCGGCCTGCAGCACCGCACGCAGCGCAGGCTGGACGGATCCCCACCAAGACCCAAGCACGAAGAGACGATACGATGCCCACGCTGGAAACCAAACTGAACGCCCGCTCAGAATCGTTCAAGGCCAACGCCGACGCGATGCGGGATCTGGTGGCCGACCTCAAGGCGAAGATCGCAAAGCTGGCGCAGGGCGGCGGTGATGACGCGCGCAACAAGCATTTGTCTCGCGGCAAGCTGCTGCCGCGCGACCGCGTGCAGCAGCTGCTCGATCCGGGCACGCCGTTCCTGGAGCTGTCGCAGCTCGCCGCCTACGACATGTATGACGATGCCGCGCCGGGCGCGGGCATCATCACCGGCATCGGCCGCGTGGCCGGGCAGGAATGCGTGATCGTCTGCAACGATGCCACCGTCAAGGGCGGCACCTACTACCCGATGACGGTCAAGAAGCATGTGCGCGCGCAGGAGATCGCTGAGGAAAACAACCTGCCGTGCATCTACCTGGTCGATTCCGGCGGCGCCAACCTGCCCAACCAGGACGATGTCTTCCCCGACCGCGACCACTTCGGCCGCATCTTCTACAACCAGGCCAACCTGTCCAAGCAGGG
>NZ_AUFE01000121.1 GCF_000426345.1 Cupriavidus phytohabitans | reverse complement strand
CGAGCATGAATGCGATCAGTGTCGGCAGAGTGAGCTTGCGCTGACGGGTGAAAGCGGCGGGACGTTCGGGATGGCGAGCAAGATCGTGAAAGACCTTGGTGTGCAAATATTCGGTAAGCGAAGCGAACAAATCGGACAGGGGCATGAGAGCCAAGCGAAGATCGAAGAACGATCCTCTATTGGCCGCCGCCCTGCTTGCGCTAAACAGCCAGCGCAAGCAGGGCGGCGGCCCCTCGAACCTCGTCATCTGTCAAGGGTTCGCGGGGGGAATTGCGATTTTATTGGCGGCTTAACTTGGATGGATTGCCCGCTTATCCCCCAGACGGCCAAGTTCAACCGCGTCTTGCCAACCCGTCTCGTAATCCAAATCGACGACGGTTATCCCCGCCGTCTCTAGTAGCTTTAGCGCCTGCCCCTTGGTCCCAGCTCGAACTATCCCCATCTTCTCCTCCAACGCCATAAGGGCTTGTGGCGATGCGCGCACCACGCTCATCAGCCCCTTATGTTGCGTTGCAATATTGTAATCGGGAATCCGTTGGGCACCACAACTTGTGGCGTGCCCCGTGCTGAGACCGCGACATCGTTGGCGCAAGAAGCAAGCGACGCTGCCCGCGTAGCTACCGACTGTTGGTGGCTGTGGATCCACGCCCGCCAAAGCTCCCACCTCCAACTATTCCAGCCTACTGCATCACGGTTGCAGAGGGGGTCCCGTCGACCGAGCGCGGAAAAATCGCAGGGAAGGAGAGCAATCAACAGAAGCGAAGGCGGCTTCTTCCGTTGGGGCCCGGCGCTCCGTTTGCGCTCAGATTGAGTTCATCGAATGCGTCGTACGGCGTCGAGCATGGAATGCCCCTGGCTTGTCAGTCGCGGGTGGACATTGCCACTGCTATGCCCATGTTCCATCGTCACCAGCTTATGTTCCAACAAGGCATCCAGTTGCTCGGGGTCAAGGTCGTGAATCTCTGCCGCATCACCGAGCAGCAGCAGGGCGGCGATTTCGTGCGGACTTAGCATGTCGGCCTCCTTTGTCGGGTCAAAATGGAAATGCGACTGCTGACCCGTGGACTGCGCCACGGAGAAAAATGAGAACCGCTATGGATGTATCGGTGCGAAAGGCGCTGGGCGCGCACACCGAACGCTCACAGTAAGCCCTTTGATCGCAGGAGGCAAGCGATCGCTATGCTGCGGAGCAGCGGAATGAGCGAGATGCCAGTTTGTGATAGCAGGGCCAATCAGGCGATCAACCTCCTCCGCCTGAGAGTTGTTCCGCTTGCTCGTCACTTGCCGGATGGCGCCTGCAGCGCAGCGGATTACTCGTCCGTCGGTGCTGTTTTTGACTCACAGGGTGCCGATCGACTCCATGGCTCTTACGCCACTGATCTCTCATTTGTTTTCAGGACTGAAGCGTACCCATTTCTGCGAAGCCCTTCCCAGCTTCTGGAAGACTGTGCGCCCAAACAACATCGGTCTCGATGTCGCCCAGTTCGATCTTAAATGTCGCCAAATCCCCTTCAGACGGTGATCGAGTTTCAAATCCGTCCTGGCGCAAGCCTAGACATGCTTTCACACTTTCTCTGCCGGTCCAGCTGTTGGTCAAACGGCGCCTTACATTGTTACCGTATATTGCGCTGAATTTCCAATGATGAGGAAATTGGCTATAAACTATGTATCAGAATCCCTCCACAGGAAAGGAAAACAGCAAATGGCAACTTACAAAGAACTGATGGCACAGAAGGCAGCCCTGGAAGCTCACCTGGAAGAAGTCCGTGCCAATGAGGTCGCTTCGGTCATTGAGCAGATTCAGAACCTGATGGCGGAATATGGGCTGACCGTCGAGGACATTACGAAGCGCCGTCGCGGCCGTCCGGCAGGCAGTGGCACCGTCAAGGCGAAATCGGCGCTGCCGCCGAAATACCAAGATCCGAAGACCGGCAAGACGTGGTCCGGCCGTGGTCGTACACCGGCCTGGCTTGGCAAGAACCCCAACAAGTTCCTGATTGCAGAAGAGGCGTAAATCAGGCCTCGCACGAGCGAAAGCCTAGCGTCCAACCCCTGCAAGCAGGGGTTTTCTTTTTCTGCCCAATTTCCATGTCGTTGGAAGCGATTCACGCCGACATCATGCTCGCCCGGCCATACCTGGTTCCCCGCGAACGCACAGAGCGAGGGGTAAGGAATGGCTATTCTTATTGGTTGCGACTTCCGCCAAGCAAGGAACTGAGAGTCATCCGATTGTCGCAACCGTCTGCACACAGCTATGAGCTTGTGCGTTCAGCCAGCGAGCGCAGAACGCGCAAGCAGGTACGAGAGCGCTTCACCGGATCCGTGACAGAGCTGTTAGCCATCATTGACGAAGAGATCGGCATTATCCGGAAGGAACAGCTTTTGGTACCCAGAATGGGACGATAGGGTTGCAGTGAACTGAGGCTAGACTGGCGTACAGGGGCTGGCTGACTTCGGCTGTCGAGGCTTCCCCAAAAGCCGAACCGCTGCGCGCCGCACGTTTGTTTGGGTCGACGGATCTCGCCAATTGCGTAACCGGCGAAAGCTTAGAATCTGCGCTGCCGTGCCTCCATGGACTGAATGTAGTCGACGAAATCAGGCCAACGTCCCTAAGCGCGTATGCCTATCGGCAAGCGCGCCCTCACCGCCAACCAGGCGAAGAGTGGCCGCGACCCAGCACAAAAAATGGGCTCTCAACCTGGTAAGAAGAGAGCCCACAGAACGTCCACGAAGAAATCGGGTAACCATGTGAGTTGCCCATCGATAGTATCCGTCCAAGCGTGCTCCGCACGCAATCGCCCGCGCGCGGCCTCTCAGAAAAAAGAGCCCACAGGCCAGAGGGCACCGCGGGCGGTAGCAGGGGTCGGTCTTTCAGGTGCGGCAGCATCCGGCTGGCGATGCTCTCGTAATAGCGCACCAGTTCCACCTTTGTGATGCCTTCGGACTTGTCGATGACACGTTCCGGCTTGGTGACCTTGATGGCGGCCATGCCGTGGGGTGTCACCGCGGTCTGCACCGCCTCGCGCCGGTGTAGCGCAACTCGCCGTCAGCGTAGACGCCCAGATAGAGTCTGCCGATCTCGGTGCGGGAGCCTTCACGGTCGGAGAAGCCCCCGATGAGGAACCCCTGGCGTAGCTTGCACTTCGCCTTCAGCCAGCTCGGGGGTGCGCGCCGACACATAAGGGGAGTCTGCCCGCTTGAACATCGGGCCTTCCAGACCGAGCTGGCAGGCGGCCTGAAACATTTGTGCGGGCGGCGCGTCGAAGGCTTCGCTGAAGCGCACGCGCTCCGTGCGGTCCGCAACCAGCGCGGCCAGCTTCGCCCGTCTCTGCACCAGTGGCAGGCTGCGCAGATCACGTCCTTCCCAGTAGGGCAGGTCGAACGCAAAGTAGACGATGGCCTCATTGCGCTGGCCGTGCATGGCGTTCTGCAGGGCATTGAAATCCGGCATGCCGTCGCGCAGCACGACGATCTCGCCGTCCAGCCAGCCTTCCGAGATGTCGATCCAGCCGCTGCCAGCGGGTAGCGTTGGCGACAGCGTGGCCAGCTGGGGTCCAAGCTTGGCCGGCAGTGGGGCGCGCGGCGCGCGCTTGACGGCGGTGGGGGGGCCTCATCGAGGACCGCGGCAGATTCCTTGGCGCCATCCTCCGCATTCAGCGTGCCCAACGGCTTGGCGATGACACTGTCCGGCAGCGCAGTCAGCACATCGTATTCCGACAAGGGGCGTGCCCACGCGTCACGCTTCTTGAACAGTATCCACTGCTCGGACTTGTCGCCCGGCTTGGCGATGCGCACCAGCTCCCAGCGGCCGGCGAGCTTTCGGCCGTGGAGATCGAAGAGAAGTTTGCTGGCGGCCATGCCCTCGCGGGGGTCGCCAACGGGCACCCAGGTGCCGCGATCCCATACGATCACCGATCCGGCGCCGTATTGCTTGGGCGGTATGTCGCCCTCGAAGCCGGCATAGTCGAGCGGATGGTCCTCGACATGGACGGCAATGCGCTTTTCCGCGGGATCGTAGCTGGGGCCTTTCGGCACCGCCCAGCTGAGCAGCACCCCATCGAGTTCCAGCCGGAAGTCGTAGTGCAGTCGTCGTGCCCAATGCTTCTGGATAACGAAGCTCAGGCGTGCTGGCTTCTTGCGACGCTGTCGCCCTGCGGCCGGTTCAGGGGTGACGCTGAAGTCGCGTTTTTGTTCATAGCGCTCGAGCGCCGGCGACGGCGCCGTCCCGCGGCGCTTGGTCCTTGCCCTCACTTGGGTCGTTGCCATCGCATGATGCCTTTCCGTCTTCCTGCTCCACCGGCGAGTGGCACGGCCCAACTTCTGTGGTGATTATCCTGAGCGCGAAGGACTGAAAGACAATACCGGTGCGGCCTTTTCCCGATCGGCTATCCCTTGATGTCGCGCGGATCGTTGCCGAACGAATTGCGCTCCCGAATCTGCCCATCGCGGCCGTGGATAAACAACTCGACCTGCTTCTGCTGGGCACGCTCCCTGCCTGCCGCAATCGCTTCGTCCTGGGTGTCGAATGTCTCGCGGGCGTGGCCGCCCTCGGTCTCAACGGCCCAGCGGTCGTCGGCCGGGACCACGTGAATGTCTTGTCCGGGCATGGCTGTCTCCTGAAGTGATGGAGCCAGTCTGTGCCTGGCAACTAGCCGTCGCTATCAGGCGCTGTCCGACAAAGAAGCCCTCAGCTGATCGGCCAAGGGCTCCAAATTTCGACAGGGCAGTTCGCAGACCTGTCGCTTGCCATCGTCACATGACCCACGCATGGCCACATCCCCTCATTCGAGGATGTCTGGAAAGCGCATCAACCGGCTAGCGTTTCGAAATGCGAGGCGAATGTGGAGATGGATATTCATATCTCTCAAGGGCGTCGCAACAGAAGGATTTCAAAGTGAAGCAAGCAACGCCCATCGATCCGACCTAGTATGAAAGCGGTCCGCTTCCGAAACGCTAGGGGGAACGGACATGGATGTCTTCCAGATGCAGCGGCAGCACTTGGCAGATGCCCGCAGTAGCGTGATGGAAGGAAGGGAACGAGTGCGACAGCAAATAGAGACAATCCGCAGATTACGCACTGACGGTCGGGACACGTCTCAGGCGTTGCAGTTGCTCGTAGCGCTACGCGATGCGGTCAGTCTCGGGCGTCAGCGGAAGGCCTTAATTGAGACCGCGCTGCGCGACGAGGCAATGTATTGCCGTTGGCCGCGCCAGGATCATTAATCCTGGCGTGCGGAAAACCTTTTCCCTCACCTCCGGAGCGCGTAAGCTCAGCGGGATGTTGCGCCAATCCCGCTAACACCGCTGCCTAGGCCACCTGCCCAATCGTTGTTGGCTTTGGCGATCTCACTATCGCTTTGCAGCAGACTCAGTATGTTGAGTGATTCCGACTTCCGTGAACGCGTGAGGAGAAACCTCATAGATACCGTCCCCATGCAGGTTCGACGCGCCTGGAGCGAAGCAGAACTTACAACTTGGTGGGCCACGATCTCAGCCCAGGATAGCGACCTGGGGGCTTACCGTCCAAGCGGCGGCTCCCCGCCCGTCGAGCGCGTCATAGAAGTTTGCGAGGATTTGTTGGGGCCACATGCGAAGAACACTTAGCATACAGCAGCAGCGACCCGGTCCGGTAGAATCCTGACTTCTCAACTTGCGCTGCAAAGATCATCAATGCGCGTTGGCCGCCCGATTCCCGCTCCTCCCCAGCCCGTCTGCGACGACTGCGGCGCCAAGGCGAAACTGGCACGCGCCGGCGATGAAACGTATCCCTATCTCGAAGACCACGGTCCTGTGTGGATTTGCGCCGCGTGCCAGGCCTGGATCGGCGTGCGGGCACGCAGCAAGCACAACACGCCCCTCGGTCGACTGGCCAACGCGGCGTTGCGCGAGCGCAAAAGTCAGCTGCACGACATGCTCGAGCCTTTGGTCGCGGCAAAGATGCGGCGCGACGAGGTCAATGCTTTCGAGGCGCGCGGCAAGGCGATGAAATGGCTCATTGCATCGCTTGGCATGGATGTCGCGACCCCGAGCATTCACGCCTTGTCGCTGGAACAGTGCGAGCAGGCGATTCGATACGTTGAGGAATTTCAGGCTTCCCGCCGACCGGATCGGCCCGCTTGAACCTAAGGCCAGTTTAGCGCGGTCAAAGCGGTTGATTTGCAAGGACCCGCGGCTAGCAAAAGTCCTGGCTCTTCGTGTCGAGCTGGCGCAGCGTCCACGATAAGTCACGACGCGTTGCGTGCGGGTGGGGAACTCAGAAAAGAACCTCCCGGTACCGGGGGATCCCGGGAGGCCGTAAAGGCGAGGCAAAAAAAGCCGCCTCGCGCATTCCATGCTGGATGATGTTCCATGGGCTTAGCATCCGCTTTAGTGTTTAAACCGTGGTTCTATGAAGTGTGTTTCAACGACGAAGCCGGTGATTCATCAGCCCAAACCGCGTCAATGACGTTGACATGGCAAAACTCCCTCAGCAGCGCTGCCGTGGTGCGGTGAGTCGTCAAGGATCGTAGGTCAGCAAAAGTTCCGGCTCCGCGTGTCGAGCTGGCCCAGCATCCATGACAAGTCCACGACGCGTTGCGCGATCAGGTGGCGTACCTCGCCCTCGCACTGCCATTGCCCATAGACGCCGATCAACGACGCGCCCAGGATTTCCTTGCGGAAGCGCTCCAGCACGGTCGGCCAGATGATCACGTTGACGACCCCGGTCTCATCCTCCAGCGTCATGAAGACGACGCCATTCGAAGTACCCGGCCGCTGGCGCACCGTCACGATGCCAGCGCCGCGCGCGACCTGACGGCTTTGGTAAGTGGCCAGGGTCGATGCCGGCACGAAGCGCCGCGCGGCTAGCATCGGGCGGAGGAGGGCGAGTGGGTGGCGGCGCAGCGTCAGGCCCATGGCGCGGTAGTCGCTGACAATCTCCTCGCCTTCCGTGGGCGCCGACAGGATGGGCGCATCCTCTGGGAGATCTGCCGGGCGCAGCAGATCCTTGTCGGGCACGGCGGCGGCAGCCTGCCACAGCGCCTGGCGGCGGCCACCGGTGAGCGAGTGCAGCGCATTGGCCGCGGCTAGCACCTGCACGTCATGCCGGTCCAGGCCCGCGCGCGTGGCCAGGTCTCGCACCGATGCGAACGGGCGAATCGCCCGCGCTTCCTCGATGCGTTGCGCGGCTTCGTTGCGCATGCCGCGCAGCAGCGACAAGCCGAGCCTGACTCCGGGGCGGGCGTCGACAGCCTGGCTTTCCAGCGATGAGTCCCAGCCGCTGATGGTGACGTCGGCGGGCAGTACGTCCACGCCGTGCCGTTTGGCATCCTGGATCAGCTGCGAGGGCGTATAGAAGCCCATTGGCTGGCTGTTGAGCATCGCGCAGAGGAAGGCTTGCGGCTCATGGCACTTGAGCCAGGCACTGGCATAGACCAGCAGCGCAAAGCTGGCTGCGTGGCTTTCGGGGAAGCCATATTCGCCGAAGCCCTGGATCTGTCGGAAGATCCCTTCCGCGAACTCGCGGTCATAGCCGCGCTCGAGCATGCCGGAGACAATGCGCTCGTAGTACTTGTCCAGGCCCCCTTTGCGTTTCCACGCGGCCATGGCGCGGCGCAGCTGGTCGGCCTCGCCAGCGGTGAAGCCTGCCGCCAGCATCGCCACCTGCATCACCTGTTCCTGGAAGATCGGCACGCCGAGCGTGCGCGATAGGGCCTGCTTCATGGCCTCGCTGGGATAGGTTACCGGCTCGAAGCCTTGCCGCCGTCGCAGGTAAGGGTGAACCATGCCGCCTTGCACCGGCCCGGGGCGCACGATCGCCACCTCGATCACCAGGTCATAGAAGGTGCGCGGCCGCAGGCGCGGCAGCATCGACATCTGGGCCCTGGACTCGATCTGGAAGACCCCAACCGTGTCCGCCTTGCAGATCATCTCGTAGGTGTCCGGGTCTTCGGCGGGAATGTCCTGCAACGCAAAGGCCTCGCCACGCTGCTGCGCCACCAGGTCCAGCGCGCGGCGCACCGCGGACAGCATGCCCAGCGCCAGCACATCCACCTTGAGCAAACCCAGGGCATCGAGGTCATCCTTGTCCCACTGAATCACGCTGCGGTCCGCCATGGCGGCGTTCTCGATCGGCACCAGGCGGGACAGCTTGCCGCGGGACAGCACAAAGCCGCCGGTATGCTGCGACAGGTGACGCGGGAAGCCGAGCAGGGCCACGGCCATGCTGGCCCATCGTTGGGACAGCTGCGCGTCCGGGTCCACGCCGCTTTCGTTGAAGCGCTTGAGCAAATCGCCCTTGCTATCGAACCAGTGGTGGGACTTCGCCACCATGTCGACGATCGCCGGATCGATGCCGAGTGCCTTGCCGGTGTCGCGCAGCGCGCTGCGTGGCCGATAGGTGAACACGGCGGCGGTCAGCGCGGCGCGCTCGCGCCCGTATTTGCGGTACAGGTACTGAATCACCTCCTCGCGCCGCTGGTGCTCGAAATCGACATCGATGTCGGGGGGCTCGCCGCGCTCCTTGGAAATGAAGCGCTCGAACAGCAGGTTGCCCCGCGCCGGGTCGACCTCGGTGATGCCCAGGCAGTAGCAGACTGCCGAGTTGGCCGCCGAGCCCCGGCCCTGGCACAGAATGCCTTGAGAGCGGGCAAAGGTGACGATGTCGTAAACGGTCAGGAAGTAAAACTCATACGACATCTCGCGGATCAGGGCGAGTTCGTGCTCGATCTGCTGCTGCACGGCGAGGGGGATGCCGTGCGGAAAGCGGCGGTGGGCACCAACAAAGGTCTCCGAGCGCAGTTATTCCGCCGGCGTGACGCCGTCCGGCACCAGTTCGTCGGGATATTCGTAGCGCAGTTCGTCCAGCGAGAATTGGCATAGATTGGCGATGTGTACCGATTCGGTCAGGTAGCGGTGGGGATAGATGTTGGCCAGGCGCAGCCGCGAGCGCAGGTGCTGCTCGGCGTTGGGGGCGAGGTGGTAGCCGCAGGCCGACACCGGGCGCCCGATCCGGACCGCGGTCA
>NZ_AUFE01000120.1 GCF_000426345.1 Cupriavidus phytohabitans | reverse complement strand
ACTATGACCGGGGACCGCATCATCCTTACTACGCCCTGCTGGCGCGCTCGGTCCCCGAGTTGCGCCGCGGCTGGATCGATGAAGTCGACGTGCATATCGAGAGCGCCGTTGCCACAGACCCGGCCTGACACGTCTGGTGCTGCAGGACAGTTCGGAGTGTAAGCTGCCCGCAAAACGCTATGCCGCGGTGGTCTCGGCCCGCCTGGAGAAACGCGCGATGTGGAATGCCTCGATGGGCGTGGTCGTGGCGCCGGTGTGGATCAGTTCCGCCATCACATCGCCCACGCCGGGGCCAAGCTGGAAGCCCGCGCCGGAGAACCCGAACGCGTAGTACAGGCCGGGAACACGCGCGCTCGGCCCCATGACCGGCCGATCGTCCTCCATGTAACCCTCGATCCCACTCCAGACGCGAATGATCTGCAGGTGACCGAGTGCCGGCACTACCCGAGTCATTTGCGTCAGTTGCCTGAGTGTGTGCTTGGGGCGTACGTACGCGCGCCGCTTGTCAAGGTCCACCGGCTCATGGCCGCAGCCACCAAGAACGAGATTTCCCCGCGTAATCTGGCGGAAGTAAAAGGTTTCATCCAACCTTTCGGAGGACACGCTGATCGATGGCGCAATCGCATAGGGAACCGGTTCGGTGACCGCCATCTGAGGCCCCTTTGCGCGCATTGGCACCGACTCCCCGAAACGGGCACTGATGCGGTCGCCCTAGGCACCGGCCGTGACCAGCACCGCCGGTGCGCGGAAGACGCGGCCGTCGGCGGCGATGGCACGGAAATCTACGCCTTCCTTTTCGACGTGCAGGATCTCGGTGTTTTCAACGACCTGTGCACCGAGACGGACCGCGGCACGAGCGAACGCCGGTGCCGCCAGGCGTGGATTCGCGTGCCCATCGTAAGGCGCATAGGATCCAACGATCACCTCCGGCCCCAGAAACGGAAACCGTTCGCGCAACAGCCTGCCGCTGAGAATCTGGAGCCCCAGCCCATACGGACGCGAGTCTTCTTCATACTTTTCCAGCCGCTCGACATGCTGTTGCCGGTAGCCCGCGCGAAGATGACCGCTCGGGATGAATTCGATGTCCTCACCGATCAGTTCCTTGAGCTTGCCCCAGATCTCCCGCGACCGGTTTGCGAGTGGCAATTGCTCGAGAAAGCGCCCCTGCCGGCGCACGTTGCCGAAGTTGGTGCCGCTCGCTTGCTGGCCTACCAGCCCGCGCTCGAGCAAGATGACCGAGACGCCGCGGCGGCGTAAAAAAAATGCCGTGGCGGCGCCCATGAACCCGCCACCGACGATGACCACGTCCGCTACGTTTGCGCTCATTTGTCTTATGCCCAGGAATACGCCGATGGCTAATGCCGCCAGTCCTGCCACCGGTAGTACGCGCCGACGATCGGCAAGAACCACGGCTTGCCGAAATGGCCGGGAATGGCTGGCCAATCCAGCTCGCGCCAGGGATTGCACTCCGGGCGTCCCGCCATCACATCAGCCATGACCTGGCCCATATGCACCGACATCTGTACGCCATGGCCGCTGTAGCCAACCGAGTAATACATCCCCTTATGCTGCCCTGCGCGCGGCAGCCGGTCGGCCGTCATATCGACCAGCCCGCCCCAGCAGTAGTCGATGCGTACGCCGCGCAACTCCGGAAAGGTGGCTTCCATCGCTGCCTGAAGGATACGGCCGCTCTTCTCGTCCGAGCGCGGGTTGGACATCGCAAAACGCGCGCGTCCTCCAAACAGCAAACGGTTGTCGGGAGAGACGCGGAAGTAATTGCCGATGTGTCTCGAAGTCGTGTAAGCACGGCGGTGCGGTAGCAGATGATCGAGCAAAGACTTGTCCAATGGCTCGGTGCCGATGATGAAACTGCCCACCGATATCATGCGCCGCCGCAGGAACGAGAACGGTCCCGTGCCGGAGTTGCCCGTCGCCAGCAGCACTTGCTTCGCGTCGATCTGGCCACGTGGGCTGGTCACACGAAAGGTCCCGTCGGCACGTCGCTCCATCTTCGTGACAGGGGCCCGTTCGTAGATACGCGCACCGTTGCGTGCCGCGGCTTCGGCAAGCCCGACGCCGAACTTTCCCATGTGCATCTGGGCGCTGGTTTTTTGCAGCAGCCCGCCGAAGAAGCTGCTGGAACGGACTTCGTCCTGAAGTCGGGA
Organism: Cupriavidus phytohabitans; assembly: GCF_000426345.1. Lineage (GTDB taxonomy): Bacteria > Pseudomonadota > Gammaproteobacteria > Burkholderiales > Burkholderiaceae > Cupriavidus. Next base: position 6,922 of record NZ_AUFE01000120.1, on the reverse strand, counting down.
CCGAGGCACCATTTCGACATGCGGATCGACCTCCCGGCGCAACACGTCGCAGGCGCGCGCGAGCTTGTCGTAGTGCTCAGGCTTCGCCGCCAGTTTCAGCTTGCCGGCGCGCACAAAGTCACAAGCGATCCGCTCGCTGGCAACCACGGTCTCGACGGTATCAACAGCGGCATCATAGGCCTGATAAAACCGCCGGGCTTTGTCTACGCCAATGCGCTCGGCCAGCGACGCGAAATCATGTGCCAGGCCGCTGTTGCAATGCCCGCCGTTGCGGCCAGATGCCTCTCCCACAACACGGCCGGCCTCCAGCACGGTGACTGACGCTCCCTGTCTCGCGAGCGCCAGCGCGGCGGATAACCCGGTAAAACCCGCCCCGATCACCACAACGTCCGCACGTCCCATAACGGGTCCTTGCGCCCCACCGACAAAGGCGGGTGCGGTATCGAGCCAATAGGATTCGAGCTTCATCTCGGCCTCCTGCTTTGGTGGCTTTCCGGGTGCACGCGCTTCTCCTTACAGGCCGACGAGTGCGGGCAGACCGCTCAGGTCCTTGATTTCGTGGCAACCCCACACCGACCAGCTCGGCTCGTGGCCACGCGCGACGAAGGCCTTGTTCTTGATGCCGACATCGTCCGCCGACAAATGGTCGTAGCGCATGCTGGACGAAACGTGAAGCACGTCGTCGGGGGTGCATTCCAGCTGCTCGATCATGTACTCGAAGGCCTTCAGACGCGGCTTGTAGGCACCGGCCTGCTGTGCGGTATAGACGCGGTGGAAAGGTGCGCCCAGCTTTTCGACACTGTACGGGATCTGCACGTCCATCGCGTTCGAAAAGATCACCAGCTGGTATTCCTTCGCCAGGCGTGCCAGCGCGTCCGGCACATCCTTGTGCGGCTGCCAGGTCGGCACGGCGTTGTAGAACTTCAGGCCTTCGTTGTCGCGGTACTCGATGCCCCAGCGGCGGCAAAGGCGCTCCACCGAATTGCAAAGCAACTCGTCATACGGGCGCCAGTCGCCCATCACCTCATCCAGGCGGTAGCGTGCGAAGTCAGTCGTAAACTGCTCCATGTTCTCCGGAGCGATGCGGTCGGCAAAAAGCTCGCGTGCCAGATCCGCCATCTGGAAGTTGATCAGGGTTCCGTAGCAATCGAAGGAGATGTATTTGGGGCGCAGGGTGGTGGCACTCATGTTTCAGGATTCCATTCAAGTTGATTCGTGCCTCGCTATGTGCGAAGCTCGCTCGGCGGCTCGCTACCGGACGTACCTTTGCGCGCTGGCGGCATATCCCGGACCGTCGCCTCCTGGAAACCATTTAATCATGTAGAGCCGGTACGGATGTCTCGTTGTCAGGCCGCGCGGCCACATTATTCTTCGAATTAAAACCATTGCACAGCACGAGTTGCTGCGACAAGAAATCGCCACTCCTGGCCCGCTCCCCGCAAGAGTCAGGCTGGGCGCTTCAGGGTAGGCGCTGCCAGCTCCGCCGGTAGAAATCCGGGCACTTTCCTGATGGCAGCTCGTCTTCAGCAGCCCGCCATTCCTTTGCGGCCGTGCTGCACGGCGCGAGGCATCCAGGCAAGGGATACGAACGAAGCATGATCTGCGGTCGGCTTGCCCCTATACAGCACAACCTTCGGTTTATCCTGGCCCTACGCATCATCGTGTGGAATTGCGTTGGCTGGTCGAATCCCCCTCGAACATGTGGCAACATTGTTCTTAACTACAGAGGCCTCGAACACAATCCCGCTCGCTGTCAACGCAGAATTGGTTACGGCGGCAGGCCAGGCAGATGAGGTAAAACATGAAAGATCCGAATGGGAGCGGCACCGTCCAATTTCGCAGCATGAGGCCGGAAGACCTGCCGGAGGTCCACAAGCTGTCCCTGGCCACGCTGTGGCCGCACCGCCTCGAGGACTGGAAATTCATCCTCGAGATTGGCGAGGGGATTGTCGCGGAAGACGGCACGGGCATTATCGGTACCGTGATGTACTGGCTCCATGGCACGGACTACGCTTGGCTGGGCATGACCATCGTCTCACCGGACCATCGCCATCAAGGGCTTGGACGCGAGCTTGTTTCCCGGGCGCTGAACGCAACCGGGGACAGGACGGTTCTGCTCCATACGACTTCGGATGGCGTTCCCTTGTTCGAAAGTTTCGGCTTTCGGCAAACGTGCTGGGTACACCGGCACCAGGGCAGTGTTTTTCACTATCCGTTCGTGCCACTCAGTGCAGGCGAGCGAATCCGGCCCATCAGCCCGCGGGACGAAGCCGCGCTAGCGGATATGGCGAGCCGCTCCAGCGGTATGCCGCGTGCCCCATTGATCAAGCATTTGCTGACGGTTGCCGACGTGGTCGCCATCGATCGCTACGGCGATTTGATCGCCTTCGCGGCACTGCGCAAGTTCGGCCACGGTTTCGTCATCGGTCCGGTGATCGCCCCCGATATCGACCGCGCCAAGGCATTGATCGCCCATTGGGCAGGCTCGCGTGCGGGTTCCTTCGTACGCGCGGACGTCCCCGATAGCAGCGGCCTGAGTTCCTGGCTCACCGACATGGGCCTGGTACAGGTCGATGAAACAGTGCAGGCCATGGTGCGAGGCAAACCGCCGCTGCCAGATGCATCGATCACCCGGTTCGCTCTGCTCAGCCAGTCGTTAGGCTAGGCGCTGCCCGAGCAGCGCTCCCCCTGCAGTGACAACAGCAGCTGCATGATACCTCCCCCTGGCGTGCCCGTGTGGGAGCCTGGGGTCATGCATCGCAAGGTTCGCGTACTGCCAACGCATGCCAAGCAGCGGATATCACATCCGATGCAACCCAACCCCGGCTGACGAAAATGGCACCACAGCCGTATCGCCAATTCGCTCGCTTTTCCCATCGAGATTGAGGCAAGTGGCGCTCGCTGCAGGATGCCAGCGGCATCGCAGCATAACGTGTTGAAAGCCACGCGAAATTGCGGTTTCGCATGAGTTGGGAAGCCAGGTCCGATAGTTAATGCTACGCATCCGTGCCTAGAATGACTTGGCGTTCGTTCCCCGTGCACGACTCGGTTGACCACGATCGGTCTTGCCTGGCTGTGCAAGTTAGTCCTCCATATGGATCCCTCATGCAAATCGATTCCCTGGTCGCATTAGACCGCCAACACCTGATTCACCCCCTGGTCAACTATCGCGCCCACGAACAACGTGGCGTCACCATTCTCGAATCAGGGCACGGCGCCTACTTGAAGGATGCACAAGGCAATGAGCTGCTCGATGCCTTCTCCGGCCTCTGGTGCGTCAACGTAGGCTATGGCCAGCAGAGCATTGTCCAGGCCGCCGCGGAGCAGATGGCCAAACTGCCTTATGCCACCGGCTATTTCCACTTCGGCTCCGAGCCGGCGATCCGGCTTGCGGCACGCCTGGTCGAACTGGCGCCCCCCTCGCTTCGACACGTATATTTCACGCTCGGCGGTTCGGATGCGGACGATTCAGCGATCCGCTTCATTACGCACTACTTCAATTCGACGGGCCGCCCGCAGAAGAAGCAGTTCATTTCGCTCGAGCGTGGCTATCATGGTTCGTCGTCGCAAGGATCTGGGCTGACAGCGCTTTCGGTGTTCCACAACAATTTCGATGTGCCGTTGCGCAACCAGCACAAGATTCCCTCGCCCTATCCTTACCGCAATCCTGTCGGCTCGGATCCGGAGGCCATCATCCGTGCGTCGGTGGAAGCCTTGCGATCCAAGGTGCAGGAACTGGGCGCGGATAATGTCGCCGCCTTCTTCTGCGAACCGATCCAGGGCTCCGGCGGCGTCATCGTGCCGCCCAAGGGCTGGCTCAAGGCCATGCGCATGGCGTGCCGCGAGTTGGGAATCCTGTTCGTCGTTGACGAGGTCATCACCGCGTTCGGCCGCACCGGACCGATGTTCGCGTGCGAAGCCGAAGGCGTCGAGCCGGACCTGATGACGATTGCGAAGGGCTTGACCGCCGCTTACGCGCCGATGGGCGCCGTACTGATGTCGGATGAAGTGTACGCAGGCATCGCGGACGGTATGGCCACCGGCGTTCCGGTGGGCCACGGCTATACCTATTCCGCGCACCCCGTCAGCGCTGCCATCGGCCTGGAAGTGCTCCGGCTATACACGGAGGGCGGGCTGCTCGCCAACGGCATTGCGCAAGCCCCGCACTTCGAGGAAGGCCTGCGCAGCCTGCTCAGCCACCCGCTTGTTGGCGAAGCGCGCAGCCGCGGGCTACTCGGCGCGCTTGAGCTGGTCAGTGACAAGTCCAGCAAAGAGCGCTTCAGCCCTTCCCTGAAGCTTCACGAGCGCATCACCGAGGTCGCATACCGCAACAAAGTGGTATTCCGCGCATTCGGCGACAACATCCTCGGCTTCGCTCCAGCGCTCTGCTATACCGCGGCCGATTTCGAGCTGCTGTTCGCCCGTTTGAAGAAGACGCTGGATGAAGTGCTGGCGCAACCCGAAGTCCGGGCGGCCGTCAAGCAGTAAGTCTATTTGCGCCAATGTCCCCGCAGTGTCAACGCGGGGAATAGTCCTGCTAACGTACCTGAATGACGAGACTGGCGGAGGATCGCGATGTTTGACACGCCTAAACTGGATCGGATCGACATCTCCATCCTCAGCCACCTGCAACGTAACGGCCGCACCACCAACGTAGATCTGGCCGATGCGGTCGGCCTCTCACCCAGCCCTTGTCTGATCCGCGTAAAGCGCCTGGAAAAAGCTGGCTACATCGGCGGATATGGTGCCCAGGTCCGGCTGGAAAAGCTGGGAAACATGCAGATCGTGTTTACCCAGGTGACACTATCCGATCACCGTCGCGAGGACTTTGCAAAATTCGAAGCTGCGATTCGAGACATTGACGAAATCGTTGAATGCCATCTGGTGAGCGGCGGCTTCGATTACATGCTGAAGTTTGTGACATGCGGCGTGGCGCACTACCAGAGCATTGTCGAGGATGTGCTCCGGCAGAACGTCAACATCGAGAAATACTTCAGTTATATCGTTATCAAATCGTCTTTCGTCAAAGGCTATTATCCGATCGTGAAGCTCCTTGCGGGACACGAATAACCGGCTGCCTTGCCCCGTCTTGCCTCACCTTGCCGCACCGCACGTATCACGTTGACCGTGCGGCGACGGTTCAGTTTGTATCGCCTTCCGCGGCGCAAGATCTTCTCCTTCTCCTTCCCTTCAACTTAGGCAAATCGCCCTCTTGCCAATACCCCAATGCAAAACGGCCGGCTCGCGCCGGCCGCCCAAACGGCAGAAGCAGTTGCTCAGTCCAGCTGGCCCTGGCACACGTACTTGATGTGCATGTACTCTTCCATGCCATGGCGAGAACCCTCGCGCCCGTAGCCCGAGTCTTTCACCCCGCCGAATGGCGCAGCTTCCGCTGCCAGCGCCCCTTCGTTGATCCCGACAATGCCTGACTCGAGCGCATCGGCAAGGCGCCAGATCCGCCGCACGTCATTCGAGTAAAAATACGCCGCCAGCCCGAACGGCGTCGAATTGGCTGCCGCAATCACGTCGGCCTCGGTACTGAAGCGCGTCACCGGTGCAACCGGACCGAAGGTCTCTTCATAAGAGCACTGCATGGAGGCATCGGCATCCACCAAAACAGTCGGGGCATAGTAGTTGGGACCCGGGCATTCCGCGTTGCGGATGCGTTTTCCGCCCACGACAACGCGGGCGCCGCGGCTGACAGCATCCTGCACATGCCGCTCGATCTTCTCAACGGCACGTGCATTGATCATGGGACCGATCTGCGCCGCAGGGTTGGTGGCCGGCCCGACCACCAATGCGCCGACGCGGGCTGCGAGCTTGTCGACGAAGGCGTCATGCACCTTGTCCTGGACATAGATCCGGTTCGGGCAAACGCAGGTCTGCCCGCCGTTGCGGAACTTGGCAGCCATCAGACCCTCGACGGCGGCGTCGAGATCGGCATCATCAAACACGATGAACGGCGCATTGCCACCGAGTTCAAGCGACAGCTTCTTGAGCGTATCGGCGGAGCGGCGCGCAAGGTGCTTGCCGACAGGCGTCGAGCCCGTAAACGTGATCTTGCGCACCCGGGGATCGTCCAGCCAGACGTTGACGACCTCGGCGGCCCGCTCACGCGAGGCGGTCACGATATTCAGGACCCCCGGCGGCACGCCCGCCTCCTCGGCGAGCCGGACCAGCGCCAGGGAGGTCAGCGGCGTATCCTCGGCCGGCTTGCAGACCACCGTGCATCCTGCCGCCAGCGCCGGCGCGATCTTGCGCGCGATCATCGCAGCCGGGAAGTTCCAGGGGGTGATAGCCGCGATGACTCCAACCGGTTCACGTAGTGCCAGCATGCGACGACCGGGAACCGGTGCGGCAATCACATCGCCGTCCGCGCGCGTCGCCTCTTCGGCAAACCATTCGACATAGCTGGCGGCGTACAGGACCTCGCCTTTGCCCTCCGCCAGGGGCTTGCCCTGCTCCCGCGAGATCAGGCTGCCAAGGTCTTCGAGGTGGCTGACAATCAGGTCATTCCAGCGCTTGATGATCTGAGCGCGTTGCTTGGCCGGGGTCTTGCGCCAGGCGGGGAACGCCGCATGGGCAACGTCGACGGCAAGCCGGGCATCGGCCGCGCCGCTATCCGGTACGGATGCGAAGACCTCATCCGTGGCTGGATCCGCCACGTCCAGCGTGCGGTGGTCCGCGGCGCTACACCATTCGCCGCCGACATAGTTGCCACCGGGAAGCAGGCTCTGTTTCTGGAGGGGAAGAGGCATTGAGTAATCTCCTTGATAACGGTATTAGATTGCAGTGCTGGCAACGCCAGCGGGCTTGGCTTGTTTTCCATGCACGTCGACTTCATCGATCCAGCCGCGGCGCAACTCGGGGACCGAGCGCGCCAGCAGGGCGTAGTAAGGATGATGCGGTCCCCGGTCATAGT
>NZ_AUFE01000119.1 GCF_000426345.1 Cupriavidus phytohabitans | reverse complement strand
TCCGTATAGACGAGTGGGTGGCCACGCTTGGGCGACTGGGCTTTAGCCGGTGGCACGAGCAAGCTCTCCTCGACCCACATCGTCACGTCTCCTCGGGCTATCAGCCCCTTGTTGTACTGCGCCCAGTTCTTGACGCGGTAGATCCCCTTGGGGTCGGCTTGCTGTTGGTTGTCCTTGCGCATCGTCCCGGAAAAAGTCCAAGACACTACGCAACTTCGTCAGAAGTTAACAGAGCCAGAGTTTCAGCCGTTGCGCGTAAACGTCAGCCCAACCGACCCCGGATTTATGCAACAACGCCCCTTGTACCGGACATCTTCCAGCGTACGGAGATTCCGGACTTTCCGGATCATCCGGCTGCGATGTGGTGGGCGCTGGGCTTCATGCCCATGCCGATGGGCCGCGCCATCTCGATCCACTGAGGATCGGCGATGGACGGTACGAGGCAAATCGCGCAACGCATGGTGATCGCGGAAGAGACATTTGTGCAGACAGTTCAGGAACTCACCGGATGCACCCGCGAAGAAGCAGCTAAGGCGCTGACGACAATGCGCAAGCTGAAAGTGGTCAAGCTGGACAGTGCCATGGGGCGCTACCGTGCTACGCACGGCGCCTATATGGAGCCCGAAGCGCTGCGCAGAGCCACATGTACTAACCACCTGGATGTGCGAGCACGCACTTCCTTTTATCCGTCGGGAGACCTCCCGGCCGGATGGTCTCCCTTATCCCTTGAGAGACCGACATGTACAACCAGATCATTGAGAAATTCATCGAGGCCCAGCGTACGGCACGCCAGGCTTATCAGGACGCCGCGCAGTTCGAGCGCGAGGCGTTGGCGGCCACATCCGCCCCCGAGCCGTTCTTTGCTGTCGGCATCCGTTCCGAGTACCGTCAGGAAGACGAACTGGAGAAGTTCTGCTTCGCGCTGGCTGGGAACATCGTCAGCCGCGCGCGTCGCGAGTTCGCGCCGGTGGGTGCCCGACTCGATATCGACAACAATGCCGAGTTCGACCGAGCCGGACTGGATATCGGCAAGGCGCTGAAAAAAGGCGAGATCCCCGATGTCGACCAGCTCTGGGCATCCCTCAGCGCGTACTACAACGGCGACGGCGGTGCCACCACCGCGTACCGGCAAGCTGCGGCACGCATTGTCCGTGGCTTCGGCTTGCACCGGAATGCGGAAGTGAAGCGCACCGCGTCCGGCGTCGTGCTCAAAAAGAGCGTCCATTCCGAGGCGGGGTGGAAATCTGCCCGCCGCAGGGTTGGTTACTACAGCACGCAGCCCACGGCAGACTGCCTGTCAGGCCTGGCTACCTTCGCCGGAAAGGCGGGTAACGCGGTGCTGGCGAGCATGCTGCAGCGAATCGATCTGCATCAGCTGGAATACACCTCACGCGAGAAGATGTCCATGCCGGGCCTCGACATCATGCTCTACAACGACAAGTGGGAGTTTAAGTTCTCGCACGAGTTGGCTGAACCGCTCATGCTGTTCGTGGGCGAGTACGGCCAGGACGCCATGCAGGAACGGCACTGAGATGTACAACGCGCTTGTTGAGGCGTTTCGCTCGGCGCAGGGCACTTCGCTCGATGCCTATGACCGGGTCTGCGCGCTTGCCGCGCAGGTCCGCGCCGATGCGACGATCGTTCCCGTGCCTATCGACCAGGCTGGCGACTTTCGTCGGTTCCTTCGACGCCTCGTTGCGAGCCTGATCGATCGGGCAAGCAAGGAGTTCGGCATCGAAGGCGCACCCGTGTGCATCGACGAGACGCGCATTCCGGTGAACGGCCACCCGAACATCTGGGAGGCCATCCGCGCCGGCGATACGCCCGATCTCGACCGCTACTGGCGGGTGCTGGCCGAGCGGTACCAGGCCAGCGGCCGCGCGTCCGTCACGGCGCGTTGCAGCAGACGCGCATGCCGACGTGCGCGCGGCCTTGCTAGCGCTGGCCGCGTATGCGCAGGATGCGGGCGAGCTCGCCCTGGCAGGATGCCTGCGCCAGTTCGACCATGGTGAGGTATTCGCTGCGCAGCAGCGGCGGACTTTCCCAGGGTTGGACGTCCTGCAATACAACGAGTACTGGGAATTGCGGTTCGCCGCGCGTCTCGGAGAAGGCCTTCTAGCCTTCGTCGCCCAGCACCAAGAGCCGGCTGCTGCCTAAGCAGCTTGGCACCTTCTCCTGCCCCGTCGACGACGGGGCATTTTCTTTTTCGGGATCACTATGACTCACTGGTACGAGCCCTTGCGGGCCATCGTCAGCCTCGGTTCGCAGGCGGACAAGATTTCCCATATGGGAGAGTTGCATGCTGCGCGGCAGAGGCATCTGTCGCAGTTCTTTACCCCCGATGCCATCGCCCGGTTGATGTGGGGCGTTGTGGACAGCTGGCGCCCTGGCCGTAAGGTCTCGGTGTTGGACAATTCTGTCGGCTCCGCCCGGCTGTTGCAGTTCGCGGATCCGGCGGCGCACACGCTGTATGGCGTCGACGTGCATGAGCCGACGATTGCCGCTGTCCAGCAGTGTGTAGCGGCCGCCGGCTTCGAAGGAAGCTTCCGCATGGCTGGGATGGAGGAGATTCACCCGCGTCACTTCGACGTAGCCATTATCAACCCGCCGTTCTCGATCCACCTCGAATCGCCGCACCTGCAGCCCTTCGGCTGCACCACGTGGGGCCGGTTTGGGGCCAACAGCAGCGCCCTCAGCCATGAGTATGCGCTGGCCCAGGCGCTCGAGGCCGCGCAGGTGGTGGTAGCGTTGTTGCCGACGGGCTTTGTTGACCGTTTCGCTAACCTTCTGGATCACCGGGATGCACACAGCACGGCCGCGCGCCGCGTGGTCGGCATCTTTGATTTGCCGGCCTCGGCCTTCCGGGAGGAAGGCGCCACGGTGCACACCTCCATTGCGGTGTTCGGCCGCTACCGGATGGGGCGCGTCGTGCGTCAAGCGCACGGCGATTTCACCGTCCCGCTGCCCGGCCTGGACCTGAACGTGGATGACCGTCATTACCATGAGCCACGCCTGAACCATCAGGTGCTGGACGATACCGGCCCTGCAATCACGCGGCCGGTGACTTCGCAGAAACGGGTACGCATTATGGACGGCCGTCGAATCGTCCTGGGCTTCGAGTGCGGATTCGTGGAGGCAATGGTGCTCAACCGGCTGTTCGAACGGCGCATCCTGCCCCTGGACGGTCAGCGTCTGCCGCACGGCATGCGCTATGCGGGCAGCGGCCGCCTCGATCTGGAAGCCTATCTCGTGCAGGACGACCCGATGGCCGCGCTGGACAGCCTTCTGCGGCTGATCCGTGACGCCGGCGGCGTGCCCGAACTGGCACCGGGCTTCTTGGAGCATTTTGGGAAGCGGCTGCGGCGTAGCGCGCGCCAGGCGACGCCCCTGCGGCACACCGTCTGGACGACTGGCGTGAATGCCGCGGAAGCCATCAGCGGCGTGGCCCTCAAAAGCCATGTCGCGGATCCGCTGAAGTGGGGCAGCCCCGTGATCAAGGCAGGCGAGGCCGTAGCATTCGTTCGCCAGCCGGACGGCCGCTACGCTTACCAGGCGGGCACGGCTCAGTTTGTGCTGACGCTGGACGAGCTCATGAGCCGCTTTGCCGTCAGCCGGTCGGCCCAGACATGGGAGACCGTGCACGAAGGCCTCTCGGTGAAGTACCCGGGACAGGCCCTGGCGCTGCGTCGGCGCATGCGGGCGCTCGGCATCGATCGATGGCTGAACTGGGAATTCCAACAGGATGACCTGGTGGAGTTGCTGCAGAAGCCGTCTGGTGCAATAGCTGCCTGGGAACAGGGTTGCGGCAAGTCACGGCTCGCCGCTGCGCTGATCCTGCTGGCAGGCGTCAAGCATGGCTTGATCGTCGTCGAGGCACGGCTGGTGCCGGAAATGCGTGCCGAGCTGGCGCAGATCCTGCCACCGGCGGCGGTACACGTCATCGACTCGCCCGAAAGTCTTGGCGCGCTCGGGCAGATCAATCTCATTGCCTACGAGCGGCTGCGCATGTCGGTGTGCCGGGAAGCGTCTCGGCGCGTCACATACGCCCATCGGCTCCGACGCCGGATTGGCCTGCTGGTGGCCGACGAAGGGGAACGGTTGTCGAATCCAAACAGCGACCAGAGTCGCGCGCTCTGGCAGCTGTCGGCGAGGCGCCGCTACATCCTCACCGGTAGCCCCATCGCCAACTACCCGCGGGACGTCTTTGGCCTTATCGCCTTCACGGGTGGTGACGGTACCGCCGCGCAGCCCTATGGCTACCGTCGTGGCTATCTGGATAGCCACTGGCTGGCCACCATGCAGCATGCCCAGCGCGGTGTAGATCGGTTCCGGGATGACTTCGTCGTGCTGGAATGGGTGACATGGGAGTTTGCCGAGAGCCTGCAGGATGGCGCAAAGCGGGAGGTGCCGAAGATCGGCAACTTGCCGCTGTACCGCCAGATGCTGGCGCCGCACGTCAAGCGCCGGCTCGTTTGCGAGCCTGATGTGGCCAGGTACATCCAGATCGATCCACCAGCAGTCGAAGTGGTCGAGACGGACTGGGACCCGGCGCACCTGTCGTTGTATCTGCGCACGGCCGACGAGTTCGCGCATTGGTATCGGGAAATCCGTCGCACAGACGGACGCTCGAACAACCTGATCGCGATCCTGGCGCGCATCCGCGCAGTGCACTTCGCCGCCAACTACACGCAGCATGGGGTGGACGGGGTGGGGGCGCTGGGGCAGCTGACCAGCAAGCAACGCGCCGTGATCGACCGCTTGAATGCGATCGCCGAGGAAGGAAAGCAGGCCATCCTGTTTGCCGAGAACCCCGGGGTGATCGACCTGATAGCGGGGCAGCTCAAGGCTCGGGGCGTCGAGACAGTGCCATTCCATGGCGGCATCCCGATCACGAAACGCGTGGCCGACAAGGACAAGCGGTTTGTGAACGGCACGGCCACCGCCCTGCTGTGCACGAAGGGTTCGGGTAGGGCAGGGTACAACCTGCCCAATGCCGACTACGTCCTCTTTTACGACCGCTCGTGGACCTGGCGCATCGAGTATCAGGCGATGCGACGCGCGCTGCGGTGGAACCGGAAGGGCCAGTTGAGGGTCGTGTATTTCCCCCTGCCGGGGAGTATTGATACGTACCAGGACCAGATGGTGGCGCACAAGCGCGACGCCATGGAAGCCGGGTTGGACTGGGCGACCCCGGAACTGGAGGATGAAGCGTTTCTGCACATGGATACGCTTCTCGATGCATTTGTCGAGGACCTGGCGGCGCTACACGGCCGCAAAAATCGTGACCAGCGCCAGCTGCTCAAGGAGGCTGCATGAAAGCGACTGAATGCACTGTCACCCTGGGCGAAGGCGTAGCGACGATCAAGCGCCGCGGAACGCGCGGCACGATTGTTGCCAATGTCCTCGGCACGGTGGAAGCGGAAGGGGTGCAAGTCATCTGCCTCGATCGCCTTGTCCATGGCATCTTTGAGAGCGAGATGGGCGGTTGGCAGGTCAGCGGGGCGGTCACCACCCTGCTGGCCCGACCGATCGGCCCATTGCCGGAGAACGGCACTCAAAATAGCTGAGCTTTCGGGGCAATGTGACGCCCCAAACCGCCATAAGATGGTTTCCGTAGTGCCCGCTACGGAAACTCTCTCAGTTGGACCCTTCTCCCAGCCCTCCCTTCGTGGAGGGTTTTTTTTCGGCTGATCGCCGAGTTCCGAGGGCAATGGAAGAGCTGACGGCCGAGTTCGGCCACGAAGCGTCATCCAAGGAGCCTCTCGCCGGTGACCGCTTCTGGGCTAGTCTAGGTCATCTGGCCGCGCTGCAGGGCGTCCGAACCCGTTCATGGACTCCGGCCCGCTTCCCTTCCCCCAAGCCATCGCGACAAGCGATTCGGCTAGCCGTATAGAATTGATTTGCCAGGGTATGTGGGAATTCAGGGCTCGTGCTTTCCAACTGCTTCATGTACTCCTCCAGACCACCATCTTCACGCTTGCCCACCGCGTCGATGCTGTGCTTGATAGCCGCGAGCAGGTTCGCATCTAGCTTTACACTAAACCAGCCTGTTATTATTTGCCAATAAGATGGCCTTCGTCTGTAGTAGGTGTGCCTAGACGGATTAGTATCCAGGCTTAGCCCGAAGGAACAGGAAGAGGAAAGCGTGAATGGCCGCGAAGCGGGAAAAGTATTCGGATGAGGAGCACAGCATCCTCTACGCTGAGACTGGTGGAATATGTCCACTTGGTAAGGAGTCGCTCCTTTTTACGAAAGCTGGCGCTCGCAAACCTCAGAAAGGTTACGAGGTTGCCCACATTTACCCCCTGAACCCAACGGCAGCCCAAGCCGCCGCCCTTGCAGGCTATCCTCCGCCAACGGATATCAATGGCCTAAGCAATGTCATCGCGCTTTGCCCCAACTGTCACACCAAGTATGATAAGCAATTCCAGGTTGACGAATATCTCGCGCTTAAGGAGATTAAGCACGGTTTTTTGAGTGATGCCAAGGCAAGGCAGAATATATCGAGATTCGCCCTGGAAAAAGAGGTCTACGAGATTCTCGACCTAATTTCCGCCCATGACCCAGCCGACGACAGCGATACCACTCTCAGTTTCGACCTGACGACCGTGGAACAAAAGCTAAAAACTGGTATGAGCCCTCTCCAGAAACGAGAGATCAAAGCCAATGCAGTCGACTATTACATTCGCATTCGAGACCATCTGAAGCAATTAGAGCAGCAGGACCAGTTTGCCGTTTTGCTTCTCCAGCGACAGGTGAACACATACTACATCGCCATGCAGCAGGATCAACCGGAGAACAAGGATCTCGTTTTCAACTACGTTGCTCAGTGGATTAGTGAGAAAACGAACAAATCGTTGTTGGCGTCAAAGATCCTGGCATCTTTCTTTGTACAGAACTGCGAGATCTTCAGTGTTGATCCCCTCTAAATTCACTCGCCTCGAAGAATCGACCATTTTCAAGATGAAAGCCATTTTTGCTGACAGAAAGGAAAATGAAACGGTTCTGGACGCGTACAACCGAAGCCGATCCAGCTTCACCGATGCCATCGAGTTCTTGCACGCCATGGATATCCTCTTCGTGCTTGACCTAATCGACGTCGACGCCGGTTCGGAGTCGCTCCAGTATGCTTAAGGAACTTCGATGTTCAGTCTTCAGGCAGCCGGTGATCGTGTTTCACCCTGGCTTGAACATCATCCTTGGCGACGATGACGCCAAGAATTCAATCGGCAAGTCGTCGGCGCTCATGGCAATCGATTTTGCGCACGGCGGTAACAGCCTCCTCCAGGACAAGTCGGGGGCAATGAGGGTCATGGGCCCTCATCGATATGAGTTTGCATTTGTCTTCAGGGGCCAGACCTATCGCTTCTCACGCTCGACCGATTCGCCGGATACGGTCAATATCTGCGATGAAAGCTACGGGATACGAGATTCTGTCGGCGCCGGAGAATTCCGCAATACCTTGAAGACGTTGTACAGCCTCGATACATGTGAAGGACTTTTCCGATCTTTGGTAAGCCCATTTGCACGCATCTGGGGCAAAGGTGGGCTGGACGTAGATGCGCCGTTCGCGGCAGACCCTGCGGAGGCCGGAGGCATAGCAATTGGCCGGCTAGTGGATCTGTTTGGCTACAGCGCAAAGACGGCCGCAGCAAAGAAAACGGTGGAGGATCAAAAGGCGCGTCGTGGGCTGATCAAGAAGGCAATGGACGAGAAGATCATCCCTGGCATAAACAAATCCCAGTATAAGGCTAACCTCCGCGATCTCGGTGAAAACGCGCAAAGGCTCGACGAATTGAAACAGAGTTTTGGCGGGGGACTCTCAGTCTATGACACGATCTTCGATGATAGGCTCAAAGCATTGCATCTTGGAAAGACGGACCTCTTGTCGCTAAAAGGCGAACTTCACGGAAAAATCCGGCGCTTGGAGCGCGAGATTTCGGGCATCACACCGCGCCTTGCTGCCAACATCTCCCTGGTCGCAGAGTTTTTTCCTACGGTCAACGTTGAGAAGCTTGCCAAGGTTGAGTCCTTCCATCAGAAGATAGGAAGTATTGTTAAGAAGCAGCTCAAGAATGAACTGGAGGAAGCACGGAAACAAGAGCACATCTTTGCCGAAGAGATTCGCAGGATCGAGGAAGAAATTCAAAGCGGATTAAAGGGCAAAGGCATGCCTGACGATATCTTCTCTCGAATCCTCGGACTCAAAGAAAAGACAGATCGGGCAACTGTGGAGAATGAATACTATCTTAAGAGAGCGGATCTGGACGACGCGATCGTAACCTCCAATGCGAGGCTCGAGCAGATCTATTCGTCGATTTTCCTAGAAATCGAACGAGACATGAATGCTCGATTGAAGTCGTTCAATACGGTTGTCTACGGTGCCCAACGAAACAGCTCGGAACTACGTATTCGAAGTGCAAATTCTTACACGTTCTCGTCGCCAGACGATACTGGCACCGGAAAATCTTTCGCAGGTCTAATCGGTTTCGACTTGGGCATGCTCGCACTAACTCGTCTGCCCTATATTATCCACGACTCTGTAATCTACAAGAACATCGAGGTTGCTGCTACCCGCCGGATTTTGAGGATACTGTCTGCGACCAAGAAGAAGCAAATATTTCTCGCATTCGATGAGGCGAAAAAATTTGGCTCACAAACAGAAGTTTTGATTCAACGATTTACTGTATTAAAGTTGAGTCACGCTGATTTACTTTATCAGAGAGACTGGCGAACCAAGTAGACGGCTCTCAAGAGGACGATAAGTATGCCCCGTCCAGTAACCAGTGCATCAGCATCATTGCTCGGTCACCTGGGCGTCTCATCCATTTTTGAAGCGGTCATTCGCTCGCACAGACTCGGATGACAGCTCAGGGTCGTCATCCGCCCCCTGTAGCCAGGTTGGCGAACCGCCAAGGTGATGGGCGCTTCTTGGCCAGCAAGCGACGTTGACTGCCGCAAGCAAGGCTGCCGGGCTTGCGTCGCCTGTCGTACCTACCCCCTATAGGCCGAGAGTCTCGCGGCTCCAGCGAAGTCGCTGTCGTTTGTGAGAGCCGTATAAAGTGAGACTGACGCCGCAGTTATGAGACTGGGCGTCAGAGTTATTGCGACTACGCGCCGATCGACGTCCGATGTTCAGATGGTATGGACGCCTCCCCCCGGAAACGGGGCGCCGCTTACCTGCAAGAGGAACTGTAAGGATCCTCGCTGCCATGGCATCCCTATGCCAAAGTGGAGGTGTCGATTGCAACGACCTTGATCGGGAGGATCCAAAATGAAGCTTACCGTCATT
>NZ_AUFE01000118.1 GCF_000426345.1 Cupriavidus phytohabitans | reverse complement strand
GCGCTAAACAGCCAGCGCAAGCAGGGCGGCGGCCCCTCGAACCTCGTCATCTGTCAAGGGTTCGCGGGGGGAATTGCGATTTTATTGGCGGCTTAACTTGGATGGATTGTATTCGATCCGGGGGCCATAGCCGGGAGGATCGGAGACGACATCGTTTTCCAGGTAGATCGAGAGATCGACGAAGCGGCGTGTCATGGTGGCAGGTCCCCTTTGAAAATGCGTGAACGTTCTGCGCTGACTGTACGATCGTTCAGTAGCGCGCAAACGGACTGTACACTCGTACAGTCAAGCGCTACACTGGGGTAAACGCGGACGCGGATGTGACGATAAGAGGTTCGCTACAATGCCGCATCGATATGGAGGCAGCATGGAAGGCAGGGAAGCGCGGAAGCCAGCGGTCGGGGCACGGGGCAGGGCGCGGGAGGAAACGCAGGAATTGCCACTCCCGGAAGCGAGCAAGCGCGAGCGCGTGCTCGATGCAGCGGAGCGCCTCTTCGCCGAGGGCGGCTTCGACGGCGTGTCGATGCGCGATATCGCCGCAGCCGCGGACGTTGGCTTGCCGCTGATCGTTTACCACTTCGAGACCAAGCGCAACCTGTACCGCGCGCTGTTCGACCGGCGCAAGACGCTGTTCGAGGCCCGGCTGGCCGCCCTGCGCCAACCACTCGCCGCGGGCGAGGACGCGGTCGAGCACATCGTGCGCGCATTGGTGGAGCCGGTGATGCGGATTCAGGACACCGATGCCGGCATCGCCTACGCCAAGCTCGTCGCACGCGAGGCCTCCGATCCAAAAGAATCCGAGCGCGGTATTGTTGCCGACTATTTCGACCCGTTCGCCATGGAATTCGTCAAGGCGATCCGCAAGGCCCTGCCAGGCAAGAGCGCCAGCTATGCGCATTGGGCCTATCTGTTTGCCGTGGGGGCGCTGGTGATGAGCGTGTTCGACAGCCGTATCGAGCGCATCTCCGGCGGCAAGTTCAAGGCCGGCGACGTGCGGCGCAAGTCCGAATACCTGGTGACTTTCATCGCAGCGGGCATTCGCGCCGGGGCTGAGCGGACGCCGTCGAGGCGTTCCGGATAAATCACCGGTTCCGGCTGGTTTACTTTCGCGGTAAGGTGTCCTACACCCACTGAGGCGATCCCGGCTTCCAGCACGCCGGGCAAGGGGACTTCCATGGCTTTGCCGAATGCCGACCAGCCGGGTGCCGACCACTCTGACCACGTTTTCGCGGGTGCGATCCCCGACGTGTATGCGTCGCTGATGGTGCCCATGATCTTTGCGCCCTATGCCGTCGACCTGGCCGAACGCATCGCCGCGCTGCATCCCCGCCGTGTGCTGGAACTGGCCGCCGGCACCGGCGTGCTCACGCGCGAACTGGCGCGCCGGCTCGCGCCCGACGCCGTCATCGTCGCCACCGACCTCAATGCGCCGATGCTGGCGCGGGCCCAGGCCGAAGGCACGGAGCGCCCCGTGACCTGGCGCGAGGCCGACGCGATGGCGCTGCCGTTCGGCGATGCCAGCTTCGACCTGGTGGCCTGCCAGTTCGGCGCGATGTTCTTCCCGGACAAGGCCAGGGCCTTCGCCGAAGCGCGCCGCGTGCTGGTGCCCGGCGGGACGCTGGTGTTCAACGTGTGGGACCGGATCGAATTCAACGCCTTTGCCCGCGATGTCGCGGCAGCGCTGGCCCGCCTGTTCCCCGAGTCGCCGCCGGATTTCATGGCGCGCACGCCGCACGGCTATCACAGCCAGGCGGCGATCGAGCAGGACTTGCGCCAGGGCGGCTTTACCGCGCCGCCGCTGTTCGAGACCGTCACGGCCACCAGCCGCGCCGATGCCGCCCGCATCCCTGCGGTGGCGTACTGCCAGGGCACGCCACTGCGCGCGGACCTGGAGCGGCGCGGTCCCGATGCGCTGGCGCGGGCGACCGACGCGTGCGCGCAGGCGTTCCTGGCGGCATATGGAGACGGCCCCGTCTTCGGCCCGATGCAGGCGCACGTCGTGATGGCCGCTGCCGGCGCCTGAGGGATGTCCAGGCATGGCGCAAGCAGCAAGGCCGCCACTGGTCCGCCTGCCGGTGCAGCCGTCGGTCCGCCCGTCAGGCCACGCGCCGGGCTGCCGGAAAAACGGCTTATTCCCTACACTTGATGTATACGGATAACCGCCCGCAGCACGGAGCCTGGCGCACCGCACGGCGCGCCGGGAAGGGAGCCTCGGATGCAGCCGGACCAGCCAGACCACAAACCCGTGTCGCTTGCCTTGCAGGGCGGCGGCATGCACGGCGCATTCACCTGGGGCGTGCTCGACCGTCTGCTTGAGGACGGCAGGCTGGTGATCGAGGGCGTCAGCGCCACCAGCGCCGGGGCCATGAACGGCGCGGTGCTGGCCTACGGGCTGCTGCAAGGCGGCAGCGCCGGCGCGCGCGAGGCCTTGCACTCGTTCTGGCAGGCGATCTCGAACTCGGCGCAGCGCTATAGCCCGTTCCGCTGGATGCCCTGGTTCAAGACCGGCCATACGCTGGGGCTGAACCATTCGCCGCTGTATGCCATGGCCGACATTGCGCTGCGCCTGCTGTCGCCGTACCAGTTCAATCCCAACAACCTGAACCCCCTGCGCGAAGTGCTCGGCAGGCAGGTGGACTTTGCCGCGCTGCGCGAGCATTGCCCGATCCAGCTCTACCTGTGCGCGACCAATATCGAAACCGGCCGCATACGCATCTTCCCGCCGGAGGAACTGAGCATCGATGCCGTGCTGGCCTCGGCCTGTGTTCCCACGCTGTTCCAGGCGGTGTGCATCGATGGCCAGTACTACTGGGACGGCGGCTATGTCGGCAATCCGGCAATCTTTCCGCTGATCTACCACTGCCAGACGCACGACGTGGTCATCGTCCATATCAACCCGATCGTGCGCCACGGGGTGCCGACCTCGGCGGCGGATATCCTCAACCGCGTCAACGAACTCAGCTTCAACTCATCGCTGATGCGCGAGATGCGCGCCATTGCCTTTGTCACCGCGCTGATCCAGCAGGGCAAGGTGGACGGGCGCGAGATGAAGGAGATGTGGATCCACTCGATCCGCTCCGACGAGACCATGGCGGCGCTCGGCGTGTCGACCAAGTACAACGCCGACTGGGGCTTCCTGTGCGCACTGCGCGACCAGGGCAGGGCACAGGCCACGACCTGGCTGGCGCAGCACTACGACAGCATCGGCCAGCGTTCCAGCATCGACATCAGCGGCGAATTCCTGTGACGCCGCCCGGGCCCGGCTGCGCCAGCCGCCAAGCCAGGTTGCCGCGCGCGCGCGCTTCGTAGCGCGCGTGGAACGGCTCGGTGTGGTAGATGCGCGGGCTGTCCAGCAGCGCGCGCAGGAAGGCACGCTCGGCCGCGTCGTAGGCCTGGTCGTCCAGGTCGGTGCGCTCGGCGCGCAGGCAGGCGCCGTTATGGCGGAAGCGCATCCGGCTGCAGCCGAGCGCCGCCAGGTCGATATCGGCGGTAAAGCGGCCCGCTGTGCTGGCAGGGATCCCGTCGTGGACGGTTTCCAGCACCAGTGCGGCGATCCGGTCGATCCTGGCGATGCCGGCCCCCCATTGCAGGATCCAGCCGGCGCTGCGCGCTTCGTTGTCGGTCGCGCCGGGCACATAGATGACGTCATGGCACCACAGCGCCAGTTCCACCGCCTCGGCGTCGGCCACAGCGATGGCGCCGCGTGCCCAATCCAGGTCGCGCAGGCAGCGGCGGATGTGGTCGAGGGTATGGTAATGGCGGCCCGGCTCGCCATAGCGGCCGGCAAGATCTGCATAGGCATCGAGCGCACGCGCACCGCCCGCGCGCGTCCACACGGCAACGAAGCGGTCCTGCAGCAGGCGGGCCTGGAGCTGGGTCATGGGCGCGCAGGGGTTGAGGTGCCGGCTGGGGTGCCGTCGGGGGTGCCGCCTGCAGTGTCCGATACCTCGCCTCCCAGCGCCGCCAGCAGCGCGGCGGCCTCCTGCTGGTCGGCGGTGTCGCTGCCTTCGGTCAGCGGCGCAAGGTGCCGGGCCAGCGTCTCGCGCGCCACGCCGGTCTTGCCTTGGGCGTGCCACAGCCTGGCCAGGCTTAGCGCGGCGCGCAGCGCCAGCATCCTGGAGCCTTGCCCGGTGGCGATGTCGAGTGCCTGCCGGAAGCAGGCTTCCGCTTGCTGGTGTTCGTCCGGCTGCAGCCGGCACAGCATGTCGCCGCGCAGGCGCCACAGCGTGGCTTCGTCGAGCCGCTCGCCGTTCTCTTCGGCCAGCGCCAGACCGCGCCCCAGCGCTTCATGCGCGGCGTCCGTCTGTCCGGCCTTGTTGCAGGCGTCGGCCAGCAGCGACAACAGGTTGGGCGTGCCGAGTACCGCGCCGGTGGCCTCATAGGCGGCCAGGCCATGGCGGATGCGGGCGATCCCTTTTTCGACCTCTCCCAGCTCCGCCATGGCCCAGCCTTGCACCACCGTGGCCCACGCCAGGTAGATCGGGAAACCCTGTTCGCCGGAGATCGCGATCGCGGCCTCGGCATACTCGCGTGCCAGCTGCGCCTCGCGCCGGCACTGGTGCACTTCCGCGGCAAATACCAGGCACAGCGCCAGGTTGTAGGCATCGGGCCGCGCGCGCGCCATCACCAGCGCCTCCTGGCACAGCGCGCGGGCATGGTCGGGACAGCCGAGATACCACAGGATCCAGCCCAGCGTGCTGGTCGCGTGCACGGTCGGATCGCGCCCATAGCCCATCAGGAAGTCATAAGCCTGCGCGTCGGGGTGGGGCAGGGCTAGCACCGTCTCCATATGCGAGCGCGCCGCGTCGAGCTTGCCCATCCGGAACAGCGTGGCGCCCAGCACGCGATGGCCTTCGGCCAGCTGCTTGGGACGCTGCGACTGCATCGCCAGGCCGAGCAGCCGCTTGGCGAGCGGCAACGCCACCCGGTACTGCGCACGCAGCTGGTAGAAGGCCCACAGGCCAAGCTGCGCGGAAAAGACGTAGGGCGTCTGCCGTCCCTGTTCGCACAGCGCCAGCGCGCGCCGGTAATTGGCCTCGACTTCCGGCGACGCCTGCCCTCGCGCCGCCATCAGTGCCGGCCCGAGGGTCAGCAGCAGCGTCAGTTCCTGGCGCGCGCGCTCGGGCGTATCGGGCTGGCGCTTCAGCAGCTCGATGGCGGTGCTCAGGTGCCGGATCGCTTCGGCCTGCGCCGAGCGCTGCAGCGCCTGCTGGCCGGCGCAGTGCAGGTATTCGACCGCCTTGGGCACGTTGCCGCTGAGGCTGTAGTGGTGGGCCAGCTCGCTGCAATAGTCCTTGAGCCGGCCCTGGAACAGGTCCTCGATCGCCCGCGCCGTGATTTCATGCAAGGCGCTGCGCCGTTCGGTCAGCAGCGAATTGCCCGCGACTTCCTGGGTCAGCGCGTGCTTAAAGGCGTACTCGACTTCCGGGAACGCCGGCCGTTCGTGGATGAAATCCGCGGCCTGCAGGTCGGCCAGCAGCGGATGCAGCCGGTCGCCCTCCAGCCCGGCCACCCGCAGCACCAGGCTCTGCGGGAATTCCTTGCCGATGATTGCCAGCGTCTGCAGCAGTTCTTTCTGCGCCAGCGGCAACCGGTCGATACGCGCGGCCAGCACTCCCTGGACCGTGGTGGGGATATGGAGCAGCGCCGGCGCCTGCTCGATGCGGTAGCAGCCGGGCTGGCCCAGCCGCGCGCCTTCCTCGGACAGCGTCTGGACCACTTCCTCCATGAAGAACGGGTTGCCTTCGGTCTTGTCGAGGATCAGGCGCTTGAGCGGCACCAGGCTCTGGTCCTCGCCCAGCAGCGCGGTCAGCAGGCCCTGCGCCTCGGCCGGACCCAGCGGCTGCAGCCGCAGCTGCGAGTAATGCGGCCCGGCTTCCCAGCGATGGGTGTATTCGGGCCGGTAATTGACCAGCAGCACCATGCGCGCGGCGGGCACATGGTCGACCATCATGTTGAGGAAGGCCTCGGTCTCGCCATCGAGCCATTGCAGGTCTTCGAAGATCAGCATCAGCGGCTGGTTGGCGCTCTCGCGCACCAGCAGGCGGGCGATCGCGTCGAAGGTGCGCTGGCGCCGGATCGACGGGTCCATGGTCTGCAGCGGCGAGGCCGGTTCGATGGTGCCGAGCAGGTAGAGCAGGTAGGGCAGGTGATCTTCCAGCGAACGGTCGAGCGTCAGCAACCGGCCCGTCACCTTCTCGCGACAGGCGCGGTCGCCGTCCTGCGCGGTGATCTGGAAATAGTTCTTCAGCAACTCGATCAGCGGCAGGTAGGCGAAGGCCTTGCCATGCGAAACCGAGAACGTCTCCAGCACCAGGCAGCCCTGTTGCGAACGTGTCTTGAACTCATGGAACAGCCGCGACTTGCCGACGCCCGCTTCGCCGACCACGGCGACGATGCGCCCGCTGCCGGCCTTGGCATGCTCCAGCGCCTCCTGCAGGTGCTCCAGTTCCTGCTGGCGCCCGACGAAGCGCGCCAGCCCGCGGTGCGCGGCCACCTGCAGGCGCGTGCGCAACGCCCCCAGGCCCACCACCTCGTACACCGCCAGCGGCTCGCGCACGCCCTTGACGTGCGTGGTGCCCAGCGCCGTGAACTCGAAATAGCCCTCGGCGAGCTTGTGCGTGGATTCGCTGACCAGGATCGATGCCGGGGTGGCAATCCCTTCCATGCGCGAGGCAATGTGGATGGTGTGGCCGACCGGATCGTAATCGGTATGCAGGTCGTCCTTGCGGATCGATCGCACCACCACCTCGCCGGTATGGATGCCGATGCGGATCTGCAGCGGGATGCCTTGCTCCAGCCGCACCCGGTCGCTGTGGCGGTGCATCGCGCCCTGCATGCGCAGTGCGGCGTACAGCGCGCGCAGGGCATGGTCCTCGTGCGCGATCGGGGCGCCGAACAGCGCCAGGATGCCGTCGCCGAGGAACTTGGCGACATAGCCTTCGTAATGATGGACTGCCTCCATCATCAGCGTCACGACCGGGTCAATCAGGCGGCGCGCGTCTTCCGGATCCATGTCCTGCGTCAGCGCGGTCGAGCCGGCCATGTCGGCGAACAGTGCCGTGATGGTCTTGCGCTCGCCGGCGGACTCGCCGCGGGCTTCCATCGCGGCCTGTTCCGCCAGGATGCGCTCGGCGAGATGGGGCGGGGTGTAATGGACCGGGGCGGATGCAGCAGGCCGCGGCGGTTGGGGCTGCGGCACGGGTGCCGGTGCCGGTGCTGGTGTATCGGCCAGGGACACGCCGCAGGCCCGGCAGAATTTGGCGGCGGGCGTGGCTTCGGCACCACACTGCGGACAAATGCGGGCAAGCCTTGTCCCGCACTCCTCGCAGAAGTTGGCGCCCGCAAGGTTCGCGAAGCCGCAATGCGTGCAGCGCATTTCGCCTCCTGACCGGACCGGGTCATGCCGACCCGCCTGTTCAGACTATTAGAGGCAGATTTGGGCGGCGTGGCAAGGTGAGGGCGGTGGCGGGACGCCGGTGGCGCGGTGGTGGCGGCAGAGCGCCGGGTTCGGCACAATGCAGGGCCAGCCATGTGCCGCGGGCACGGCATCCGCTTGAGGAGCAGCGCCATGAAAAAGAGCGAGGGACAGGACAGCAGGCAGGACAGCATTCCGGCTTCCGAGCTGATCGACGCCAGGATCCGGGAACTCGACGACTGGCGCGGCCAGATGCTCGGCCGCCTGCGCGCGCTGGTCAGGGAAGCCGACCCCGAAGTCGTCGAGGAATGGAAATGGCGCGGCGTCCCGGTCTGGTCGCACGACGGTATCGTCGGCACCGGCGAGACCTACAAGAACGTGGTCAAGATGACCTTCGCCAAGGGCGCGGCGGTGGACGATCCTGCCGGCCTGTTCAACGCCAGCCTGGAGGGCAACACCCGGCGCGCCATCGATTTCCAGGAAGGCGACAAGATCGACGAGAAAGCGCTGAAGGCGCTGGTCCGCGCCGCCGTGGCGCTGAACCAGTCCAAACGCCGGCGCTAGCCTCGGGCGGCGAGGCGCCGCTGCTGCCGGCGCATGCCATCGAAGATCGCATCGGCCAGGTCCATGGGGAATTCCGGTGGCAGCGCTGAAGCGGCGGCGTCGATGGCCCGGCTGGTCTGCGACCCGACCTCGTCGAGCATCGACTCGACATCGCCGGGCGGGAAGCCGATGCGCTGTCCCTGGGCAACCCAGTGCCGCCGCTGGATTTCCTGGATGGCGTAGTGCGAATTCTTGCCGTGCAACGCCATCGCCAGCCGGGCCCGTTGCGGCGCCACCTGGTTCTTGCCTTTGCCGATGATCGGATGCGCCGACAGGATGTCGTACAGCGGCGTCGCTTCATAGCGGCTGCCCGGCAGATGGCTGATGCTGAAGTTCTTGCCATGGCCATCGGTGGCCGCGAGCAGCCAGAAGACGATCTGCGCGAGAAAGAAGTTGCGGCGATCGGACAGCGCCGAGCGCGAGCCCGAGAGGATCTCCGCGATCTGCTGGATGCCCGGCCCGCCGTCCGACTCGTATTTCTGCAATGCCGACGTCCCGGTGGCCTGGCACATGTCTTCCTGCGGCAGCCGCAGCAGCCAGGAACCGTCGGCCGAGGGCTTGCGGTCGAAGCGTTCGACGACCAGTGCCTTGATATCCCCGAAGCGCGCGATCTCGCAGGCAGCGACCGGCAGGCCGAAGGCGGCGACGATCCTGGCGCAGAGCCATTCGTTTTCCACCGAGGTCCGCATGTCGGCGCGCATATTGCCCACCAGTCCCATCGGCAGCTTGAAGATATGCGTGGTGGGCGTACTGCCTTGCGGCAACAGCCATTGCCCGTCCCAGCGCAGCAGCGCGGTCTTTTCCTGCGCGCCGGCGATGGACAGGCGCAGGTCATCGATGGGCTCGCGCAGCCCGAGCACGGGCTCGGCCGTGGCCTCGTGCAGCAGGGTGGCGATGTCCGTCTCGGACAGCGGGCGGCCCTGGACGCGCTTCAGCGCCATCGGCGCTTCCTGCGCCGGCAGCATCTGGAGGGCGCCGGCGCAATCGCGGCCGAGCTTGGCCAGCAGCGCGAAGGCGTCGGTCCCGCCGGTCTGGTACCGGGCCGCGATGCGCCGTCTGATGGCGTCGCTGTCGGGCAGCAGGTTGTCGAAATAGTTGGCGACTGCCGGCCCACGGTGTGGCTGGTTGCCTGGCGTAAAGGGCAATGACAGGGACAGCGTCCGGAGATAAAGTCAAATCTGGTGTACGAAGGTTGATCGTGGCCGGTTCTCAGGCGGCGAGTTTCTGCTGATCCGGCGGATTGTCTTGCGCCGGGGCACCGTCCTTGAAGGGAATGCCCTTCAAGAGCAGTTCGATGTGTTCGGCACCGTTGATGCGGCGCCAGGTTTTCTCGGCTTCCTCGATCAGCTTGAAGGCCAGGCCAAGGAAGGTCGCTCGTGACACACAGTTGCGCGTGCGCGTCGTGCGGTGACGCACAGTCGCGAAGGTCGACTCAATCGCGTTCGTCGTGCGGATGTGCTGCCAGTGCTC
>NZ_AUFE01000117.1 GCF_000426345.1 Cupriavidus phytohabitans | reverse complement strand
ACCGTCTCGGCGAAATACGCGATCGCAGTTTCGAGCAGCAACGGTACCGCGCCAGCGGACTAAACCTGGTGACTGCGGCGATCGTTCTCTGGAACACCGTCTATCTTGAGCGCGCTGTGCAGGCAATGGAGAGCCGCGGCATGCCGGTCGATCCGGCGCTGTATCCCTATTTGTCGCCCTTGGGGTGGGAGCATATCAACCTGACCGGCGACTACGTGTGGCGCATGAGCCATAAACCGGAAGCAGGAAAGTTCCGCCCCTTGCGGCGTCTAGCCGAGCGCTAACTCGCGAGCGAGGTCTTAGAGGGCAATATTTTCCGAATTCTGAAGCCGCCCCTACCCCTGCGGCACCACCCCCGACCACACAAATGTCCGCTGCCCGAACCACCGGGGTCACCCGGGAGGGTTCGGATATCTCGCCAAATGAATACGTAGTCATTTTGTCTCCGAAATAAGGGTGAGAAGCGTTTGATAGCGCACCCCACCCTACGGCTTCAATGGTTACGTAGTCATTATAAGCAATTCAAAACCAGAATCAACCTCAGGATGTTGTGCGTCGCAGCACCAGATCGTTGGGCAGAATGAAGGTTTGCGGCGTGATCTTGGGGTCAGCCATACGACGTTCGAGACGCTCAACGACCTGCTCAACCATCGAGGGCAGAGGTTGCTGAACGGTAGTAAGCCCGATGCACTCCCATCGGGACATCGGAATGTCGTCATAGCCGACGACCCACATTTCTTCAGGTACGCGCCGACCGCACCGCTTCGCCGCATCCAGCACACCAATTGCGACGATGTCGTTCGTACAGAAAACGCTATCGATCTCGGGACGGTCGCTCAGGAGGGACTGCATGGCACGAAAACCAAAGTCGTAGCCAAAGTCTGCGGCATCGGCGCGAGTAAATGCCGGACTCTGCGCGACGGGCCCGAGCCCGTCCATGAATCCGCGCTCTCGCTCGCGAATGGTGCTGGCTCGAGAACTCTTGCTCGACTTTGCCGATATCAGTCCAATGTTCCTTCGGCCTGAGGCGAGGAAGTACTCTGCAACGCGCCTGCCGCCGGCATAGTTGTCGCTCACAATCGTGTCAAACAGATTCGTCCCGACAGATCGGTTAATCAGAATGATGGGCTTTTCGGCCGCAACCCTGCTGAGCAGCTCCTTCGATTCATCGAGCGCCGCAGCAAAGATGACCCCATCCGTCGCGCTCTCAGCCAGCGCACGTACGGTCGCGTCATCCATGCCGCCGTCCAGCTCCCACACGGTTGTCCGGAAGCCCCGGGTCGCCAACTGCTCAACCAGAAGCTGGAGCAACAGTGGATACAGTGGGTTCGAGAGGCTGGCCACAACGACCGCCACTGTGCCGCTGCGCCTGGTCTTCATTTGACGCGCTGCGGCACTAGGCGAATACTCATGGTCCTGTATGACTTTAAGGACCCGAGCCTTTGTCTCCGGCTTTACCGTCGGCAGATCTTGAAGAACACGCGATACGGTGGTCTGGGACACTCCCGCAAGGCGGGCAATATCAATGCTGGTCAGCCTCTTGCTCATGATGCAATCAAAGTCAGGCGCGTTTTAAGGAGATGCGCCCCCGATTCTAATCGAACGCGTGAAAGCCTCGCGTGCCGCAAGACCTTCCGATCACCTGCAGGACACGGTACTTCTCGGCCCCATCTAAGCGACGATGCCAACTGCGCAAGTGAGCGACCGAAGTTCACTTGCGATGCGGTCGCTCACTGCGAAGTGAGCCAATGTGGGCGGGAGGAGACGACCGGCGGGCCGATCCTCACTTGCTGCGGCAGGGCCGCGCTAAGGCGTTTAAGTCCAATCATCGCCGGCAGGCGCAAGGCCAATTTGATTGGCCGTCAGATAGGAACCCAATTCTGGAAATTCGACCAGCGGAGTTGTCACACCTGCGCACACCAGTCGGGCGCGATCGTCGAAGATCGCGACGCTAGGCTCACCTGCCAGGCGCGACTGGAAATACAAGCCATCGATCCAGGGAAATGCCGCATGCAGCGCCGAACTCCACAGGTTCGGTCCCAGGTAATCAGTGACCGAAAACACACGAGCGTCCATGCCAAGGGCCGTCAGCGGACCGGTAAGATCAGCGAGCACGAGAGGTCGGCGATCATCCACGGCGAGCCGGCAAATGGATCGGCTGCTCAGCTCATCCTCATCAAGCAGTAACGGCAGACGTAGTCCTTGGAAGCGCTCCCGAATGACCGCTTCGGCCATGCACGCGGCAAAGCTCGAAGCAGCATAAAGGACACCAAACTCGCCGCCGGCCGCGTCGAACCGATACTGGGTCACACCCGGCGCACGGCGGTTGTAGTAAATAGGGTCCAGGTGCGCGCGGTGGATTCGCCAGAGCACTACCCGCTCGAGATCGAGCGTCGTTGTGGCAAGCCGTCGGTCGGCCAAGTCGGCCGGCGGCAGCGGACACCCTAAATCTTCTGCGCTAAAGGTCATGCGGTGCCCTGCTCGTCGCGGTACCGCGCGTCGACGAGCCGCACAACGGCGTCTATCGGGGCCGTTGCATCGGCGATCCAATCCGCCGGCGTGCGTCCCGCCAAGCCTTCTTGCGGACGATGCAGAAAATTGTGGACGACCCAACTACTCGCGCGGGCAGCCACGAACGGTGCAAGCACACCAGCCAGCCGCTCGGAATCGACATGGAACTGCCACGATGGATAGCGATACCCTCGTTCGCGCCCCGGCAGCACCAGTGCATAGAGACGCCCCGCCTGGCGGTCTTGGTTGATGGCGCGGTCCGAACGTCCGGCATACAGCGCGGCGTCCTTGAGCGACAAGTTTTCCGGCCGTTCCCACTCCCGGGCGGCTGCCAGTCGACCCCGTTCGCGCGCTTCCTGGAGCGGATCCGGTGGCGCGGCTCCCCCAGCATGTGCGCCAGGCTCGCCGGCATCGACAACGCGACGCGTGGGAAGCGGATGTGTCGGCTTCGCGAAGATGCGAACAATCCGCCCAAGCGCCGCGTCGAGTTCATGTTGGACCTCGGCAGACAACACGAGCTCGCGAGACGCGTCGTTGACTAAGGCGACGGCGGCTTCAATTAGCTCTTTGGGTGTTGCGGCCCGCCGCGGGTCCTGTGCGACCGCGATCAAGGCAGTCCGCCGACTGCGGGCACGGCCTGCGGGCAAAACGGACTCGGGCGCGGCGGCAAACCGCGTGCGAAGCGAGATTCGGCGATGGAGGGTCATGAACTAAATGATAGTTCATGAAGTTCATGACGGCAACCTTCAAGTCAGTTACTTGCCGAGCGCTCTCCTCACCAAGCGGTGGTTGGTCCACTCGAAACTCGCAATTTAGGCCGCGACAGCCAAGCGGCCCTGCCGTGGATGCGTGCCTTTCACTTTCATAATTTCTTGATCATGAAATTATGGTTTGGCTGCTCGTCTGCCCGCGACGCTCCTGGCCGCTCTGCAAGAATTTTTGTTAGGGTTTATACTTACGCTCGTCTCCTCCCTTTCTCCTCTAAGGGATTCCATGCCCGCCTTGCCGCGGGCTTTCTTTTGCCTGCGTTTCAAGGTTGCCGCTCTGCACGGGCTGTCGTCGCTTGGGCCAAAATCCTCGAGGGCTTCCGAGAATGGATAGCGCTACCGGCGCTACACAGGCAGAGGTCAATCTGCGGCTGGATCGAACATTCGCCGAGGTCAAGACTCTCGGCAACGAACGCGTGGCCGCTCGCCAGCATCCCTAGCCGCGCTATGTCGATTTTGCAGACGGTCGTGCATCGACTCGCAGCGGATCAACATCATTCTCGCGGGCTCTTCCTTTGCCTCAGCTACGTCAGGCTTGGTGGCGCTGCGCAGATATACTTGCCGGGAGACAATGGCGACGACCACAATGATGGCGCCGACGCAGAAGACCCGGACCATGAATTGAAGGTGTCGCGCCATGGAAATTGCCGGATAGCAGGAGTAATTTGGTGGCGAGACTACACCAGGATGTCGCGGCGTGATGCTACGCCCGTTGCAGGATTGACAGCGCCCCCATTTTCGCCATAACGAGGCGGGACCGGACCGCCTGTGACACCACACCCGGCCTGATGAACATGCCAAAGACGACCGCGCCCTACCGCGTGGCCATTACTGGGGTGATCGTCCCTTTCGTGTTGATTGATACGGTCAGGCTCCAAGATTCTTTGCAATTCAAGGGGTTGCGGTTGGGTCCGATATCTCCATTGCTGCGAAATCGGAAAGCTTTGCTGGAGGCGGCTTTCCGGACCGTCACCGTTACATTTCGCACGATTCGGACGATCACCCCATGTTGCGTTTCACCCAGCGAAGCGCAGCCATCTGGTCCATCAAGCCGTAGTTCCCGGATGTGTGCGTCGATGACTCCGCGGCCAAGGCGGGATGAGACAAGAAGCCGAGTAGCCCTAGTCGGTAATTTAGGGTTACGACAACGACGCCCCGCTTGGCAAGCGCTTCACCGTCATAGGACGGATGCGAGCCCGAGCCGTAGCGAAAGCCCCCACCATGAATCCATACCATCACGGGGAGCTTCTCAGTACTGGCTTTCGCGGGAGTCCACACGTTAATGCGCAGACAATCCTCGCTCATTCCTGCGCCGCGAAGCTCCGGATACTCCGCCGGTTGGGGACAATCCGGGCCGAATCGGCTTCCGTCCAGGACCTCCTCCCAAGGCTTCGCCGCTTGCGGGGGCTTCCAGCGAAGTCCGCCTTCCGGAGCCGCAGCATAGGGAATCCCGCGGAACGTCTTTACCGTATCTCCGGTCCCTGAGACTTGACCTCCTTCCGTCTTCACCACCGTGAGCGTGGACGCCGCTGCAGTAGACATCGCAAAGGCACCGCATAGCGCCGAAATCAGGCTCTTCACCCTCATCTTTGCTACCTATCTTACTCAGCGGTGATATTTCCGTCCTTGATGACCTTTGCCCAGGTCGCAAGCTCTTGAGTCACGAATTTGTCCAGCGCCGGCGGGTCCATGTACGCAGCGAATCCGCCTTGCTCTTCAATTTTCCGGCGGTACTCTGGGCTTTCCACAATCTTCTTGATTGCAGTAGACAGCTTGCTGACAACTGCCGGCGGCGTACCTGCCGGCGCGAACACCGCGAACCAGGACTCGACGTTATAGCCAGGCAAGCCGGCCTCGGCGGAAGTCGGGACATCGGGCATGGAGGGATGCCGCTGCGGACCGGTGTAGGCAAGCGCGTTGATTTTTCCTGCCTTTACCTGGCCGATGACGGACGGCGGTGTTGTGACGAACATGTCAACCTGCCCACCCAACAGGTCGCTAATCACCGGACCCGCCCCCTTGTACGGAACATGGGTGACGGGCACCTGCGCCTGCTTACCGAACATGACACCGGCGATATGCTGGATGGAGCCGTTTCCCGACGATGCGTAGAAAAGTCCACGGTTGTCTTTCTTGCCAAAAGCAATAAGCTCTCGGAGATTCTGCGCAGAAATCTTTCCGCTCACCGCTACAACGTGCGGAACTCTCATCACCAGCGCGACCGATACGAAATTTTTTGGCTTCCAGCGCGCTTGAGGGAAGAGGGCAGGGTTTCCGACGTGGTACCCCGAGTACTGCATCAGCAGCGTGTAACCGTCCGGCTTTGCACGGGCTACCGCTTCCGTGCCGATATTGCCGCTGGCACCGGGCCGGTTTTCGATGACGATAGGCTGCCCCAAGTCCTTTGCAAGTTGCTCTCCGATGAGGCGCGCGACAATATCCGTAGAGCCGGCTGGGGCGCTCGGAACAATCATGCTGATAGGCTTGTTGGGATATGCATCGGCAGCCATCGCCGGAATGGTTGCTGCCAGTACGAATGCGGCCACGGAGGCCTTTACGCTCCAGTCCATGTCTGTCTCCTGTTTGTTTTGCCGGGACGTCGTTCGCCCCGGCTGTCCTGCTGGTCGCCTGTTACTTCTGTTGGAACAGTGCTTCCATTTCCTTTCGCACGCGATACGCGCGCTGAGTCGCGTCGATAACGACGTCCTCCCACGTCAGCGATTTGTCTTTAGGCACATCGCGGCGCAGCTTGAGGTTGTGCGCAAGGCCCAGCGGGAGGCTGCCAAGACGAAGCGACTCTTTGGCAGGGAACAGCTTTCCGAAGACGGTGTACCCGCCCTCCCCGTCCAGCACTTCTCCTGCTTTCAGGTCGCGTTTCGCGGTCGCGATGACGTCTGCGTTAAAGTGCTGACCGACACCGGTGGGTTCACGACGCAAGCCGACGCTCGCGACCGAGATTCCCAGTTCCAGACCAATGAGGTGCCACTTCTTGTACTGCACCATGCACTGTCCGTCGGGGTCAGTGAAGACCTGGTACTCCTTGAAGCAGCGGCGGATGTACTCAGTCGGTGCCTCGACGCAAACCCATACGCCCTTCCGGATGTCGTAGCCAACCGAGGTGCCGTCGGTGTTCAGCGACGAAACGACATCCACAACACCTTTGGCGGATAGCACACCGCCATCGGACTTCAGACGCATGACCGTAGGAATCTTCTCCACGGATGCCGGGGCGAACGTGATGCCTTCCGCCTGCACCTGCAGCCCGGTAGCGTTCGCAATTGCCGTGCTCTCGATGGCCGGCTTCGAGCCGTCCAGGAAAGCGTTGAACATCTTGGGGTTCATGCCGCCGATACGGGCTTGCTCGGCGGTGACGCCCCAATGGTCCCACACCGTATCAGGCGTGGATTCGCGGAATCTCGGCAGCCATTTGTGCCCGCGGCCAGCCGCAATAATGGGAAAACCGCAGGTTCGGGCCCAGTCGACCAATTCGCATGCCAGGCCAGGTTGGTCCCCGTAAGCGAGGGAATACACCACTCCCGCTTCACGGGCTCGATGGGCCAGGAGCGGGCCGCAGAATGCGTCCGCCTCCACCGTCACGTTGATGACGTGCTTGCCTTGCTTAAACGCCTCGAGGCAGTGGTCGACAGCGGCGATGGGATTGCCAGTGCATTCGATGATGATGTCGATGCCAGGATGAGCGACAAGGGCTTGCCAATCATCACCGACGTGTGTCGTACCGGTTCGCACGGCATCGTCCAGCGACGACGCCTGGGCGCGGCCCAGTTCCCAACCCACCCGCTCGAGGCTGGCATGAGCATTTGCCGGCACGAGGTCGGCGATACCCACCATGTGCACGCCTGGCGTGCGCGGTACCTGAGCGAGGTACATGGAGCCAAACTTGCCAGCGCCGATAAGGCCGACGCGCACAGGCTTACCCTGCTCGGCTCGCGCGAGCAATTGAGGATAGAAATTCATGGTCAGTTCCAGTTGAGACGTCGTCAGCTACGGGGCTGCGCGAGGAAGTCGAGGTCGCAGCCCTCTGGGGCTTGCGTCACGGTGCGTTGATACAGTTCCTGGTAGCCGCCTTGCTTCTTTGGAAGCGGTTTGCGCTCGGCCAGGCGGCGCGCGATTTCATCCGGCTCGACCAGCAAATCGACGGTCTTCTTCGAGACCGACAGTCGGATGCGGTCCCCATTGCGTACCGCTTCCAGAGGCCCGCCTGCGGCCGCTTCGGGCGATACGTGCAGGACAATGGTTCCGTAAGCCGTGCCGCTCATGCGCGCGTCGGAGATGCGCACCATGTCTTTCACACCGGCCTTGGCCAATTTCGTGGGAATGGGCAAGTAACCCGCTTCCGGCATCCCGGCAGCCAAGGGCCCGGCATTCTTCATCACAAGGATGTCGTCCGCCGTCACGTCGAGGTCGGGCGAATCGATGCGGTTTGCCAGGTCCTCCAGCCCCTCGAACACGACTGCACGTCCCTCCTTTTCAAACAGTGCTGGCGTCGCTGCAGCTCGTTTGAAAATAGCCCCGTCCGGCGCCAGTGTGCCGTGAAGCGCAATCAGACCGCCGACGTTGCTCACCGGCTCGTCGAACGAGCGGATAACCTTGCGGTCAACCCAGCCCGCCGGCTCGTCGAGGCGTTCGCGCAGGGTCCGACCGTCAATGGTGAGACAGTCCAGATGCAGGAGGGGGCGCAACTCGCGGAGGACAGCCCCAATACCGCCGGCCGCATGAAAATCTTCCATGTAGCCCTCGCCGACAGGCTTGAGGTCGACGAGCACCGGGGTCTCATCAGAAATCTCGTTCAGGCGCTGAGGGCTGATGCGAATACCAAGACGACCAGCCACCGCTGTGAGGTGAATAATTGCGTTAGTGGAGCCGCCCAAAGCCATCAGGACACGGAAGGCGTTCTCGACGGATTGCTCGGTCATTACCTGGGACGGAAGAATCGGCGAACGTGCGAGACGGACTGCGGCCCGGCCGCTTTCTTCCGCGGCGACGAGGCGCTGGGAGTCGACAGCAGGAATGGCTGCCGTGCCGGGCAACGACATGCCGAGCGCTTCAGCAATGCACGCCATCGTGCTGGCGGTGCCCATGACAGCGCACGTGCCTGCGGTCGTGGCCAGCCGCGTTTCCACAATATCGATTTCCTGCTTGTCGATTTCTCCTGCTCGGAACTTGCCCCAGAAACGGCGGCAATCCGTGCACGCCCCGAGGCGCTCACCTTTGTGGCGACCGGTGGACATCGGACCCGTGACGAGTTGAATCGCCGGGCGGTTCGCGGAAGCCGCCCCCATCAACTGAGCGGGTACTGTCTTGTCGCAACCCCCGATAAGCACAACGGCGTCCATCGGTTGAGCCCGTACCATTTCCTCGACGTCCATCGACATCAGGTTGCGGTACACCATGCTCGTGGGGTTCAGAAACACCTCGCCCAGCGACACGGTCGGAAACATGCGGGGCAATCCGCCTGCAGCCAACACACCGCGCGACACGGCTTCCACCAATTGCGGCATGTAGCGGTGGCAGTTGTTGAAATCGCTGGGCGAGGCAGCGATGCCAATGACGGGGCGAGACAGCAACTCGCTCGACACACCCATCGAATGGGCCATGGAGCGGCGAAGATAGCGCGCAAAATCGCGGTCACCGTAGTTGGTGAGGCCGTTGTCGAGGCCAAGAGGTTCAGCCATTTTGTTGCTCCGTTTCGGGTGCTGCTGCGCTGAACTGCACGGCCAGCATGTCTTCGAAGAATCGGGTCATTGCGCCCTTATCACTGCTTCCGTGGCCGGTCAGAAGGCTCATCTGGTAAGTGGCGGTCGCTGCGGCAAGGACTGGCATCGGGATGCAATGACGGGCGCCAAGTTCTGCAGCGCTGACGAGGTCCTTGTATGCGGCCCGCAACGGATACCCGTCGCTGAAGTGGCGGTCCAGGATACGAGGCAGGAAAAACTCCGATGCGTAGCTACGGCCGGTGCCACTGTTAATCACCGACGCAATTTTTTCTGGGTCGAGGCCCATGCGGCGGGACATCGGCAAAATTTCTGCAAGTGCGGCGCAGTTGATGTCGAATAGCAGCTGATTGACGAGCTTCGTCAGTTGGCCACTGCCCGCTTCGCCCATGTATAGGACGTTGTTCCCCATACGCTCAAGCCACGGTTTCACCTTCTCGAACGTCTGCTCGGAGCCGCCGCACATAACCGTCAACGTGCCGGCCTCAGCACGAGATTGCATGCCTGAGACAGGTGCGTCCAGGAACTCGAGCCCGGCTGCAGCGAGGCGCGAATGGATTTCCATCGTTGCACCGTGTTCCATCGTGCTTGTGTCGACCACAATGGAGCCCGCGCGCAGTTGCGAGGCCAAGCCGCCCTCGCCGAGATAAAGTCAAATCTGGTGTACGAAGGTTGATCGTGGCCGGTTCTCAGGCGGC
>NZ_AUFE01000116.1 GCF_000426345.1 Cupriavidus phytohabitans | reverse complement strand
CTGCGCTCGCGCGCAAGCTGGTGCCACTGGAGCAGGTCGGACGGATCGTGCCCGCACTCGACGGCAGCGCGGGCCGCAACCGGGCGCCGGGCTACTGCCTGATCGCGGCCCGCCATGACCTGGAGGCCATCCAGGCCTACCTGTCCCGCTTCCGTGACCGGGACAAGACCGCACGCGCCTACCAGAAGGAACTGGAGCGCTTCCTGCTCTGGTGCGTGGGCACCGACGATTGCGAGCACTACAAGGATTTCCTGGCGCAGCCGGATCCGTCCTGGATCGGCCCCAAGGCGCCCCGCACCTCGGCCCGCTGGCGCCCTTTCGTCGGCGCCCTCAAGCCGGAATCCCAGCGCTACGCGGTGCTGGTGCTGCGGGGTTTCTTTGCCTGGCTGGTGAGCATGCGCTACCTGGGCGGCAACCCGTGGCTGCTGGTGCAGGATCCGCTGACCACGCGCCGGGAGGTGCCGATCGCGGTCGACAAGGCCTTGCCGGCTCCGCTGTGGAGAGCACTGGTGCAGCCCGATGGCATCCTGGACCGGCTCTGCGCGCAATGGCCCGCGGTGCCGGTGGCGGCGCCGCTGACCGCGAAGGCTGTCGACGCACCCGGCGCCCAGTACCGCCTGGCGCGCGCGGCCGTGCTGCTGCTGGGATGCAGTGGAGCGCGCCGCGAAGAGGCGGCGGGCGCGCAGCGCTGCCACCTCCAGCCGGTGCCGGAGCAGGCCGGCATGCCCGCTGGCCTGTGGGAGCTGGCGCTGCGCGGCAAGCGCCAGCAGTGGCGCACGGTATTCCTCCCGGCGCGCGCCATCGATGCCTTGCGCGCGCACTGGGCCGACCGCGGCCACGATTTCGAGAATCCGGACCAGGAACTCGCCCTGCTCTCGCCGGTGGTG
Source organism: Cupriavidus phytohabitans (assembly GCF_000426345.1). Lineage (GTDB taxonomy): Bacteria > Pseudomonadota > Gammaproteobacteria > Burkholderiales > Burkholderiaceae > Cupriavidus. The sequence continues at coordinate 8,865 of NZ_AUFE01000116.1, read as the reverse complement.
ATACCGTCCACGCGCACGGCCCAGGCGAAGCACCTTAGCGAGGAGCACGGCGCGCCCGTGCTGCGCGGCAAGGGCTTTTCACCGGATGGGCTGTACCAGCTGCTGACGACGACGTTGGTTCGCGTCGCCGACGACGCCACGCTGCCCCTGTCCGAGGCAGAGCGGAACCAGCTGCGCCACGTCGCGCCCCATGCGCTGCGGCATACGTTTGCCACGCATGCGGTGGCCAACGAGATGCCTGCGGACGTCCTGCAACGGCTGCTGGGGCACGCCTCGCTGCAAACAACCGCGCACTACGTCCGCGCGGAGCGCGCACGTGGCCTCGCCGCCGTGGCGAAGCTTTATCCCGGCCTCAGCTAGGAAGCGTCCTGGCCACTAGCTCGCGGCAAATTGCAATCGAGCGGCTCTGCAGCTCGAGATTTCACCAATTTTCCGATGTGAGGGGAACCAAGACACGCTGATGCCCGAAGCATCAGTGGTAGTGGAGCTGGGCACTCTTACGCGCGTACTGGCTGGAAACTTTGTGCCGATAGCACTCTGTCCCCTGCCTCAGGAACGATGCTGCAGTTCCGAATTCTCCAAAGCGCCTTCCCGCGCTCTCGTGCAATTAGCCGTGGAAGGTCATGCGGTTGGCGAGGTGGCCAAAGCCACCAAAATTGGCCAAACGTCAGGCTGGACCAAAGACAAGGTCACCAAGATTGTACGAGCGTCAGTTTTTGTCTGCGCGTGCCGTAAAAGGGACCTCTGGGCCTGCCGTCACTGCCTTTCCCATTATGGTTAGGCTCGTCGGCCTCTCATAAGGTCACCAGTATTGTCCGGCTGAGGTCCTTCGAGACACGCAAGGTCACCATCAATTGTCCGTTTTGCGACAGAGGCCCTCTCCAAGACAAGTCAGCGCTGGGTCTACGGAGGGGTTGCAATTGAGATTCGTACAAACTTTGTGACCTTGCCTCCTGCCCTCGTGTAGCCGGTTTTCACAAGGTAAATCTCCAATGAGATGTTTTAGGAAACCGGGGCACTCATCCCTGATGGGTACCTGATGCAACTCATTAGTGAGGTGATCACGGAACCCGAAGCTCGTTCTCTTCACTCCTCGCCTCACGGGTGTCACGTTTTCATCTGCATCGATATCTACGGTCGATCGGTCTGGCCGAGACGGCTGTAGCCGTTGCTACTGGCAAGAACTACAAGAGATTCTGGTCGTTGTGACACGGTAGCCATCCGTGGCCCTGAGACGATCGAATGCCTCGGCGCTAAATTCACATCACTTTCGGGTGTCCTGACCGTCAGCGCGCCGCAAAGCTGTTGTCGTTGCGCAGCCCTGACTGCCACAGGCTAGAGTCCTGCTGCTCTCGCCTACGATCCCGCCGGGACTTTCTTCAATACGCAGTTGCGATTCAAGCAGATCAAGGAGCACCGGCACGAGCGGCATTTCTGGGGTGACGCTGCCTCCTTCGTGTTCCGACTCGGAACATGAAGGAGGCAGCCGACCAACGAAGAAGCGTTATTCATCTCAGCTGGGGTGCGCATGGCAACGAGAATCGGAACGCCCTCGATCCGTGCGTTCTCGTAATGCCTCATGCAAGGCATGGGCGTTCGGAATTGGCAATCCACATCGCCTCGTTCACGTCCGGTATGTCCCGGGCACTACGGATTTGCAGGTCAAACATCCACTATAAGTTGGCCTCACAATTTGCCGCAGGCTCGTACTCCCATGCGGCGTATCTGACCGCCGGTCGTACCCGTATGGGTGCCCCGACCGGACTGAATGTTCATGCGGACCCATCGGCCGGGGCGCTAGCGCATGGAGAGTAGCGATGGCAAAGCTAGCCAGTCGCCCAACAGGTTGCTTGCCCACTGCATTTGCGGCAGACTCTTGCCACGATCAACGTCATCAGCAGCATCGCTGCCTGGGCGCACTCCCAGTATCGCCATCCCAGATGCAATCGCAAGGCACGGACGTTCACGATGACGTTGTGTTCCGAGTCGGAACACGATTGTCTGACTGACCGGCGCGACTCGTGACACCAATAGCGCCGACACACGTCCGCTCCTAATCGAGGACGGGCACGAGGAATTCAGAGAGCTTCTTGTAAGAACGGGACTCGTGTTCCGACTCGGAACACAAAAAAAACCCCTCGGCATGAGGGGTTCGAGGACTGGTCAGGAGCGACGGGCTAACGTTGCGGCCCGCCGTCAAAAAGTTCGTTGATTACCGTCCGTATCCGCTCCTCTTGAGCCGCTGTCAGGACTGCACTCTTGAGCTTTACAGTAAAGCTCAGGGAATCCTTTGTGATGCTGCCGGCTTGAGTTTTACCGGCATAGACCTTATGAATGTCACGCTGCGAAGTTACAGGCGTCGCTTCACGTCGGATTAGCGACGCGTCCAGCAGCTTGGCAAACTTCGACTGCTCAAGGCTGCCGTCTACAAGTTGCTTCCATACCTCGCGAGCCACAGTCACAGCTGGCTCGCCATGCTTCTTCAGCACGGCGTAAGTGTCACTTGCTGCAGTCCCACTGAAAAGCGATGGATTCCTCTCCAGATCTACACGCATGAATTCGGGTAGATTGTCGAAGGCAAAATATCGATAGAGTGTGCTTCGGCTCATCCCCATCGATTCGGCCATCCGCTTCCTGTCGGGAAATTCCTTCTCCACGCGACGCATCGCCTTGCCGATTTCGTAGTCGGTAAGGTCTTCACGGCTGACGTTCTCGGCCAAAGCTAGCACGGCCATATCTGCATCAGACGCATCCGTAACGAGCGCCTTGATTTCAGGCAGACCCAACACCTGGTGAGCGCGCCAACGGCGTTCCCCGGCAATTAGCTCGTAGTACGCCTCTCCGTTGTCCGGTGTAACTCGTCGAGCCAGAATGGGCTGCATTAGGCCCAGTTCCTTAATGCTCTCGGCAAGCTCAGTGAGACTGCTCTCGTCAAACCTTATCCGCGGCTGCCAGGGATTCGGCCGAATCTTCTCAACCGGAACCGTGCTTGCGGCCCCTTGGGACTCCAGTTCCTGAATCCGAAGCTGCGCCGCACTCAAAGCCGCCATCATTCCTGGCGCAGTCTTCGGACGGTCTGCAATCTGGGGGGCGGCGACTTCCACTTTGATTTCATTAGCCGGAGTCAAATTTGCGGTTTGCTCCAGCATGCGCTTGCGCATATTCATTTACGCATCCTCCCACTTTCCGGCGTAAAACTCATCGACCCAACGGCAATATTCATCGAACGGAATTCGCACACGCTGGAATGTCTTGTTGCTGCCCTCGAACTTACTAATGTCGAACACCGTCGCAAGTGCGAGCGCCCCGTTACTCATCACGGAGCTCGCCGGCACTTCAATAGGGCTCATCCAATCACCGTAGGCTCGTTGGACCCAGGAGCGAACAATCGGAGCCGAAGACGCCACGCCATAGTCAACCTTCGAAAGTAGAATGCTCACGAAGTCGTAGGTCTTGTTTCCTTCGATGTTCTTGAAGCTGTCCGCCATATCGGAGAACAGACTCCAGAAAGACACCGAGCTAATAAAGTCGAGACTCTCCGGCACCAAAGGCATCACCATGGCGTCCGCAGCCATCAGCCCGTTAATGGTTAGGTAGGATAGCGAAGGCGCTGAATCCAGCACGATATAGTCGTATTTCTTTCGGAGCGGCTCCAGGCCCTTACGTAACAGGGTCCAGAAGCGATAATTCGCCGACTTGCTTGCCATTGCCGGGATATGAAACTCCGCGGAGAACAAAGATGGATGCGCAGGGATGACATCAACCCCGTCCCAATAGGTCTCCTGAATTACACTCTCGAGGGTAAAGTCGTCAGGGCTGTAGATGTACGGCAGAACGGTGCTTTCCTCGACAATCATCTTTTCGGCATACAGGCCGCACAATTCGGTCAGTGATGCTTGCGGGTCTAGGTCAACCAGTAGTACCTTGCGACCGCGCAAGCTCAGCCCCTGCGCCAGGCACATACTCGAAGTCGTCTTGCAGCTACCACCCTTGAAGTTGGCAGAAATAAGAACGCGACCGTCCGCTTCGCCGTTTCTTAGCAGCGGGGAAGGCCTCACCTGCGAAGCTTGTTGAACCCACTTCCGAGTCTCGGCAAGAGTAAATTGGCGTACGCGCCCATGAAGCTCACCCGCTGGAAGTGTGCTTCCGTCTTTCGTAGCCAAATAATGGAGCCGAGCCCGGTCGATGCCGCACATCTCGGCGACCTGAGTGGAGGTGAACGTCGGCGGACTTTTCCGAGGGCGAGGTGCCAGGATATGTTCGCGAAGTTCCTCAGTGAGCTTTTGCAGCTTCTTCGAAAAGTCACTCATTGAACCAATCGTGACAGTCCGGTCAATCTCGGTTAATTCGCTCTTCACCACCATATTCTACGTTTCATGTGAAATTCAGGATGAAACGTAGAATACGCGACCAACGCGAAAACTTCACGTACTCGTACGCACTTTTGGCAAAAAAGTGACGCCTCAAATGGCTATCTGTGCGGGGTTCGCGGAATCGAGTGAAGTAAGTCAGCGCGTAATCCGCTCATAGGAAAGATGGATCTTCCCTAAACGCAGGCGCTCCGCCCAATGAGGCAAGGTCACCGCCAACTGTACGAATTCGCGATTCGATGGTTCTTTAGATCGTGCACGCCCTACCATGTCTCTTCTGCTGCACACCCAAAGTCACCAAAATTGTCCGAATCGTAGTCCGGCAAACGCCAAACGCACTTTAATTTACTGCTCTCACCTTGAGACAAGTGCCTACTGGGGCACGACAACTTCCTTCCGCAGCATGGTTCGTACAATTTTGGTGACTTTGCCTGGCAGTTAGAGGTTCTTGATCGTACAAATCTGGTGACCTTAGCGGTTACTCCGCTATCCCGGACAGACGATTCTGAACCGTTCATGCCCGCAATGACTGGTCAGTTCGAGCGAATACTGCTCAACTGCGAACAATTTTTGTGACCTTACTCCACCACAAGGTCGGAAACGGCCCCTGGAGCCCAGAAATACAAATCCAGTGACCACGGGTCGCCCAAACTGCCCACAACTCCTTGCCTCGCAAGGCTTCCGCGGATTCCAACAATCTTTGTGACCTTGGTTCACAATTCCAGTTACCTTGCATGGCCCCAGAGTCCGCGGCCCAAGAAACCGGGGCCAAATCCGGTTACCTTGCGGCCACATTTAGTGACCTTACGCGACAAAATCGGCGACCTTTGGGCTCCAAAAGGTGACCTTTCCACTCTAAGTCATTGATTTAATGAAGAGGCCCGCGCTTCTTGTAAGTGATGTTCTGTTTCTAAAAACAAAAAACCAACCTACCCCCATACCATGGGACAGGGTTCCGGATCGCACAAATTCCCCCTACAGGCGAGCCTTCGAAACCCACTAAGGTCACCAACATTGTCCAACTACGCTTCCATCCGTCTTCCTTGGCCAAACACCGGTAACCTCGGACCAGTAGCTGTAGCACCATGCCACTAGGCCTTAGGGAGGCAAAGTCACAAGAAATGTTTTGACATTTCGACCTTTCCCCTGCAACCTCCTGCCCCAAGGAGGGAAATGGTATGGAAAGCGCATCGCAACAGTTAGCCTTGGCTCTATTCGAGGACTTCGCCCCTCGAGGCCAGAGCGTCACGGAAGCGCCAAAAGATTTGGGCTTCCGCCGCAGCAATGCTTTCGTCAAAATCATCGACCTAAGTCTGGCAGGCCGTCGCCTCATCGATGTTGCTTACTTCCTTGTCGCTGAAGACCAGGAAGTCCGGCGCGAATACCGGGTTGATGTCGGATTGTTCAAGTGGCTCCTAGCAACAACGAGCAACAACCGACGCCACCTCAGCAAGCTCGTTCGCGAAGCCCAGAAAGCCGCTATCGAGCTTAATGAGATCGATGTCGAAGACCCTTCCAAAGATCGATGGGGTGCAGTGCCCCTAATGGGCTCAGCATTCATCGAAAGAGGGGAGTTCATCTTTGAGCTTCCCGAACGGCTACAGCGCGCTATCAAGAACCCCAAATCCTCCCACTTTCTGAGCTTACGCTACGTATTCAAGTCGGTGCACTCTAAGGTTCTGTACGACCGACTACAACAATTTATGGTTGAGGGCATCACGCCTTGGTTCGAAGTTCAAGCCCTGCGTGCTTGGCTAGAGTGCGAGAAAAAAACCTACGACCTCTTCAAACACTTCCGCAGTAAAGTCCTCGAGGTAGCCATCTCCGAAATTCGCGAAGTGACCGGACTCCACATTGAGATGCTTACGCTTAACGTGCCCGGCTCAAAGAAAATCGGCCAAGTCCGATTTCGATTGAACGCTACCGAACAGCCCAACGAGCAAAAAACTGCATTCATCGTGCTTCGAAATGTCTACGAGACGCTGCGCAAAGAGTTCGCACTCAACCAGTCCGAATTCAACGAAATTATTACGAACCGCGACGTGTACAACGACGAGCGAATCCACCAGGCCATGGAGTACACCCGCCACAACGTGAAAGTTGGCAAGGTGAAGGTACGAGCAGGTGGTTATTTCATGAAGGCCCTTCGCGAGGGCTACCTGCTTGGTGAACTCGACAAGCACATCCATCATCAGTCGGCCATTGCAGAGTCAACTCGTAAGGCTGCTGATCAGGAGATGGCCGAACGTGAAGCCCGCGTGAAGGCCGCCGGCGCCGAGCGCGACCAACGAGAAGCTGATTTGGGTTGGGAAGCCTACAATAAGCTCTCCCCTGAGCAGCGATCGGACATGATTGCGGAGTTTTGTGAGTCTCAGGCGGCCAAGCTTCTTGCACGAAGACTTAAGGTTGAGTCCTTGAACGTGCACGAACATATCAATGAGCCGAATGTTCGGAGTACATTTGGAGGCTTTGTGGCAAGTCGCGTGCACAAGGCAGCGAAGGCCGCAAAGCGAGTAGGCGCTGCAGCCTCAGCAAGGCTGATCTGAGCACGAGCAGGCCCTCTCACGGCAACCGAATGCGTCCAAAATCCAACCTCGCGCGCACCAAAACCCGTAGTTGTTCGATCGCCATTTGTGCAGTGCCCGACGACCGTCGCGATTGAGTTTGCGGTGCTGATAAGGGGACAGCAGCGGCGATGGTCATCGCCGGCAACTCTTCAATGCGGGCCTCGGCCAGTGCTTTCCTGCAGCGCATCAGATTGGTCGCGTCACACGGCAGGCGCGGAGCCACTACTGCCGATCGCTCTCTCGCTTGCGCCGGCTGGATTACGGCAGCGGCCAGTCCGCTCGCTACTCTGTCCATCTCGACAAGCCAGGCACTCGCCTGCTCATGCGCGAGAGAGCTTCGCCGGCCGTTAGCGTCGGTGATCACGATGGATGCTGAATCGACTTCGTAGGTCTGTCGATGGCGATGTAAATCCGCACAAATCTGGCGGCGTCAAAGGTCGGCGGCATCGCGTGCGCAAACGGATCGATTTGGCACAGCTCTGCCTTGGGGTATCAGGATAAGGATGGGGAGGGAGCTGACGCAGGGCGCGTCGTAGGGAGCCCGAAGGGCGACTGGAGACGCGCCCTGCGTCGCAGCGCGTGTAGACAGTCGTGGTAGAAAGGCGGATTGCCGAAGAAACAGGCGCGGCACCGGCCACATAGACCTCGCGAGTCCGACCGATGTCGCGCCCCACACCGAATCCGGATGTTGGTCCGGAGAGACGCGTGCGCGCCCAGTATTCCATGCCTGGTGCGGTCTGTCGATGGTCTTCGGCGTCGATCGAGGAGCGTCGATGCTGCCCACGGGCCGCCTGTACGTATGCGCCCACTGCCGGGTCCAGGTCTTCATTTGCCGCCGCTGTGACCGCGGCCAGCGGTACTGCCGGGCTTGCGCCCAGGAAGCGCGCCGCGCCAGCGTGCGCGAAGCCGGCAGGCGCTATCAACGCAGCCATCAGGGGCGCTTCGCCCATGCGGCGCGCACACGCCGTTGGCGAGCGTTACAGAAGAATGTGACGCATCAGGGTTCACTCGCTCCCCCCGTCAATGCTGTACTGCAGCCGGACCCGACGACAGGCGCCGCCGTTGCCGTTCAAGCCGTGATCGTGCGACGGCGGCACCGGCAACGCCGTGCTGTCATGGTTGTGGCCGCCCGCTGCCGCCGTTCGTGCGTACCGGCTTTGTACGTCGCCGTGGTCCCCGTCGTGTAAATCGCTTCGATCGCGGAGATCCGGATGACCATAGGAGTGGAACTGGAGGCGCGGATCCTGCGCCTGTATCACATTGAAAAATGGCGCTGCGGCACCATCGCGCGCCAGTTGCATGTGCACCGCGACACCGTTCAACGTGTGCTGGCACAGGCTGGCCTGCCCCGGATTGGCAGCGTGCAGCGGCCTTCGCGGATCGACGCCTACCTGCCATTCATCCATGAGACGCTGAAGAAGTTCCCGTCGCTCACGGCCAGCCGCCTGTACGCGATGGTGCGCGAGCGCGGGTACAAAGGCGCACCGGACCACTTCCGGCACGTGATCGCGCGGTACCGGCCGCGCCCGATGGCCGAGGCCTTCCTGCGCCTGCGCACACTGCCCGGGGAACAGATGCAATGCGATTGGGGACACTGTAACCGTCCGACGGTCAGCGTTCTTGACGAGGAGGTTACTTTCAGGCGGCGTTCGAGCGGATCTGCTCAGCCATGGCCCATGGCAGCAGTTCGCTGACGCGATTGACGGGGTGGTCGGGGATGCGAGCAATGACGTGTCGCAGGTAGGCCTCGGGGTCGAGACCGTTCAGCTTGGCTGAGGCCACCAGCGAATAGATAGCGGCGCCGCGTTCGCCGCCACTGTCGGAGCCGAAGTGCAAGTAGTTCTTTCGACCGAGAGCAACGGCCCGCAACGCCCGCTCCGCGGCGTTATTGTCGATCTCAACGCGACCATCGCTGGCATACAGCGTTA
>NZ_AUFE01000115.1 GCF_000426345.1 Cupriavidus phytohabitans | reverse complement strand
TCAGATTCCTATTCGATCTGGGAGTTCTGCACGCAGCACAATTCTTCCGACGCCTTGCTGCGCCTTACCCTTCAACATTCTGCAGGCCGGACTATATAGTGCCGCAGCCAGTGCGTCGAGGCGCGGCGCAAGGTGGCCGCGCCTGCCGGATCGGTTGGCTCAAGCGTGTCGGCGGTCCGGCGGAAGATTTCCTTGGCGATCAGATAGATGGCGGTTGGCGTCAGGTGCCGCTCGTCGTCGCCGGCGACGCTCATGACGGCTGGCGTGTCTTCGGCTGGCAACGGCATCGGTGGCAACCCATGGAACGTGCGGTAGCGGGCGAAGTCGGCCATCAGGGCATCCGCGACCGGCACTTCGCCCTCCGTGCCGCCCTTGCCGATCACGTGCAGCCACCAGCGGCTGCGGCGCTGAAAGAAGTCCCCGGCCTTGGCGTTGGCAGCTTCGCTGGCGCGCAAGGCGGTGTGATACAGCAACCGAACCAGCCATCGGCTGCGCTCGTAATGCTGGCACTCGCGTGAAGTACCCTGCGGCCAGGTCTCGACAGCATCAAGGACGGCCTGCCACAGCGCGTGATCGAGGTAGCGCTCCACCCTGCGGCTGCGCGCCGGGCCAGAGGCATGGATGCGTCTGAGCGCCAATGGGTTACCGGCGAGGTAGCCGGCGGCCACCAGGTAATTGAGTAGCCCGCACAGGATGCCGAGTGCCTGGCGCCGGCTGCGCTCGGACAGCGGCCCGTTGAAGAGGCGCCGCGCGCCCCCGCGCCGTGGCAGGGCGGGATCGGCCCAGTCTGCGGACGGCGCCGCCAGAAACTGTTCATAGAGCAGGAAATCCTCACGCGTGAGGCTCGACAGCGGCTTGCCCAGTGTCCGCGTCGCCCAGACCAGCAGCCGTACCACTTCCCTGCGGTAGCTGCGCAGCGTGTGCGGCGAGCCGGCGTACTCGGCCAGCCACAGACGGACGGCCTCGATGTCGGTGTCGGCTGCGATCAGCCGGTTGGCGCCGCGCGCACGGTTCGTGCCGTCGTGGCCATCGAGTGCGCTCGGCAGTTCAAGAGGGTCGGCCGGAATTCGTGAAATTTTCGCCAAATATCGTCTAAATCATTGATTTGTAACTAAAATTTCGTGTCTGAGTCAGCGCATCGCCACGCGCCATGGGCACTGGCCGGCTAATCGTCTCGGACGACCTTACTCGGCCGGTTCGCCCACCGGGCTGACCTGTACAGGTCGAACTTCAGTCGTTCGCAGACAGGAGGCCCCACGCGCGCTGGGGTAAGAAATGAAAGCGCGTGATATGAATATTCGCAACTCGCTCGCGCTTGCCGAGCGGCATGAGGCCCTAGAAGGGCATCTCGACCTGCCGATGCGCAACACTGATCGCGATGTGTGGGTCGTGTGTGACCAGCATGAGTGCGCACCCACAATCCTGCGTGACATCTGCAATGACGTCCATTACTTCCTTCTGGGTAATCGGGTCGAGCCGTGACGTCGGCTCGTCGGCGAACAGGAACACCGGGTCCAGCAGCAACGCGCGCATCAGCGCGAACCGCTGCAGCTCACCGCCAGACACCTCCGCGGGGCGCCGGCCAAGGAGCGCCGGGATCAGGCGCATTTGCTTCATCAGGGGCGCAATCCTCGCGCGCTCGAGACGATGGCGCCCACAAAGATCATCGAGCGCATGGCCTATCGAGCGCCGGGGGGCGAACGCCGCAGTGGGATCCTGGTAGATCTTCTGGTAACGGACGGGCTCGAAATCGGACTGCCGGAGCACGGTGCCTGCATCCGACGCCACCAGACCCAGCAGCACGTTGCCAAGCGTCGATTTCCCGCTGCCGCTCGGGCCGGTGACAGCGATCCGGTCGCCGGCGTGCAGCGCAAGATCCAGCCCTCGAAACAGTTCGCGCGAGCCGAAGCGCTTGCTCAGGCCGGCAGCAGCCATCACCTCTCGCCCCGCTTGCCCGCGTGGGCGCATGGGCCACGCTTGGGGATCCGCGGCGATCAGCGCGCGGGTGTATTCGTGCCGGGGTGTCGCCAGTACGGCATGGGCGGGTCCGTCTTCCACGATCCTGCCGCCGAGCATCACGGCAACGTCGCCGCCGAGCGCCCGCGCTACGGCGATGTCATGCGTGATGGTCAACACCGCACAGCCTGCTTGCAGCGCTTGCTGCAGGCGAGATACGACTTCATCGCGGCAGACATGGTCGAGTCCCTTCGTGGGCTCGTCGACGATCAGCACGGGTGCCCCGCCAGCACGTGTCATCGCAAAGGCTGCGCGCTGGGCCATGCCACCTGAAAGCATGCCGGGCCAGGCGTCGGCGGCATGAGCCAGGCCAAGCGTGCGCAACTCATCGACCGCCTGGCGACGGGCGTCCATGTGGGATTGCCCATGCACGAGCCCATAAACCTCGGCCAGCTGCGATGCGACCCGCATGGTCGGGTCGAGCGCGAGCCAGGGCTCCTGCGGAAGCAGCGCCAACTGGCGGCCCCACATCGGCCGGCGCGCGCTGGCATCGTCTGCATTGAACGATTTTCCCGCCAGCGCAATCCGTCCGCTGGCACGCAGTCCGCGAGGCAAGGTTCCCATCACCGCCTGTGCCAGCAAGCTCTTGCCGGAGCCGCTTTCGCCCAGCAAGGTCAACGCCTGTCCCGCCTGGAGTCCGAAGGAAACCGGGCCGAGCAGTTGTCCTTCCGCGCTTCGGACGCACAGACCGGCAATCTCCAGCAGCTTGTGCATATCGCGACTCATCTGGCACCGCTCCGTACGCTACTGTCGCTGAGCAACACCAGGGCCAGCGTGGCCAGCGTCAACACCACGAACGGACTGGCCATGATCCATGGTGCATCCGCGGCATAGGGCAACAGTTCAGTCATCATCAGGCCGAGTTCCGCCGCCGGGGGCTGGGCTCCCAGCCCGACAAAGCCCATCGCCGCGAGCGCGAGGATGGCCGCGCCAGCACCGAAGCTCATCAAGGTCCCGAGCAGCGGCAGCAATTCAGGCAGGACATGACGAGCGAGGATGTATCGCGGCCCGAAGCCGAGCAGGCGCGCGGCCTCCACATGGTCGCTGGCCAGCAGCACCGTGGCTGTGGCACGTGTCACGCGGAAGTACTCTACCCAGAGGACCAGCGACAAGCCGACGTAGAGGGGCCAGAAGGCGCCGGGGGCAAAAGCGCTGAGCAGCAGCACCAGCAGCAGGCCGGGCAGCGCCAACACCGCGTCGGCAATCGCGCCGATGATGCGTGCGGTCCAGCCGCCATGCCATGCGGCAATCAGGCCCAGCAGCGTGCCAGGCACCGCTGCCGTAAGCACGCTCAGCAGCGCCAGGCCCAGGGAGAGGCGGCTGGCACTGGCGAGGCGGGCAAGCATGCTGCGCCCCAGATGGTCGGTGCCAAGCGGCTCCAGCAGGCTCGGCGCTTGCAAGACGCCATACAAGTCTTGCTCGAACGGCGCGCGCTGGGCCAGCCAGGGGCCCGCCAGGGCAAACAGCGCCAGCACCAGCAGCAACGCTATGCCAACGCATCGACGTGTCAGTGCGCCCATCACGCCCTCCTTGCGATGCGCAGCCGCGGATCAATCCACGCGCAGACGAGGTCCACGAGGGTGTTGAGGCCCACGAATAACAGCCCCATGACGAGGGCGGTGCCCTGGATCATGGGCACGTCACGGCCAAAGATGGCATGCACCAGCGCGTGACCGATGCCGGGCCATGCGAACAGCGTCTCGATCACGACTACGCCTTCCACCAGATAGACGAGCTGCACGCCAACGTAAGCGACCAGGGGAATGGCGGCATTGCGGATGCCGTGCCGCAGCAGCGCCTGTCGGTCGTTCAAGCCTTTCGTCCGCGCAAACTGGAAGTACGCCGAATCGGAAACGGAGGCCATGGCGTCGCGTGCGACGCGCATGGCCGTGGCCGCGAGCGCAAGCCCCAGTGTGATGGCTGGCGCGATAAGCGTCCCATGCTCATGATGGCCACCCGCGGGCATCAGGTTCCAGTCGATTGACAGCAGCGATACAAGCATGATGCCGAGCACGAACGGCGGCATGGCGCGCAGCAGGACCGAGGCGACCAAAGTGGCGCGATCTGTGACCCCACCCTTGCGCATGCCTGCAATCAGGCCAAGCGGGACCGCGATCATGCAGGAAACGCCCAGCGCGGAGAGGGCAAGCAGGATGGTGTGCCCCAACTGATGGGCGATCTCGTCGATCACCGGAGCGCCGGTGACCGCTGACACGCCGAGGTCCAGCTGCAGGAGTCGAGCCCACCAACCCAGCAGCGCATGATGCCAAGGCTGGTCGAGTCCGAGTTCGAGCCGTACGGCTTCGGCTGCCTGTGCCGTGACCATGTCGTAGCCATAGCGGCCCGCTGCGACCCGGAACGCCATGTCACCGGGCAGCAGTCGCATCATCATGAAGCTGAGCGTACCGACGAGCGCGGCCACGATCAGCGCCTGGATGCCGCGGTGCACCAGTATGTTGCCCGAGGGACGAGTGGCTCGGCCAGCTCGCGATACTTGTCCCGACACTTGCGCTGCCACCGGTATGGACCTGTCGTTCATGATTTCCACTGCATCTGGGTCAAGCGGTAGGTGCGCTCGTACGGGTCGATCGACACGTTGTCCAGCCGAGGGCTGGCGGCGAGTGTCTGGCGATACCAGACCACCGGGATCAGCGGCAGGTCCTGCTGCAGGATCCCGGAGATCTGGCTGCGCATCGCCTGCGATTCCCGCGCCTCGGGGGCCGCGGCCAGTGCAGCCAGCGCTTGCGTGACGCCAGCAGCAGACCAGCCCATTGCCCCCCAGTCGCCACCATTTGCACCGAAGTCCTGGGCGACGGTTCCGTATGCATCCGGCACGACACCGTAATTGCGCGCCAGCAAGCCGATCTCTAGCGTGCCGTCGCGGTGCGCGAAGGGAATGTCGCTGGAATTGCCCACGGCAACCCGGACCTGGATGCCAACCAGCCGCAACTGCTCCTGGATCGCCGTCGCAATGACCGGCAGTTCGGGGCGGTCGGGAAAGGTGCGAAGCGTCAATGCGAAGCGGGCGTTACCCCGGCGCAGAATGCCGTCATCGCCGGCACGCCAGCCGGTGCTGGCCAGCAGGCGACGCGACTCGGTGCCATCGTGTACCAATGGGGCGAGTGCGGGGTCGTGCCAGCCGGGCAGCGATGGCGGGAACAATTGTCCGGCGGCCAGCTCAGGGGCGCGCAAGATCGCACTGGCGATACCGCGACGGTCCAGGGCCAGTGACAGTGCGCGCCGCGTGGCAGGCTCGGCCAGGAACGGATGGGCAAGGTTGAGCTTGAGCGATGTGGTGCGCGGAACCGTGACAGCGTGGATCCGTACACCCGGAAGGCGTGCCAGGCGAGCGATGCTTCCCGGGTCGAGGCCATAGGCAAGTTCGGCCTGGCCGCCCTCAGCCATGAGCGCGCGCATCTCCGCTCGCCCGACCGAAAGGTACTCCGCGCGCGTCACGGCAGGCTGCTGGCCCCGCCATGCCGGAAAGGCCGAGACGGCGAAGCGCTGAGGCGGCTCCAGTTCGACGATGCGATACGGGCCGGTGCCCACAATGGCGCGGACAATGCCGCCGGGACCAAATGATGCCGGCCCGAGCACCTGCGTGCTGCTGTGGGACAGCAGCGCCAGCAGCGGCGCGAACGGCCGCGTCAGCCGGATCCTGATGGTCGCGGGCTCCGCGACGATTTCAGCGACAGGCGCGTGCGCCAGTACGCCCGCGGCGTGCCGGGCGCGCTCGAGCGCGGCCACAACGTCGGCAGGTCGTACCGCCGAGCCGTCATGAAAGCGTGCATTCGGCTGCAGTGAGAAGCGCCATAGCAGGCGGTCGGCAGGATACCTGCCAAGCGGCGGCCAGGCCCGGTTGTGGCTGGCCTTGCGTGTCATAGTCGACCAGTGTCTCGGTCACCTGCATCCGTGCAAACAGATAGCCGTTGCGCAGCGGATCGACACTCGACAGCTCCCACGGGCCAATGATCCTCAACAGACGGTTCGACGACGGCTGCCCATGCGCCCGCCTGGAGCCAGGAGACGCCATTGGCAACAGTGCCGCGGCACGCAGCAAGTGGCGCCGCAGCGGCGAGTGCGCAGACAAGGGGATCGGGATCATAGGTCTCAATAGCTCAACCGCAGCCCGAGGCGCACCGTTCGGCCTGCACCCGGCGCTACCCAAACGCTGCTGTAGGAACTGGTGTAATAGGTCCGGTCGAACAGGTTGTTGACATTGAGCGTAACCCTCACTGTCTTGCTGTACTGCCAGTAGGCGAGCAGGTCGGCCAGCGTGTAGGCGGGCAAGGAAAAGCTGTCTTGCGGATCGCCAGAGCGCTTGCCGACGTAGCGCACGCCTGCACCCACGCCGTAGCGCTGGCCGATGGGGGCCTGGTCCTCGAATATCGCCATCACGCTGCCGCTGGTGCGCGGGATGTTGGCCAGCGGGGTGCCGGGAGCCAGCCGTGCGTCCTGCGTAATTTCGGCGTCGGTATAGGCAAAGTTGCCGGTCACGCGCCAATGGGTTCCCAACTGGCCGGCCACGTCGAGTTCGACCCCACGGCTGCGCGCCTCGCCGGCGGCCACCTGGAATGCCGCATCGTTCGGATCCGTGGTCAGCACATTACGCTTGCGGATGTCAAACACCGCCAGCGTCGCACTGGTGCGACGGTCGGTGCTGTCGAATTTGACGCCTGCCTCGGCGGCACGCCCATGCTCCGGAGCGAAGGCATTGCCGCTCGCATCGCTGCCCGCATTGGGGCGGAACGAGCGGCTCACGTTGGCGAACAGCGAGAGGTTCTGGCTTGCCAGATAGGTCACGCCGATCCGCGGCGACATCGCAGTCTGATGCTGGCTCGTCGTCGTGCCGCGCAGCCGGTTATCGAGCGACTGGTTGTAGATGTCGAAGCGCGTGCCGGCCAACAGGCGCCAGCGCTCGCCCAATTGCATCTGGTCCTGCGCGTAGAGGCCGACATTGGTCTGGCGCTCATAGGTGTCGGTGTTCGGCAGCAGTGCGGGAGGCGCCTGGCCATAGACTGGCTGGTAGATATCGATCGCGTTCGGCGCAGTGGTGGAGGGATTGCGGCGCAGCATCACCTGCGTCGTGCTGAAGCGATAGGTATCGACGCCAATCAGCAACTCATGATTAACGGCACCGGTGGCGAACTTGCCGGTAACATCGGCTTGCAGCGACACATCGTCCGACTGGTAATCGCGATAGCGGCGCTGGCGCGTCAGCGTTCGGTCATCGGCCAGCAGCGTACTGGCTTCGGTGGAATAGCCCTCCAGGCTGCCGCCCCGATAGGCCATGGCGACGCGCCCCTTCCAGTTGTCCGAGAACTGGTGCTCGACTGATAGCTGGTGCGACTGGCTGTCGAGGCGAATGTCGCCATCGTTTGGCTCGCCCAGGAAGCGCGAACGCTGCACGGCGCCGAGCCGGCCGTCAACGGCCACCACGCCACGGTCCAGTGGCACGGTATAGCGCTGCAGTTCGGCCGCATACTGGATAAACGTGTCGGCACCGAGCGCCCACGTAACCGACGGTGCCAGCAGGTAACGCTGGCTGTTGACGAAATCCCGCGTGCTGCCATCGTGCTCGGCAACGGCAATCAGGCGGCCGGCCACGTTCTCGCCCAGCGCGCCGGTGACGTCGGCTGCCGCGCGGTAATGGTCCTGGTTGCCGGCTTCCAGCTCGTAGGTCTGGCTGGGCTTGAACTGCGGCTGCCTGGTGACGATGTTGATAACACCGCCCGGATCGCTGCTCCCGTAGAGCGAAGATGCCGGCCCCTTCAGGACTTCGATGCGCTCGACGGTCGCGGTATCGCGTGGCGCGGTATAGCCACGGTTTGCCGCAAAGCCGTTGACCAGGTAGCCGGCGCCGGTGTTCTCGTTGCCGGTGAAGCCCCGCAACGCATAGTTGTCCCACAGTCCGCCAAAGTTGTTCTGACGCGAGACGCCGCTCGCATAGTTGTAGGTATCCGCCAGGCGCGTCGCCGCAATGTCATCGATCAGCGCGCGCGATAGCACCCGGACAGACTGCGGGACCTCGCGCAATGGCGTCTCGGTTCGCGTCGCACCGGTGGCATAGGGCGGCGCATAGCCTCGTTCCGCTGGATCTGTGACGACAACCTCCGGAAGCGTGGCCTCCTCGGCATCAGCCGGCGCAGCCATGACGAAGGTCACCACCAGCAGCATCGCTTGAGTCAGGATCGACGGCGACCGCGTATTGGACATGAAGATTTCTTGTTGCAACAAAGTTGCATATAGTAGCAACTGTCAGGCGCCGCTTCCAGTACTTTCTTTGAGCCGGACAGCCGACCGCCATTCATACAAAGAAATGGTGACGGCTGTAAGCAACCCCGTACCTATCGGATGCACATCATCGGTGCATACATCTGCCGCGCGCCTGAACAGGAACCAGTGCGCGCCGATCAGTCCGCAATCGGCGTTCCACGTGCCTTGCGCCACTTCGGCATTCTGTTGCTGGCATGCGTCGCTGTGTCACATGGCGAACGCTCCTTGCCCTCCGTATTCTTCGGGGCCGCATGATAATCACGGAAGCCTTGCCCAAGAATGCAGGCAGTCCGCGGGGAGGAAAACAATGAAACGAGCCAGGTCGTGGCACCGGGTAGCTGTACTGCCGGCGGCCGCGCTCACAGGCGCCGCACTGGCGCAACCGTCCAGCGAGCCCGCATCGGAAGCGGCAGTTCCGACGCTGCCAACCGTGACCGCAACCGCGGCAGCGGCAGGTTCACTGACAGCGCCGGGTATTGCGCAGCAACGCCAGTCGCTGTTCCAATCCGCCGGTTCGGTCGGATTCGTCGATGCCGCCTCTTACTCGAATACCTACGCCAGCGACTTGAGGGATGTGCTCAAGGACGCTCCAGGTGTCTACGTCCAGGAACGCTATGGCCAGGAACTGAGGCTCTCGGTGCGCGGCTCCGGCATCGCGCGGGGCTTCCACACGCGCGGCATCGAAATCCTGCAGGACGGCGTGCCCACCAACTTCGCCGATGGCAGCGGTGATTTTTACCAGATCGACCCCCTCGCGCTATCGGCGGCGGAGATCTACAAGGGCGGCAACGGGCTGGCCTATGGCGGCACCACGCTGGGAGGCGCCATCAACTTCACCACGCCGACCGCGCTGACCGCCGAATCATCCAATATGGTGCGGGTCGATGGCGGCAGCTTTGGTACGGTACGGGCAGACGGCCAGGTGTCGCGTCAGATCGGTGCTTTCGACTTTCTGGCCAATCTCAGCGTTGCCCACTCCGAGGGCTACCGTGCGCACGAACGCGGTCAATACGAGCAACTGAACGCAAATTTCGGCTATCGCTTCAGCCCTGCTGTTGAAACGCGTTTCTATTTCGGCGCCTACATCGTCGACCAGCTGCTGCCGGGCGCGCTCACATTGAACGACGCGCTCAACGATCCGCGAAAGGCCTCGGGGAGCGCCCTAGGGAAACGCTTATGTGGACGCCTCCCGGATTGCAAGCCGATTGACATGGTGGTCGACAGGTGAAGGCAGCACGCTTATGTCCGGCCCTTTTGTGCAGGCCGCTCAGCCTGCTGGCCCATATGGAATTCGCTGGCGAGGTCCTCATCTGATCATCGAGCGTTGCTGCTCACATTCCCTATCGGGTTTTCCTCGCCCCGGTCCAACCTGTTAGCCATCATGCGATCAATGCTTGCGCTCCTTGAGAACAAGTCAGTTCAGACGGATTGTCGGGGGCACGCACCTGGCTATACAGCCATGGCGGGTGCCGTGTATCTCGTATCCCTTGCTAGCACCGACCAG
>NZ_AUFE01000114.1 GCF_000426345.1 Cupriavidus phytohabitans | reverse complement strand
CAATACGTCAGCATTCGCTATACCGAGAGGCTTTCTGAAGCCGGCATTGAACCGTCGGTCGGCAGCCGCGGTGACTCCTACGACAACGCACTGGCTGAGACCATCAATGGCCTGTACAAGGCCGAACTGATCCACAAGCGCGGCCCCTGGAAATCCCGTGAGGCCGTAGAGCTTGCAACCCTGGAATGGGTGGCCTGGTTCAACAACGACCGCCTGATGGAACACCTCGGCTATATCCCGCCGGCTGAAGCTGAGGCAAACTACTACCGGCAACTCAGCTACACCGCTGCCGCGCCGGCATCAACTTAAACCAAACAGCCTCCTCGATACCCGGGGCGATTCATTCAACTGCAATTCACGTATGACAATTCGCAATACGTTAATGCAGACTCGCGTCTGGAATCGATGGAAGCCCTCGAGCGTAGGGAGCAGAGACTTCTCGAGGTAGTCCGAGGCTGCGAGCAGCAAGCGGTCAGCTTCTGGAACAAATTCTGGCATTAGTGTCTCCCCTTTGCGCCCGAGGCAGCCAGGGTCATAAAGTCCCACAGAGGCTCTTCCAGCCGCCGGCCAACAGCACTGAGCTCTAAGCTCGCCTGTCCCCCACCTCGAATTTGAGCGGAGCCACGTCTAGCACACGCGATGGCCCATTTGAGGTTTGCGAATGCCTCCCAGAATCTCACCCTATCATGGTCAACGGCCACACCGGAAACCGCTTCATAACCAGCGTAAAGGTCTTCACGTTGACCGAAGCCGCCGACATCCAACGCGCCGCCAAACCGCCAACTCCGCATACAGAGCACGCCCAAGTCTTGCATGGGATCCCCTACCCTAGCGATCTCCCAGTCCAAGACGCATCGCAATCCTTCGGAACCTACTATTAAGTTGCCCGTACGGAAGTCCGCGTGGACCAACGCACTCGAATAGGACTCGGGAAGATGTTCTTCAACCCAGCGTAAGGCATAAGCCAGCGCCGGATTCTGTACTCCGCACTCATCGAGTGACTCCCGATAAACAGAGAGTTCCTCTGCAGGCGACATGACCTTGAGGAATGAAAGCGGTTCGGTCGCTACTTGGTGAATAGTGGCAAGCACCTCGCCACACTGTTTCGCCAATACCCGGCGCGCGCCCGCGAACGCTTCGTCCCTTACGACTTTTCGTCCGAGCGTTTCACCATGGATGAATTCCGTGATGTAACCGGGACCCATCTCGTCAGCGTCCTCAAGAATAGCTCGCACTATCGGCGCCGGGGCGCCCGTGCTGCGCGCCGCCTTCATCACGGTCGCATCCTCACGGGCCGTAAGCTTCGGCGCGCGACCGGATGCTCCAGTAAAGGCTCCGGTGAGTTGCAAGATCATCTCCTGGGCAGCGTCCTGGGAATGCCATTCAAATGCCCAGGTTTGCTTGGTCGCGCCTCCGGTGAGCCGGCGCAGTTGTGCAACATCGCCGTTCTCACCTACGCTCCTCCGAAGCGCACACTGCAACTTCTCAGTAAGGGTTCGATGGTCCGCCATGCTATCCATCAAATCCTCCTCCCCACTGCTTGCCAGAAGGGATCCCGCAGTCGCCGTTTAAAGATTTTTCCACTGTCTTCGCGTGGCAGCGACGTATGGAAATCAATACGCTTGGGGACCTTGTATTTGGCGAGGTGCAACTCGAGATACTTTTTAATATCCGCTGCACTTAGTTCAGCGCCTGGCATGAGCTCCACCGCAGCAGCCAGCGACTCTCCAAAATCTTCGTCAGGGATACCAAAAACAGCACAATCGTGCACACCGGGACATTGTGTGAGAACCATCTCAATTTCTGCGGGATAGATATTCGTACCTCCCGAGATGACCATATCCGATCGTCGGTCACACAGGTAGAGCCGCCCGTCCTTCAAGTACCCGACGTCGCCGACACTAATCAGACCGTTTCGCTCGACGCTCTTGCGCTTCTCTTCGTGATTCAGGTACGTGAAGTCTGCATATGCCGGCACACGCATGTAGATCTCACCTGGGGATCCGTCCTCTACCGACTTTCCATCTTCTCCGTAGAACGCAATCAGCGTACCCGGCGTCGGCACGCCAACAGTGCCAGGATGGTTCAGCCAATCCTCCGGCGTTGCCAGTGTTGCGGTACCGACCTCCGTTCCACCGTATGTTTCGTAAATGATCGGTCCCCACCACTCCATCAGCTCCTGCTTAACCTCTCTCGGACAAGGCGCTCCGGTGTGAGTCACCCATTTCAGCGAGCTAACGTCGTAGCGTTCGCGCACCTCCTTAGGCAGCTTCAGGATCCGAATGAACATCGTTGGAACCATGACCGCATTGGTAATGCGGTACTTCTCAATGGCTGCAAGCGTCTCCTCAGGATCGAACTTCGATTGGAGAACCAGCACTTCCGAGGCCATAAGGGCTTGTCGTCCATAGGCATTTGGCGATGCGTGATACAGCGGACCGGTGACGAGTGAGCGCACTCCGAGCGTCAGCCCGTAAACACGTTCAATCAGTTCAACATATGCCTTGGCTTGCTCAGGGGTCGCTGGGTCGCGCTTGACCCCTTTGGGATGGCCTGTCGTGCCCGAGGTATAGATCATCGTAGCGCGCCCACGTTTGGCCGGCTGCTCCCACGGCTGAAACTAGGTGCACCACTCCTCCCAAGACGCGTCGCCCTCTCTCAGCTGAGTCAGTTCATCTTTGATACTGTAGCGAGCTTGTACTTCCGGCGGTGTTGGGACCACAAACACCTTGATGCCTGCTGGAATTTGCTCGCGCATGGGCTCAAGCAGGTCAGCATGCGCAACCAAAGTCTTCGGCTTCGAATCGTTGAGAACGTAAAGGAGCTCTTCGGCTTTACCGTGCCAGTTCAACGGAACCGAATACGCGCCAATGGCAGCTGCTGCCTGCTGCACCTCGAAGAATGAAAAGTCATTGCGTAGGAGCAACGCAACGGTGTCTCCCTCCCTGATACCCATCTTTTCGAACCCCGTAGCGGCTCGCAGCGCCTGCTGCAATACGTCTTCGCGGGCCTTGGGACGACCATCCAGGTAGATGGTAGCTTCGCTCATTTCTGTCTCACTCCGTTCGTGTCTTTTGCTATGCGTAGATCAACGACGCCAACTTCGATGCATGTGCGTCGCCGTCTCCAAAGAGTTGATCCATCACGTGGATTCGGCGCAGGAAGTGTCCAACCGCGTATTCCTCGGTCATTCCAATGCCACCATGCATCTGGATTGCCCCATGCGCCACCGCACGCGCGTGCCTCGCAACGGAGAGCTTTGCTCGATGCAAATCAAGGCCCGCGTCTTCGGAGGCGGGATCATCGACCGCGACAGCTGCTGCAATTGCCATGCTCTTTGCCAACTCCAAGCTCACAAGCATTTCTGCGGCACGGTGACGCAGGGACTGGTTCTCGCCGATAACCCGTCCGAACTGCTTACGTGTGTTTAGGTAGTCCACTGCAAGCCGATACGCCGCAGCCGCTGCACCCACCATGTCCGCGCAAACTGCTGCGATGCCCATCCCTACAGTTCGTTCGATGGCTGCCCGGCCGACCTTGCTATTCATCGGATCGCCGAGCGGCGTAGCCGGGACGTCCTGAAGAGAAATTTCACTTGCAGAGGTGTCGTCAACAAGCCGGTAATTGCGACAATCAAGACCTTGCGCTCGCGCGTCTACCAGAAAGAGCGCACACCCGCCGGCGTCGTTGGCGACGCCACCAATTCGAGCGCTCACGACGAACTTGTCTGCAAAGACCGCACCGAGGACATTCACCTTGTGGCCGTTCAGCAGCCATTGGCGACCTGTACTTGTTGCTGTAGTTTCAATCCACAAGGCGGCATGGCGACCGTGCAACTCGTCGTGCGCCCAAGCCATGCAAGTTTCGCCGCTGGCAACGGACGGAAGAAGCTCTCGGCGAGCCTCTTCATCTGCGGCGAACTGGACTGCCGTCGTGGCCAACACACTCGAGCCGAGGAACGGCTCTAGTGACAATGTTGCACCGAGGTCTTGCATCACCGGCAGCAGATCACGGGCGCCACCGCCGAAGCCGTCAAAGGCTTCCGGCACAAGCAGTGCAGTCAATCCCAACTCGGCCAGCTTTCGCCATGTCTCGTCGTCGTGGCCTGCGTCAGTAGCTACATAGGCTCGTCGCTTTTCGAAGTTGTAACGGTCCGCCAGCAGCCGTCCCAGGCTGTCCTGCATTGCGCGCTGATCGTCGTTCAGTTCAAAGTCCATTGCCTTTTCCTTATCCCACGATGGTCTTCGCGAGAATGTCCTTCTGTACTTCGCTGGTCCCGCCATAGATACTCGCAGCGCGCGAGTAGAAGTAGCGCGGTGTAAGCGGCCCGTGCACCGTATCGTCCTTGCCTCGCTTCTCCAGGCCGTTCGGGCCGGCAATGCGAGCGAGGAGAGCATTGATTTCCTGCTGTAGTTCAACACCCTTCAGCTTAAGAATCGATGCAAACGCCGGCAGTTCGGCTTGCGCGCTCGGCGTCAGCAAAAAGCGCCAGTTCGTCACTTCCAGTGCTCGGATCTCCGCATCGAGCGAAGCAAACTCCGTCCGCAACTTGACATCATCAATGAGCTTGCCTGAGCCCTGAACAGTCCGACTGGCGACCTCACGTGCATAGTCGAGGCGTTCTCGGCACAGACCTACATTTGCGATGCCCGTCCGCTCGTTGCCCAGAAGGAACTTGGCGCAGTCCCACCCTTTGTTTTCCTCGCCGACAAGGTTTGTGACCGGGACACGCACGTCGTCGAAGAACACTTCATTCAGGTGGTGGTCACCGTCGATGGAGAGAATAGGACGGACCGTGATGCCAGGCGACTTCAAGTCGATAAGAAGAAAGGAAATCCCCTCCTGCTTTCGAGCCTCTGGGTTGGTTCGAACCAGAGCAAAGATCCAGTCCGCCCAATGGGCGGTCGTAGTCCAAATCTTCTGACCGCTAACCACGTAGTGATCACCGTCGCGCTTCGCTGCAGTGCGCAATGACGCCAAATCCGAACCTGAACCCGGCTCGGAGAAGCCTTGGCAGAACCACAGGTCAAGATTGGCGAGCTTCGGCAAGAAATGCTGGCATTGCTCTGGGGTTCCATACCGCATCAATACCGGTCCGAGCATCGTCACATTGAAAACTTGCGGCAATGGAGCGGGCGCCCGGTACAACTCGTCCATCAAGATGAGGCGTTCCATTTGCCCCAACTCCGCGCCGCCATACTTCTTCGGCCAGTGCGGTGCTGCCCAACCCCGCTCATTGAGGATGCGCTGCCACTTCACGGTATCTTCCTTCCGCGGCGGGTGCCCTGCTCGCAAGCGAGCGCGCATATCCGCCGGCAGTCTCTCCGCAATGAAGGCTCGCACCTCTGCGCGAAACGCTTCCTCTGCAGGCGACAGTCGTAGATCCATTCTCTTGCTCCTCCAACGTAAATTCGCTCCATGCGAACACGTGTGTTATTTTGGTTCAACCATTATACTTAAGGCAAGTAGATTGTGCCCGGATAGGGCCGCTTGAGTGAGCGGCGAAGAAGTGGAGGAACCCTTCAAGTGGATTACCAGGCACTCACTCTCTGATACCATACGTATAGAGGTTGATCCAATGCAAGGCACACAAAAATGGCACCGACAATGAAACCTGCCGTACCCAGCCAACCGGATGAGAGCCCAGCGGGTCCCATCTTCAAGCGCGTGCGCACAAGGCGGGCATTTGAAGCTGTCAGCGATCAAATCCGCCAACAATTAGCGACTGGAGACCTGCGCCCGGGCGACCGCCTCCCGGGTGAACTCCAGTTGGCAGAGCAGTTCAACGTGAGCCGTAGCGCCGTGCGTGAAGCATTGCGAAGTCTTGAAGCCGCCAGCGTTGTGGAAGCACGGACCGGTATCAATGGAGGCTTCTTCATCCGAAGCGGCGGCACCACTACCGGGTTGACGCAGACGGTTCAGGATCTGGTGTCCCTTGGTCAGGTTTCGATCGCGAACGTCACGGAGGCGCGGGTCGAACTCATGGCTGTGGCGCTTCGCTTGGCTTGCGAGCGCGCGACCGAAGAGGAGTTGGATGCGATTGAGGCAGATGTTAACTATCACACGGAGTTGTTCCGCCACGGCGGTGGGTCACGCAACTCAAAGTCAGTAATTGAGTTCTACCGACTTATTGCTCAGGCAACGCACAACGCCGTGATTGTGTTGATGGTCGATGCCCTGTCGGAGATCATTCGCAAGCTGTTGGCCCAGATTGCCCCAGAACCGCGGCGGGACATCATGCAAGTGCGGCGAAAGGTCATGGCCAATTTGCGGCAACGCGATGCCGAGGGAGCTTGCCAAGCCATGACCACGCACCTGCGGCACGTTAGCGACTACCTTGAGAGTGAGAGCAAGAAGCCTGCACGGAAGCGGAAGATTGCCGCCTGATCAAATCCGAGCCGCCGCTGTAAATCGACCAAGTTTGTAAGCCCATGACCACTTCTACCTTGAAAACCGCTGATGCTCCCTCTGCCGCCACAAGTCCTCGTTTTGAGGCCGTGCGCTCGGCAAGAGCTTTCGAGGAGATTGCAGACCAGATTCGCGCGGAGCTTGCAGAAGGCCGACTAAAAGTCGGCAGCAGATTGCCGGCTGAGCGAGCATTGGCTGTTCAATTTGGCGTGTCTCGCAACACCCTGCGAGAGGCCCTTCGCTCCCTCGAGCATGCCGGATTGGTCCGCCTTCAGAAGGGGGCCAGCGGTGGCGCATTCATCAGCGAAGGGTCCGGCCTGGCTATCACGAATAGCCTCATGGACTTGTACCACGTAGGGTCCATCACGCCGGATCAACTCACGCAAGCTCGCATCTGGCTTGAGTCTGTCATCGTCCGCGAAGCTTGCGGCCGCGCTACCGCCGAAGACCTGGCTGCCCTACAAGGGAATATCGACGAGGCAACTCGGGCTTCAGAAGAAGGCGACTTCCCTCGCCGTGCCGAGATTCATTTCGATTTTCATCGGATGCTTGCCAGGATGTCGGGCAACCCCATCATGGTCATCATGATGGATGGCCTACTGGCCGTGCTAGCCAAGTTCGTCAACAGCATTGGCGAGTATGAGAACACCTTCGTGCTGCCGTCCCGAAAGCGCTTCATGAAACACATGCACGCGAAGGACGCCGATGCTGCCGTCGCTGAGATGGAGGCTAGCCTCAAACGACTCCAGCAAGCTTATCTTTCGCTTGTTACGGAGAAGGAGGAGGCGCCGAAGTCCCGACAACAGCGCCCCGCTGCGCGAAAAAATACTTGATCAGGCGTCAAGCCACTTTACCGTCGAAGAGAGATCCGCGCGACTAGTCCGGAAGCTGTTAGCCGGGTGTCCTGTGTCGGGGAAGCCGAAAGAAATGCCGCACACGATGCGCCTGTCCTGCGGCAGATTGAGACAGTCGCGGACCCTTTCCGGACGAGAAGCCAGCGCCGCCTGCGCAATCGTTGCCACGCCTAGACTGGTCGCGGCCAACATAAAATTGGCCACGTAGCCGCCGCAGTCAACCGCACCGTAAGTAGAAAGGGCCTCGTCGCTGGTCACAATTGCAACGTGCG
Organism: Cupriavidus phytohabitans; assembly: GCF_000426345.1. Classification (GTDB taxonomy): domain Bacteria; phylum Pseudomonadota; class Gammaproteobacteria; order Burkholderiales; family Burkholderiaceae; genus Cupriavidus. Next base: position 3,012 of record NZ_AUFE01000114.1, on the reverse strand, counting down.
GAGCACCAAACAACCGCAGGTTCTCGCGAGCCTGCTTAGCAGACGCCGCTCGGTCGCCACGCACAACGCCTACTGCATCGTAGAGCGCCAAGCCGCATTCACGGCGGCGTTCCTGATAAACACCTTGATATTCTCGAGGCCACTCGAAGTCCGGGCGCTTGTCGTCTTGCTCCGACGGGGCGAGCATTGCCTCCCGAAAGCGCTCGGTAGCGGCACCTCGCGTAATGACCACCTGCCATGGCTGAGCGTTACACCATGACGCGGTACGCTGTGCGAGCGAAACAATGCGCTCGACCACGTCCTGCGGGACCTCCTCAGGTAGAAAAGCGCGACAGCTGTGCCGCGACGACAGCAGATTCTCAAGAACGATGCTTGCCTGCTCTTCACGATTACTCATAATTTAGCTCTCCAAACATGGCCTCGGGACTGACGGCCCTCGGCCTCGATTCATCCCAGACTATCAAGCGACGGCCAGCGCGCCAGCGCTCGTCAGGCTCTCGCGGCATTCAGCAACCATCCGTTCCAGCAATTCTGCGCAGCTTGGGATGTCGTGAATCAAGCCAACCACCATTCCGGCGGTCACAATACCGCCATCCGGATCGCCCTTCTGTAAAGCGGCTTTCCCGCGCGCGCCAGCGACAAGTTCGCGTATATCTTCAAACTCGCAGCCGCCTGGGCGACGTTCTGTGGCCACGACCTGGTCCGAGACCGCGTTCTTCAACACCCTTGCCGTGTTCTTCAGCGTTCGGAAAATCAGATTGGTATCGCGTTCGCTGGCGGCCAGAAGGCGCTGCTTGATGTTGTCATGAATAGGGGCTTCCCGCGTCGCGCAAAAACGCGTCCCCATATTCACGCCATGTGCGCCAAGGGTCAGGGCTGCTGCCATGCCTCGCCCATCAGCAATGCCACCCGATGCTATTATTGGAACCCGAAGTTGTCGAGCAGCGATCGGGATCAGCACCATCCCTGGAATGTCTTCCTCGCCAGGATGTCCAGCACACTCGAAACCATCAATGCTGATTGCATCTACGCCGAGACGTTCCGCCGTGAGCGCATGGCGGACTGCAACGCACTTATGGATGACCTTCACTCCAGCAGCCTTCAGCCGGGGAAGGTACTCGAGCGCTTTGTTTCCTGCAGTCTCCACCACACCGACGCCGTTCTCGATAATAGCGTCGATGTACTCTGCATACGGCGGTGGCTTGATGGTCGGAAAGATCGTCATGTTGACGCCGAAAGGTCGGTCAGTCATTTCACGACAGCGACCTATCTCGCGATGTAACGCTTCGGGAGTTGGCTGGGTTAGACCTGTCAGCACCCCGAGGCCGCCCGCGTTTGAGACGGCGGAGGCTAGCTCGGCGCGCCCAACCCACTGCATGCCCCCTTGGATAATTGGATAGGCAGTACCCAGTAATTCTGTAATGCGTGTTTTCATGTTGAACCTTTCGGACGGTCATAACCCGAATGTGCTTCCCGTGCGGCCTTCCCACTTATGAGAGCCGGTACCCAGTGCAAAGCCGCACATCGCTTAGGTGCGCGATAACTCCCGCCAAGCCTCGAGCAAGTCGGCTGGATTGACAGATTCTTTGGGAGCAGGTCCTTGTACGGCACTAGGCGTGCGAGAGAAGCGTGGGGCGGGTGCCGGTTGCTGGACGCCGCCAACCGAGACGAAGGACTTTCTGTATTGCAGATGCGGGTGGTTGCCAGCTTCGCTCAGCGTCAGCACAGGGGCAAAGCAGGCATCCGTGCCCTCAAGAAGTTCACACCAGTGCGAGCGAGACTTCGTGCGAAATGTCTCGGCAAAGTGGGCTTCGAGTGCCGACCACTTGGCGCGATCGTTCTGCGACTTGCGTAGCTCAGCAGGGACATCCAGTTTTTCGCAGAGCAATGCAAAGAATTTCGGCTCAATGGGACCAACTGAGATGTACTCGCCGTCGGAAGTCTCGTAAGACTTATAGTAAGGCGCCCCACCAGCGAGCATGTTGCTTGCCTTTTTCTCGACGTAGTGGCCTCGCAAGAGTTGAGTGTGAAACAAACTCGTGAGCGACACCGCGCCATCGCAGATCGCTGCATCAACAACCTGTCCTTTGCCCGAGCGTTGCGCTTCAAATACAGCGGCCAAAATTCCGACGACGAGATATAGGCTCCCGCCGCCATAGTCACCCACAAGGTTCAGAGGGGGAACCGGCGCTCGGCCCGCTTCGCCAATACTTGCGAGCGCACCCGAAATCGCAATGTAGTTGATGTCGTGACCAGCGGCTTGGGCTAACGGTCCGTCCTGCCCCCAACCTGTCATTCGACCGTACACAAGTTTTGGATTGCGCTTTTCAACATCTGCAGGACCAAGGCCCAAGCGTTCCATTACACCCGGCCGAAACCCTTCCACCAAGATGTCGGCCTCTGAAACAAGCTCGAGTACTTTCTCAACGTCCGCTTGATTCTTGAGGTCCAAGAGTACCGTCTTGCGACCTCGGCCGACGATATCGAATTGATCACCCAACTTCGCATCGTTCCGGTCAATCCGGACAACCTCGGCGCCTAGGTCCGATAGAAGCATGCACGCGAACGGCCCTGGGCCAATGCCAGCCATCTCAATCACACGCAAGCCAGCGAGGGGGCCCGAAGTGGGAAAAGTGCTCTCTCGATTCATGAAGTCTCCAGTAGTTCAATGTTGCTAGGGAGCCCGGTGCATCCAAAACGATCGAGTTGCGCTCGCTTCATCCACGCATTAGCTAGCGGGTCAAAAGACGGACTCATCGCGCCCGGCCAAGTAGCTCATAAGCGATTGAGCCAGCAAAGCCCATTGCACCGACCATCGATGCAACTATACAATGGCTCAACCATTAACACCAGAGCGGGCGCCCCGATGAATAACGAGAGAGTTTTGCTGCACACGCGCCAAGTGCAATACCGGTGCTACCGGCGCGGTGATGAGCTATGGGAAATCGAAGGAGAGATGCGGGACTTCCGCAGCTATGACACTGTGGTGGCTGAGAAAGGCAATCTTTCGGC
>NZ_AUFE01000113.1 GCF_000426345.1 Cupriavidus phytohabitans | reverse complement strand
TTGGCGTTGTATATGGTGGTAGCTTGGCGCATTGCCCGCTTGATGCGATTGGGCAGAACTTGCCCGGAACTGGATGCGTCCCTGTTCTTTGACGCCGACGAAATTCGGGGAGCATACGTGCTCGCCAAGAAGGCACGCCCGAAGACACCGGTCACACTCAATCAGATGATTCGGTTGGTTGCTTCCCTGGGTGGGTTCCTTGGGCGCAAGAGCGATGGAGAGCCCGGTGCCAAGACGATCTGGATCGGCATGCAGCGAACCATGGACGCCGCGCTCACCATTCAGGCACTGCGGGAAGAGTCATGACTTCCGTATAAGGAAATGCCGTTAACCCCCAATCGCCCCCCATTTCCCAAACAACACCCAAATCCCCCGCCTTTTCCCATGAATGGGAAACCCCCCACGCTTCGATAATCCGTCCTGACGAATAGCGGCTTGCCGCTTCGCACGGAGCGTGGATGTCCGAAGAAAGCGATCTCGAGAAAACCGAACCCGCCTCACCCCGGCGCCTGGAAAAGGCGCGCGAGGAGGGGCAGGTGGTGCGTTCGCGCGAGCTGGCCACGTTCATCATGCTGATCGCCGGCGTCGTCGGGCTGTGGACGCTGGGGGGCCACATGGGTCGCAGCCTCAACCAGGTCATGCAGGGCGCGCTGCGCTTCGAGCGGGAAACCGCCTTCGATACCTCGCGCATGCTGTCGCGCTTCGCCCTGATGGTATGGGACAGCCTGCTCGCCTTCCTGCCGCTGCTGCTGCTGTTTGGCGTTGCCGCGCTGGCCGCGCCGCTGATGCTGGGCGGCTGGGTGTTCTCGGCCAAGGCGTTCGCGCCGCAGTTCTCGCGCATGTCGCCGATCGCCGGGCTGGGCCGCATGTTCTCCGCGCACTCGCTGGTCGAGCTCCTCAAGGCCGTGGCCAAGTCGCTGCTGGTGGGCGCGGTCGGGGCCTGGGTGCTGTGGCAGCGCCTGCCGGAAGCCATCGCGCTGATGAACGCGCCGGTGCAGGAAGCGCTGCTGCACATGGTCGACCTGGTGCTGTACTGCTGCCTGGTGGTGTCGCTGTCGCTGCTGGTGGTGGCGGCCATCGACGTGCCCTGGCAGTACTGGGAGTTCTTCAAGAAGCTGCGCATGACCAAGGAAGAGGTCAAGCAGGAATTCAAGGAGAGCGAGGGCGACCCGCATATCAAGAACCGCATCCGCCAGCAGCAGCGCGCCATGGCGCGCCGCCGCATGATGACCGAGGTGCCCAGGGCTGACGTGGTGGTGACCAACCCCACGCACTTCGCCGTGGCACTGCGTTATGAGGAAGGCCGCATGAGCGCGCCGCGCGTGGTGGCCAAGGGCACCGGCGAAGTCGCCGCGCGCATCCGCGCGCTGGCGGCCGAGCACCGCGTGCCCCTGATGTCGGCGCCGCCGCTGGCGCGCGCGCTGCACCGCCACGTGGAGCTGGGCCACGAGATTCCCGCAGGACTCTATACCGCCGTGGCCGAAGTGCTGGCCTGGGTCTACCAACTGAAGCACTGGCACTACTCGCAGGGCCCGCAGCCGCGAGCGCCGTCGGACCTGCTGGTGCCTGATGAACTCGCCGTACCGGAAAGCCACGCATGAACGCTCTGAGCTCGCTAATGAACCTGCCCGGCCTGCGCTCTGCCGGCCAGATGAAGGCCTTCACCGGTCCGCTGCTGATCATCATGATCCTGGGGATGATGATCCTGCCGCTGCCGGCCTTCGTGCTGGACTTGCTGTTTACCTTCAATATCGCGCTGGCGATCATGGTGCTGCTGGTCAGCATGTACACGCAGAAGCCGCTGGACTTCGCCGCGTTCCCCGCGGTGCTGCTGTTTACCACGCTGCTGCGCCTGTCGCTGAACGTCGCTTCCACCCGGGTGGTGCTGCTCGAAGGCCATACCGGCCCCGACGCCGCCGGCAAGGTGGTCGAAGCGTTCGGGCACTTCCTGGTGGGCGGCAACTTCGCGGTTGGTATCGTGGTGTTCGCGATCCTGGTGGTGATCAACTTCATGGTCATCACCAAGGGCGCTGGCCGTATCGCCGAGGTGGGCGCGCGCTTCATGCTGGACTCGATGCCCGGCAAGCAGATGTCGATCGATGCCGACCTCAACGCCGGCCTGATCGACGAAGCGGCGGCCAAGAAGCGCCGCGCCGAAGTGGCGCAGGAATCGGACTTCTACGGCGCCATGGACGGTGCCAGCAAGTTCGTGCGCGGCGACGCCGTGGCCGGCCTGATCATCATGTTCATCAACGTCGCCGCCGGGATGGTGGTGGGCATGGTGCAGCACGACCTCGACTTCGGCACCGCCGTGCACAACTACACGCTGCTGACCATCGGCGACGGCCTGGTCGCGCAGATCCCGGCGCTGGTGATCTCCACCGCGGCCGGCGTGATCGTGTCGCGCGTGGCCAATGAGCAGGACGTCGGCGAACAGCTGACCGGGCAGCTCTTCTCCAACCCGCGCGTGCTGTACCTGACCGCCGGCATCATGGGCCTGATGGGCATCATCCCGGGCATGCCGCATTTCGCCTTCCTGCTGCTGTCCGGCGCGCTGGTCTGGATGGGCCGCTACCTGTCGCGCAAGGCGGCGACGCAGCAGCAGGTGAAGCAGCGCGAGGAACGCACGCCCGCGGTGGCGCAGGAATCGACCGAAGCCAGCTGGGACGACGTCGCGCTGGTCGACCCGCTCGGCATGGAAGTGGGCTATCGCCTGATCACGCTGGTCGACCGCGCGCAGGACGGCGAACTGCTCGGCCGCATCAAGAGCATCCGCAAGAAGGTGGCGCAGGAAATCGGCTTCCTGGTGCCGGTCGTGCATATCCGCGACAACCTGGAGCTCAAGCCCAATGCCTACCGCATCACGCTCAAGGGCGTCGAGATCGGCCGCGGCGAAGCCATGCCGGGGCAGTGGATGGCGATCAACCCGGGCCAGGTCAGCGGCACGCTGCCGGGCGCGGCGACGCGCGATCCCGCCTTCGGCCTGCCGGCGGTGTGGATCGACGCCGGCATCAAGGAGCAGGCGCAGTCCTACGGCTACACCGTGGTCGATGCCAGCACCGTGGTCGCCACGCACCTGAACCACCTGATCCACATGCATGCGGCCGAACTGCTCGGCCGCCAGGAAGTGCAGGCGCTGCTGGACCGCATCGCCAGGGATGCGCCCAAGCTGACCGAAGACCTGGTGCCCAAGACCATCTCGCTGACGGCGTTGCAGAAGATCCTGCAGAACCTGCTCGACGAAGGCGTGGCGATCCGCGACATGCGCACCATCCTCGACGTGGTGGCCGAGCATGCGCCCAAGCTCAGCGACCCCAACGAACTGACCGCGATGGTCCGCGTGGCGATGGGCCGCGCCATCACGCAGCAGCTGTTCCCCAACAACGCCGACCTGCAGGTGATCGGCCTCGACGCCGGGCTGGAGCGGGTGCTGTCGCACGCGCTGACCAACGGCGGCGGCATCGAGCCGGGGCTGGCCGATGCGCTGCTGCAGCAGACCCAGGGCGCGGTCACGCGCCAGGAGCAGATGGGGCTGGACCCGGTGCTGCTGGTGCCGTCGCAGCTGCGCCCGCTGATGGCGCGCTTCCTGCGCCGCACGCTGCCGCAGCTGAGGGTGCTGTCGCACGCCGAAGTGCCTGACAACCGCAATATCCGCATCACCGCCATGATCGGCGCGTGAGGTGCCAACGACAAAGCCAACGACAAAGCCAACGACAGAGCCAACGATGAGCGTAGCCAAATTTGTCGCCGCCAACGGCCGTGAGGCCATGCGCCAGGTGCGCGAAGCCATGGGCCCCGATGCCGTGGTGCTGTCCAACCGTACCGTGGAGGGCGGTGTCGAGATCGTTGCGATGCGAGATGCCGATCTGGGCAGCGTATCGGCCAGCGCACAGGCCTACGTGCCGCCCGCGCCGGCGGCCGAGCCTGCAGCCATCGGCGACCTGCGCGGCGAGCTGCAGTCGATGCGCGCGATGCTGGAACGCCAGCTTGCCGGCATCGGCAATGCGCCCACCGCTGCAGGCCACGGCGTTGCCGCCGGCGATCCGCTGCGCGAATCGCTGTTCGAATGGCTGGTGGGCGCCGGCTTCTCCGGCCAGCTCGCGCGCACGCTGCTGGCACGCCTGCCGCTGGGCTACGACCGTCCGGCCGCGATGACGTGGATCCGCAAGGAACTGGCCAGCAAGGTGCCGGTGCTGGGCGACGAAGACCACCTGTTTGCGCAGGGCGGCGTGCTGGCGCTGATCGGGCCCACCGGCGTGGGCAAGACCACCACCACCGCCAAGCTGGCGGCGCGCTTCGTGCTGCGCCACGGCGCCGACAAGCTGGCGCTGCTGACCACCGACAGCTTCCGTATCGGTGCGCATGAACAGCTGCGCATCTACGGCGACATCCTCGGGGTGCCGGTGCATGCGGTGAAGGACGCCGCCGACCTGCGCTTCGCGCTGGCGGCGATGAAGGACAAGCACCTGGTCATCATCGACACCGTCGGCATGAGCCAGCGCGACCGCAGCCTGTCGGAGCAGATCGCCATGCTGGCCGGCGTGCCCGCGCCGGTGCAGCGCGTGCTGCTGCTCAATGGCGCCAGCCACGGCGACACGCTCAATGAAGTCGTGCATGCCTACCGCCACGATGCCGCGCCCGATGGCGGCGGCATCGACGGCTGCATCATCAGCAAGCTGGATGAGGCCACGCACCTGGGCTCCGTGCTCGACGTGGTGATCCGCCACCGCCTGCCGGTGTTCTACGCCTCCACCGGGCAGCGCGTGCCCGAGCACCTGGAGCTGGCCAGCAGCGCCGCGCTGGTCGAACGCGCCTTCCTGACGCCGCGCCGCGGCTCGGTCTTCGCCGATGCCGACGTCGCGCGCCGCCGCCAGGCGGTCGCGGACGAGCCGGCCGGGAACGGTGGGAAGGGCGGTGCCGAAGACGTGCTGCGCTCGCTGACCGACAGCGCCGACGCGCTGGGCCAATGTGTCGCGGAGCTCAACCACGCCGGCCTCGGCTTCGACCTGGCGCGCTCGCTGTGGCAGCAGCGCACCGCGGGCGATACCGCGCTGCGCGCGATGGCGCAGCAGGTGCGCGAAGCGGTCTGCCGCGACGTCAACCGTGCCTGCGACCAGTACGTGCTGGCGCTGGCGGCCACGCTGCCGGTCAGCGTGCCCGGCCGCCGCGCGCCGCAGCCGCTGCAGCACACGCTGTGGCTGGGCGACCGCAGCGGCACGCCGCTGGCCGCCACCGTCACCGCCGCCGGCCGCGCCGGCCAGCCGCTGGGCGAAGCCGATGCCGAGGCCGCCAACCTGCGCGCGGCCATGAGCGCCGCGCGCAAGGTGGTCAACCTGGTCGACGCGATGCCGTCCGCCGCCACGCTGGCGCGCTGGCAGCAGGCCGGAGAACGCTGGATCGCGGGCGCGCGCAAGACCGTGCGCGTGATCAGCGCAGGCGCCGCCTGGAAGCTCGATGCGCTCGCCGATACGCTGACCTTCCACGCCGTCGGCGACGCCGTCGTGCGCGAGCGCGACGCCGTGCGCTGGCTCGCCACCGCCGACGTGCGCGTGCCCGACAGCCCCGCGCGTGGCAAGGGCGCCCCGGAAGGCGGGATCGATGCCTGCCTGGTGGTGGTGCGCCTGGTCGATCGCGCCAGCGGCGAGCTGCTCGATACCCGCTATTCGTTGTGCGACCCGGTGCTGGCGCCGGACGCGGCGCAGGTGGCGCACTGGACGCCATGGTCGGACACGGCCGAAACGCGCCTGCGCACGCTGCGCCATGCCGCCGACCACTTCGCGCAGGACGCCGAAGCCGGCCACGCCGCCAGTGCCACACTCGCGGCGCTGCAGCTTGGCATGTCGGTGCTGCGCCTCGAACACGCGCCAACCGCGACCGCGCCGGCGTTCCTGGCACGGCTGGCCGGCCGCACCGTGCGTGCCGGCGCGGCGGTGCCGGGCACCGTGCTCAATGAAGGCATGGGCCGCATGCTGGCGCTGCTCGACGTATTGGAGAACTATCCCGGCCGCACGGCGGCGGCACCTGCCGCTGCCGTGGAGGTGGTCGATGCGATGGGAGTCGATACCATGGGAGCCCTGCAGTGAGCACCCTTGCCATGGACCAGGCAGAGAGCCTGCGGCGCATGCTGGCCCCGCGCGCCACGCGCCGCATTGCCGTGGTGGCCAGCGAACGCGGTGCCGGCGCCACCACGGTGGCGTTGGGTTTGTCGCACGCGCTGGCGATGCAGGGCGAGCGCGTGCTGCTGCTCGACGAAGACCCGGCCACGGCGCGCGCAACCCGGCTTGCCGGCGCAACCCCGGCCGGCACGCTCGCCGACGTGCAGGAAGGACGCCTGCCCCTGGAAGCCGCGGCGGGCGCCGGCACCGGCGGCGCGGTATCGGTGCTGCCGGCCGGCCGCCAGCGCGCAGGGCTTGAGGTGCCCGCCGCGGCGCTGTCGGCCTTCCGCAGCGTGCTGGTCGATGCCACTGCCGATGCCGAAGGCGCGCTGTCGCCCTTTGCCGGCAGCGCGCACAACGTGGTGATCGTGATGCGCCCGGAACTGGCGTCGATCACCGCCGCGTATGCCTGCGTCAAGCGCCTGCACCACCTGTACGCCTGGCGCCGCTTCCACCTGGTGGTCAACATGGCCGCCGCCGAAGCCGCCGTGCAGGCGATCCTGCGCAACCTCGCGCGCACCGCCAGCCAGTACCTGGGCGTGGAAGTGCTGTGCGCCGGCTGGCTGCCGGCCGATCCGCTGGTGGCGCGCGGGGTGCAGCTTGGCCGCTGCGTGGTCGAGGCTTTCCCGGCCGCACCCGCGACCAGCGCGCTGCGCCGCACCGCCGGCAGCATCGGCGGCTGGCCGCTGCGCACCGAGGCGCCAGCCTCCGCCGCGACGCCGGTGCCGGCATGAGCGCCGCGCGAACCATGCCTTACCGACGAACCAGACCCTGAGCCAGCCGGTGCGCCGCGTGGCGCGTCCGTCCAGCAATCCAGCATTCACGAGAATTGCACCATGTACACGATCCAGGGAAAGCTCGACCAGGCCGATGTGGTCAAGGCGCACGCACAGCTGGTGCGTCGCATCGCCCTGCAGCTGGCCGCCAAGCTGCCTGCCAGCGTGCAGATCGACGACCTGATCCAGGCCGGCATGATCGGCCTGCTCGATGCCGCCAAGCGCTATGAAGACACCCACGGCGCGCGCTTCGAGACCTACGCCAGCCAGCGCATCCGCGGCGCCATGCTCGACGAGGTGCGCGCCAACGACTGGCAGTCGCGCAGCCTGCGCCAGTTCACGCGGCGCATCGAACGCACCCAGCGCTCGCTCGAGCAGAAGCTCGGACGCACGCCGATCGATTCCGAGGTGGCCGAGGCGATGGAAATGCCGCTGGATGAATACCAGGTCCTGCTCAACGAAGTCTATGGCTGCCAGCTGCTGCACTACGAGGATTTCGAGCGCTCCGGCGAAGAGGATTTCCTCGACCGCCATCTTGGCGGCAGCGACGACGGCAATCCGCTGACCGTGCTGATGGAAAGCGGCATGCGCCAGGCGCTGATCCGCGCCATCGACCGGCTGCCCGAGCGCGAGAAGCTGGTGCTGTCGCTGTGCTATGACCAGGAGCTGAACCTGCGGGAGATCGGGGCGGTGCTGGATGTGACCGAGTCACGGGTGTGCCAGATCCGGGGGCAGGCGATTACGCGGTTGCGGAATCAGATGCGTGGGTTGTTGTGATGGCAGTTGGCGGCCTGCTCGCGCGCGGCGCAGGGGTCGTGCTGCTGGCTGCCTCGGCTTGTGCCTGGGCGGCGATCGAAGGCGGTACGCGGCATGCGTGGACCGGGTCGGTCAATGGGCCGGCGTTGCATGGGCGGGGGCAGCGGGCCGTATCGGCGCCTATTCAGCCGGTGGGGGTGTTGCCGCAGGCTGAAGGGGTGATTACCACGGTGCGGTGGCGCTATCGCTTCGCTCAGACGCCGCCTGTGGAACTGCAGGCCTATCTCTGCAATGCGCAGCGGTGCGTGATGCTGCCCCAGGCTGAGGGGCAGACGTCAGCGTTCTCCGGGGATGATGCTACCAAGGGCTTTGTGTTTGCGTTTCGGGTGCCGGGGCAGGGGAGCCTGGTGCCGGTTTTGCAGGGGCGGAGTAATGAGGTGGTTGTTGGGTTTCGGTAGGGTTTTGTTGTGCCTTGCGGCTCGGCATCTGGTAGCCATTTGATGCGCCCGGTTCCGCCCGGACCTGTCCGTATCTTGGCCGAAACATACTGCCCAGGGATGCGCGCGAGGATGCCGTTTGCTCCAGGCACTGGGGGCTCGCCGGGGCTGTCTCCTCGGAGATGGCACTTTGAAGCCAGATGGCTGTTACCCATGATGCTATTCCTCAATCAGCGTCGTTGGCCCAAGCCCTGTAGCGAACTTGTTCTCGCGGCTTCCCTCAGCGCGGCCCCAGTGCATGACGTGAATGCGTTCACATTACGCGCGGCCAGGGCCGACCCGCACACCTACCCTAGGCACCGATAAACAGCGATAAGGGAACTCTGAATGCGGCGACCGGGGGAAATCGGCTTACGAAATCCCAAGTTGACAGCTGGTCCTTGGCTACACGTGGATACTCTGACGTCAGATAAAGGGCATCGGAGTGAGGAAGGGATGTCCTCCTTGGCTCGGGACCGATGATGCGTCGGGCACAGGCATCTACTCGACCCATTCTTCATCTACCTCCTGAAGCAAATGCCCAGCGAGGATGGCGGTGCAGTCGAGTGACTCCTTGCAGCGCGGGCGCTGCAGCGTACGAAGAGACGGCGGCATGCTGGGCCGAACGTTATTCCATTAGCGGGATGCCTGGGAGGAACTCGACGCCGGTTCGCTTCACAAGTTCGCGATAACTGATTGGAAGTCCAGCGCGTACGAAATCTGAGTTTTCAATCCAATCTGTCCAATCTCGATGGGTCGTCGAGTCGTATCCGAGTTTGAAAAGGAAAGAGTCCGGTTCTTACCGCCCTCGATAAAGCGGTTGACGTTTGGAGAGGAATGCTTTCATTCCCTCTTTTTGGTCCTCGCTGTCGAACAATCGCTCAAACAGACGCCTTTCCAGTGCGAGCGCGGTTTCGAGGGATACGTCGGCGCCCAAACGCAATGCTTCTCGAATAGCCTGTACCGCTAGTGGAGGCATGGACGCTATTCGGGTACCGATATCTATTGCTCTGCTCAACGCTTCGCCGCTGGGCACTAGCAGACTGACCAAGTTGGCAGCATAGGCCTCGGTTGCCTCAATCATGTCACCGGTGAGCGTCCAGAGTGCTGCCTTGTAACGACCCGCTGTGCGAAGTAGCCGCTGAGTACCACCTGCACCAGGCATAATGCCGACCCTGATTTCCGGCTGTCCAAATCGAGCATCCGCTGCAGCAACAATCAAGTCGCAAGCTAGTGCCAACTCGCACCCGCCGCCCAGTGCATAGCCTTCTACCGCCGCGATAACAGGTTTGCGGCTGTGACGTACCACCTGGAAGACTTCCTCAGTTGCTTGGCGTAGATGGTCTGTGGGACGCATTTCCGCCATTTCTGCGATATCGGTTCCTGCCGCAAAGCATCCTCCGCTGCCGTAAATCACAAGAACTCTCACACGCTCGTCTACCTCTAGAGTTCGGACGGCATCGACGATTTCGGCCTTCACCTGAAGGCTCAGCGCGTTGCGGCGCTCAGACCTATTCACGACGATTACGCCAACGTGTTCTTGGACCTCGGTACTGACGAACTCAGCCATAGTAATTCTCGGAGGGCAGCCAAAGAGAGCCACTAGACTTGCGTGGCACTTGGTGAATGTAAATGCCCATTTCCTGTCGATGCATCGGGTGTCCTCGCTATCAAAGTAGGCGGAATCTACGCAAATGCGGCGAATTTTCATATGAACCGTTCGGCAAAGCAGATATGCATCTAACCTCGGTCATGCCCGTGCCGACATATCTGATTTGTCACCAGCAACATATCTTCCTTAGCTCGCCAATTGCCGCACTAATTAGCCGGCTCCCCGGGGGGTATGCGGAAGGGAGACCAAGCAGAACTCTGGAGCACGCGTCTGACCGCCTGGCGTCGCATATGCTGCGCATGCATACCTGCTTTACGGCTTCCTCACTGTGATAGCTTCGCTTCGCCGCTTAGAGTCCCTCTCACAGCCGGTAGGTCGTCAATGCCATTCGCAGGACGCGGCATTGATGACTACCTGGGCAAAGAACCTAAACAGGGATAGGAGACAAGTATGGCGATGAAGAGGAGAGCGCTGGCGGCGAATGTGGCCACCGCGATTGGGCTTGGCATGGCGGGATTGGCTGTGAGCGCACACGCCCAGAGCTCAGTGACCCTGTATGGATTGATATCCACAGGAGTAACATACGCCAACAATCAGGGTGGCAAAAGTGCCGTGATTCTTCAGAACGGGCCTCAGCAGTTACCGCGCTTTGGGATGAGGGGGGCGGAGGACCAATCCATCCAAGTTAAGCCGCCAATAAAATCGCAATTCCCCCCGCGAACCCTTGACAGATGACGAGGTTCGAGGGGCCGCCGCCCTGCTTGCGCTGGCTGTTTAGCGCCAGCCGGGCGGCGGCCCATAGAGGATCGTTCTTCGATCTTCGCTTGGCTCTCATGCCCCTGTCCGATTTGTTCGCTTCGCTTACCGAATATTTGCACACCAAGGTCTTTCACGATCTTGCTCGCCATCCCGAACGTCCCGCCGCTTTCACCCGTCAGCGCAAGCTCACTCTGCCGACACTGATCGCATTCATGCTCGGCA
>NZ_AUFE01000112.1 GCF_000426345.1 Cupriavidus phytohabitans | reverse complement strand
GTTGATGTTCAATCGAAAGAAGGCGGTGCATCTGATCGTGGACGGATTGCCTGCGCATAAGAAAGCCATCGTCAAGGACTACGTCGCCAGTACGGCGGGCAAACTGACCTTGCATTTCCTGCCCGGATACGCACCCGACCTCAATCCAGATGAGCTAGTTTGGAGTCACGTCAAGCGCAATGGCGCCGCCCGACGTCCTTTGCAAAAAGGCGAAAAGCTGGGCCCGCGAATTCACGAGCAGCTTGCCCAAATTGGACGCAACCCGAAGCTCGTGCGGTCGTTCTTCAGGCATCCATGTGTCCGCTATATTTCTGACTCATGAGTAACGACGAAGTCGCACGTTTCCTGCGCACCTTCCACCCTCTCGGCCTGCGCAGCTACATGACCCACCTGAAGCTGATGACCACCGTTCGTGGATTCTGAACCATAACGGCCGCCGGGTTAGCAGGCGGCCCTTGAATTCATCTCAACCGGTTAACCATCCAATGAGCTTGATATACGCCACCGTGGAATTTCAGACCGACCTCGATTCGTTCGGCGAAGGCATCGTAGTCGCACATGAGGAAAGGACCGGAAGTCTTGTGATCCGTGACGCTGACGGTGTCCACTGGCGCGGCGTCGACGATCATATCGTGGTGATCGACCATGCTCGATGAATTGAATCCAGCCCAGCGCGAAGTCGTGGAGTTGCGCCGCCATTGCGTCGCCGTGGCATGTCCAGGCGCAGGAAAGACCAAGACCATTGCCACGAAGGCGGCCATGCTGCTGGCGGAGTCGAAGGCAATCGTTGGCGCCGTAACCTTTAGCAAGGACGCCGCGGTGGAACTCCGAGAACGTATTCTTGCGCTCGCCGGCGCAGGTGCCAAGAAACGGTTGCTGGCAGGCACCTTCCATTCGCTTGCCTATAAGCAACTCGGCAAGGCGGATGGGCACGCGCCGGACATTGCAACCGACGGCGATCGTACTGGCCTGCTTATCCAGGTACTCTCCGACGTCGGGTTGGACTGGAAGGTTGATGATGCCATCGCCGCGATTGAGATCATCAAGACCAACTTCGGTAACGTTCAGGCCGGTACCGCAGAGGAACTGCTCTACCGCGGCTACCAAGATGCACTGGAGCGAAATGGGAAGATCGATTTCCAGGACATGCTTCGACTTGCAGTGGACGGCATGCAGCGCGGAACCATCTCGCCCTACCCCTTCACCTATCTGCTAGTCGACGAGTTTCAGGATACAGACCCACTACAGTACCAATGGATTGCGTTGCACGCCCAGGCCAGATCGATCGTGACGGTTGTAGGCGACGACGATCAGAGCATCTATGGCTTCCGGTCCGCGCTTGGCTTCC
Organism: Cupriavidus phytohabitans; assembly: GCF_000426345.1. GTDB lineage: Bacteria > Pseudomonadota > Gammaproteobacteria > Burkholderiales > Burkholderiaceae > Cupriavidus. The sequence continues at coordinate 9,496 of NZ_AUFE01000112.1, read as the reverse complement.
GGGGGATGGAGTCATTTATTCGTCAGTTTGATGCGCAGCCGGTGGTGCTAGGGAACAATTACCGCTGCCACGCAGAGATCCTTGACGCGGCCGACAGGATCATCCGGAATAACCGTGACAGGATCCCAAAGGAACTGGTTGCGCACAAGGGCCCCGGGGGGCGGATTCAGTTTCAGCGCTTCCCTGACGAGTATGCCGAGGCTGTCGCCGCGATAGAACATCTGGCGGGAGCGCTAAAGAACGGCCAATCGGCGGCTGTGCTTGCCCGTACGAACCGCATCCTAGATCCGGTCGAGGCCGTATGCCGTTCACACGGCGTCAAGAATTTTCGGGCGTCCGGCAAGTCGATTCTGAGCCGGCCGGAGGCTGCTCTCATGTGTAATCTTCTGGAACTGATCCAGAAGACGAAAAGCACTGGTGTGGATGCGCTTCTGTCATTTAAAGGGATTGGTACCCAAGAACTCCGGCTTCTCCACAGCAAAGGCCGTGCGAATACAGAGCAGCGGCAAAGAAAGGAGCTTTTGGAACTGGGCCTCTCGGAGGCGTCCACCGATCGCTATCGGGAACTCATGAAACGGCTTGCGGAGTGGCGATCGCTCTGCGACAGGCAATTCTACTCCCTGGTGCTGGAAGGTGCGCGAGTGGATGATGCAACATACCGACTCCGATCCTGCGCGTCGTGCCATTACCACGACCTATGACGTGCTATCCCAACTCAACGGTCCCTTCTCCGACCGCCTGGAGTTCCTGCGCCGCGACAACAATGAACCGGCGGCGGATGCGTTGATCCTGACAACCATGCACAGCTCCAAGGGGCTGGAGTGGGATCGGGTATGGATTATTCGGGCGGAGGAAACCGTTGTCCCTGATGAGAAGAGCACCGAATCGGAGGAGCGCCGCCTGTTCTATGTGGCGGTGACCAGAGCGCGGGAGGATCTGCGTCTGTCGATGGCGAAGAAGAATCCGACCTCTCGATTTGTGTTGGAGGCAGGTATTGATGCGGCGATCGCTACATGATGCCGCAAGAGACATGGCGCTGTGACCCAGTGTTTGCTGCCTGCAAACGGATGCTGCACAAGAAGGGGGACGTCCGACTTGCGCGCAAGAAATCCCGAGATCGATCTGCCAATGACTGCGCGACCGCTGATCGCCAATCCTCTACCTGTCCGCCGCGGCACAAGTGCGGCGTGGCCAGGCGGATTTCCAAGTAGGAGTGGATGAACTCGTAGGCATGGCGTATCCACAGGCGAAAAAAAACTGGAGTCCGCCAACTCCAGGTTTTTTCATCGGCATTAGCAAAAGAGGTCAAAAGCTTCGCCCCCCCTTAATCGATCTACAAGACGGATCGAGTGGTCGAAGCTCGCGCCTTCGCTGTCAATGTTTCCTTTCCAACTTTACGCTGATCGAAGATGAAATGTAGCTTCGACGGGCTTCCTATTGCCCCAAGAATAGCAAGGTGCGGCGGGACGTCGCATGCTCCCGACCCTGTCGCTACCGACGACCGGCAACCCAAGGCAGCCAGGCTCGATGCCGGCCGGCTGCCTGAGCGGATTCTTAGGGCAATCGCACTGGTCTACGAGTCCGATGGACTTCGGGCTTTGCACATCACGAATCGTCAGGTACTGGCCACGCTCGTCCGCTTCGCCTTGAACCAGCAGGATCCCTCCGCGCTCGCCTTCATAAGGAAGGCAACGATCGCGCAACATCTCGGGATCAGCGAGGCCACGGTCTATCGCGCGCTCGGCTCGCTTGAAGATGCCGGGCTTATTAAGCGGGAACGGCAGCAGCGCACCAGGGCGCAGCTCGAAGTTGTTGGGCGGATCGGGTTCTCCGCAAAATTACTCCGATGCATTGGGATCGCCAGTCCGCAGCTTCAGTCCTCTGTCCACGTTTCGGCCCGCTCTTATGATTCCGGGGCCTCTACACGTATCGCACCGGTGAGTGGCGTAAACAAGACCATGCAGTCTTCTACGAAGAAACATCCTGGGCCCGGATCCTTTGTGCTGATTGACGGTCGCGCGGTGCCTATGGACCTGGCGCCCCTGGTACGCGACCAAGCGCTAAGGATGTCCGCGCTGTTCCTTCTGATGAGGCTTGCGCGAACGGCGGGCCACCGATTGTCGAACGTCGTCTCGGCGGCTGGCAATGCGCTCACGGCGCTCCGGGGGCGAGAATTGTTCGCGTACCTCAAGTCGCTCCTCGAAAAGCCTGTTGACTATGGACATGTAGTCCGGACGCGGAAGCTCCGTGAAGACGAAGAGCGCGCAGCCGAGGCACTGGCCACGCGAGAGCGGCAGCAGATTGCAGAACTCGTCGAAAGATACCGAGGCAAACGGGTTTCAGCACCCGACGGATCGACCTATGAGGTCGATTCAGCGTCCATCGTGATCACCGACGCTAGCGGCCGCCGAAGTTCTTTGGCGCATGACCGGGCGCGCGCCTGGCTTGTCGAGATGGACGGAGTCGCGGTCGGGCGCGTCCCTGCCGTCATCGCCCAGCCGGCGCATGCGAGGCAGCCGTCGTCGGTGATCGCACACGCGGCTATTGAAGATATTCGCAGCCTGGTGCGCGGCAGACATGCGTCGCGTAAATTGGGCCCATTTTTTGCGCTCCATCGCGATTGAAGCCACTGCGGTATCTTATTTCCACACCTACCATTCAGGAGCGCATGGGAGTCCAGCCGAGTGATGCTTTTTTAGCATCCCGCCGTGGCAGGTGGCTCCTAAAGTCGTATTGCTTGGGCCGTAAGATTTACAATGAGCAGGGCTGGCGCCTGCTATTAAAGCAGGGGTTCCTGGTTTTTCGTGAGATTTCGTGCGGCTTTCCTGAGCTCACCTGCAACAAAGGAGCAGAACGTATTGGCGATGTTCGGCCGCTCCATGATGTTCGCTTCACTGACATCTGTCGCTTTGAGCCCTTGGCGCTCAATGGTTCGTATGCCGATGGTGTTCGAGGTGACAAATTTGCGGACAAGCTCCTCCCGAACCTTCTTCTCAGAACTAGCAAAGAATTCACGGGCCGCGCGCATTTCCGCCATTCTGCGTTGCTCGGCTGCTGCATCTGCGGCCGCAAGACTCGCCGCCACTGCCGTTTGCGCCGCCACCTTGGCTTCTGTCTCTGCAGCCGCCTTACCTGCTAGTTGAGCCTGAACTCGCTCGATTTCCTTGTCCGCTTCCGAAACGCGATAGTTGCCAGCAATAGCTTTCACCAAATAGCCCGATACTCGCCTTATTTTGTCACCCTCCCGGATGCGCCAGCGTGTGTACTCGATAGCCTGCTCAATTCGAGCGTCGGTCCAAATGTTACGGTTCTCCGCGATGCGTTCGAATTGGGCGTCGGAGAGTCCGAATTCTTCCTCAAGCATCTTGTAGAGCGCAACGGAATTGAGCATGGCCGCTTTTGACGCCAGTGCGCTGACCTTACGCTTCATGCTAAATCGAATCTGGTCCTTCTTTCGCGAACCAGGCGTTCCTGCCCGCGTCTCGTACGAAATTTCAATATCGGAAAATTCATTAATTTGGTTTACCGCAGGCTCGAGGTAGTCGCGCTTGAAGTATTTGAACTCGGCGTTGTTTGCCCAGGACTTGCCGGGCAAATTGCGAACGAGGTCAAGCGGCAACCAATCCGTCCTCTCGTCGGACACGTTTGGCAGAATATGGTCATAGATAGCTCTCGCGTAAATGAGCGTGAACTTCGACGTGACAAGGAGGCTGGTCCAGTATGAATTTTCTGGGTCCTTGATGAGTCGCTGAAGCTCGACAGGCACGCGAAATCGAATCCGGCCCTCCCTCACGCTGACGCGACCAATTAGCTCCAGCCAGTCGCCCTCCTCGTCCGAAACCCTCACGCTATCGACTTCGGAATCGTCGAAGTCGCTCTCCGCTTCGTCGCCGTCTTGTCGGGCGCTTGAATCTTCGAGCAGGCGCCCATTCGTATCGACCGATACGACAGGGGCGCTGGTAACTTCGAGCATGGACGACTTTACGCTGCGAACAACGCTTGAGAAGTGCTTCCTGTTTTTGCTGTCATAGCGCATCAGCCATTTGAAAAAGCTGAGCGTGACCTCATAGCTCTCCTTGACTTCAGCTTCCTGCGCGACAATGAAATAGGCAGCGTCAACGAATCGCCGAGCGGACATACCAAGGCCGATGATGCGTGCAAAGACCTTGTTCTTGTGGTAACCGATATCTTTGTCACCGGCGACCTCATCAATGGATTTTTGGACGGGCGACATCTCGACAAACAGGTCGAGCGCGTACTGCAGTGGGGTCACCCGCCTCTCTACGCTGCTTGGCATGCCGAGTTCCTGAGAGAGCAGCTTGTTAACGTTCTGAATTGCGGCAGACTTTAGCAGATGGAGGTGAGATGTCAATGGATATTGGTCTCACCTCGGATACTTTCCTGCACTAACACCCGTACAAAATCTCTCACCAAAGTACAAAATCTCTCACCATCGAGATCTCGCTGGGGGTCTCGTTTACCTGTTGAAAATCAAGTAGTTATTAAAGTTATCAACACTTCCACCACTACATCTCTCACCTTTGCACGATGAACGCCGCCTGTTCTCACCTCTATCCATCACAGCTCTAACTTTGGTCGCCCTGATCTATCACCTTCGGGAACAATTCCTCTCACCTAGACGGTCTTCGCGCCTCACTTTTAGACTCTAAGGGATTGTTTTATAAGGACTCTCTTCTATTAGGTTTGTTTGTTTGTTCGATTTTTATGTTTACAACAACCAACATACAAACACGGCGAGTCAGAAGATTTGCGCACAATAATACTCATGACTGCAGGTCCGAACAGCGGGCCTCTGTCGAGGCATCTTCACTCCTTCGTTGGAAGGTGAGAGATTTTGTACGGCAAGTCTCAACTAGCGTGACCCCGGCATGGGTCCCAGATTCGTGGAGGGGAAAATCCTTGTGACAGGTCTCTGCCAAGCCTGATGCTGTTCTTCCTGCGACCTTAAGGTGAGAGATTGTGGACGCTACCGGTTGACGTCCCTAGGCGAAGTACAAACTCTCTCACCTCTGCGGGAGAGGCACACATTTAGTGCCCTCTGGTCCAGCCGTTTTCAGGCGCTATCACGCGTGGCTCGACTTTCAAACAGCTTCTCCAGCTACGAAGGTGAGAGATTTTGTACTGCGCGCCACAGTGATGGGCCACAACCATCGCCTTGTGAATGGGTTCTCGCGCGCTGTGCTGGGAAATGCGTACAAAATCTCTCACCTTCGGCAAGTAACGTCCGTATTGCCAGTTAGAAGAGGAGCAAAGGCAAGTTATTGTACGCTAAATATGCTCAGAGAAGCATATTTAGATCATGAAGGAACAGAATCTCTCTGGTCATCGATTCTTTGTTGAGTGGTTTCTCAGAGTGTCGGTTCGTCCCAAAGGTGAGAGATTTTGTACCAAGAATCGAACAAAGGTGAGTTTCATCTTCATGGTCTCTCACCTTTTCGAATTCTGCCAGCCCTGTCAAAGGATCTCTTAGTACGCCCGCAGGTGGGGATTGGCGTTCACGGGAAAGACTATTGAAATCAGTGACTTGCGTTTGCTCAAGTTGGGTATTCTAGACATTCAGCTTGTGGACTGAATGACACAATAAGGAAGAAGTTTTCTTGCATTTGCTGTATTCTGCGCTTGTCCAATTTTCGGAAAAAGTGCAGCGATGGCAAACTTCAGTCAACCGATGCCAATGGACCCAACGGTCACTCTTGCAGAAATCAGCGACTTCGCTGATGTTGTGACTGACTACGCGGGCGAATTGCGCGATCAGATTCTTGCGCCACGTCCGCGTAAGACCGCTCCGGTGTTTACCACGTCCGAAATTGCTGAACTGTGTGGCCTGAGTCGCCAACAGGTTCTCCACATGGCAAAGAACGGTGATGGCGTCCTTCCAGAGGGTCAAATGACTTCGGCAGGGCGCGGTCGGACGTTTACCTTGGCCGAGGCGAGGAACTGGGTACAGCAAGTTTCTGACATTTATCAGACGCCGCTGGTTGCGGGGCCAACCGACTTCGAGGGAAAAATCATTATCACTTCCCAATTGAAGGGGGGGTCGGCCAAGACCACGACTACGATGTGCCTGGCACAAGGCCTTAGCTTGCGTGGGCGGAAGGTGCTTGTCGTCGACCTGGACCCGCAAGCATCGCTGTCAGAGCTTTGTGGACTTTATGCGGAAAAGGAAGTGTTTCCGGAAGACACCGTGCTGCCATTCATTTACGACCAGATGGTGGAGGGTGGGCTGGCCGATAAGGTTCAGTCGACTTATTGGGATGGCCTGGACCTTATTCCCGCGCATACTGAATTGGTGGGTGCCGAATATCACCTGCCCGCGATGCAGATGAAGCTGCCCGGTTTCAAGTTCTGGCAAGTCCTTCGCGAGGGGCTCAAGCCTCTACGAAAGCAATATGACTACATCATTCTGGACACCTCACCGTCCCTGTCCTACCTCAACTTGAATGCGTTGATGGCGGCCGACGCAATGGTCATGCCCATGGTGCCGGAGAACCTTGACTTCTTCAGTTCGCTTTCGTTTTGGCGGCTCTTTTCAGACGTCGCCAAGTCTTTCATGAAGTACGAAGCCGATAAGAAATACGATTTTGTCTCGGTGTTGTTGACGCGCGTAAGCTATGGTCCCACTTCTGCCGCTCCGGTGGTACGCACATGGGCGCAGGGCGCCTATCGTCATTGGCTCGCGCCGTTTGAAGTACCTGCAAGTTCAGTGATGAGTTCGGGGGCGCTTGCGTTTACGACAGTCTTCGATATCAGCAGCTCGCATAGCCAAGCGAAGTCCTTGCAGCGGGTTCGCCAACCACTCGTCGACTACTGCCGGTGGGTTGACGACCTGTTTGTGAAGCAGTGGAGGTCAGCACAGTGAGCAATATTCGCGAACAAATGCTTGCCAAGACGGCGGGCATCCGCTCGACCGCGGACCGGAAGCCCGACGCAACTCGCCGAACCAATCGCACGGAAACGGCTCCAGGTATGGCTGGAGCGTTGGCCACCGCGCAACTGCGAGTACAAGAACTTGAGGCAAGCGGCTTGCAGTCAGAGCTGCCGGTTACGGAGATCGTGCCGAACCCATGGCAACCGCGACGCGTCTTTAATGAACTTAAGCTGTCGGAACTAGCAGAGTCCATCCGGGAGGTCGGCCTCTTGCAGCCCATCGTTGTACGCCGTGTGGACTCGGGTTATCAGCTCGTTGCCGGCGAGCGGCGGTGGCGCGCACACAAGATGCTGAGTCTCGACGACATCAAGGCGGTGGTTGTCGACTGCTCGGACGCGGACATGGCCGTTCTCGCCATGGTAGAGAACATCAGTCGCGACGACCTGTCCGACTATGAGATCAGTCTTTCGCTGCGACAGACAGAGAAGGAGTTTCCGTCTCGTTTGCGCTTAGCGGAGGCGCTGGGGATGTCTAAGACGGGTATTTACCGCTTCATGAGCTTCAGCGAACTGCCGGATTTCATTTTGAAGGATTTGGATCTTCAACCTCGTCTGCTTGGAGGAAACGCGGCAGAGGCAATCGTCACTACCCTCCGGAAGCATGGTGAGGCCGGAGTCACGGCGGCAAAGGAGATTTGGCCACTCGTTACCTCGGGCAACCTGGATCAGGGTAAGGTCGCGGCTGCAATCAAGGCCGTAGCCACGCGACGAGCAGCTTCAATCAGCTCTGCGCGGGAGCGCAGCATCGACAAGTATTTCTCCGGCAAGGAACAGGCGGGCTCCTTCACGAGGGACATCAACGGCTTCACGGTGAAGATTAGGGCTGGCGCGTGGACCGATGCGTTGGAGACCCAGATTCGCGAGTTGCTAAGTCAAGCGTTCCACAATCAGCCCAAGTGACTTGGTGCCATCCCCAACTGCCCGCCTCGAGCGGGCTTTTTTGTGCCTACTGGATAGCCTCGTGGTGTGTTTCCCTATTGGGAAATTTGGTGCCAAGGGTGCTCGTCGTGCGATCTCTATATTGATTTCCATTGAAGGCTGTTGGCCGTAAGGATTTCTGGCAAGCGTGGGCCGGGTTTTGGGCTCGAGCAAGAAAGGCAATGGTCCTTCCCGTCGCAAAAACTTCCCCATCGAGGAAACGACCTGCCAGGAGCGATCAGCTGCTGTGGAATTCCCTAGTAGGGAAACGTGGTTGCCGGAGATGGAGTTGGCGTTTCCGCTATACGGGGCTAACCTCGCGGCCATCGGTTCTCGACTGATTTGATTTCGACCGGCGCACGCGTAGACACTAGGTTGCTTTTCGTACTGGCTGCGCATGTAGCCGGGACTCACGGATGCTTGATGGTGGCAGCTCGTGGAGGAAGTGGGTGTCAGGCCTTGCCTCATCTACGTATGCGATGTCCTAGCCCTGCCGAGTTTGCGACCGGGAGAAGACGACTAGTGGATTGAAAGTACGGTGTGCCTGCGGGAAGTGCCTGGCAGCGGACCCTCGCCCGATGTTTAAGGTACTGCCTCGGCTTAACGATTGCGCCGGCTTGTTCGCGCCAACTCCCCTTACTCATCCTCTTGCTACCGGTCAAGCAAACCTGAAGAAGGACTTCCCTTTATATCGGAGCAGAGACGTTCGCTGTGTACGTCTCCAAATCATCGATCTCGGCTAATGCGTATGGCCGCTGCAGGAAGCGGCCGGAGGGAGAGTTGAGGTGGTGCTTCCGTACAACGGTCGCATCACAAATTTCCCTAGTAGGGAAACTAAAAGGGAAAGAAGATTGACTGACCTCCCGAGCCCAGCAGCCCGCACGCTATTTCGAGGGACGGCTCCCTGCCGGGATATCCAATCGCGGATGGCCACTTCGAGCAGGTCGTTTCCCTAATAGGGAAACTTAGCTCGAGAAAAACGGAACATTGCCCTCCGGCGCGAACCGATAGATGTCCAGGCTTGCCGTATTTCCCTACTAGGGAAACTTCCCAAGAAAGAGAAAGCTTTTCCCACTCTAGCTCGGCAGCCACCGACGACGATCTCGCTGTGGGCGAGCGCCGCAGAGCTGCTCGGCAGGCGCTTCGCATTGATGATGGCCTTGGGCAGGCCTCGGCTAGCTGAGCACATCCGAAAGCACGCTGCCAAATTGGTTGTTTCGAGGACATTCTAGATACGCAGACTCTGCTGGCAGTTTTCCCCACGAGTGCTTGCAGGTACGGATCAGATCGTGCCGTTTCTAACCCCAAGTTCCCCAGCCGCCTGGGCGAGTTTCCCCTTGTGCGACGGGCACTTGGCGTGATTCCTTGGTTCCGGTTTCTGTCTACACGCGGATTTGCTGAAGCAACTCCAGAGCCTGCTTCTGTTTCGCGTTGGCGGTGGTGACGAGCTCGAACGTCGGCGCCTCAGCGTCGGCGCTGGGTGTGCGGCAGGTGTTGCGCACGATCGTGGCGAGTTCGGCCATCAGGCTCGAGAAGCTGTGCACGGGTGTGCCGTCGTCAAGCGTGTGGCGCGCCGCCTTGGCCAGCGCTGCCGCAGAGCGCACGGCAGGCGCCACAGGATCACGCGTGG